>DATFNZ010000150.1:0-35352 GCA_035266085.1 Thermoanaerobaculia bacterium
GATCGTGAGCCTGCCCTCGGTCTCGGTCCTCGCCGCCCTGCGCTCCGAAGTCGCCAGCCGGCAGCCCGCCCGCGGGTTCCTGGCGGTCGTGGCGGACCCGGTCGTGGGACCTGACGACGAGCGGCTCCGCGCGCTCCAGCCCGACCGCTCCGTCGTCGCGACGAACGGTCGAACCCCCGCCATGCCGAGGTTGCCGTACGCCGGGCGAGAGGCCGAGGAGATCCTGGCCCTGGCCGGGTCCGAGCGCGTCCTCGCCGCCTCTGGCTTCGATGCGAGCCGAGAGCTGGTGCAGAGCGGCCGGCTGAGCGGCTACCGCATCCTCCACTTCGCCACCCACAGCCTGTTCGACAACCTCCATCCCGAGCTGTCGGCCCTCGCCCTCTCCTCTTTCGACTCCGCCGGCCGTCCCGTCGACGGCCAGCTCCGGGCCTATGAGGTCTCCAGCCTCGACCTCCACGCCGATCTCGTGGTGCTGAGCGCCTGCCGCACAGCTCTGGGCCGGGAGGTCGGAGGCGAGGGGATGGTCGGGCTGACCCAGGGCTTCCTCCACGCCGGAGCATCGCGGCTGATCGTCTCCCTCTGGGACGTTGACGACCGCTCCACGAGCGAGCTCATGAAGCGCTTCTATACCGGTCTCCTGCGAGACAAGCTGCCTCCGGCCCAAGCCTTGCGCCAGGCGCAGGTCTCGCTCTGGAAGGAGACCCGGTGGCACGCGCCCTATCACTGGGCCGGCTTCGTCCTCCACGGCGAATGGCAATGAAAGGGTTTCGGATTTCCTCGCGGATTTTCATCTCCTCCCCACACTAACCAAACACAGGCTCGCGGGTTCTCCCTGCCGCGGACATCGAATGCCCCTTACAAGGAGGATGAGATGGAGAACCGCAAGAAGCCCGCGAATCCTGTCCCTGACGAGTCGGCCACGAAGGGAAAGCCTGACCCCTTCGAGCCCCCGGTTACGTCCCTTGGGCCGAAGCCCGTAGATGGTCCCATTCCGCCGCCCAGCCAGGGGAAGTGACAACCAGCCGGCCTCTCCTGCCCGCACAGGAGGGGCCGGTCGTCAGGATCGAGGAGCGCCATGGTTTCGAAGATCGGAATCCTGTTGGCAAGCCTGGCCTTGCTGCTGATCGGCGCCGCCGGGTGCAGGGCACCCCAAGCCCGTTCGAACCGTTCGTTCGACGAGATCCAGGCCCTCGCCCGCGGCAAGAGCGGGCAGCAGATCCTCCAGCTATTCGGCGAGCCCGACAGCCGCCAGGAGGTTTTCGATGCCGGAGAACGCTGGATCTGGTGGAACTACACGTTCCTCGACGGAAAGGACTGCCCGCCCGAGATGCGGGGCCGGGTCGTCCACCTTGAAATCGTGGTCAGAGACCCCGGCAAAGTACTAACAGACCGGCGCCCCTACTCCGAATGGCAGGTTGATGATGCCTTTGGAATTTCGTACCGGGCGCCTGCCACGGACGGCTAGCCCACGTGGTGAGTGATGAGGTGAACCAAGTCTCTATCGAGAGGAGCCTTTAATTATGGAGCAGAACGAGGGCGGGCCGCTCGCCAAGTTTTTCGCGGCGGTAGGCGTGTTTGCAGGTGCCGCATTGGGTGCCGAAGCCGGTGATTTTATGGCCCTGTGCATCGGCGCGATCATTCTGGGTTTGATCGGTTTCGGGATTGGACGCGTCGTTGAAAACCTCTTGATCCGACTGATCTTCATCATCGTTTCTATCATCTTCATCTTGATCAACAGTGCGATCAGACGATTCATTTGGGAGTTGATCCGCGCGGCTGCAAACGGATGACCCCGGTAGTTGTCTTGCGCATCGGAGCCCGGCTCTTCCATCTGAAGAGGAGAATATCCATGGCACCCATCATCGAAACGCTGGCCTTGAACGGCATCAACGCCACCACGGGCGAGCCGCTGCAGCAAGAGGCGACCCTCGAGCAGATCGCGGCTCTGGCCTGTGGCGAGCAGCTCGCCGCCGGCGACCTCGAGGAGCTCCGGCGGTGGCGGTCCCACCTCGAGAAAGATCATCTCGACACCCGCTTCGAGATCGATCCCCGGAACCTCGCGGAGACCGGTTGGGGAGTGATCTTCCCGGAAGACCGGCAAGACGAGTTTCGGGAGGCTCTCGCTCCGCTCCTGGCCTTGCGGAAGGCCCAGGCCAGCGGCGTGAGCGAGAACCGCTACCGGGAGCTCGTCCATCGCCCCGGCGAGTCGAAGGCACGGTTCCTCGCCCGCTACCGCGTGGGCCCCGGGCCGGCCGACCCGGATGTCCTGCCCTATTACCTGTTGATCGTCGGGAGCCCTGAAGAGATCTCCTTCCGCTTCCAGTATCAGCTCGACGTTCAGTACGCCGTGGGCCGGCTCTCCTTCGTTACGGCGGAGGAGTACTCCCGCTACGCCGCGAGCGTGGTGGCGGCGGAGCGGGGGACCCTGACGGCAGCCCGCCGGGTCTCGTTCTTCGGCGTCAGCAACCCCGACGACCGGGCCACGGCGTCGAGCCTGCGGAACCTGGTCGAGCCGCTCGCCGCGAGCATCTCCCGCGACCGCGCCGCCTGGCCGGTCGAGACGGTCCTGGGCCCTGACGCCACCAAGGCGGCGCTCGCCGAGCGGCTGGGCGGCGCCCGCACGCCGGCTCTCCTCTTTACGGCCAGCCACGGCGTGGGCTTCGATCCCGCCGATCCCCGGCACGTTGCCCACCAGGGAGCCCTGCTGTGCCAGGACTGGCCCGGTCCCAAGGGCTGGTGGGGGCAGATCCCGCAGGACCATTACCTGGCGGGAGACGACGTTCCGGACACCGCCTCGCCGGCCGGCCTCGTCGCCTTCTTCTTCGCCTGCTACGGCGCGGGAACGCCCCTCTACGACAGCTTCGAGTCCAACGGCGAGCAGCGCCGCATCGCCGCCGAGAGCTTCGTGGCCCGGCTGCCCCAGCGCCTGCTCAGCCACCCCAAGGGCGGGGCGCTGGCCGTGGTGGGCCACGTCGACCGCGCCTGGAGCTACTCGTTCGACTGGCCGGAGTCGGGTAAGCAGCTCCAGGTCTTCGAGAGCGCCCTGGGCCGTCTGCTCGAAGGCTACCCGGTCGGGGCGGCGACGGAGTACTTCAATCAGCGGTATGCGGAGCTGTCCACCGACCTCGCCGAGGAGCGGGAGGAGGCCCGTTGGGGTGCGAAACCGGACTTCCTGAACCTGTCGCAATTGTGGACCGCCGCTCACGACGCCCGCTCGTACGTCGTGCTCGGCGACCCGGCGGTGCGCCTGGCGCCGGGTCCGGCCGTGGAGGACTGAGCCGCCATGCCGGAAGGGACCTACCTCGACAGCGCCCTCTACGTGTCGAGCCTCGACTCGGCCCGCTTCTCCTGGTCTGGCCGGGAGTACCTGGGCAAGATCGCCTTGGACGACGACCGGGCCGAGACTCTAGCGGCCCTGGAGTTGGAGCCCGAGGCCTACGGCAGCGAGCTCTACGACGCCGTCTTCCCGGCCGGCAGCGAGCTGCGCGAGGGGTTGCGGGAGGCGGTCGTCGCGGCCGAGCAGGAGAAGAGCCGCCTCCGGTTCCTCCTACATCTCGCGCCCGACCTCCCCGAGTGGGTCCACGGCCTTTTCTGGGAGCTCCTCACCGACAGCGGCCGCCACCTCTCCCTGGCCCGCTCGCCCGACACCGCCTTCTCCCGCTACATGGGCGTGCGGCGGGCGCCCGGGACGCCGGCCACCCGGCGGCCCCGGCTGCTGTGCGTCATCGCCGCGCCTTCCAACATCGAGAAGTTCAACCTGGCCGAGATCCGCCGCGACGAGGTCGTGCAGCGTCTCGAGGCCCCCTTCGGGATGCTGGCCGAATTCGTCGACGTGGCCATTCTGGAGCCCCCGGCCACGCTGGGCCGGCTGCGGGCGCCTGATGGCGGACGGCGGCTTCCACCTCCTTCACTTCTTCGGCCACGGCCAGAACCGGGGCGGCGCCTCCGCCCTGGTGATGGAGGACGACCAGGGACGAGCTCAGTTCGTAGGCGAAGAGCTGCTGGCCGAGGTCTTCCTGGGGGTCCGCGAGCTGCGGCTCGTCACCCTCATCGCCTGCCACGGCGGGGCGCCGTCCTCCCAAGACCCCTTCAGCGGCCTCGCCGGCCGGCTCGTCCAGCGCGGCCTGCCGGCCGTCGTCGCCATGCGCCGGGCCGTCAGCGTGGAAGACGGCCACCTCTTCACCAATCACCTCTATGGCCACCTCGTCCAGACCGGCCGGGCCGACGCGGCCGTCAACGAGGCGCGGCAGCAGCTCTATCTCGCCAACCCCCGGGGGATCGCCTGGAGCAGCCCCGTCCTGTACTCCCGCCTCACCGACGGCCGGCTCTGGCTCCCTCAGGAAGAGGAAGCAGAGAAGGGGGGAGTCGCAGAAGAGAGGCCCTCATTCCAGATTTCCTGGCGCCGCCTGCTGAACCCCTTGCCCTGGCTGCCGGCCCTCGCTTGCCTGGCGCTTCTGGCCCTCGGCGTCTGGCCGGCTCCGAAAGCCGAGGCGCGTTTCGACCTCTGGGTTTCCCGAATCTCTTTCCAACTCGCCAAGAGCGCCACCGTCGTCGAGCGCTTGCGCCTCCAGGAGATCGCCGCCACGCAGCTCGCCGGCCTGCGCCTGCCGACTCTTCCGGCAACTGCCGAACCGGCACCCGTGAGCAGTGGCGGAATGAAAGGTTTCCTCCTCCGGCTCGGCAAGGGTTCTACCACTCACCTCACCCTCAACACGCTCCCCCTGCCGGCGGGCGCCCGAGTCGCCCTGGAGCACCTGGGCGCGGAGGGCGAAGACGCCGCCGAAGCCTACCGCCTGTCCTTCGACGGCTCGGACCAGGAGCTGCGGGTGACCTTCGAGGGCGACGTCGTGCTGAAACCCCTTGACGCCGCTCCGGCTTTCCTCCATCTCGAAACTCCGGACTCCCTCGTCCTCTATCCCCAGAGCCGCTCCCTGGACCTCGACGTCCTGTTCGCGAGTTTCGCCGGGGACGAGATCGCCCGTGACGTCCCTGTCGACAAGCTGGCCTTGCTGCGAATCGTCGAGCAGCACACCGCGGCACAGAGCATGGTGCGGGAAGAATCGACCCTCCTCGGTGGAAACGTGCACGTACGGGCTACCGGCAAGAGCCACCCGCTGAAGAAGGGTGAGGCCCTACGATTCGCCGCCGTCACGGGGTCTCTGACCGGCCTTCGCCTCGGCAAAGACGGCATCCGCTGCGTCTTCCAGGGGCGGGTCTCGAAGCTGGAACGCGCAGCGGAAGGCCTCCAGCCTGAAAGCCTGATGCCCAGCATCCTCGACCTCTGGATTTCCGGACGGGCCCAGCGCGCGGTCCAGGCGGCTTCGGGCCTCCTGGCAATTCTGGTCCTGCTCCTCACCGTCTTGAACGTCCGGTCCCACGAAAAGGAGAACGTATGAGTCCGAAGCTCTCCCTGCTCTTGTTGTTTTTGTTGTTGCCTGCCGCCATCCCCGCTCCCATGATGGCCCAGGACGAGAAGCCCCTGCTCAAGCTGGGCCTCATCCCCGAGGCCAAGGAGAAGAAGGAGAAGGAAAAAGACCGATTGACCGACGCCGAGGTTCTCACCGCGGCCGCCGATGCATTCCTCGCCGCGCGCCGCTTCAAAATGATCGAACGCGATCAACTCAAAGCCGTATTCACCGAGAAAAGCCTGCAGGACTTCATCGGAGGAAAAGTCAACAACAAGCTCACCGACGTGCTGGATCTCGATCTCATCGGCGTCGTCGGGTACACCGTCGAAACCAAGAAGGATGAAGACGGAAAACCCGAGACGACGTGGATCATCGACGTGCGTTTGATAGACGTGAAGACGGCCGCCAACCTGGCCACCGTGACCAGCGAGCGCGCGACCCTTTTGAACATGCTGTCTCCCGCGACGCCCAGAGAAGCCGGGGAGCTCCTTGCCCAGAGCGTCCGTGAGGCGTTTCCGCCCTTGGGTTACATCATTCAGATTGAAGGCAAGGACATCGTGATCGATCTTGGATCCGAAGCGGGATTGAAGAAGGGAGACACGCTCGAGGTGGTTCAGGAGGGAGCCGAGATCATCCACCCCGTCACCGGACAGGTCCTATCCGCTCCGTTGAAGGTCGTCGGTGAGCTCAAGGTGGTGACGGCTTCGGCGCAGGTTGCCAATTGCAAGCGCACGGGCGGAAAGGAGGAGTTGAAGCTGGCCAGCCTGGTGCGCCTCAAAGGGACCGAGTCCGTCATCGCCAAGTGGGTCATGAAGGTTCCTCGCCTCAAGGACGCATGGAAAAAGAAGAAGGGGGAGGCAAAGAATTAATTGCAGGCGCCAGGCGTGAAGGTTTCAACCCTGAACGTATGAAGAGGAGAGGCCCAGCCATGTCATTTTTTGGTTCCGTCGGATTTTCAGCCGCCGCTCTGTTCCTCGCTGCCGCGCCACAGGGGCCGGCGTCGTTCTGCGATCCCAATCTGGTGAAGGATACCAAGAGCTCCATGAGCTACCAGATGCGCGGAGACCGTTGTGAGGGTATCTACGCCCAACAGGTGGGCACCGTGAGCCTCGACCTTCGATCCTTCGTCAAGGGCGCCGGCTCGTTTGATCCTGAGCACGACCGCCAGATCGTCCTGGCATGGAAGGCACCGAAGGACGTGACGGGTGACGTCAAGTTGAGGGCGTTCAGCCTCAAACCTCGGACCTACTTCCGTATGGACACCGCGAAGCCCGCTGGTGGCGGCTCCTATGACTGGCCGAGTGATTTTCTGGCTTCGGCTGATCTGGGCGGCAAGGATGTCGGAGTCCTCGCTTGGCTGACTCTGCCCGGGCCGGCAGGCAGAAATCGTGAGATTTATCTACCCATCCGCGCGAAGTCGACGAAACTTTCGGATGATTACGAGCTCACCCTCGTTCCCTCCAAGAAGCTCAAGAAGGTCCTCATCAGCTTGAGCCAGACCAACGAGCAGGGAGGTGTATCCAAAGTCGTGTTCAGCAACAAGGAGGTCGGCGGCGAGTTCCCTTACTTCCCCTCCAACGAACCGACCGTGATCTCCACGGGAAAGATCGAATCCGCCGGCTACTACCATCTTGAAATCAAGGCCACGGCCGCCTCGGGCGACTCCGTGATCAGCGAGATCGACTTCTACCACTCGGCCGATTGAAAAGGAGAGAATCGTGAAGACCAGATTCAAGGCATGGCACTTCGCCGCCTTAGCATTCATCGTGGCCGGGATCTGTGCCGCGCCTTTGAAGGCCCAGCAGGCCAAGGCCGACCTGTTCCAGGACGGCGAGGATCGGGCCCAGCTTCTGGTGGTGCGCATTACCGCGCCGACCACCGAAGGGGCAGGCATCCTCTTCCACTTCGATTCGAAGTACGCCTACGGCATCACGGCCCGGCACGTTCTCTTTCAGCAAGGGAGGAAGGTCGAGGGCCTCCAGGCGCACTTCCAGGCCTGGCCTCACAAGCAGTTTCCCGTGGAGGCCCACAGGCTCCACCACGAGGAGGACCTGGCGGTGTTCCGGGCCGACCTCAGTGATCTCAACCTGTCCGTCTCGGAAATCCTGAGATTCATCCCTCTCGATCAACTCGGCTCATCCCTCGATCTGGATCCCGGAAACCCGCTGCATTCCATGGGTCACTCCACGGTGGGCGGATGGATCTCGCCCAAGAAGGAGATTCAGTTCGCCAAAGCCGATGAGGGAAACAAAAACGCTTTTCTCTTCGAGCTCCCCTGTCCGCAAGGCCACTCCGGAGGCGCCGTATTCGACGGGAACTGGCAGCTCGTGGGGATGATGATCGAAGAGGAGCTCCCCTACTGCCGGGCGTTGCGCATCGAGCCCATCCTCAAGATCGTCCAGGCCTGGAAGCTGGACATCAGCCTGCGCTTGCCACCCAAGCGCCAGACCGACAAAGCGTCGGCCAAGCAGATCACCGTGGCCGTGATGGACTTCGACAACCGGAGCGGCCAGGACCTCGAGAACCTGGGGTTCGTCGCTCAGGACATCACGACCTCTTCTCTCCATGACCTGCCCGGTGTGGCCCTGCTGACCCGCGACCGGCTGGATTCCGTGCGCAAGGAGCTCAATCTTCCGGATTCTGTCCAGACCGGCACAGGGATCAGCCACTTGGGGCGACTCCTCAAAGCGGACGCGATCGTCACTGGCTCCATCCTCCGCTACGACGTCGAGCGCCGCACTTTCGAGGGCTACGGCACCAGCGCTCTTCAGGACGTCTTCCGCATGTCGATCAGCCTGCAGATCCTCCACGTGGACACGGGAAAGGTGCAATTCTCCAAAAACTTCGATATCGAGCGTACCCAGCAGTACCCCGTGGCGAGCTCGGCTCCGTCCCAGCCTATCAACCGCAAGAGCGAGCTGCTCGGCTTGCTACTTGACCAGGCGAAAGGCGAGATGAGAAATGCCTTAGGCCAAGTGGCGGCCGGTGGGGGAGACGCCACCAAGTTCATCGCGGTGCGCGTGACCACCTCGCCTGCCGGAGCGGACGTGATCCTCAACGGCACCTACCTGGGCCACACGCCCTACACTCTCCAGGTCACCGCCGACTCTCACGAGCTGCAACTTGAGCTGGCTGGCCACGAATCCTGGCGCCGCCGCGTCAAGATTGAGCCGGGAATGGCGATCGAGGTCAATCTGGTGCCCAAGTAACCAGTCAGATGGCTCTCCTGAGGCCCAACGGGCCGTGATCCCTCAGCCCAGGGCAACGCCCTGGGCCGGGTGGGCGGCACGACCTCCGGGAAGCCCTTCGGCCGATCCAACGAACCCAGCCCGATGGGCTGGGCTGAGGGAACTCAGGCCGTTGGCCCGGAAACCCAAAGGGCTGTCCTTGTAGAGGAAGTCAGGAGGATAAGATCCCTTCCATGAAACGCCTCGTCCTCCTCCCGCTCGCCCTCCTCCTCCTGGCCGCTGCTCCCGCCCCATCCCCCAGCCCCCGCGTCGTCGTCCTCGGCATCGCGCAGGACGGCGGCCTGCCGCAGACGGGCTGCGATTGCTCCCGCTGCTCCGCGGCGCGGAAGAACCCGGCCCTTGCCCGGCACGTGGCGAGCTTGGCGATCGATTTCCCGAAAACCGATCACGTCTACCTGGTGGACGCGACGCCCGACCTGCCGGCCCAGATCGAGACGATCCATGGTTTCCGCGCCCATCCCGAGGGGAAGGTGGACCGGGCGCCGGTCGACGGGGTGCTCCTGACTCACGCCCACATCGGCCACTATCTCGGGCTCGCTCATTTTGGATTCGAAAGCCTGAACACCAAGGACATCCCCGTCTGGGCCTCGCCGCGCATGGCCGAGTACCTGAAGACCAACGGCCCCTGGAGCCAGCTCGTCCGCCTGGGCAACATCGCCCTGCGCGAGGTGGTGCCCGGCAAATACTTCGATCTGGAGGAGGGCGTCGCCGTGAAGCCCGTCCAGGTCCCTCATCGCGACGAATATTCGGACACGATGGCCTTCGTGATCCGCGGGCCGAAGAAAACCCTTCTTTATGTTCCGGACACCGACTCCTGGAAGGCGTGGCCCAAACCGCTGACGGAGGTCCTGGAAGAAGAGAAGGTGGACGTCGCCCTGCTCGACGCCACCTTCTACTCCCCCGACGAGCTGCCGGACCGCGACGTCTCCAAGATCAAGCACCCGCTGATCACGCAGTCCATGGACCTCCTGGAGCCGATGGTGAAAGCGGGGAAGCTGCGGGTGTACTTCACCCATCTCAACCATTCGAACCCGGCTCTGGACGCGGACGGACCCGCGCGCCGTGCCATCGAGGCGCGCGGGTTTCGGGTGCTGGCGGAGGGGGAGGAGATCGGGCTGTAGTTAGAACCCGCTCTCATCCACCCCGCCGCAGAAGACGCCGGCCGGGTTGGTGTAGGTCTTCACCTCGCCGGAGAGGGTGTCCGTCACCTGGAGCCTGTACTCGAAGCTGGTGAGGGAGCCCCAGACGATGCGGGTGCGCTCGTCCGACGTCTCCACGGCCTTGACGGCCACGTCCACCCCGTTCGCGGCCTTGAAGGCGAAGGCGCCGGAGTCGTCCGAGACGCGGGCGGCCTTGGCCTTGCCGGAGGCGCCGTTGAAGGGATCGCGCCAGGTGAGCTCGGCCTTGAAGCGGCGGTCGTGCAGGCAGACGACGGTCGGACCCGCCTTGCAGGTCCCCGTCTCGTGGGCATCCGTGAAGGAGCCCGGCTTCGGGGAGAGATCGAGGCCGTCGGGGATGCCGTCCCCCGGTTTCGCGAAGTCGAGGACCTGGGGGTTCAGAAGGCCGAAGAGGTCGTCTCCCGTCTCGGCCTTCAGGGAGGCGGTGATGGTCTGGACGCCTCCGCAGTTGTTGGGGCCGTTGTAGATCCGGGTCGCCGAACGCTTCTTGGTGTCCGTCACGCCGATCGAGAACTGCAGGTTGGTGAGCTGGCCGTAGAGGAGACGGATCTCCTGGCCGGCCTTGGCCGTGCGCACCAGCACGTCGGCGTTCCCCGAGCCGAGCGAGAAGACGCCGAAGTTGGCGCCGCGCTTGAGGACGGTCCCCACTCCCGTTTCGCCGGTCGCCGGGTTGCGCCAGCCCAGGTCCACCAGGAACCGGTTGCCCTGGAAGCACAGGCGCTGCGGTCCGGCCTTGCACGCGCCGGGCTTGGCGGGCTGCGACGGCCGGAGCACGTACAAGCCCTGGCTGATGCCGCTCACCACTACGGTGCCGCTCGGGAAGAAGGGATAGTTGCCCCAGGCGCCGTCGAAGCCCGCGGCGTCGCTCTCGGGCATGATGTCGAAGAACCCGACCTCCGCGAGCTCGCCCGCCGCGATCCGCGACGCGTCCAGGATGTGCAGGCCGGCGCGGTAGTTGGACTGGTAGACGCGGTTGCCGCGGACGTACTGGTTGTGATCCGTCGACCGCGTCGGATGCTCGTAGGTCGCGAACATCCTGGGAGCGGTCAGGTCGGCGAGGTTCCACAGATACGTCCGGGTGTTGGTGCCGGCGTCGAACTCGTCGAATTCGTCGTCCATCACCATGTAGCGGTGGTCCTCGGTGAGCCACCCCTGATGGACGTAGCCGGCGCCGGGGTAGCTCGTGCGGGAAATCTTCTGGGGCGCGCTCTTGTCCGTGACATCCACGATCAGCAGCGCGTCCTCGGCGCTGGCGAAGCAGAGCTCACGGCCGGCGAAGCGGCGGTCGGGTCCGCGGTAGACCAGGCACTGGGTGTCGTGGATGTAGGAGTGGACGGGATCGGTCCAGCACCCGGCGTCCCGGAAGTTGTTCCGGACGTCGATCATGTGCAGGCCGCCGCCGCAGTTGCCGCCCACGGCGTAGGCGAAACCGGTCTCGTCATTGGCGGCGATGTTGTGGATCCGCCCCGCGCCGGCGAAGCGGCCGGTGGCGGCGAAGTGGACCGGCGGCCCGGAGGCGCTCCGGAGTTGCGTCAGGTCGAAGTACTGGATGCCGTTCGATCCGCCGCCGTCGGCCACCACCAGGGCCAGATTGCCGAGGACGTTGACCTCCCGGTTCGGGGTGTTCGTCGCCTCGCCCCGGAGATCGCCGACCAGCCGCGGGCTCTTCGGGTCGGTGACGTCAACGAAGCTCACCCGGTTGCGCAGGGCGATGAGGGCGTACTCCCGCCGCGTCTCGGGATCGGTCCATCCCCAGATGCCGGCTCCCCGCTCACCCGCGTCGGCCCCGAGATCGCTCAACGGCATGAAGCTCTCGAGGTCGACGTTGTTGCAGGGATAGGAGTCCGCGAAGCCGTTGCGGCAGGGCGTCGACCCGAGGGCGGCCAGGGGGACCGGCGGCGGCGTGCCGCCCGGCTCTTCACCTCCGTGCCCCTCGTGTTTGAGGGAGCCACGGTGAGACATCTGGCCCGCCGCCGGAATGGCCAGCGCGGGCACGACGAGCAGGGCGATCCAACAAAGCAAGACAGACAGGCGAGAAGGATTGACTCTCATGCGGCCTCCCATACGCCCTCCTGCATAAAGACAAAGCAACCCTCTAGCTTCAATTCTAAGCCCAAACCCGTTGACGGGGCGCGCCTCGGCAAGGCTCGCCTTCCATATACTTGCGCACTATATTAATTGCAGGCATTATGACAATGCCGGACAAGCCAGCAGCTTGAAGGAGGAGTCATGGCAAAGCGTGGTGTTGCACTCACTTACGGCCTCGGGGCTCTGCTGTTCCTGCTCGTTTCACAGACGGCGTCGGCCCAGCTCTCCTGCGCATCGGGGTTCCTCAATCCCGGCCAGGAGGTCTGCACCGGCACGGTCTTCGCGCCCAACAACGCGGAGGCGAACGGGACCGGCAATGGCCGGAACCTGCGCTTCAGGATCTTCTGGGCTCCCTCCAGCCTGAGTCCTTTCACGACGATCGAGGACTTCACCGCGTTGGGGTTCACGCAGATCTGGAACGAGACCGTCTCGCCGAACGAGATCCCGGGCTACTTCTTCCTGTGCGCCAAGCGCGGCTCCAACCATGCGGTCGGCGCCGACTACTCGATCTGCATCGAGGGTCAGTAACGCTCCGAAGCGGGCCGCTTCATCCATGGCGGCCCGCGCGATTCAGCGTGGCGCGTGCGGTATTGGCCCTGCGGCGTGAGACATTGGCCCCGGCTCGTGCGGTGTTCGACCTGCGGGGCGGTACGTTCGCCCCACGGGGCGAATCCTTCACGCCAGGGGATGGCTCAATCGCCCTGTGAATTGGCGCAGAGGCCCCATGACTTGGCACATTCGCCCCCTGGCGTGCGTCATTCGCCCCATGGGGTGACACATTCACGCCAGTGGATGGCACTTTCACGCCGCGGGGCGAATGGCGCACGCCAGAGGGCGAATGTGCCACGAGCGCTCGGCGGTCCGACAATCCGGCTCGGCGTGCATCGCCGAGCCTTCGAATGCATCACAATCCGGCTGGCCGGATGCCCGCGAACATTCGTTTGTGTTCCATGAAGGCTTGGTTGAGCGTGGGCGGATGCCGCGAGATCCCTCGCGAGCCCGTGGCCCTGGAGGGGCCGAATCTGAATAGCCCGGCGCTTCAGCGCCGGGTCGGCGTTCCCATCCTGTCCATCCGCCCCGAGGGGGCGGTGCCTCTCGGCGGTGCCGCTCCAGCCTCGGAACGTTGGGTGCCGGCCCTTCGGGGCGGGGAGAAAAGCGGAGGACTCTTCCCCGGCGCTGAAGCACCGGGCTATTCAGATTCGGCCCCTTCGGGGCCCAGAAAGCCAGAGGCTAGTCCTCTTCCCTCACCTCGCCCAGCTCCTTCGTGCGCTGCTCGGTGAGCGCCGCCGCGATCTCCCGGTCGAGGGCTTCCGGCGATGCGGCTCCCTTCCAGCGGAGACGGTAGAAGGCGATCCAGGCGTCGCGGTAGGGGAGCCAGGCGCGTTGGGCTCCGCGGACGACGTCGCGGTCGAAGTTGCCGCAGTAGGGGTCGTCCTTTGGGCAGGGGCCGGAGTTGGCGAGGAGCTTCTTGTAGGCGGCGTTCAGGGCGCCGTCGGCTTTCTGGAGGGCTTCGGGGCTTGCCGCGGGGGCGCGTTTCCGGGTGTGGCGCTCGAGGGACGCGACGAAGTCTTCGCCTCGAGCCGTCTGCGCGCCGAGGGCCATGCTCGGGTAGGCCGTACCTCCCCGGTAGAGCTCGGCCGTCAAGGAGGAGTCGGCCTCCGCGAAGGCGTCCGCGGCCTTGCGTAGCGCCGTCAGGGACGGCCGCGCTTCCTTGGCGAGGGAACCCTCCACGACCGTGATCCGCCGGTTCCACTCGACCTTCTGGCGGTCGTAGTCCAGGCTGGTGCACCAGGTCATGCCGGTGCCGCTGGTGATGTGGTTGCAGTAGTCGAGGGTGTCCTTCTCCTTGCAGGCGCGCAGGCCGTCGAGGAACTGGAGCATGTCCCAATGCTCGGCGGGTGCCATTTCGCCGTCAGCCCCGCAGAGGAAGTGCATGGCCGCGTCGAGGTCGCGCGGCGTGCCCCAGGCGTTGGCGAAGACCATCGCCAGCTCGCGGTTGCAGTCGCCTCTCACGAGGCAGCAGCGGCGGCCCTTGTCGTAGTCGGGCTTGACGTCCGCGCTGTAGAAATGGCCGAAGCAGTTCTTCTCGCGGCTGAAGGTCTTGCGGTCCGCCTCGGTGGGACGGGCGGCGGGGCCGGGCTGGTAGTGCTCAAAGGGGGCGCAGGCCTTTTGGGCCTCCTCTTCACCCCACATGTCCTGACCGGAGGCGGGGAGCGCCACGAGGAGAAGGAGCGCGAAGGTTTTCATTCTTCCCAGAGTATCTCATCCCCCACGCGGATCTCTCCGCCCTCGATCACCTCGGCGCAGGCGCCGCCCCGCCAGTGAGGGCGGAGGGCTTCTTTGAGACCGGGATGGGCCTGGTCCATCTGGTAGCAGGGGGTGCATTCCATGAAGATCCGCAGGCGGGTGGGGCCGATGCGGAGGGTGCGGCCGCGGGTGCCTTCCAGACGGATGCCCGCGACGAGGAGGTTGGCGCGGCGGGTGGTGGGGTCGAGATCGACGCCGAGCTCGGCAACGGCGTCGCCCCAGGCTTCCTCTTCCAGGAGGATCACCTGGCGGCGGCCGCCCTTGTTGGCGTTGCCGAGGATGCCTTGGCCGGCGATCAGGATGGCGGCGTCGCGGGGGTCCATGGGACCCTTTTTGAAGCGCTTGAGGTAGATGGCTTGGAGGTGGCCGGACATGGGGGGATTGTAGGGGAGGAGGCGGGGGTGGACGGCGCCGATCCGACCCGGGGCGTTGCCCCAGTCTGAGGAATTACGGCCCGTTGGGCCTCAAAATAGGTTATCCGGGCCAACGGCCTGGGTTCCCTCAGACCGGGGCATCGCCCCGGGCCTGGTTACTTCACCGCCTCCGGCGACGTGAACACCGAGTCCGGCATCTTGTCGGAGACGGCGATCTCGCCGAGCTCCAGCTTGCGGTCGCCGCCGGTGAGCTGGGAGCGGTGGGGGGCCAGCATGATGTTGCCGTACTTCTGCCAGCCTTCCCAGCCCCAGACGCTCGGCGGGCCTTCCTTGGGCATGTCCTGGAGGATGAAGGCCCAGCGGTCCATCAGGCCGGTGTCGCGGTTGACGTACGCCCAGTAGCGGTCTCCGGGGGTGAGGCCGACGTTGCCGAAGGAGAGGACCAGCTTGTCGTAGGTCTTGCCGTCGATCGTCTCCTCGCCGTCGTAGGCGAGGTTCACGCCGGGGTCCTGGATCTTGTAGGGCATCAGGAGCCAGTAGGTATCGTTCACCCAGGCGCCGTAGGCCCCCTCGAGCATCTCCTTGGCCTTGTCGCCCTCGGCCTTCTTGCCGTCGATGTAGGCGGTGCCTTCCTTGGTGTTGATGTTCTCGAGGACCACGTACTTCTGGCCCTCCTTCGTCTGCCCTTCGACCCGGTGGCGGCCCGACCACTTGTCCCACCAGTGGCTGCGGCGGCCGGCGAAGGTGAAGTGGATGAAGTGGGTGTTGTCCCAGGCCTCCTTGCCGCCGAGGGCCTTCTGGAGGCGGTCGGCGACGGACTGGGCGGACGGAGCGCCCTGCGCCGTGGCCGGGAGGGGGGCCAGGGCGAGGGCGGCGATAAGCAGCGAACCGGTGACGGTGGAGCGGCGGAGCATGGGAAGGTCTCCTTTCGAGATGTCTCGAAGACGGCTGATGGTAATACAGGACGCTGACTCCCGTGCCTTCGGCCCGGGAGCCCTCATAACCCCCTACCCCTTCTCTCCCCGCCTCCCTCCCCGGCCGGCGGGAGAGAAGGGGAATGAAGAAGCTCTTAAAGCTTTCTCAGACAAACTTCTCCCTCTTCTCCCGGTCGGCGGGAGGGAGGAGGGGAGAAGAGGGCCGGGGTGATGAGGGCCCACGCCGCGGAGGCCGGCGGTGCCGGGGCCGGATACAATGTCCTCCCACGCGGCATGAGATCCGCAACGTCCAGGGGCGGGAGGGCCATCCGAATGAGCGCGCACGACACCAGCCACACCAATCGCCTCGCCGGCGAGAGCAGTCCATATCTTCTGCTGCACCAGCACAACCCCGTCGACTGGTACCCGTGGGGCGAGGAGGCGATCGAGAAGGCCCGGCGGGAGGACAAGCCGATCTTCCTGTCGGTCGGGTACTCGACCTGCTACTGGTGCCACGTCATGGAGCGGGAATCGTTCTCGAATCCCGCGGTGGCGGAGCAGATGAACCGCGACTTCGTCAACGTCAAGCTGGACCGCGAGGAGCGCCCGGACCTCGACGAGATCTACATGACGGCCACCCAGATCCTCTCGGAGCAGGGGGGATGGCCGAACTCGGTGTTCCTGACGCCGGAGCTCAAGCCGTTCTACGCGGGCACCTACTTCCCGCCCGAGGACCGCTACGGCCGGCCCGGCTTCCGCCGCGTGCTGGAAGACCTGGCCGCGGCCTGGCGTACCCGCCGGGGAGACGTGCAGGAGCAGTCGGAGGAGCTGGCGAGGGCGATGCAGCGCTATCTGGAGGAGCGGGCCCAGCCCTCTCCCGAGCCGCCCGCCGGCGCCCTGGCCCTGCGGGGAGTGGATTCGCTTGCCAAGCGGTTCGACCCGCAGTGGGGCGGCTTCGGCGGCGCTCCCAAGTTCCCCACGCCTTCCAACCTCTATCTCCTGATGGAGCTGGCGGAGGAGCGGGAGGACGCGGCGCGGATGCTCGCGGCGACGCTGGACAACATGGCCCGCGGCGGCATCTACGACCAGCTCGGCGGCGGCTTCCACCGCTACGCCACGGACCGCGAGTGGAAGATCCCCCATTTCGAGAAGATGCTCTACGACAACGGCTTCCTCCTGGAGCTCTTCGCCCGGGAGCACGCCCGCACGGGGGACGTCCAGGCGGCGCGCATCGTCCGCGAGACGGCGGCGTGGATCGAGCGCGAGATGACCTCGCCCGAGGGAGCCTTCTGGAGCGCCATCGACGCCGAGACCCATGGCCACGAGGGGGCCTTCTACGTCTGGACCCCGGACGAGCTGCGGGAGGCGCTGGGGGAGGAGGACGCCACCTTCCTCGCTCCCCTGCTGGGCTTCGGCGGGCCGCCGTTCTTCGAGGGCAGCCATTACGTCCTCCATCTCCCCGAGAGGCTCGAGGACGTGGCGCAGCGCCGGCGGATGAGCCTGGAGGATCTGATGCGGGACTTCGACGCCGGACGGGCGAAGCTGTTCGCCGCCCGCGCCCGGCGGGAGCGCCCGCTGACGGACGACAAGATCCTGGCGGACTGGAACGGCATGGTGATCGGCGGCCTCGCCGTGGCCGGCCGGCTGCTCGGCGAGCCCGCCCTGGTGGCGCGGGCTGCCCGGGCGGCGGACTTCATCCTGACGACCCTGCGTACTGAGGATGGGACTCTGCTACACGCCTGGCGCAACGGCCAGGGGCGGATCGCGGCCTATCTCGGCGACTACGTGTTCATGGTTCGCGGCCTCCTGGCCCTCCACGAGGCCACGGGGGAGGAGCGCTGGCTGAACGCCGCCGCCGACCTGACGAAGGAGCAGATCGAGCGCCTGCGCGATCCGAGCGGCGGCTTCTTCGTGGGCGGAGCGAGCCCGGACGTCCTCTTCCGCAGCAAGGAGGTGTTCGACGGCGCGATCCCCTCGGGCAACTCGGTCGCCGTGCTCAACCTGATCGAGCTCGCCCGGCGCACGGGCGACCTCGCCTGGCGCGGCGGGGCGCGGCGGGCCCTGTGCGCCTTCGGCCACGTCATCGAGGGGCATCCGGACGGCTCGCGGATGATGCTGGTGGCCTTGCGGCAATATCGCAAGGCAAGCGACGAGACGGGCGCCGGCCCCGAGGAAGCCGAGGCGGAGTACGGCGAAAGCCGCGCGGCCTACGAGCGCACCGCCGAGGCCGCCGTCGCGAAGCTGGACCACGAGGTGGAGAAGCTGGTGCGGGTTCATCTGCACCTGGAGGGGGAGGAAGCCGGCGGGTGGCGTCCCTTCCGCCTGGTCCTGGAGATCGCTCCCGGCTGGCACATCCAGGCGAACCCCGCCTCGGAGGAGTACCTCGTCCCGACGGAGATCGAGGCCGAGGAAGGCGAGGTGCGGAACGTCCGCTATCCCCCAGGGGAGCCGTTCTCCTCGCATTTCTCCGAGCAGTCGATCGCGGTGTATTCGGGACGGGTGGAGATCGCGGGAGAGGTGTCGGGGCCGGGGTCGGGGACGGTCCGGCTGGCGGTGACGTATCAGCCTTGCGACGAGGCGCGGTGCCTGCCGCCGGTGAGGAGGGCCCTCACTCCCCAACCCCTCTCTCCCGATCCCTCCCCCCTCCCGCACCGGGAGAGAGGGGCTTGAAACTCGTCGGACAGCTCTCCCTCTTCTCCCGGGGAGGGAGGGGGGAGGGATCGGGAGAAGAGGGCCGGGGTGATGAGGGCTCTTGCTATACTGCCCCCTAAACCATGTACCCTAAATCAATTCCATCCTCCCCAATCCCCCGGCCCGCGGCTCTGGCGTTCCTGCTTCTCGGCCTCCTGCCCCTGATGCTCGGCTTCGCGCCGGCCGCGGCTCCCAAGGCTTCGGGGGCGGGCGAGGTGCTCGTGGTACGGGTCAAGTCGGCCATTCATCCCGTTTCGGCGGAGCTGATCCAGGACGCCATCGCGGAGGCGGACCGCGCGGGCGCGGCGGCGGTGGTGATCGAGCTGGATACGGCGGGAGGATTGATGACGTCCACCCGCGACATCACGACGGCCATCCTGGGCGCCCGGACGCCGGTGGTGGTGTACGTGGCTCCGGGCGGCGCCCAGGCGGCGTCGGCGGGGTTCTTCCTCCTGATGGCCGCCGACGTGGCCGTGATGGCTCCCGGCACCAACGCGGGGGCGGCGCATCCCGTGAACGGCACGGGGGAGGACATCCCGGGCAACCTGGGCAAGAAGGTGGAGCAGGACGCGGCGGCCAACATCCGGTCGCTCGCCCTGCGCAACGGCCGCAACGTCAAGCTCGCCGAGGAGGCGGTGGTCCAGAGCCGCTCCTTCAGCGCCCAGGAGGCGCTCGACGGCAAGCTGATCGACCTGGTGGCGCCGAGCCTGCCGGCCGTCGTGAAGGCCCTCGAGGGGCGCACGGTCAAGCGGGGCGAGGCGGCGGTGACGGTGCGCACGGCCGGCGCCGAGGTGCGGCGGTTCGAGGTCTCTCCCCTGCGCGAGCTGCTCGGGGTGATCGCCGACCCGAACATCACCTATCTCCTGCTGGGCCTGGGCTCGCTCGGGCTGTTCTTCGAGCTGATGCACCCCGGCGCCGTGCTGCCGGGCGTGGTGGGCGCCGTCTGCCTGGTGCTCGGCTTCTACGGCGTCTCCGTGCTGCCGGTCAACTACGCGGGCCTGGCGCTGCTCTTCCTGGCGATCCTGTTCTTCATCCTGGAGATCAAGATCACGAGCTACGGCATGCTGACCGTGGCCGGCGTGGTCTGCCTGGTGCTGGGCTCGCTGATGCTGTTCAAGACTCCCGAGCCCGCCCTGCGGGTGAGCGTGGAATTGATCGCGATGCTGTCGGCATTCTCCCTTCTGGTGGTCGGCTTCCTCGCCTTCATGGCCCTGCGGGCTCAGCGCATGCCGGTGTTCACGGGCGTCGAGGGGCTGATCCACGAGATCGGCACGGCCCGGTCGCCGCTCACCCCCCGGGGCAAGGTCTTCGTCCATGGGGAGATCTGGGACGCGGTCGCCGAGGAGCCGGTGGCGGCGGGGGAGCCCGTCGAGGTCATGGCCGTCCGTAATCTCACCCTGGCGGTCCGCCGCCGGGATTCGGTCGTGTAGTTCTTTCCAGGCAAAGAAAAGGGGCTCGTCCCATGGAATATGGTTTCGTCGTCATCCTCTTCATCGTCATTTTTCTGTTCTTCAAATGGGTGAACATCCTCAAGGAGTACGAGCGGGCCGTCACCTTCTGGCTCGGCCGCCTGTCCGCGCAGCCCAAGGGTCCGGGCCTGGTGTTCATCTTCTGGCCGTTCGAGACGATGATCAAAGTCTCGCTGCAGACGGTGGTGCTCGACGTGCCGTCGCAGGACGTGATCACCCGCGACAACGTATCCGTGAAGGTGAACGCGATCGTCTACTTCCGGGTCGTCGATCCCCGCCGGGCGATCGTCGAGGTGCAGAACTACCTCTACGCCACCAGCCAGCTCGCGCAGACGACCCTGCGCTCGGTGCTCGGCCAGGCCGACATGGACGACCTGCTCTCCGAGCGCGACAAGCTGAACGCCCAGCTCCAGGAGATCATCGACCGGCACACCGATCCCTGGGGCATCAAGGTGTCGATGGTGGAGGTCAAGAACGTCGACCTGCCGCAGGAGATGCAGCGGGCCATGGCGCGCCAGGCGGAGGCCGAGCGCGAGAAGCGCGCTAAGATCATCCATGCCGCCGGCGAGCTGGAAGCTTCGGTGAAGCTGGCCGAGGCGGCGGAGATCGTCGCCACGAACCCGGTCACCCTGCAGCTCCGCTACCTGCAGACGCTGACCGAGATCTCGGCGGAGAAGAACTCGACGATCATCTTCCCCCTGCCGATCGAGATCCTGACGGCCTTCATGAAACCACGCTAGCAAGATGACTTGGAGCTGAAGACGTGGCTGAATCGCATGAACCGAGCTATTACGAGATCGCCCTGACCAACCGTCAGGTGATCGTCGCTTTCGTGGTCCTGCTGGTCTGCCTGCTCTCCGCCTTCTTCTCCGGCGTGTGGATCGGCCGGGAGAGCGGCGCCCGCGCCGCCGAGCAGCAGGTCGTCCGCAACACGCCCCCTCAGGCGCCGCCGGAAGGCCAGAACCTGGAGGAGCTGGAGTTCTTCGGCTCCGGCAAGGCCGCGGAGAAGGCGGCGGATTCCGACGCCCAGGAAACGGCGCCGCCGGCGGTCGACACGACCCTGCTGGAGGATGTCGAGGGCCGCCGGCCCGCGGCCCCCGCTTCTCCCGGGGACATTGCCGGGGAGGAGATCGCCGAGGAAGACGAGCCGGCCCCGGCCGCGGTCGCTCCCATCATCCCGGACCCGGCGGCGGAGCGCCGCAACCGGCGCAACAAGCGGCGTGAGGCGGCGGAGGCCGCGGCGGCCCTGGCGGCGAAGGCCCCCGCTCCGGCCCCGGCTCCAGCCCGCACGGCCCGCACTCCGGTGCCGGCCGCTCCCGCGGTTCCCAAGGGCTCGGTGGTGATCCAGGTCTTCTCCTCGGCGGACCGATCGCAGGCCGACCGCATCCGCGGCCAGCTCGCGGGCGGCGGCTACAAGGCCTACCTCTCGCCGATCGAGAAGGCCGGCCGCACCATGTACCGTGTGCGCATCGGTCCCTATCCCTCGCGCGACGACGCGCAGAAGGCGGCGGAGAAGGTTCGCACGGGGTACAAGCTGGATACCTGGGTGACGGAGTAGGGCCTCTCACCCCCGGAATGAACCCACTCGTTCGCTACTTCCTCGCCGCCGCCAGCGGCGTCCTGTGGGGCCTTTGCTTCGGCGGCGAGCCGCTGTCCGTGGCCTCGTGGCTCGCGCTGGCGCCCCTGATGCTGATGCTCGCCTGGCCGCGGCCCGGCCTCCTGGGCTGGGTTCACGGTTTCGCGGCGTGGATGACCGGCCTGTACTGGGTGGTGCCGACGCTGGAGACCTATGGCGGCATGCCGGCGGCGCTCGGGGTGGCGCTCACCAGCCTGCTGGCGGCCTATCTCGCCCTCTTCCATGCCGCGTTCGCGGGGCTGGGAGCGGCCATCTGGCGGCGGTGGGGGATGGGGCGCCTGATCGCGCTGCCGGCCCTCTGGGTGGCCCTGGAGTGGCTGCGGACGTACCTCGGCGGCGGCTTCCCCTGGAACCTCGCCGGCTATGCCTGGGTGGACGTGCCGGGCTCGCTGCCCCTGTCGGCGTGGATCGGCGCCTATGGCATCTCGTTCCTCGTCGTGCTCACCAGCGCGGCGGTGGCGGCGTCGGTCCAGCGGCGGCGCTGGGAGCCGGCGGCGGCGGGCCTGCTGGTGCCGCTGCTCCTGCTGCCCCTGGCCGCCCGCTGGAGCCTGCAGCGAGACGCGGCCGAGGTGCGGGAGGCGGGGAGCTTCGGCCGTCCCGTGCGGCTGCTCCAGCCGAACATCCCGAACCTCGTCGAGACCGACACGGCGGCGATCGTCCGCAACTACGGCAGGGTGATCGCCCAGTCCCTCGAGTCCTGCCAGCCGGGCTCGCTGGTGATCTGGCCCGAGAGCGCCGCCTGGCCGTTCCTCTACGGCCGCGACCGGCGCCTCGAGGACGATCTCGCGAAGCTGGTGGACCGCGGCTGCACGGTGCTTTTCAACTCCAGCCATCCGGTGGGGGAGTCGTTCTACAACTCGGCCTTCCTGCTCTCCGCCTCGGGCCAGGTGGCGCGCTACGACAAGCGGCACCTGGTGCCATTCGGGGAGTACGTGCCGTTCCGCGGCGTCTTCGGGTGGATGGACAAGCTGGCCCGGAACGCCGGCGAGTTCCGCCCGGCGGACGAGACGGTCCTCCTCCCCTGGGGCGGCGAGAAGATTGGAATGGCCATCTGCTACGAGGTGGTTTTCCCCGAGGAGGTCGCCGAGGTCGTCCGTTCCGGCGCCACGATGCTGGTGACGATCACCAACGACGCCTGGTACGGCGACACGTCGGCGCCCTGGCAGCACTTCCGGGCGGCCCGCTTCCGGGCGGCGGAGAACCGCCGGCCGATGCTGCGGGCGGCCATCACGGGCGTCTCGGCCTACGTGGCCCCTGACGGCTCGGTGCGCGCCGAGCTCGGCGTGTTCCAGGAAGGTGTCATCCGCGCCCGGGTACTGGGCGTGCGGGACCTCACGCTCTTTTCACGCCTGCCGTGGCTCGTGCCTTTCCTGTGCTCGGCGGCGGCGGCAATTGCGATATATTTTTCTCGAAGCAGACGAAGGAGACCCGAATGATCGCCTACGAAGTCCAGCAAAGGATCGATACGCTCTCGGAGCAGCTCAGCAGTCTCCGGGGGTATCTTTGAGGATGCCGACCTCGAACGAGAGCTGTCGGAGATCGACCACCAGATGGAAGCCGCCGGGTTCTGGGATACCCCGGCGAAGAACTCGCAGATCCTCCAGAAGCGGCGCGAGCTCGAAAAGCGCCTCCAGACCCTGACCAAGCTCCGCTCCGACGCCGACGAGCTCGACACCTGGCGCGAGCTCCTGGCGGAGGGAGGAGCGGACCCCGACTTCGACCGCTTCCTCGAGCGCCTCGAGGGCGAGCTCGGCAAGCTGGAGCTGCAGCTCAAGCTCTCCGGCCCGGACGACGAGAAGTACGCCATCCTGTCCATCCACCCCGGCGCCGGCGGCACCGAGTCGCAGGACTGGGCGGAGATGCTCCTGCGCATGTACCTGCGCTACGCCGAGCAGCACGGCTACGAGGTCGAGCTGATGGACCGGCAGGACGGCGAGGAGGCGGGCATCAAGAGCGCCACCTTCGCCGTGCGCGGCCCCTATGCCTATGGCTACCTGAAGAGCGAGCACGGCGTGCACCGCCTGGTGCGGATCAGCCCGTACGACTTCCAGGCCCGGCGCCACACCTCGTTCGCCTCGGTGGACGTCTACCCCGAGGTGGACGACACGGTCGAGATCGAGATCAACGACAAGGATCTGAAGATCGACACCTTCCGCGCCTCCGGCGCCGGCGGCCAGCACGTCAACAAGACCGAGTCGGCCGTCCGGTTTACCCATCTGCCTTCGGGCATCGTGGTCTCCTGCCAGAACGAGCGCAGCCAGACCAAGAACCGCGCCATGGCCATGAAGGTCCTGCGCTCCCGCCTCTACGACCGCGAGATGCAGAGGCGCGCGGCGGAGCAGGCCGAGCGCGAAGGCAAGAAGATGGACAACGCCTGGGGGAGTCAGATCCGCAGCTACGTGCTCCAGCCCTACCGCATGGTGAAGGACCACCGCACCGGCGTCTCGGTGGGGGATGCGGACGGCGTGCTCGACGGCAACATCGATCCGTTCATCGAGGGGTATTTGAAGGGGCAGATGGCGACCGAGAAGGACGACATGGCGGTATAGGGTGGGATTGATGCCCACCGTCGAAGCCCTCATCACCCCGGCCCTCTTCTTCCCGCCTCCCCCCCTTCCGCCGGGAGAAGAGGGAGAGGTTTGTCTGAGCTTGTCTGAAAGGCCTCTTAAAGCCCCTCTCTCCCGGCCGGCGGGAGGGAGGATGGGAGAGAGGGGTTGGGGAGTGAGGGCCCCGGGCCGAAGGCGCGGGCTCCTGGACGGGAAGGATCAGTGCCAGTGAACCTCGACTACGTCTCCCCCCTGCCGCCCGTCCGCTCGGGGATCGCCGACTACAGCGTCGACCTCCTGCCTCCTCTCGCCGAGATCGCGGACGTCCGTCTGATCCGTCTGCCGGACCAGCCGGTCGACCCGGAGATCGAGCGGCGCTGGCCCATGGCCCCGGCCTCGGAGACCGGCGCGGGGGGCCGGCTGCCCCTCTACCAGATGGGCAACAACCGCTACCACATCGGCGTGCTCGACCTCGCCATGCGCCTGCCCGGCGTGCTGACGCTCCACGATGTCGTCCTCCATCACCTCCTGCTCGAGCTGACCCTCGGCCGCGAGGAGCCCAGCGGGTTCTGGGACTACAAGGACCGCCTGACGCGCGACCACGGCTGGATCGGCGAGGCGGCGGCCCTGGCCAAGCGCTGGAACGCCTGGGGCGACGCGCCCATCTTTGAGCTGCCGGCCCACCGCGCCCTGCTGCGCCGCCAGCGGGGCGTGCTCGTCCACAGCGAATGGGCGGCGGCCTTCCTGGCCGAAGAGGACCTCGGCGTGCCGGTGCGGGCCATCCCCATGGGCGTGCCGCTCCCCGGCGAGGCCGACGAGGCGGCGGGGCGCGCCTTGCGCGATCGTTTCGGCTTGCCGCGGGACCGGCCCGTGCTCGGCTCCTTCGGCTTCCAGACGCCCATCAAGCGGACCGTCTCGGCCGTGCGGGCCCTGGCCGCGCCCGGCCTCGAGGAGGTCCACCTGCTGATCGTGGGGCAGGCCGCGCCGGTGATGGACCTCGAGGGCGAGGCCCGCCGGGCCGGGGTGGCGGAGCGCGTCCACATCATGGGCTTCGTGCCCTTCGAGGACTTCGAGGCGGCCATCGCCGCCGTCGACCTCTGCCTCAACCTCCGCTATCCCACGGCGGGCGAGACCTCGGCCTCGCTGCTGCGGGTGCTCGCCGCCGGCAGGCCCGCCGTCGTCTCCGACTACGCCCAGTTCGCCGACCTGCCCCAGGAGATCGCCCTGCGCGTGCCGCTCGGCGAAGAGGAGCCTGCCGCCCTCGCCGCCCTCCTGCGCGGACTGCTGGCCGACCCCGGGCGCCTGCGGGCCATGGGCCGGGCGGCCCGCGAGCACGTGCGCCTGCGGCACGATCCCGCCCTGGCGGCGCGGACCGTGGTCGACGCCTGCCGCGAGTGGCAGGCTTTGCCGCCGCCCGGAGACGACGCCGGGGAGGGGCCGGACGTTCCGCCGCCCTCCAGCCTGGCCTGGGGGCGTCTGCCCGGCGAGGTGGAGATCGAGGGCGCGGAGCTGCCGTGGCCCGAAGGGGAGCGGCGGCGTCTGGGCATCCGGCTGCGCAACACGGGGTTCGCCCGCTGGCTCGCGGGGGAGCGGGGCCCGGGCGGCGTGGCGGTGGTGGTGAAGCTGTTCGTGGACGGGGCGGACCTGCTCGAAGGCCGCCCATGGCTCGCCCTGCCGCACGACCTGGCGCCGGGCGAAGAGGTGCGGTTCGAGACCGAGGTGCGGCGTCCGCCGGGACCCGCCCACCTGTGGATCGAGCCCCATCTCTTCGGCGGCCTGGGTCTTTCCAAGTTGGGAGGGCCGCGATGGGAGCGATGGATCTGAGACGAAGCCACCTGGAGACCGCGGGCTGGGCCGTCCTCGGCCTCCTGCTCCTGGCGACCCTGGTCGGCGCCCTGCGGCTCGACCGCTCCAAGCTGCCCCTGACCGGGGACGAGGCCACCTACGCCATGCAGGCGGCGAGCCTCGCCTGGGACTTCGACCTCACCTACACCCGCCAGGACTACGACCGCTTCGTGGCTCACTGGGGCGTGCCGCCGGAGGGGCTCATCCTCCAGAGCCGCGAGGGGAGCGACCGCCTGGTGTACGGCAAGCCGCCGCTCTACGCCCTGGTGATCGCGCCCTTCGTGCGTGCGGCCCCCGTGCGCGGTCCGGTGGTGGCCAACGCCCTGCTCCTCGCCGCCGCCGCCCTGCTCGCCGCCCGCGCGTTGCGCGGCCGCCTCGGTCCGGCGGCGCCGCTCTGGGTGGCGGCCTTCGTCTTCGCCTCGATCGCCTTCGCCTACGTCTTCTGGGGGGATTCCGACCTCTTCCTGTTCGCCGCGGTGGCGATCGCCTTCGCGCTGGTTTATGGGGAGGATCGAAAAGAGACGGCCCCATCCCAGATCTACGAAGGCGAGGACACGGAGCCCGCGGGCAGGTCCCTGGCGCGCTGGCTAGGCGCCGGCATGCTGCTCGGGGTGGCGGTGGCGTACCGGCCCGTCTACCTCGGCCTCCTCCTGCCGGCGCTCCTGGCCGCGCGGGAGTCGCCGCCGGACCGCCGGGGGCGGGCCTTGACCAGCCTCGTGTCCGGCGCCGTCCTCCTCCTTCTCGCCTCCATGGGGATCCAGTGGCTCGCCGGCGGCGACGCCACGGGCTATGGCGGCCAGCGGCAGGGGATCTATGCCCACGAGGCCTTTCCGGCGGTGGAATATCCCGCCGCTCAGTGGTCCGAACGGGTGGCGCGCGAGGGGAACGCCTCCTGGCTGCAGAAAGCGGCAGTGAAGCCTCAGCTCAATCCGAAGCTCGCGGGCTGGAACGTCCTCTACACCCTCGCGGGCCGGAACGTGGGCGTGCTGCCGTACTTCCTGCCCCTGCTCCTGGGCTTCGTCGCCTTCCGCGGAGACCGGGGTCGCTGGGCGATCCCGCTCGCCGTCGGCGCGGCCCTCCTGGCTTTCCTGGTGCTGCGGCCGTTCAACTTCTATGGCGGCGGCGCGTTGGGGAACCGCTACTTCCTCCCCCTCTACCCGGCGCTCTGGTTCATGGCGGCGCGCCCGGCCCGAGCCGTCTGGCCGGCGGTCGCCGCTCTGCTGGCCGCTCCCTTCCTGGCGCAGCTCTGGGCGCATCCCACCGCCTATCCGCTCGGGGAAGGGGGCGAATACCGCCACGTCTCCAGGATCGCGCAGCGCTGGCTGCCCTACGAGATGACCCAGTCGGCCGCGCCCGGACAGGAGGTCGCGGTGGGCAGCGGCCTGTGGGTGAAGATCCTGAACCGCAGCGTCTGGCCGTCCGGCAAGGGCGGTAGCCTGCGGATCGCGGGGGATGCCCGGGCCGAGCTGATAGTGGGCAGTCCGCAGCCCCTGGGGGATCTCCATCTCGAGTTCGACCAGCGGGCGCCCTCCCGGCTGGTGATCGATGGCAGAGGCGTGGGCGAGCTGAGGCCCCTCCTCCTGAAGCCCGACGGCCATATTCTCTTCGAGGTCCCCCTGGGCCGGGAGCGGGCGGTCCACCCCTTGTGGTGGGGGCCGTACGACTACCACCTCTACGTGCTCGACTTCCACCTGCCGGGAGCGCCGGCCACGCCCATCGGCTTCCATGTCCTGCCGCCCCGGGATTTGATACAAAGGCGGTAGGGAGGGAGGATGATGGAGAAGCCGGAGACCCCGAAAAGCTGGATCCTGGCCATGAGAGAGCGCCTCGCCTCGCCGCCTCCGCGGCGGATGGCGGCAAGCGACCTGCGGCCGGCCTCGGTGCTGGTGCCGCTGTACGTGAACGCCGGCGAGCTGTGGACCGTCCTCACCAAGCGCACGGACACCCTGCCGAGCCACCGCGGCCAGATCGCCTTCCCGGGCGGCGGGCGCGAGCTGAAGGAGGACCCCTGGGCGGCGGCCCTGCGGGAGACGCAGGAGGAGATCGGCCTCGATCCCAAGCTGGTCCTGAAGCTGGGCGAGCTCGACGAGGTGGAGAGCCCCGCCGGCTTCCGGGTGATCCCCTGCGCGGGAGCGATCCCCTACCCCTTCAAGACCACGCCGAACGAAGCCGAGATCGCCGAGGTCTTCAGCCTCCCCCTCACCGCCTTCGCCAACCCAAAGCTGGTGGAGGAGCGCGACGTCGTCATCAACGGCCAGAAGCGGGACATCCTCATCTACCACGTCGGCAACCGCCAGATCTGGGGATTGACGGCGCGGGTTCTCCAGAATCTGCTGGTGCGGGTGGGGTTGGAGTCGGGGGAGGAGAATTGAGAGGACGGGTGTGAGTGGATATCCAGCCGATCGTCGAAGCTATACGCGGTAACCGGATCAGGATCACGGATCATGCGGATGAGGAGGCCCGAGCGGATCGCCTCCTGTCTGACGAAGTTCTTTTCAGCGTGTTCCATGGGGAGGTCATTGAGACCTATCCTACCGACAGGCCGTTTCCCAGTTGCCTGATTTACGGGGAAACTCCCAGCGGAGAGCCGGTACACAGTGTATGGGCCTACAATCAGGAGAGCCGCCGGGCCGTGCTCATCACTGTCTACCGCCCGGATCCGGCACGATGGGTGAACTGGCGAAGGAGGCGAGCCAAGAATGATCCCATTTAGCAAATGCCCTGTTTGTGGCGGGGACATGGTCGAGAAGCAGGTGGAAAAGCTCCTTCGGGGAGGTGCTCATACAGCAGTCCTTGAGGTGTGGGCCGAGGTCTGTCTTCGTTGCGGCGAGCGGCTTTATACTCTGGAGACCGTTCGGCAGTTCGAGCAGGTTCGGGCGAAACTGGAGCGTGGAGAGGTCGGGGATTTTCAGCCTCTCGGCCGGTCGTTCAAGGTTGCATGAGCCTGTTCGACCCGCCCTGAAGGGGCGGAATTTGAATAGCCCGGCGCTTCAGCGCCGGGAAAGAGGGACCCATCCTTGTCCCCGCTCCGAAGGGCCGGTATCCAATGGTCCGCGGCTTGAGAGGGCACTGCCGAGAGGCACCGCCCCTTCGGGGCGGATGGAATGGATGGGAACGCCAACCCGGCGCTCAAGCGCCGGGCTATTCAAATTCCGCCCCTTCGGGGCGAGAGACCTTGATCTAGGATGACCGTGATTCCTTTTTCACAGTGCCCCATCTGTGGGAGTAAGATGGAGCAGGAAAAGGCGGAGAAGTTTTTGTGTGTCAGCGGAAAGTCAATGGTCTTGGACGCTGAGGCTGAGGTCTGTCTCTGCTGCGGCGAGAAGCTTTATTCTGTGGAAAGCATCAAGTAGTTCGAACTGATTCGAGCAGCACTTGACTGCCAGGAGCCCAAAGAACCGCGATGAGCTTAGGTATAGATGAAGTCTACGGCAAGTCCCCCGCAATGACTGCCATCTCCGTCGAGGGTTTTAAATCCTTCGCCGAAAGGCAGAGGGTGGAGATCGGACCTTTGACGCTCTTGGCTGGTGCCAACAGCTCGGGCAAGTCGAGTCTCGTCCAGCCTTTACTTCTGCTCAAGCAGACATTGGAGGCTAGCTACGATCCGGGTACTTTGCTACTTGACGGACCTCATGTCCGATTCTCCAGTGCTGATCAACTTCTGACGAGACTAGCAGGCCGTACGGTAGCGGAGTTTCGGGTTGGCTTCGAGACTGACCGGCGTTATTCCATATTTCAAGTGTTTCGGAGGAACGAGAGTCAGAGTTTCGATCTTATACAGTCTGACTTGAAGATTAGTGGGCGGGAGGTCTTATTGAGAGCGGATGCCAAAAACCTGCAAACCGATGCAGTCGAGGACCTCTCTCCGGCATTCTTCGGAGCCCTAGCCAACATGTACCCGGATGGACTCCGGTGGGAGGTCGCGCGGCGACGGTGCTTTCTTAGCGTTGCCATGCTGGGCAATGATGACGATTGGATAGAGCCCACCCCAGAGAGGATTTTTGGTGGCTTGCTACACCGAATCATTCACGTTCCCGGTCTACGTGGAAACCCCGAGAGGTCTTACAATACCTCCGCGGTTGGAGACTCCTTTCCCGGAACATTTGAGTACTATGTCGCTAGCATTATTGTTGCGTGGAAGAAATCCTCGGACATCAGGCTGGCCTCCTTAGGGCGTGCCCTGCAGTGTTTAGGTCTTACTTGGAAAATTGAGGCAAACGCTTTGGACGCGACACGGGTTGAGCTCCTGGTGGGGCGTCTGCCCAAGAAGACGAGAGCCAGTGGAGGAGGAGACCTTGTCAACATCGCTGACGTTGGCCTGGGAGTGTCCCAAGTTCTGCCAGTTCTTGTCGCCTTGCTAACCGCCGAGCCAGGGCAATTCGTCTATATCGAGCAACCAGAGCTTCATCTTCATCCCCAAGCTCAACAAGCTCTGGCGCCGATATTGGCCGAAGCTGCCGGTCGTGGTGTTCGTGTCGTTACCGAAACTCACAGCTCCATTCTCCTCCTTGCTATCCAAGCTCTGGTAGCAGAAGGAAAGCTGGCTCCCGACATCGTCAAGCTCCATTGGTTCCAGAGGGATTCGCGGGGAGCGACAAGAGTGACCAGCGGCGACTTAGATCAAAGGGGCGCCTATGGAGACTGGCCGGTAGACTTCGGTGAGGTGCAGGCGATGGTAAGGGATCGCTACCTGGATGCGGTTGAGACGAAGTTTTTCTCTACGAAGAAGAATGCCTAAGAGCAAGCGGATCGTAGTAGATGCCTCCGTCGCCCGGTCTGCTGGTTGGGAGACGTCCTTGAGCGCGCCGTCCCTCCGGTGCCGACAAGTTCTCAGAGTCATCGAAAAGTCTCACGAAGTAGTCTTCAATCAAGAGTGTCTCGACGAGTGGAAGAAGCATGGCTCGAATTACGCACAAGATTGGCTCGCCGGCATGTACGCCCGGAAGAAGGTGGTGCCGCCAGAGGACTTGGCTCACAATGAAGCGTTGAGGAACAGGTTGTCGCAAGCCGCGGCCTCTGATGCCTCCCGAGCCGCGATCGAAAAGGACGCCCATCTGGTCGAAGCCGCCCTCCAAGCCGACCGGATCGTCATCTCGCGGGACGAAACCGTCCGAGGCCTCTTCCGGCAATGCTGCCCAATAGTCTCGGAGATCCGTTACGTCCTCTGGGCCAATCCCCAGATCGAGGCCGAGCAGGTCGTTCTCTGGCTCAAAAGCGGAGCCAAAGCCGAGTCCGCCCGGAAACTGAGCTTTCCCCTTCAAGAAAAGACCAATTCCTCCCGGATTTGACTCTAATCTCCCGCCAAAAGACTTTTCCCTCGTCTGAAAAGCCCTTTTCCCGCCGGAATAGACTCAATGCTCGGGCCAAAAGGCCTTTTCGCTCGGGATTTGACTCTATGCTCGGAGCAAATGCTCTTTTCTCCGAGAAGAAAAGTCATTTTCCGGCGGAAAAGACCTCCAGCTTCGCTCAATTGGTCAATTGGCGGGGAGAATAGGGCTTTTCCTCCGGCCAGAGAGTCTTTGCCGGCGAGAGAGACCTCAAACCCCAAGGAAAAGAGCTCGGCCTTCCTTCATCCGTCCATTTTCAAGGACGCGGTCGGGTGGAATCGTCCTCCGAGGAGATCCGCCTGCACGAGTCGAGCACGAAAATCTGCGCCCACACCCGAAAGCTATAGGCGCCCAGTCGCTCGTTGACGGCCGGCGTTGGCGCTGGGGCGTCGGGAATCCGGAAATCGAAGCGGAGCAAGAGGTGGTGCTCCCGATCCGAAGGCACGAACCGCCATTCTCTCGCTGCGTCCTCCCCGGCCTTGTCGAGGCCCATGGCGAGTCGATCTCCAGAGACTTCGGCGGACTCGACGGTGCCGTCCGGCCTGACCGTTACAGCCACCCACTCCTGCCCTTCAATCCCGGCTCGCCTCGCGAGCTCCGTATATACGGGCGCCCGCGCGAAGAGCACAGGCCGGGGGACGGGGACCCCGCCTTCCCCGGGCAGGCAGGAATCTCCACCACTCCCGCAAATCGAAAGGACCAAGGCCCAGGCCAGAAGGTTCATCGCGTATCTCCGAAAAGTGGAGTTCCCAAGCAAGAACTCTGCCTGCCCCTTCAGGTGATGACTAATCCGGCCGGCTGAGCCGCCGGTCGTCCCGCACGAAGACCCAGGCGGTATCCGTCTCGTTGCTGTAGAAGAGGGTCACCCAGACGTTCCGCGGGTCCATCTCGTGATCGAAGACGTAGGGGAAGACGGTGTGGAGCGTGCCGCGGCTGACTCCCTCGCGGAACTTGCCGGCGAACTCCTGGACGTTGGTGCAGGGGGCCACGTCGGTGAAGAAGTCCTTGCCGATCACCCTCTCCTTCTTGCGGCCGGAGAGGTCCGCCTCGGCCTGGTTGTAGCTGAGGATCTTGCCCTCGCGGTCCAGCCGGATGGCTCCGAAGGGGAGCTGATCGAGCTGCTGCTCGTTGAAGCTCTGGATACGTTCGATCTCGGCACGGCCGATGAGATTCTCGTTGTGGTCCATACATCTCTCCCCTCATAGTGCCCCGCCAAGGCGAGGCATGTCATGGCATTCAGTACGGCGCTGCTATCCTACCGGACCTGTGACGGAAGTTCCCGAAATCCGCATTAGACCCTGCAACCAGGGCGAGGTGCGCCCGGACGGCGAGTACGTCCTCTACTGGATGATCGCCTTCCGCCGCCTGGGCTGGAGCTTCGCCCTGGACCGGGCCGCCGGGTGGGCACGGCGCCTCGGCAAGCCGCTGGTGATCCTGGAGCCGCTGCGCTGCGGTTACTGCTGGGCCAACGACCGCATCCACCGCTTCGTGCTGGATGGCATGGCCGAGCACGCGGAGAGGCTCGCGGGCTCGGACGTCCTCTATCACCCCTACGTGGAGCCGGAGGCCGGGGCAGGGAAGGGGCTGGTCGAAGCCCTCGGACGCCGGGCTTGCGTGGTGGTGACGGACGACTATCCGGCGTTCTTCCTGCCGCGCATGATCGCGGCCGCCGGTGCTCAACTGACAGTGAGGCTGGAGGCGGTGGACTCGAACGGCCTTCTTCCCCTGCGGGCGGCGGACCGGGACTTCACGGCCGCCGTCCACTTCCGGCGCTTCCTCCAGAGGGTGCTGCCGGTGCACCTGGAGCACGCCCCCGAGGAGGATCCCTTTGCGGAGCCGCTGCCGGCCCGACTGGGATCGTTGCCGAAGGAGATCGTCCGGCGCTGGCCCGCGGCCTCCGCGGAGATGCTTGGTGGAGGCTCTCTGGCAGCGCTGCCGATCGACCATTCCGTTCCTCCGGTGCCGGGCGTGCGGGGCGGCGACTCGGCTGGGGAGCGGGCGCTGGAGCGCTTCCTCGACGAGCGGCTGGAGCGCTATGGCGCAGGGAGGAACGATCCCGGCGAAGAGGTGACGAGCGCGCTGTCGCCCCACCTCCATTTCGGGTCCGTGTCGTCCCACCAGATGTTCGCCGCTCTCGCCGCCCGCGAGCGCTGGAGCCCCGACCGGCTGGGCCGGGGCGCGCGGGGTGCCAAGGAGGGGTGGTGGGGGATGAGCCCGGCGGCGGAGAAGTTCCTCGACGAGGCCGTCACCTGGCGCGAGGTCGGCTACAACATGGCCTCCCGGCGGCAGGACTTCGAGCGCTACGAATCGCTCCCCGAATGGGCGCGGGCGACGCTCGGCAAGCACGAGCGGGACCCCCGGCCGCACCTCTACTCCCTGGCGGACTTCGAGGCGGGCCGCACCCACGACCACCTCTGGAACGCCGCCCAGGGTCAGCTCCGCGAGGAGGGGCGCATCCACAACTACCTGCGGATGCTGTGGGGGAAGAAGGTGCTGGAATGGTCGGCCTCGCCCAGGGAGGCGCTGGCGGTGCTGATCGAGCTCAACAACAAGTATGCTCTGGACGGCCGAGATCCTAATTCCTACAGCGGCATCTTCTGGTGCCTGGGCCGCTACGACCGCCCCTGGCCTCCCGAGCGGCCGGTGTTCGGAACGGTCCGCTACATGAGCTCGGAGAGCACGCGCCGGAAGTTCCGCGTGGATAAATACGTGGAGCGGTACGGGCGGGCGGGACAGATGTCGTTGATTTGAAAGAAATTTATGAAAATAATCCTGGCTCTGTTGCCCCTTTCCCTCCTCCTCGCCTGCGCTGCGGCCGGTCCGCGGCCCGCCGCCAAGGCGGGCCCGGCATCGATCGGCGGGCGGCTGGAGACGTACTACCAGCGCCCGGGCGTCAAGATCGGCGTGGCCTACCGGAACCTCGGCACCGGGGCCTTCTACTTCCATGACGAGGAGGAGTCCTTCCACGCCGCCAGCACTATGAAGGTGCCGGTGATGATGGCGCTCTTCCAGGCGGTCGACGGCGGGGAGATGCGGCTGGCGGACCCGATCCCGGTGCGCAACGAGTTCCAGAGCCTCGTCGACGGCTCGCCCTTCGCCCTCGATCCCAAGGAGGATGGCGACGCGGACCTCTACCAGGCCGTCGGCGGCGCCCGTCCGCTCGAGGAGCTGATCCGGCGCATGATCGTGCGCAGCTCGAACCTCGCCACCAACCTGCTGATCGAGAAGATCGGCGCCTCGCGGGCGAACGACCTGATGCGGAGCCTCGGCGCCTTCCGCATCCAGGTGCTGCGCGGGGTGGAGGACGAGAAGGCCTTCAAGGCGGGCCTGAACAACAAGGTGACCGCCAAGGATCTGGAGATCGCCCTGACGGCGCTCGCCAAGGGCGAGACGTTCACGCCCGCCTCGAACGGCAGGATGATCGAGATCCTGAAGGCGCAGGAGTTCAACGAGAAGATCCCCGCCTACCTGCCGAAGGGCACCCCGATCGCCCACAAGACGGGGGACATCACGGGCGTCCACCATGACGCCGCGATCGTCTTCCCGCCGGGCGAGGCGCCCTACGTGCTGGTCGTCCTCACCGACGGGTTCCAGGATGAGAAGGAGGCCAACCAGGTGATCGCGGAGATCTCCCGGGAGGTTTGGCAGGCGCGGGGGCTGAGGCAATGACGAGCGATTCCAAGATGGTTGATTCCAACCTTCTGAAGCGCACCGCCGACCTCGCGGTCGAGTTCCTGGACGGCCTGCCGGAGCGGCGGGTCGGGCCGGCGGCCATCTCCGTCGAGGATCTCCGGGCCGCTCTCGGCGGGAATCTGCCGGAGCGTGGTGAGGAGCCCCTGGAGACCATCGAGCGCCTCGTCCGGACTGCCGGTCCCGGTCTGCTCGCATCGGCCGGATCCCGCTACTTCGGCTTTGTCATCGGCGGCAGCGTGCCGGCGTCCCTGGCCGCCGACTGGCTGACCTCGACGTGGGACCAGAACGCCGGGCTCTACGCCACCTCGCCGGCGAACGCCGTGGTGGAGGAGGTCGCGGCCGGCTGGCTGCTGGAGATCCTGGGTCTGCCGCGGACGGCGAGCGTCGGGTTCACGACCGGCTGCACGATGGCGAGCTTCACGGGCCTGGCCGCCGGCCGCCACGCCGTGCTCGCCCGCTTGGGCTGGGACGTCGAGGCGCGCGGCCTCTACGGCGCGCCCGAGATCGACGTGGTGGTCGGCGAGGAGGCCCACGCCACGATCTTCGCCGCCCTGCAGATGCTCGGCCTCGGCCGCGAGCGGGTGAAGCGGGTGGCGACGGACGGCCAGGGCCGGATGGAGATCGGATC
>DATFNZ010000151.1:0-18958 GCA_035266085.1 Thermoanaerobaculia bacterium
TCCCCCTCCTCGGCACCTGGCAGCGGCAGGGGCATCGCGGCGTCGACGGCGGGGTCTGGTTCCGGGGCTCCGTCGTCCTCGACCCGGAGGCGCGGCTCGCGGCGCGCCGGGGACGCCTCGCTCTGCTCGTCGGCCGGTCGACCCTCGGCGGCTATCAGGCCTACGCGGCGGGCCGGCTCCTCGGCAGCTCGAGGGGCTGGGGCGAGGGTCTGCCGTTCCGGTTCCCCGAGGTCTTCCCGGTTCCCTCGGCCGCGGTCGGCCGCGACGGCCGGCTCTTCCTGGCTCTGCGTTTCCACCGGATCGGGTGGGTCTCCGACGCCGACCCGCGGACCTCCGCGGTGGGCGGCACGTTTCTCCTCGGCGACGAACGGGCCCTGCGCGACCGTGTCGAGGCCGCCTGGAGCCGGATCCTGCTCGCCGACCTGCCGGTGCTCGCCCTCTGCGTCATCTTTCTGGCCGTGGTGCCGTACCACGTCCTGATCTTCTGGCGGCGCCGGCGGCAGACCGAGCACTTGTGGTTCGGCCTCCTGGCCCTCGCTTTCGCCGTCAACACCTTCGCCAGCTCCTACTGGATCTATCGGCTCACCGCGCGGTTCGACCTGGCGGTAAGGATCAGCGACTCTTCCGGCCACATCGCCGCGTTGCTGGCGATCCAGTTCCTGTGGGCTTTCTTTTGCCGGCCGATCCCGCGCTGGCTGCGGGCCTATCAGCTTTCCCATGGCCTGCTAGCCCTGCTCGTCGGCTTCTGGCCCGACGTTCGCCTCGTCGTCACCAGTCAGGGACTCCGCGGGCTGTGGCTGCTGCCGCTGCTGGCTGCGGCGGCGGTCCTGATCATCCGCGAGACGGGTCGCGGCGACGCCCACGCCGGGACCCTCGCCCTGGCGGGCCTGGTGCTGATCGTTTTCGAGGCCCTATCGCTCGCCGGCAAGACCCTCCCCCTGCCGTGGCTCAGTGCCGTCCCGCTGCCGCCGTTCGGCTTCGCGGCGGTGCTGCTGGCGATGAGCGTTTCCCTGTCCGGCCGGTTCCGGCGGGTGTACGACGAACGCGACCGGTTGCTGCTGACGCTCGAGGTGGAGGTGAGGGAGCGCACCAGCGCCCTCGAGCAGGCCAAGCAGGAGGCGCAGGCGGCGAGCCGGGCCAAGAGCGAGTTCCTGGCCAACATGAGCCATGAGATCCGCACTCCCATGAATGGCGTGATCGGCATGACCACGCTGCTCCTGGAGACCGCCCTCTCGCCGCGCCAGAGGGACTCGATCGGGATCATCCGCGCTTGCGGCGAATCGCTCCTGGTGCTGATCAACGACATCCTGGACTTCTCCAAGATGGAGGCCGGCAAGGTGACGATCGAGCGCGCCCCGTTCGACCTCTCGGGGGTGATCGAGGAGAGTCTCGAGATCGTCGCTCCGCTGGCCACTCGCCAGCGGCTCAAGCTGCGGCTCGCCGTCGCCGAGGGGACCCCGAAGGCCCTGGTGGGCGACGTCGCCCGGGTCCGGCAGGTCCTGGTCAACCTGCTCGGCAACGCCGTCAAGTTCACACCCTGGGGTGAGGTGGAGGTCTCCCTCTCCGCCCACCCGTTGCCCGACGGCCGCTACGAGGCCCGCTTCGCCGTCGCCGACACCGGCGTCGGCATTCCCGGCGAGCACCTGGAACGGCTGTTCGTGGCCTTCCAGCAGGTCGACGGCTCGCTCGCGCGCCAGCACGGCGGCACCGGCCTCGGGCTGGCGATCTGCAAGCGCCTGACGGAGCTCATGGGAGGGCGGATCTGGGCCGAGAGCACGGTCGGCCAGGGCTCGACCTTTCACTTCACCGTCGTCGGGGACTCCGCCACCGCTACGCCGCCCGAGCCGACCGTCGCCCGGAGCGCCGACCGCGGCCTCGCCCGGCGCCATCCGCTGAAGATCCTGCTGGCCGAGGATCATCCGGTGAACCAGAAAGTGATCCTCGGCCTCCTCGAGCACCTGGGCTACCAGGCGGATCTCGCCACCAATGGGGTCGAGGTCCTCGCCTCTCTGGAGAGCCGCGCCTACGACGTGGTCCTGATGGACGTCCAGATGCCCGACATGGACGGCCTGTCGGCCACCCGCTCCATCCGGAGCCAGCTCCCCGCCGACCGTCAGCCGCGGATCGTCGCCATGACCGCCCACGCCATGCCCGGCGACCGCGAGCGTTGCCTGGCCGCAGGCATGAACGGCTATCTCAGCAAACCGGTGCAGCTCGCCGCTCTGGAGGAGGCCCTGGCGTCAACGCCGCGAAGCGCTTCCGCCGGCTCCACCGGAGAGCCGGTGGCGGCCGAGCTGGCCGCCGACCCGCTCGACCGCGCGGTGCTGGACCAGGTGATCGGCCGGCCAGGGAGAGGTGGCGGCATGGACCTCCTCGTCACCCTCGCCGGCCTCTACTCGGAGAGTGCCGCGAACGATCTCGCCCGTGTGCGCCAGCTCGTGTCGGAAGGGCGGTGCTCCGAGGCGGCGCGCACCCTCCACAGCCTCAAGGGCAGCAGCTCGACCCTCGGACTGGTGCGCGTGGCAGCCGTGTGCCTCGCTCTGGAGGAGACGCTGCACGAGGAGCGGACCCGCGAAGTCACGCCGCTCATCCTGCGCCTGGAGAAAGAGGTCGACCGCGCCCGCGAGGAGCTGGCCAGGGTGGTCCAGCAGGGGCGCGTACAGGTGTAGAGAGTCGTATCATCAGGTCTAAGGGAGGGCCTGATGACCGACCGACCGCAGGACGAAGCCACTCAGGAGAGCCACCATGGCGCGCCGGCGAGCGCCGACCACGACCGGGAAGTCCCCGAGGTCGACCTGCTCAGTCCTTTGACGATCCGGGGCGTGACCGTCCGCAACCGGATCGTCATGTCGCCCATGTGCCAGTACAGTGCCGAGGAGGGCTTCGCCCACGACTGGCACCTGGTCCATCTCGGCAGCCGGGCCGTGGGCGGGGCGGCCCTGATCGTCGTCGAGGCCACGGCCGTCACCCGCGACGGGCGGATCTCCCCCGCCGACCTGGGGATCTGGACCGACGAGCACGCCGAGCCCCTGGCCCGCATCGCCCGCTTCGTCCGGTCCCAGGGAGCGGCCGCCGGCATCCAACTGGCTCACGCCGGGCGCAAGGCCAGCTCCGAGCCGCCCTGGAAAGGCGGGCGTCCCCTCCTGAAACCCGAGGAGGGCGGCTGGACGGTCGTCGGCCCCAGCCCGATCCCGTTCCACGACGACGGCCCCGTCCCGGTGGCCCTGGACGAGGCCGGCATCGACGAGGTCGTCGCCGCCTTCGAAGCCGCCGCCCGGCGCGCCCTGGCGGCCGGCTTCCAGGTGCTCGAGATCCACGCGGCCCATGGATACCTGCTGCACGAGTTCCTCTCGCCGCTCAGCAACCAGCGGGACGACCGGTATGGCGGCAGCCTGGAGAACCGGATGCGCCTGCCGCTACGGGTGGCGGAGCGGCTGCGCGGGCTGATGCCTGAGGATCTGCCGCTCTTCGTGCGGATCTCGGCCACCGACTGGATCGACGGCGGCTGGGACGTCGGGCAGTCCATCGAGCTGTCGAAGCGGCTCAAGGCTCTGGGAGTGGACCTGATCGACGTCTCTTCCGGCGGCACGGTGCCGAAGGCGACCATCCCGGTCGCCAAGGGCTACCAGGTGCCGTTCGCCTGCCGCATCCGCGAGGAGGCCGGCATCAAGACAGGAGCCGTGGGGCTGATCACTGAAGCGCAGCATGCCAACGAGATCATCACGGGTGGAGACGCCGACCTGGTCTTCATTGCCCGCGAGCTCCTGCGCGAGCCGTACTGGGCGTTGAAGGCCGAGCACGAGCTGGGAGAGGAGCCGGACTGGCCGATTCCGTATGGGTATGCGGTGAAGCGGCGGGCTCGGTGAGCTCCGAGGGGAGAAGCATTGGCACATTTTGAATCTCCTCCCGAGCCTGGGCGGGCTGAGGTCGAGAGAATCCTGGAGGATCTGATCAAAGGCCTCGGCTCGAGAGAGCAAGCTGCTGATTGGGCAGCTCGTTGGGTGAACGCTGACAATCCCAACGTTGAGGATGACTCTGTCTGGGAGGCTCTCAGCGGGCTGGCCATGGCCGATTTGAAGACTACGGATCGTCCTTACCTCTATGACGAGTCAGATTTCCGCCAATGGCTAACGAGCCTTCGCGAAGGCCCCTGAGATAGCCCGTGGCCTCCAAAAACACTTTCCCCGGTTCCTCTTGACGTACTTTTGCGACAGTGCCATATTAATCAGCGTTAAAGGAGGAGCGAAATGAAAAACTCAGTGACACGTCTCCTGCGCCTTATAGGTCTTTTGGTTCTATGTCTGGCGGCATCCAGCAGCCCCAGCGTTGCCGGCGGTGACGATGGACCGCTGGCAAGTTGTTCAGTCGCGATCTGCGCGCCCGGCGAGCCCGGAGGGTGCGTCGAAAATTGCGATTGCACTGGCACTTTTAGCTGCTGCCTCGACAAGTGCAGACGATGCTGCGGCTAATCGCTCCGAAAGCTCAACTAATCTAGTGCAGGCATAAGGTTCAACGAGCCAATCGCTCACACCAGGACCAGCCCCCGAGCGCTTCCGGATAGAATGCGCCACGGAAGCACTCGGGGGGAGGTGCCGCGCGCCGAACCTTCTTCAACCAAGCTCAGAGGAGATCTTGAATGAAACGAATTGCCCTGGTTGGATTGGCTGCACTGCTGTTCATTGCAACTCTCGCTGGCGCCTTGCCGGCGGGAATCGACGAGAATGCCGGAGCGATCTTCGCCCCGGAATCGCCAGCCTGCGCAGAGGCCTCAGGCGCCTCAGCGCCCATTTTTCTCCAGGCGACCGACTTCACCTGCGGCGCTTGCAGCGTACCGGCCTGTCAGTTTTCCAGTCCGACAACCTACTGCGGAGTCGCGCCAGATGGTACGAGGAAGTACTGCCAGGCAACCACCGCTTGCACAGGAGAGGGAATCCTGGTGCGCCGCTGCCTCTGTGTGGTGGGAGGAGACATAGTTCCCTGAGTCGCTGATACGGTTGGATCGTGGCGGCTCAGCCTCTCTGCCGGGGCTGGCGGAGGGCGAGCGCCGATTCGCCGGCCCGCAGGAAGTCACCCGCCTCGTGCCCGGAGAGATGGAGCCATGGATCCAAGCGCCTGAGCTGAAAGGGGTCCTTTGCGGAGAAACTACTCGAAGTCTACCCCTCCACCCCGCGATTCTCCATCCTGCCTCACTTGTTCCCGGTTGGCTCACGCTTGCTTGATTTCTTACTCGCCTCCGACTTGGTCACGACGTGCGTCTCTCCTATCTCCGGCGCCTTGCCAGTGACTAGTCCCTTGACGAGCTCGAACAGAACCACGGGCTGCGGCTTGGTGACTTCCATGAACGTGGCCGACTCGATGTCGACCCCGATCAGGACGATCCGCGGATCATCGGCCGTACCATCCTGCTTGCCTCCTTCGTCGCCGAACCAGGCTCTCCAATCCGGCCGGTAGAGCTCGCGAATCTTTCGGCGATCGGTCGAGATCTTCGCGATACCTGACACGGAGACCCACTCACGCGTTCGATCCTTATAATACGAGAGGTTGACGTGAGAATCGTACTCGAGATCGGTTAGCTTCGATGTGTCCCTGGACGTGACGAACCAGAGATCGGCGCCGCTCGCCGCCACCTGGTTCGCCATCGGCCGCGAGACGAGATGCCCGTCTTGGCGGCGCGTCGTGAACATCGCCGTGTCGATGTCTTCAACCATCTCGTAAAACTGCTTCAATTTCTTTTTCATAAGATTTTCTGAATGCAGAATAGATGCCAGACGGTGCCCTACTCGATGCGAATACAGTCGACAGGGTAGCTCATAATCATCGCGCCCTCGCGGTCCCGAAATTGGCGGCCCGATCTCCAGACTCGATGGAGCGGCTTCCTGAACCCGCGACTGGAACAGCCTGCCATGGAGGCCGCTTACCAAGGCGTTGAGCAGGGGAAAATAGGCGCCGAAGAAGAGCACCATCGCCAGAGTGAAGTTGCGCTCACCGAACAGCCGGTCGATCAGGTTGTGGGGATAGGCGTAGCTGGTGTGGAGGGCGTAGCGGAGCGATGCAGAGCTCCGTCGTCTCTAAGCAAAGGTGCTTGCCGACCCTTTTAGCGATACCGGAACAACCGCTCCGGCGGAACCGTTCGACGGAGCCGGCCGTCCTCGAGACGCCCCGCCCCGGATCAGACCGGCAGCGCCGCCAACGCGTCGAGAACTTCCTGCGCCGACTGAAAGCGGTCCTCGCGCCGGCGGGCCAGGAGGCGGGCGAGGAGGGCCGCCCAGGGCTCGGGCGTGTCGGGGCGGACTTGCCGGACGTCGGGGGGATCTTCGCGCAGCTTCTTGAACAGCAGCACCATGGGCTCGGCGATCTCGAACGGCTCGCGGCCGGCGATGAGGCTGTAGGCCACCAGGCCCATCGAGTAGAGGTCGGTCCGGCCGTCCAGCTCGAGGCCCTCGACCTGGTCGGGCGACATGTACATGGGCGAGCCCATGACCGTGCCGGTGTGGGTCAAACGGGCGCTGAGCCCCGCCATCGAGGCGATTCCGAAATCGAGGATCTTGAGGCGGCTGGCCGTGACCATGACGTTGGCCGGCTTGAGGTCGCGGTGGACGATCCCCTGGGCGTGAGCCTCGTGGAGCCCGGCCGCCATCTCCGAAAGGAGGGAGCGGATGCGCGCGAACGGCAGGGGCGATTCCTGCGCGGTCACCTCGTCCAGCCGGCGCCCCTCGATGTGCTCCATGGTGACGAAAAGGCCGCCGTCGAATTGGCCGATGTCGTAGACCCTCACCACGTTGGGGTGGCTGATCCGGCGGCAGATCTGGACCTCCCGCAGCAGCCGCGACTCCTCGGCGAGGACGCCATCGCCCGCGGCCAGCACCGTCTTGATGGCCACCACCTCGCTCAACCCGTGGTCGAAAGCCTTGTAGACCCGCCCCATGCCGCCCCGTCCGAGCTCGGCGAGGAGCTCATAGCGCCCGGCGAGCCGGCGGCCCACGACGGGGGTGTCGGATGGCGCTGGCCATGCCGGCGGCTCCGGCGCCGCTTCGGGGATAGAGGACGCGGCCGGCGGAGTGCCCCGCAGGCTCTCGGTCCTATCGAGCACGTCGCGGTAGTGCACGTCGCTCGCCGTCACCCGAGCGTAGCAAGCCTGCGCGGCCTCGAGCTCGCCCATGGCCTCGAGACACCGCCCTTCCCAGTAGTTGAGCTCGAGGTCGAGAGGTGGGGCGGCCGCCAGCGGGATGGCGTCCGCCGGAATCCGGCGCAGCCGTTCCAGGGCTTCCTCGTAGAACCCCTCGACGATCAGCAGCGGCGCCAGCAGGAACGCACCCTCGGCGAAGCCTGAGTCGGCCGGCCACATGGGCATCAGAAGCGAGGCGGCCTTGGCCTTGTCGCCCACCGCCAGGAGCTCCCGCGCCCGGCGCAGAGCCTGGCTCTGACGTGCCGGAGAGGGTGCCACGCCGGTGACGGTCGCAGCTCTGGGGGTGGTGGCCGGGACGGGCTGGCGGGCCTCCTCCGTTTTCCGAGCCGGCGCCTCCACGGCCTTGCCGGGATCCGCCGCCTTGCAGCACCGCGCCGCGTCCGCCGGACGTCCGGCCTTCTCATAAGCCTGGGCCGCGCGCCGCGGCTCGCCCGCGGCTTCCCAGCGGTAGGCGGCGCGGCTCCACTCCCGTCCCGTCTCATAGGCTTCGGCGGCTTCGCGGGCCAGGCCGAGCCGGGCGAACAGGTCTCCCGCCTCCACCGGACGCCCTGAGCGCAGGTGGATCTGTGCCAGGAGACGCTCCCGGTCGGGCACCTTCCCCGCCAAACGGGTGGCCTCCTCCGGATTGCCAAGGTCCAGATGGCACTGGAGCGCCTCCTCGTAGTGCCCGGCACGTTCGAGCAGCTCGGCCACACGAGGACTGGGCGACAGCGGGCGAAGCAGAGCCCCCGCCGGTTCGCGGCGTCCGAGGCGGACGAGCAGGTCCGCCCGCTTGAGCTTCAGCTCCGTCAGCCGGGGTGTGGCGGCCATCCTGCCGGCGTCCCGCGTCTCGAGGCTCCGCTCGGCTTCCTCCATGGCGCGCAGGGCCTCGCGCAGATCGCCCGCGTCCTCGAAGCAACGGGCGGCCCGCTCCCAGGCCTGGGCTTTCTCGAAGAATTGGGCGGCTTGCAGGGGCTGGCGCAGGGCGAGCGCCGACTCGCCGGCCCGCAGGAAGTCGCCCGCCCTTTCAAACAGCGGCACCGCTTCATCATGGCGCCCCTTCCTCGCGAGCCGCTCCGCCGTCTGCAGAGCGGCGGGGCCGTGGGGGGAACGCCCGAAGGCTGAGATCAAGCCATGCTTCAAGGATTTTTTCCTCGCGCCCGGAGAGATGGAGCCTGACGGCGTCCTCGTGGAAGATCTTTGCCTACCTTAATGCCCGCAGGTTACGAAGGGTATTACGGGCGCGAGACCGACGAAGACAAGGACAACAAGGACTGCAGAGACAGCAAGGACACCGAGGCTCCTGAATTCTAGAGGTCCTTGCAGTCCTTGTCGTCCCTGCAGTCCTTGGCCGATCCTTTCCCCTGAGATAGCCGCGCCTCTCCCGACAGTACCCTCTTGAAAACCCATCTCCAGGAGACGACCCAATGCCCGAGAACGAGATCGTACGCTGTGCCATCCATCCCGCCATCGGCATTGCCCGGGTCGGGAACGCTCCGGCCGACGAGTACTACTTGGCTCCGGAGATCCCGGGGCAGGCCGCCGATCCCGGGGCTCCGGGCTATAAGAATGAAGAGGGGCAGATCCGGCGCGAGGCGGCCCGCTTCCGCGTGTACGGCTACGACGCCTCGGGCAAGATCGTGAAGGAGATCACGGCGGACGACGCCGACGTCGTCTGGGAGGTCCACCTCGCCAACCGCAAGGCGGCCTGGTACAAGTTCCTCAACGCCCTGGATCTGAAGCAGTTCGTCATGATCCCCAACCACCGCAACGGGGATATCCCGGCAGGACGCCGGCAGGATCTGGTGATCGATCCGGGACCCCGACGGATCAGTGGCAAGGAGCAGAGCGGGCCGGAGTATGCCTTCGACCACGGCTGGATCTCCTTCCAGGAGGGGAGCCCGATCGAGGTCCCCCTGGGCGAGGTCCGGACCGACGAGAAGGGGCGGCTCATCGTCATCGGCGGCGCCGGGCACTCCGCCTCGGCGACCGGCGCCCAGGCGGTCACCTTCGCCAACAACGACGGCTGGTACGACGACACGTCCGACGGCCCCGTGCGGGCTACGGTGAAGCTCAAAGGGAGCGGCGAGACCCTGGAAGCCGAGCCTGCCATGGTGGCCGTCACCCCGCCCAACTACGGGCAGGGGCTCCACGGCCCCGTCACGATGTACGACGTGGTCTACGACCTCTTCCTGCGCCAGGGATGGACCTCCCGGCCGGGAAAGGTCCGCTTCTGGGAGGATATCTTCCCCGTGCTGGCGCGCCTGGTGGCCAACCAGTGGGTGAGCCAGGGCGCCTACTTCCTCTTCGGCGCCGGCTCGCCCAGCGACTTCAGCGATCCGGCGTACCTGGAGAGGCTCGCGAGCCCCGATCCGCTGCACCGGCCGGCGCGCGAAGCCGTCTTCCGCTGGTTCCGTCAGCCTCCGGCGCCGTGGGACGATCCGAGTCCCCGCGCCGAGCTGCCGCCGGCCGATCCTGCCGGCCTGCCGCCGTTCTACGGCGACGGCGTCGATTATCCCGACACCACGATCTACGACCTCGCCCTGACCACCACCCTCTACGACTGGCTGAGACTCTGGGCCGAGGGGGATTTCGAGACGGGGGAGCGGCCCAAGGCGGTCTCGGGGATCGACGAGGTGCCGCTGGAAAAGCAGCCCGCCACCCTGGACCGCGCGCCCCTCGAGGACTGCCTGGGCGGCCCGTTCCATCCCGGCATCGAGCTGACCTGGCCCATGCGGGTGCCCTCCATGTGGCGCCCGCCGGCCGCCGCCGGCGGGCTCCTGTTCCGGCTCAACGTCCTGGCCCCCAATGAAGAGCCGAAGGACGACTACGGCCCCTTCCTCACGCCCCAGATCGCCCTTGGCCCCGGCGGCCCCGTGGAGGCGAGCGGCCCCGGCACGCTCACCCGCTGGCTGGGCATCCCCTGGCAGACCGACGAGGCGAGCTGCCTCTCCGGCTACAACACCTCGAACTACCTGCCGCTGCCGTCGTTCTGGGCGGCGCGGGTGCCCAACCAGGTGCTGGCCATGCAGTCCTACGACCGCCTCCAGGACACCAGCCTGCCGGAGGCCCAGAAGATGAAACACTTCACCTACCGCCAGTTCTGGCTGCGCGATCTGAACGCCAGCGGCGCCTACAAGGACCGCATCAACCAGATGGTGGCGAGCTGGCACGACATCGGTATTGTCGCCGAACAGCCCGCGCCGGCCGGCGGCACGGGCCCCGGCTGGCCGGAGCGCTACTGGGTGGAGACGGGCCGCGCCGAGAGCTTTACCGAGCCCGACGCCACCTTCGAGCAGGTGAAGCGGGCCGAACGGCCGGCGGAAGCGGAAGAGGCCCGCGAGGCCATATTCAAGGTTACGTCGGAGGCGTTGCCCGCGCGGACCCCGGCGGAGCGCGCCGCCCGGCCCTCGCCGCGGCGCCACGTCGTGCGGCGCGACCGGTAAGAGGACGATGGACGGCAGGCCTCACGCCGTCATTGCAGGGGGCGGCCCCGCCGGCGCGGTGGCCGCCCTGGTCCTCGCCCGGCGCGGGATCGCCGTCACCGTCCTGGAGTCTCGCGCCACGCCGGAGCGCAAGGTGGGGGAGTGCCTGCCGCCCAGCCTCTCGCCCCTCCTGCGCCACCTGGGGCTGGCCGATCTCCTGGGCGCGGACGGGCATCTGCGCTCCCTGGGCAACCGCTTCGTCTGGGGCTCGCCCCAAACGGGCGAGCGGCCGTTCCTCACCGGCACCCGGGGCGACGGCTGGCACGTCGACCGCCAGGTCTTCGAAGCCCGCCTCGCCGAGCGCGCCCGGGCCGCCGGCGCGCGCTGGCGCTGGGGCTGCCGGCTGACCCGCTGCGAGCGGAGCGGCGGCCGGTTCCAATTGCGGATCGAAAACGGCTCCGCGAGCGAGGCCCTCGACGCGGACTTCGTGGCCGACGCCACCGGCCGGCGCGCTCACGTGGCGCGGCGCCTCGGGGCCCGGCGGCTGCGCTACGACCGCCTCGTGGGAGCCGCCGCCCTGCTCCGCAGCCCGACTCCCGACGCCGACACCTACACCCTCGTGGAAGCCGTGCCGGACGGCTGGTGGTACTCGGCCCTCCTCGGAGACGGCCGACTCGCCGTGGCCTTCATGACGGATGGCGATCTCCTGAAACCCAACGACTGGCACCAGAAGTTGACGCGGACGCGGGAAACCCGGGCTCGGGTCGAGGACCACGGCTACACCCTGGAGGAAGCGCCCCGCGTCCTGCCCGCCGAGACCTCCCGCCTCGACGCCATCGCCGGCGACGGCTGGCTGGCCATCGGCGACGCCGCGGCGGCCTACGATCCCCTCTCCTCGCACGGCATCGGCTCGGCCATGGGCTCCGGCTTCTACGCCGGCCACGCCATCGCCGACCTCCTCGCCGGCCGTCCGGAGGCCGGGCCCGCTTATCTGGAGGTCATGCAGAGTGCCTATGGCGGCTATCTCGATCTCCAGAGGGAGCATTACGCCGCCGAGCGCCGCTGGCCGGACGCGCCGTTCTGGCGGCGGCGGCAGGAGGCGTACGGGCTCGAGACGGTGTGAGGATAGGATGAGCCCATGATTTCCCTTGCCCGCCGGAGCCTCTTCGCTGTCCTGAGCCTTCTCTGCCTGGCCTGCGCGGGGGCACCCCGGGGAACGGAAAGGGGGCCTTCCATGCCTGGAGACCTGTCGCGAATCGATCACATCATCCTCGGCATCGACGATCTGCAGCGGGGGATCGAAGAGCTCGAGCGCCTCACGGGCGTACGGGCGGTGTTTGGCGGCGCCCATCCGGGACGGGGCACGCAGAACGCCCTGATCTCCTTGGGCGAGCCTCACTACCTGGAGATCCTGGCGCCGAATCCGGAAGACCCGGGGAGCGCCGAAGCCTCCGGCGAGCTCGGAAAGCTGACCTCTCTCACCCCTATTGGATGGGCGGCGCGGGGCGAGGATCTGCCGGCGTTGCGGGAGAGCCTGCGAGGGCAGGGCGTCCAGATCGGAGAGGTCCGTCCTGGGGCGAGGAATCAGCCGGACGGAACCCGGCTCGCCTGGAGGACGCTCGCCCTCTCGTCGCCAAGCCCTCTCCTGCCGTTCTTCATCGAGTGGGACCCGGTCACCGCGCATCCGTCGGCAACCTCCCCGGAAGGCTGCCGGCTGACCGGCTTCGCCCTCGAAGATCCCGCCCCGGACACCCTGCGGAAGCCCTTGCAGACAGCCGGAATCCAGGTGGCCGTCCGCGAGGGAAAAGAATCCCGTATCCGGATCTCCCTCGCCTGTCCCAAGGGGAACGTGGAGCTCCGGTAGGCGGCCTCTAGAGCTTGCGGCCTTCGCCGGCCGGGAGCTTCCGCGTCCGGTACAGGTGCAGCCGGTAGATCCAGCCTTCGAGGCCTGCCGCCGTCACGATGGCCAGGGTGCCGACGGTCGCCGTCCGCCACAGAGCGTTCCAGAAGGGGAGCGACACACCCTGGTAGAGGTCGGTCAGGAGATGATCCAGATTCCGGGCGGCAAACAGGCCGGCCCAAAGCAGAAAGACGGCTCCGAAGACCAGGCTCCACAGGGTGACCCGGGGATAGACGCGCTCCGCCGGCACCTCTCCGGCCGAGCCCTTGTCGAGCTCGTTCAGGATCTGCTCGACGGACACCCAGTACCGGGAGCGCCACCACCAATCCCGCAGCCCCAGGAAGCCGCTCCTGGGAGGCTCGTGGGCGAGGGCATCCCGAAGGGCCAGGATCAGTGGATCGTCCGAACCCGCGGAGAATTCCAGAAAAGTGTCGAGGGTGAGCGTCCGGGCGAAGAAGCGCCGGGCGAAAGCCGCGGTGTCCCGCCGCACTGCAGCGTCGTAAAAAGGCATAACGTGTCCCTACCGTCCTTGAATCGAACCTTAGGCATAAGTATATGCCCTCAGGGTCCGGCAGGGAAGAGGCCTTACTGAAGCTTGGACTCGATCCGTTGATCCGGGATCAGCCAGATGAGCGCGACCAGCACGTAGAGGGCGCCGGCGATCCCCTGGTGGACGAAGGCCAGGGGGATGGCGAGGGCATACAACAGCATGGAGACCTTGCCCTTGCGGTCGTTGCCCACCGCCGCCGCGAGCTTCGAGCTCCTGCCGTTGTGGGCCACGATCAGCGTTTGCAGGATCGTATAGGAGATGGCCGCAAGGATCAGCACGCCCCCATAGACCGCCATCGGCAGCGGCGCGAAATGGTTCTCGCCCATCCACCCGGTGGCGAACGGGATAAGCGACAACCAGAACAGGAGGTGCAGGTTCGCCCAGAGGATCTTGCCGTTGATCCGTTCCGTGGCGTGGAGCATGTGATGGTGGTTGTTCCAGTAGATGCCCAGGAACACGAAGCTCAGGACATAGCTCAGGAACACCGGCACCAGGGGAATCAACGCCCGCCAGTCCGTGCCGTGGGGAACTCTCAGCTCGAGAACCATGATGGTGATCAGGATGGCGATCACGCCGTCGCTGAAGGCTTCGAGACGCGCTGTCTTCATTAGCTCTCTCCTTGAACGGGAGGCATCTTACGATGGAACTTCCCCACGGGGCTGGTTGACCCTGGCCCTCCGAGGCCATGATCTCGGCGAAACCACTGACATAGAGAGACATAGCTGAGATCCAGGCAACTCGTCCTGGAATCCATATAGCCCCGGATAACATTCCCCAGGCGTCCTTATCCCCGGTAGGCTTATCCGCTCAGTCAGGGCGACAACTCCCATCTTTGCAGCAAGATGCCTGCTCGGCGCCCAAGCCCTCCCGAGGGCGAACGCCATTCACCCCGCCAAGTTGCCTTATCGTTGTGGCCTGCCAACGTTGAAGATTCTAAGAAACCAGCGTAGGATAAACGTACATGGAATCAAAGAGTTGCATGCCGCCCGGTTTTTTTACCTTCGAAGCCATGGGATGACGATATGCATTCCGGGTAGCCGAGTGGGGGGCGGATACAGGTGCGTGAGCGGTTGGCCGTCGCGTGAAACCAAGAAGTAGTGATGCGAGAAAAATCGTTTGGGAGTACCTCAATGCCTCAACTTGATTTGGGGTGCGCGAGGGCTGCCCTACCCCCGATTGGCCGGAAAGGCCAACTGCTGGGTTCTACTCGGGGGGAGGTCCCAAGTCCCTACTTGCGGCTGCGGTGCCGGTGCGCATAGAATATCATCATGTGCGCACTTCCAAACAAGGAGATCGTCCCATGAAACGGCTTACACGACTTGGATTCGCCATTATTTTGGCCGCAGTGGCTTTGGTTCCTGGGAGCTCAGAGGCAGCATGCACAATAGAGCAGTGCACCTATATATTGGCTAACACAGACTGTAGCCAGTACGTCTGTCCTCAGGGGCAGCGTGCTGTCCCGAGATGCAACGGGATCTATTGCTACGGTTACTGCGCTTGCAGGAGATCCTAATCTCGGTGGGCGGCGGCCCGCCGAGCCCCGGCGAGTCACCGCGGTCCTAGACGCCGGTCCGATACCTCGCACAAGGCGGCTGCCCTCCGCCGCCCGGTGAGGATCCCTTCGCAGAACAGGAAGCGCATGGACTGTTTGGCACCTCCGCTACCCTCCGGTGCCAAACAGCCTGAACCCTCCGTCTTCGTCCAGAGCGTACGTGGTACAACTCAAGCCAGTTTGGTGCCTCCGCTACGCTCCGGCACCAAACTGGCACTGGCGTATAGCAGAACGTCTAGCCATAGCGTGGTGCTCAGAGTAGAATTGGAGCAGTCGCTGCAGAGGGGAAGCTGCACACGAATATTGCGACGTATCGGTAGTGCGGCCAACCCCGCCAATCGAGCGGACGGAAACCGCAAACAGCGCGGTTGCCGCCGCTCATCGGCATCAGTGTTGGGCGACGGTGGCACCCGTTATTGAGTAGCCAGGGTGCAGGGCCGCCGAAGTTTGATCGCTAAGCAGGGTTCCAGCCACGAGGCAGTGGGTAAACCGAGTACACGAGAGGCTTACATGGCAACTGAACCGAACGCGAACATCAGCGAGATCGACGGTCCGTACTTCCCCGTTCACCTTCAGTGGATCCCGCGTGTTGGAGAACTCATCGATCTTTGGTCCTCACTGGATGCTGCCAGCGGGTACCCGCCCTTCCACTGGTACGAGGTGGTTCAAGTAGTCCACAAGATCCACGACGTTTCAAATAAGACGGGGGGCGAAGGAGCGCACTTCGTCACAGTCGTTGTGAGGCCAAGTTCGAGCCACTACTTCCAAGGTTTGGGGTAGCAGATGCCCTATGATGTGTGTAGGTGGTCCGCTGCGCCGACAATCCTGAGTCTGGAAGGCATAGGACAGTGCAGCCTAGGTCTTTATCCATTCCGTGCGCCTGACATCTAATGAGGTCTGATGATGGATCAATTGACAAGAGAGGATCTTGATCTAATTGTAGAAGCTCTGGGATATAAGAAACAGGCAGTCGTTGACTATAACGGCTATCCAAGCTATGAGTTCAAACAATCTCAGCTTGCGAGAGTAGAGAGTGTCATTGCGAAGGTTCGGGCTATGCGAAATGCGGGGCCAGGTTGAAGTCGCCCAACCCAAGGCCTCAACCGGACGTCACCGCTGGCGCGGTGCCGCGCGGTTAGGCCCAAAGCGTTAGCCGGCAGTCACGGTCACGGGGCAGCACACACAGCCAACTCGCCCACAGGTGCCACCTGCTTCAGGTATGTATCCCTGTCGATTCCGTAGCACAGCATGTCCCGCCCGAGATGGTTGATGCGCTGCAGGAGCCTCTCGCCGATACGTTCGGCAACGCGAATAGAGGCTTGGTTCTCCGGATGGATGAGGCTGACTACACGATCCTTGCCCAGGACGGTGAAGGCATGGTCTAGAGCCGCGCGGGCACCCTCAGTGGCGTAGCCATGTCCCCACGAGCGCCGCGCCAGAATCCAGGCGAGCTCGAATCCCGGCCAGCCTGCCGGCTCGGAGAAACCGATCACGCCGGTGAGCTCCCCGGACTCTTTGTGCTCCAGCACCCACATGCCGGTCCCCCCGAGCTGCCAGTGGCCCATGAGGAAAGCCATGTGCCGCCACGATCGCCCCCGGTCCCAGGGTTCCGTCCCGCCCCCCAGATAGTGCCGGACTTCAGGGTCCTCATTGAGCGCCGCATAGTCGTCGATGTCGCCCGGCCGAAACGGCCGCAGCCGCAGGCGGGGTGTCTCAAGAGTAAGGATTTCGAGCATGCAGGGAGTGTAGAGAGGCCGGGGCAAGGCGAGAATAAGGGATCAGAACGGGGGACTTCCTGTCCCGTGAAAGGGACAGGAATCTGCTGTTCCGCGGAAGGAGAGGTGCAGGGCGAGGGGTGCTCCTCCCTCGCCCAGGTATTACTGCCCTGACGACTCGCCTTCCGATGAGGTGCTGTTGTTCGAGGGAGGCTGCGCGTTCGGCGTGGGATTGCCGAACGGGTCAGTGGAGCTGCCCGCCTTTCCGAACGGGTCAGTGGAGCCGCCCGCCTTCCCGAAGGGGTCAATTCCGCTGCCCTCCTTCCCGAACGGGTCGATCGAACTGCCCGCCTTTCCCCAGATCCGGCTCACGAGAGCCCGCGCCTCGGACAGGAGTCCGGTGACGCCGAGCCGGGACTGCCATACCTCTTGCGGCCGGTGAGCCGCAGCGGCCAAAGGCCCCGCAACAAGGAGAAGCGTGAGGAGGAGAGGCGCTGCGCGGAGGCGGTGCGGAAGGATCATGCTGGGCTCCTTTCCAGGCGGCCAAGACCCGGCTGCCACCATGGCGCCGGGATTCCGCCCTCCTAGAGATGGTGCCCTAAGGGACGGACAATTCGTCCCCCGAACGGTACAGAGTGCGGTTCAAAGGGGCAAGTGCCCTGGACCGGGCGCGTATGAGCGCGCTCTTTTCCCTTCAAGGCACCACCTGTTTGAAGGCCGAAGTTCGTCTTTCACGGTATGCTGGCGGCACGAAGGGAGGACTCTCACATGCGTCACGACGGGCCGGTTCCAAGGCGCGAGGTAGAGACATGGCACGAGTAAGAAAGCGTTGGGAATCCCGGGAATCCGCTCCTCTTGGCAGGGTGCTCGCGGTCCTCCGGGCCGCGCTCGACTTGACCCAATCGGACCTTGCCCGGCTCTCGGGGGTGAAGCGGTCGTCCATCTCGGAGTACGAGTGCGGGAGGAGCACACCGGACGCCGTGACTCTCGAGCGTCTCCTGGGTGCCATGCACTTTCGGTGGACCGCGTTGGACTTCGGGGGATGGTTCGTCGACCGGCTCCTCCTCGACTGCCGGATTCCCGAAGGGGAGGACTTCCAAGGCGGCAGCGCGCCGCTTCTCGCCACGGCCTCTTCACTGGCGACGCGGCTCAGCGCCGACGTGATGGCGGCAAACCAGACCGCGGCACGGTTGAGCAAACTGGTTCTCACGCTCCAGGAAGAACAGAAGCGGGAGGATCCACCGCCACCGGCCGGCAATCCGGGTGCTCCCACAAGGGATCGCAAAGCCGAGCGGCGGGCGGCCGAAGCACTGTGGACCCGAATCAAGCTCCTGCCCCGAAAGGAACAGGTGGAGGCACTTCGGGGTACTCCCCCGGAAGCACAGTGGGCGGTCTGCGAGCTGCTGTGTAGGGAGAGTCAGCGCCAGTGCGGTGAGGACCCGGTGAAGGCCGCATCGCTGTGCGAGCTCGCTCTTGCCGCCGCCGACCTTGCCGAGGGCGGCGAGGGTGTACGCGCCAAGCTGCGGGGCCTTGCCTGGGCGCACCTTGGAAACGCCCTGCGCGCCCGCGACGACTTTGATGGCGCGGAGGGGGCCTTCACCTCTGCCGACGAGCTCTGGAAGGTGGGAGAAGGCGTGGCGGACGGACTTATCGAGGAGGGGCTGATCTTCGCCTTGAAGGCTTCCTTGCGACGAGATCAGCGACGGTTTGATGAAGCAAAAGATCTTCTCGAACGTGCGTCGCTGCTCGCGAGCGGTCGTACGTTCCGAATCCAGGTCATGGTGAGCAAGGCCAAGCTTCTCGAGGAGATGGGCGACTATGACGATTCGGTTGCACTTCTGCAACAGGTCATGGAGGCGGTCTCGCCGAAGGAGGAGGCGCGAATCCTCTTCCCGATTTGGCAGAACCTCGCGAACACGTTGAGCAAACTTGAGCGCTTTGAGGATGCCGCAGCGCTCCTGCCGGCAGCCCGCGCACACCTTCTAAAGGCCGGCGGAGGGTTGAATCGGGTTCGGCTCCTGTGGACGGAGGGACGCGTCACCGCAGGACTCGGCGATGTCGAGGAGGGGATTGCGCTCCTTGCTCGGGTGCGCGGGGAGTACGCTTCTCGAAATATGTACTATGACGTGGCACTCGTCTCCCTGGAGATCGCTGTTCTCTATACCTGTCTGGGGAGGACTGAGCAGGTGAAGACGCTCGCCCGGCACATGACGCCGATCTTCCAGGCGCACGCGATCCATCGGGAGGCGCTTGCTGCACTTACCCTCTTCCGGCAGGCAGCCGAGCGAGAGCGGGTCACGGAGGAGCTCGCCCGGAATATCCTCTCTTACTTGCGGAAGGCGCGCTATGCCCCAGAGCTGCGGTTTGAAGGTGGAATGGAGACGTAGTGAGGACGCACCACCCGATAAGCCAAACGGCTTGGAGCGTTGAGCGATGTCCAGAGTATATGCTCTAGTCCGACGTGCCCGAAGTTCGTTCCGGGTTTGCGCTGCACCGAGAGCCTGGACGGGGGAACGACGTGACGGTTGAAGGGATTAGCAAAGCGAGCGATTCCTCCGCCTCGGAGACGCCCCGACGCGGGAGGCCTCCGAGACCTCTTCGTGACCCGTCTGGGGTCGTCTCTACGGAGCGTTGGAGGCAGGCCGGAAGAA
>DATFNZ010000152.1:0-72509 GCA_035266085.1 Thermoanaerobaculia bacterium
CGCCACCCGCAACAACGCACAAGGCGGGCGGGACGAGCCCGGCGAGCTCCGCGCCTGGCTGCTGCGCACCTTTGGCAACTGGCATGCGCCGATCGGAGACCTGATCGCCGCCACTCCGGAGGACGCCGTCGTGCGCACCGACATCCTCCACCGCCGCCCCATCCGCCGCTGGGGAGAGGGGCGGGTGACCCTGCTCGGCGACGCCGCCCACCCCATGACCCCCAACCTGGGGCAGGGCGCCTGCTTGGCGATCGAGGATGCCGCCGTGCTCGCCCACTGCCTTCGCGGCGCGGCCGATCCCATTGCCGGGCTCCGCCGCTACGAGGTCCTGCGCCGCACCCGTGCCGCCCACGTCGCTCTCCGCGCCGCTCACCTCGGCTGGATCGGCCAATGGCGGACCCGCCCCGCCTGCCGGTTCCGCGACCTCGTGGTGCGCTGGGCTCCCGGCGCGTTCCACCGTTTCCAGATGCGCCAGCTCTTCCGGTTCCGCCCCCTGCGATAGCCGTTCTCCTCGCCCACCCACGGGGTGTTCCTGGCGAAAGCCCTCGGAGGAGGCCGGTGTGGGATAACCTTACCGAAACCTTTTCCTCTCAGGAGGATTCTCCATGAGCGACAGATTATTTGAAGAGGACGTCCTTTTTTTCCAGCAGAACGAGCTCTTCCGGCGCGGACGCTTCGGTAATGATCCACGCAACCGGGTGACCAATGCCCGCGGCGGACAGAGCAATCACAACTTCGCCATCGCCTGGGATCTGGGTATCTTCCAGGACGGAAGGTATTTGACGGATTCGCCGCCCTATCGGAGGGCCTCGGAGGCCGGGCTCATCGAAGGCCTCGAGTGGGGCGGCTCCTGGATCAGCTTTCCGGACCCGCCCCACTACCAACTCGCGACCGGTCTCTTGATCAGCGGAGTCCGTGAGCGGTTCGAGAAGGGTCAGCCATATGTCTGAAAACATCGGGAGGGGCGCTGCCCGGCTCCTCCTGGCCCTCTGCCTGGCGGCTACCGCCGCTTGCTCCGGAAAGGAAGAAAAGGACTCCATCGCGCCATCCACGCGCAGCGTGGAACAGCTCGTCCCGGAGATCCGGGAGCGTTGCGAGAAGGTGCGGCGGAGCCTCTCTGCCTACCGCCGGGTCGACCGCGACGTGACGGGCCTCTCGGCTGAAGGAGGAGAGCTCACGGCCTACCTGGATGGGGACCGGGTCGTCTGGATCGCCGCCGCGCTCTACGGCGAGACCGGGAGGTCCGACCAGGAGCTCTGCTACGACGGTGGCCATCTGCTGTCCGTGGCCCGGAAGGAAAGCCGCTACGATCAGCCGATGGGGAAGGTCGCAGAGGTTCTCGAGGACCGGCTCTACTTCCGCGACGGCAAGCTGATCCGCCGGTCCGGTGCCGCCGGCCAGCCGCTCCCGCCGGTCGTGGAAGAGGAGCGGAACGTCCTCAATCTTTCCAGGCGGTTGCTGGAAACCGCGCATCCCGCGGGTCCTCCAGGTTGACTCCGCCCCGCGGCCGCTACGCCCCGTCCCCCACGGGAATGATCCACGTGGGCAACGCCCGCACGGCGCTGGCGGCGTGGCTCTCCGTGCGCAGCCGGGGCGGAACGTTCGTCTGGCGGCTGGAGGACCTTGACATCCCCCGGGTCCTCCCGGGCATGGCCGAGGCGCAGCTCGAGGATCTCGCCTGGCTCGGGCTCGACTGGGACGAGGGACCCGATGCCGGCGGCCCCCACGCGCCCTACGCGCAGTCGGAGCGCTCGGCTTTCTACGAGGAAGCGCTCCGCCGCTTGGCGGATGCCGGGCGGCTCTTCCCCTGCCGACTCTCCCGCAAGGACCTCCAGGCCATGGCCTCGGCCCCCCACGGCGGGGAGGAGGCGCCGTATCCCGCCGCTCTCCGGCCCGCGCGGCTCGATCCGGACTGGTTCGAGCGGCTCCGCGGCGCCGCGCGGCCGGACGCCGCCGTCCGGTTCCTGGTCGACAGCCGGTCCGTCTCGTTCATCGACCGTGTTCAGGGACCGGTCACGGAGCGGGTCGACCTCGCGGTGGGGGATTTCGTCCTCAAGCGGCGCGACGGCCTCTACGCCTATCAGCTCGCCGTGGTGGTGGACGATCTCCTGATGGGAATCGACGACGTCGTGCGCGGCTCGGACCTGCTGGCCTCGACGGCGCGGCAGATCCAATTGATCGAGGCGCTCGGCGGCGTGCCGCCCGAGTACGCCCACGTGCCCCTGCTGGTGAATGCCCGGGGCGAAAAGCTTTCGAAACGGGATCAGGGGCTCACCCTTCGCTCGCTGCGGGAGGCGGGAGTGAGCCCCGAGGCGGTCGCGGGTTATCTCGCCCATTCGCTCGGCCTGATCGACCGGCCCGAGCCCTGCCGGCCGGCCGACCTCGTCCCAGGGTTCGCCTGGGAGAAGATCGGCCGCGCCGACTGGCGGCTGCCGGAGGATCCGGCGGGGGCTCTTATTTTGTCTTTTTCAGGAAGTGCACGCCGTCCGGCTGGTTGAAGTTCACGCCGGTGACGTTCCCCTGGGCATCCTCCACGAAGATCGCGCTGATCACCGACAGCTCCTTGAGGACGAACTCGTCGCCGAGGCCGGGCAGCAGGTGGAGCTGCGGCTGGCCGGGGAGAGTGATCGTCAGGGTGTTGCCGGTGAGGCTGAGCGTGGCCGTCTGGCCGGCCAAATCGTAATCACCGGTGAAGCGTGCGAGGTAGGCCGGATCGGAGAGGCGGGCGTCCGGCTTCCTGGTGAAGACGATGTCTTTGACCTGGGGCTCGAACTGCGCCGAGACGGCGGCGACGTTGCTCTTCACGTCCCCTTGGAACAGGAACTTGATGTTTTCGAAGGTCGGGTCCTTGGCGCCACTCTTGCCGTTCCACACCTCGTAGTGCCAGTGCTCCATCGGTGCGGTGATGCCGTTGTAGGTCAGCTCCAGGTGATCGCCCACGGTGGTCACCTGGAGCTGACCGTAGCCGGGGTGCTCGTAGTCGCCCGCGTACTCCGCGAGCTTGTGGGCCGGCTTCGTGCCCGGCTTGCGCACGGTGTCCTTCTTGGCCTTGGCTGCCTTGTCGGACTCCTTCCCTTTGGCTCGCTTGGCGAGGGCCTCGCCCTGCCAGTCGATGGGGTCGAGCTTCAGGAAACGGTCGGCGGTGTGGCGCATGAGACGCTCGGGCAAGCCGGTGCCGTCCTTGTTGGTGAGGATCACCATCCCAAGATCATCCTGGGGCAGCAGCGTCACGAGGGATGAGAAGCCGTCGATGCCGCCGTCGTGCTCCAGCCGCGGGTGGCCGCGGTAGCTGTCCACCAGCCAGCCCATGGCGTAGGAGGGCGCCGTGAATTCCGGCCGCTCGGGCGGCGCGCCCATGATCATGTAAGGGGCATGGAGGTCGGCGAGGGTGGCGGGGCCGATGAGCTGGCGGTCGCCCAGCTTGCCGTTCCCGAGGTGGAGCTTCAGCCACTTCGTCATGTCGTTGACCGACGAGTTGATCGAGCCGGCGGGACCGATCATGGTGATGTCGCGGAAGGGCATCAGAACGATTTTCTCGTCGTCGTCTTCCTTGTAGGGCGAGGCGTAGTCGGCCGTCTTCTGCGATTCGATCACCGAGAAGTTGCTGTGACTCATGCCCAGAGGCTCTAAGATGCGCTCGCGGACGCTGTCTTCCCAGCTCTTGCCGGTGATGGTTTCGATCAGATAGCCGGCGGTGAGGAACATCAGGTTGTTGTACTGCCACTTGGCCCGCAGCTGCTCGTTGGGCTCCAGGTACCGCAGGCGCTCGACGATTTCCTTCCGGCTGGAGCTGTTGTTGTTGTACCAGATCAGGTCGTGCCGCGGCAGGCCTGAGCGGTGGGTCACCAGGTCGCGCGGGGTGATCATCTCCGTGGTGCCGGGGTCGTACATCTGGAAGCCGGGGATGAACGTGCGCACCGGCTGGTTCCAGTCGAGCTTCCCCTCGTCCACCAGCGTTGCCATGGTGAAGGCGGTGAAAGCCTTGGTGGTGGAGCCGATGGCGAACAGAGTGTCCGGCGTCACCGGCAGCTTCTTCTCGACGTCGCGGTAGCCGAAGCCCTTGGCGTAAATCACCTCGCCGCCCTTGACGATGGCGATGGCGAGGCCGGGGATCCTCGAGTCCTGGATCATCTTTTCGATGAGCGCGTCATAGCCGGCAAGGGCGTCCTTGGCCGCATCCGCCGGGGCCGCTCCGCGGTGCAGCTCGAACGGGAACTTGCCGCCGCCCTGAGCGAAGTCGCCGGCGATCTTCGCGGCGTCCGCGCTCAGTGTGCCCTGGAACGTCGGCGTGCCCGGCACGCCCTGGATCTCGAACGAGACGTTGGCCCCGTCCACCTTGACGTTGATCAGCGGCAGATCCTTGGCTTGCTGGAGCGGGATCGAGATATCCCCTTTCCAGGCGCCGCCATCCTGGGACAGGTCGACGTCGATGCCGAGCTTGGTGCCGGGAATGTCGATCGTGCCGTCCCAGTGTCCGACAGGGCCCGTTTCGGCCCCCAGGGCGGGTGCGATCCCAGCGATGATCAAAAGCAAGAACGAGGCGGCGAGAGCCGCGCGGAATCTCATTGGCGTTGGCATGGCCAAACCTCCTTGGGTATCGGGGTGGACTACAGCCCTAGATACGCAGAAGGAAGGCGAGGGTTACGGTCGCTGGCAGGTTCTCCAGGCTTTCCCGGGAACCAACCCGGCGAGCCGGTCGAGAGCCTGCGGCCAAGCCAATTCGGAGCGCTCCCGTTGCCGGCGGGCCGCAGCCAGGGCTTTGCGGGTAAAGCGCTCGATCTCGGCGGGATCTCTCGACCACACCAAGCGTCCATGCTCGAGGACGTGGGCCTGGTGAGACGGGCTGCTTTCGCGCAGCATTCGTAGATCGACACCATGGCCCGTGGCGCGTTCCAGCGTATCCATGAGCCGCGCCTGATCGCGCCAGCTCAGGGGACTGCTCTCACGGTCCAGCAGGGCGATATCAATGTCGCTGTCGGACCGGAACAGCGGACCGAGGGCGCTGCCGTAGAGAAATACGGCTTCGACTCCTTCAGGGACCGCGCTGCCCAAGATCTCCTGGCAAGCCGTGACCAGCTTTGCGATCCTCTCCTGAAGGCCATCCTCTGGAGTCGCCATGGAGACATTATAGAGGCTGACTCAGCGTCCCCGTCTTACGCCGTCCGTACCGCCTCTTCGATCCGCACTTTCGCCTCCTCGCGCAGCCCGGGCTCCTCGCGGCGGTTGAGGTCCGAGACCCGCTCCTGGAGCCGGCCCAGCGCCTCGCGCTCTTCCTGCCCGGAGAGTGCGCGCTCGTCCGTCGTCACGTCGATCGGGGCCGGCTCTCCGGCCAGCTCGGCGGCGCGCCGGGCCACGGTGGTCCAGTTCCAATCCTTCAGGAAATTGCCGACAGGTAGCATCGCCAGGAAATCGGGCAGGGAGGCCGCCCGGTCGCAGGTCTCGACCTCGAAGCGCAGATCCTCTCCCGGCGTGCCGAGGAAGCGGAGGGTCACGGAGCCGGCGAGCGGATGGCCGGCGAGGGAGACGAGGGTCACGGCCGTGTCCGTGATCTCGGCCACGCGCACCTGTACGGTGCCCCTCATGGGCAGGCTGAGGGTGAGCGTCTCGCCCTTCTCCAGACGCGGCTCGCCGACCGGGCCCATGGTGCTCTCGGGCACGATCTCGAAAAACCGCCGGCGGAATTCCGCGAACAACCCAGCGGGCGGGAGCCGCACGGTCCGCAGCGGCGCGATGTAGTGGCGCATCGTCAGGGGACCGACTCCTTCCTTGGGGAGCTGCTCCGGCTGGCTGTTGGCGAGGCGGGCCAGACCCTCGTCGAGGGGAGTCGGCCGGACTCCCAGGACATCCGTCAGAGCGTTGACCTCGCCCGGGGGGATGACGTTGTGCTCGAGCAGCATGTCGAGTTTGTTGTCGTCGAGCGGCACCTGGACGCCGAGCAGGGAGGCGGCCCGGGCGCCCAGCGAGGCCAGGGCGGCAGGGACGGGGATGCGGAGGGGGTCCTTGCCCGTGAGCCGCGCCAGCCGATCGAGGAGATCGTGGGTGGTCGTGATTTCCGGGCCGGCAAGGAGGAGGATCTGATTCTCGAGACCCCGCCGCTCGACGGCGATGGCGAGGGCCGCTCCGAGGTCCTCGGCGTAGAGGGGCTGGAAGGGCTGGTCGCCGCCCTCGATCACCGGTGCGGCCGGCGACGAGCGCACGATCTGGAGGAGGAAGGAGATCACCTCGTCGCCCGGGCCGTAGACGTTGCCCGGCCGGCAGATCAGCCACTCGTCCGGGAAGGTCCGCACGAGATCCTCCGCCGCCAGCTTCGAGGCGTGATAGGCGGAGCGGCCCCGGTCCGCGCCCAGGGAGGAGACGTAGACGAAGCGGCGCACGCCCGCGCGCTGGGCCTCGAGGACGAGATTGCGCGTGCCGTCCACATTGATCCGCTGAAAGGTGGACTCGGGCGGCTTCTCTGCCGCGATGCCGGCGATGTGGAGGATGGCCTCGCACCCTTCCGCCGCCTTCGACACCTCGTCCGGCGAGGCGATGCTCCCCTCGCGCGTCTCGACCTCGCCTTGCCAGCGGGCGGCATCCGCCGCGGCGTGGCGCGAGAAAAGCCGCACCCCATGCCCCGCCGCGAGCAGCGCACGCACGGCTGCCGTGCCGACGACTCCCGTTCCTCCCGTGACCAATATCTTCATCTCCGTCCTCCTTCCGGGCTTCCGGGGATGTCACCCCCGCGTCTGCGCTCCATGCAAGCGCAGGGCCGCCTGAGCCGCGAAGTGGCCGCACAATCCATGGACCCCGCCGGACGGCGGCGTGCTGGCCGAGCAGATGAAGACCCGCGGATCGGGCGTGGCGTAGGGGTGCAGGCTGGCCACGGGCCGGGTGAAGAGCTGCGAGAGCAGGGCCGCGCCGCCGTTGATGTCGCCGCCCACGAGGTTGGGATCGTGGGCTTCGAGCTGGGCCGTGTTCAGGGTGTGGCGGGCCAGGACCGCGTCCCGGAAGCCCGGGGCGAAGCGCTCGATCTGGGCCTCGATGGCAGCCGTGTAGTCCGCCGTCGAGCCGTGGGGCACGTGGCAGTAGGCCCAGGCGGTGTGGGCCCCGGCGGGCGCGCGGGCCGGGTCGAAGAGGCTCGACTGGCCGATCAGCGTGAACGGCCGCTCCCGGTCGCGGCCGTCCCAGGACGCCGATTCCGAAGCCGCGATCTCATCGATCCGGCCGCCGACGTGGACCGTGCCGGCCTGCCGGCACGCCTCCGCCCGCCAGGGGATGGGGGCCGAGAGGGCCCAGTCCACCTTGAAGACCCCCGGCCCGTAGCGGTACCGGCCGAGCCGCCGGCGGTAGAGGCCGGGCCACTGGATGCCCCCGATCTTCAGCATCTGAGCCGGCGTGAGATCGAAGAGATAGGCGCGGGCCGCCGGCAGCTCGTCGAGCGACCGCACGAGACGGCCGGTATGGATCACCCCTCCCTCCGCGCGCAGCAGGGCCGCCATGGCGTCGGGGATGCGCTGGGCTCCCCCCGCGGGCTGGGGCCAGCCCGCGGCGTGGCCGGTGACGCCGAGCATCAGCCCGTAGGCGGCGGTGGGGATCCGTTCGATCGGCAGGAAGGAGTGGGCGGCCAGCCCGGCGAACAGGGCCCGCGCCCGGAATCCCCGGAACCGGCCGCGGGCGAGGGCTGCGGCGCCGCGCAGCCCCACGAGGCCGAAGCGGGCCATGCGGAACGGGTGGCGGGGCCAGTGGAAGGGCGCCAGGAGCTCCGGACCGAGCTCGTCCCAGGCGTCCGAAAACGGCCGGAAGAGGCGCTCCCAGCCCTGAGCGTCCCCGCGCTCTCCGAAGCTCTCTCCGGTCTCTTCGAAGCCGCGGGCGAGCACGGCGGCCGTGCCGTCGTCGAAGGGGTGGGCCAGGGGATAGGCGGGATGGATCCAACGCAGCCCGTGCCGCTCGAGGGGCAGGCTGGGCATGAACGTCGAGCCCACCGTGAGGGGATAGATGGCCGAACAGATGTCGTGGACGAACCCGGGCAGCGTCAGCTCCGCCGAGCGCGCCGCGCCCCCCACCGTCTCGCCCGCCTCGAAGACCTCGACCGACCATCCCGCCCGCGCCAGAGTGATCGCCGCTCCCAGCCCGTTCGGCCCCGCGCCGATCACGACCGCGTCCCGTTTCATGCCCTCGTCCTCCCGGCCTGCCAGGACGTGCAACTTCAGTTCCAGTGCGGGCGGAGGCGGGGATCAGCGTGCGGCCGTGCCGCAGGGCGCCAGGCTGAGGCCGGTCCGCACCTGGCGGAGGCCGTCGGCGCTGCCGGCGGTCGTCTGGGCGCAGGCCACGATCGGGGGAGTCTCGCCTTCGAAGCCCCGGGAGAGGCAGCGCGTCTCGATCTGGCGGTCGCCGGCGGTGGCGGAGATCTCGAGCTCGCCGCTCTCCTTGGTCCAGAGGAGCTCTTCGGGGCCGATCGTGACGCCGGGATTGGCGCCGACCTCCCGCTTGATGCCGGCCGCGAAGGCGCGGAAGGCCGATTCGTTACGCCCCGCTCCCTTGGCGACCTGGAAATGGAGGCGATCGCCGGTCTGCCGGTCCTCCCAGATCCACTGGATGAGATAGGGATCGTTCTGCCGGACCTGCCGCTCCAGCGCCTCGGCGGGCGCGAAGCCGGGGCCGGGAGACGGAAACGAGAAGGCGAGCGCGGGCTGGCAGACGCGGCCGCCGCTGCCGGCCGGCGCCGGACGCCGCTTCTCGGCGGCCGTCAGCGGAGCGTCGGCGTCCTGTTGGGCATGGGCCAACCGGGTCAGGACATAGAGGTGGAACACGAAGAGGGTGCCCACGACGAGGAGCATCAGGGAGCCCAGGGTGCGCCGGCTGGTCTGGAATCCGTAGGACGCCAGGAAGGAGAGCACGAGCGCCCAGAAGCCCTGCCGGCCCACCGTCTCCGCCAGCTTCTGCAGGCTGCCGCCGAAAGTCCCGGTGCCGGCGAAAGCCATGCCGAGCGCCGTGAAGACGGCGAAGCCCAGCACTCCGTGCAGCAGCCCCCTGCCCAGGTGGAAGTCTTCCCGCTCGTGCGTCGACATCGCTCTCGGCTGCAGCATGGCACGACCTCCACGGCTCCTTGTGCGCGGTACGCGCGGGGCCGTTCGCCGACCGGTGGACTGTAAAGAAAATGCTGAGACCAACTATAGCACTTCGCTCGCGGGCTCGGGTGAGGGGCTGGAGGCGACGGGTTCGTTGTTTCTGCGATGATCGGCCGCTACGAAGGCCGACCCAAATCACAAACTGGTATCGAAGGAGAGAAGCGCATGTCCCAGTCCAAACTCGCCGCACCGCAGTTGGTGATCAATAGCCGCATGATCTATTCGAGCTGGATTCCCGCCGACCCCCAGGCCGCGGCGGCGCTGCTGCCGAGCCGGCTGACCGCGGCCGGGCCGATCTACATGAACCAGTACGTGGTCGACTCGGAGGAGCAGACCTCCGGCTTCGGCGCCTATTCCCTGACTTACATGGGCCTCGATCTGAGCGGGCTGACGGCGCCGGACGGCGTCACGCCGGCCCGGTTCTTCACGAGCTATTTCAACTCCTCCGAGATCATGCGGGAGTACGTGGCCGAGCGCGGCGTGCCGGCCTCGCCGGGCTCGACCACGGTCGAGGTGCATGGCCATGAGCTCGAGGCCGTGACCTCCGTGGACGGCGTGCCGATCATCCGCACCCGCGCCCACGTCGGCAAGAAGATCGGCGTGGTGGCGCGCGGCCACCTGACCTACGTGACGCAGCTCGCCGGCAAGATCATCGCCGGCAACTATGCCTACATCGGCGAGCTGGTCGATCCCTTCGAGCTGAAGTCGGTCGAGTTCCTGGCCAAGGACCACCCGGCGTGGGCGCTGCGGCCGGCGCAGCCCCTGCAGGTGGTGACCGGGTCTTCCTGGTTCGCGCCGCGCGACTCCTTCGTCTATCCCGGCGGCGAACGGGAGATCTGAGCCGGCGGCGCGTCAGGCGAAGGCGCGGGCGTCCAGGACCTCCCCGTTCTCACGCCCCTCGATGCTCTCGACGTAGGCTCGGGCGACCACGGCGGCTGGCAGGCCGCCCGAGCCTTCCCGTCCCATGGCCTCCAGGGTTTCGCTGACCCACGGCGGGCTGACGACGTTGACGCGGACGCCCCGCGGCACCTCGAGGGCGGCGGCGCGGGCGAACCCTTCGAGGCCCGCGTTGACCAGGCTGATGGCGGCGCTCCCCGGCATCGGCTCACCCGCCAGCACGCCGCTGGTGAGGGTGAACGAGCCGTTGTCGCGGACGTGGGCCAGACCGGACCGCACCAGGTTCAACTGCCCCATGAGCTTGTTCGAAAGGCTGAACTGGAAGTCGCCATCCGACAGGCCGTCCAAGGGGCCGAACTTCGCCAGCCCCGCCGCCGACACCAGGGCGTCGAACGGGCTGACGGTCTGGAAGAGGCTCTCGATGGATTCCTTCGACGCCAGGTCCACCTGATACTCGCCCCCGCGATGCCCGACCTGCACCACCTCATGGCGGCCTTCGAGCGCCGCCACGATCGCCTTGCCGATGGTCCCCGTCGCTCCAATCACGATGATTCTCATGTCTGACCTCCCTTCCCTCCGGAAAGCGCTCTCGCGCATCAGCGGGCAGCATGGCAGGGTGAGGGAGGAGAGGGCAAGGAGCGTACCGTTTTTCGATGCCGGCGCTTCCCTTTCGTCGTCTTGCCAGGATATCTTTGACGGATCTCGGGAGAGATCCCTATACTCGGAGCCATGGCCCAGCCCGCAAGGAAGACGCCGCACGGGGAGGATCACGAGCCGGTTCCGGAGCTCGAGGACGACGACGTCGTCACGCTCCAGCGCTGGATCGAGCGCCCCGACGGCAACCTCGAGCTCCTGGAAAGGCCTCTGACGCCGGAGGACTTTCTCGACCCCCAGCTCGAGGACAAGACGACCCAGGGCCGTCCCCATGCCGATACCACGCTGTATCTGACAGAGATCGTGAAGCGGCACTTCTCGTCCCAGCCGGACGTGGTGGTGCTGATGGACGTCAAGCACCTGTTCGGGCCGGGATTCAACGCTCCGTCTCCGGACGTCTCGGTGCTCCGCGGGGTTCCCAGGCCGGACCGGATCCAGGAAAGCTTCGATTACCGGAAGATCGGGGTCCTGCCCTGTCTGATCATCGAAGTGGTCTCCCCCAAGGACCGCCGGATCCGCCGTGTGGACGAAGAGGACAAAGTCCGGCTCTACCAGCGTGTCGGGATCCCAGAATACCTCCTGATCCTGCCGCCCCGCAGGAACAGGCCGGGGCAGCGTTTCGGCCTGTGGGGATACCGGTTAGGGCCCAATCGGAGATACCGGCCGATCGAGCCGGACGGCAACGGCCGCCTCCTTTCCGAGACGACAGGTCTCCAGTTCGCGGTGTCTCCGGACGGGGACCGCATCGACGTTTTCAACTCCTCGACGGGTGAACGGTTCCTGACTCCCGTCGAGATCGAAGAGGAGCTCCAGCGGCTGCGCGCGGAGCTCCAGCGTCTGAAGCCGGACCGCTGACGGGCACGCGTGATGCACGCGCGTTCAGGGTGGAGGAAGCGCCATGAACGCCACGACCGCCATCGATTTCAAAAAGCTGCGTGACGAGATGGTGAGCCGCCAGATCGCGGCCCGGGGAGTCCGGGACCCGCGGGTGCTGGAGGCCCTGTGGACGGTGCCGCGGGAGGCCTTCGTCCCCGAGCGGCTGGCGGAGCTCGCCTACGACGACACCCCGCTTCCCATCGGCGAGGAGCAGACGATCTCCCAGCCGTACGTCGTCGCCCTGATGGCCGAAGCCCTGGAGCTCCGGCCCGAGGACCGGGTGCTGGAGATCGGGGCGGGATCGGGGTACGCGGCCGCCGTGCTGTCCCGCCTCGCCCGGGAGGTCTGGACCGTGGAGCGGCACGAGTCGCTGGTGCGCGAAGCCAGGGAACGCATGGCCCGGCTCGGCTACTCCAACGTCCGCGTCGTCCAGGGGGACGGCACCCTCGGCTGGCCCGAGCACGCGCCCTACGACGCCATCGTGGTGGCCGCCGGCGGGCCGGAGGTTCCCCCGGCCCTGCTCGACCAGCTCGCCGAGGGGGGACGGCTGGTGATCCCCGTCGGGCCGGACGTCCGCACCCAGAACCTGGTGCGGGTGCGCAGGAAGGACGGCAAGGTGCTCCGCGAGGACCTCGGTCCCGTCCGCTTCGTGCCGCTCATCGGCGCCCAGGGTTGGCGGGAGGAGGGCGGAGGCTTCACGGCCGCGCCCCAGGCGCCCGTGGCCGACCTGGGCGGCCGGCCGGGAGAGCCGGTGACGGAAGATCCAGTGGCCGAGGCCCGGGCCGGGGAGGCGGCGAGAGCGGCCGAGGCCGCCCTGGAGGTGAGGCCCGTCTCGGGAATGCTCGCGCCGGCCGGGCTGCCGGCCGGGGTCGTGCTCTCCCATCCCAGGCCGGCCGGCCCGCCGGAGGAGGTGGCGGCCCTGATCCGCGAGGAGGCGCAGCCGTTCACGGACCTCGAGACGGCGGATCTGGGAGCCCTCCTGGAGCGGATCGGCGACAGCCGGGTGGTTCTGCTGGGCGAGGCCACGCACGGCACGTCGGAGTTCTACCGCTTCCGCGCTCGTCTCACGCGGGAGCTGATCCTGCGCAAAGGTTTCAACATCGTGGCCGTGGAGGCGGACTGGCCGGACGCCGCCCGGATCGATCGCCACGTGCGAGGCCTGAAGGCTTCGTCCTCCGAAGATCCGACCTTCACGCGTTTCCCGACCTGGATGTGGCGCAACCGCGAGGTGCGGGACTTCGTCCACTGGCTGCGGGAGCACAACGAAGGATTGCCCGATCCGGAGGGGAAGGCGAGCTTCCACGGGTTGGACCTCTACAGCCTCTACACCTCGATCAGCTCCGTCCTCCGGTACCTGGAGGGCGTCGACCCCGAGGCAGCCCAGGTGGCCCGGCTCCGCTACGGCTGCCTGACGCCTTGGGAGCGCGACCCGGCCCTCTACGGCCGGGCGGCGCTGACGAGTCGTTTCGCCCTCTGCGAGGCCGAGGTCCTGACGACGCTGCGGGAAATGCTGGACCGGCGAATGGAGTACGCGGCGGGGGATGGCGAGAGCTTCCTCGACGCCGTGCAGAACGCCCGGGTGGTGGCCAACTCGGAGCGGTATTACCGCGCCATGTACTACGGCTCGGCCGAGTCGTGGAATCTGCGGGACCGCCACATGTTCGATACCCTGCGGATGCTGCTCGGCTTCCGCGGCCCGGAGGCGAAGGCGGTGGTCTGGGAGCACAACTCGCACATCGGCAACGCGGCGGCCACGGAGATGGGGGCCCGCGGCGAGCTGAACGTCGGGCAGCTCGTGCGTGACGAGTTTCAGGACTACGCCTACCTCATCGGCTTCGGCACGGACCACGGCACGGTGGCGGCGGCCACGGACTGGGACGGCGAGATGGAAGTCAAGCGCGTCCGTCCCGCCCATCCGGAGAGCTACGAGCGGCTCTGCCATCTGTCGGGCGTCCCGTCCTTCCTGCTGCCCCTGCGGGAGCCCGCGCGGTCCGAGCTGAGGGAGGAGCTGGAGGTGCCCCGGCTGGAGCGGGCCATCGGCGTGATCTACCGGCCTGAGACGGAGCTGCTGAGCCACTATTTCCAGGCGGTCCTGCCGTGGCAGTTCGACGAGTACGTCTGGTTCGACGAGACCCGCGCCGTGACGCCGCTGGGGTCCGAGGAGACCTCGGGGCCGGATCTGCCGGAGACGTATCCGTTCGGGCTGTGAGGGGCCATCTCACCTGGCTGGACCGTTTCCTCACGTCCGCTCGAAAAGCAGGAGAGAATAGGAGGACGGCCCGGGCCATCCTCGTTCCCGGAGTCAAGGAGCCATGATGAGTCAGATCGTATTGGAGATCCCCGAGGACTCCCTCCTCGCATTACGAATTTCGGCGGAGAAGCTGGGAGATGAGTTACGGATGGCGGCCGCCGTCAAGCTCTTCGAATTGGGCCGGCTCTCTTCGGGAGCCGCCGCACGCCTCGCGGGGGTTCCGCGTCCCTTGTTCCTGACGAAACTGGGGGATTATGGGGTTCCCAACTTCCGTCTGACCGAGGAGGAGCTGCGCCGGGATCTCGAGAATGCGTGAGGTGATCAGCAACACCTCGCCGCTGCAGTACCTGTATCAACTGAATCTCCTGGATCTCTTGCCGACCTTGTATGGCGAGGTGCTGGTCCCGAACGGAGTTGTACGAGAAATTGCAGCGGGGCGTTCTCGCGGCGTGGCGTTGCCCGTTCCCGAGTCGCTCCCGTGGATTCGGGTTCAAGAGGTGGTGAATGCGGCTCTGCTGCCCCTCGTTCCCGATCTCGGAGCAGGAGAGAGGGAAGTCCTGGCATTGGCCTTGGAGCGGTCCGGTTCACTGGTCATTCTGGACGATTCTCTCGCTCGCCACTTCGCTCAAAGACTCGGGCTCGCGCTGACCGGAACTCTGGGTCTGCTGCTCAAGGGCAAGCAGATCGGACGAGTCGAACAGATCGAGCCGCTTCTGGATCGGCTGGAAGCCCTTAATTTCCGGCTGGATGCAGGGACCCGTGCCGGTATCTTGAAGCTCGCTGGGGAATGACACACTTCCCTCACCAGATCGCCAAGAAGAGGCCCGGCGGCCCTGCACGCGCTAAACTCACCCTCGTCATCTTTTCTGGGGGTATACCCATGAAGCGACTGCCGATCCTCGTTGCCTTCCTCTTCCTCTCGATGCCCGCCCTCGCAGCGGACCAGGTCGCCAGGCTCCACGACCTCTTCGACCGCGCCTGGGAGACCCGGCTCAAGGAGGACCCGCTCTTCGCCACGTCCATTGGACGGCATGAGTACGACGACCGGCTGCCGTCCATGAGCTTCGCCGATCTGGAGCGGGAGACCGCCCAGACCCGGGCGCTGCTGGCCGAGCTGGCCGCCATCGGCCGCTCGGCTCTGCCGCCCGCCGAGGCCGTCAACTACGACATCTTCCAGCGGCAGCTCGATAACAGCGTCGCGGCCTTCGAGATGGGCGAGTATCAGATGCCCTTCAACGCCGACTCGGGATTCCATACCGGCTTTTCCCGGCTGGCCGAGGAGGTGCCGCTCGCCACCGTCAAGGACTACGAGAACTACATCAGCCGCCTCAAGGCCTGGCCGCGGTTCGTCCGCGAGGAGATCGAGCTGATGCGGATGGGGATCAAGCGCGGCATGACCGTTCCCCGGGCCACCCTGGAAGGTTACGAGGGATCCATTACCGCCCATATCCTGGACGATCCCGCGAAGAGCGTCTTCTGGGCGCCGTTCGAGAAGTTTCCGTCCACGGTTCCCGAGGCCGACCGCGAGCGGCTGCGCCGGGAGGGCCGGACGGCCGTCGTGGAAGGGGGCATCGCGGGCTACCGGGAGTTCCTGGACTTCTTCCGCAAGGAGTACCTGCCGAACGCCCGCAAGACCCTCGGGGCCTCGGAGATGCCGAATGGACGGGCTTTCTACGCGCAGCAGATCCGGCAATACACCTCGCTCGACCTCACCCCCGAGGAGATCCACCAGATCGGCCTCGGCGAGGTGGAGCGGATCTCGTCCGAGATGAACGCCGTGATGAAGCAGGTCGGCTTTACGGGCGACTTCGCGGCCTTCCTCAAGTTCCTGCGCACCGATCCGCGCTTCTACGTCAAGACGCCCCAGGATCTGCTGGAGCGGGCGTCCTGGATCGCCAAGCAGATCGACGGCAAGCTGCCCCTGCTCTTCAAGACCCTCCCGCGGCTGCCCTACACCGTCAAGCCGGTGCCTCCAGATATCGCCCCCAAGTACACCTCGGGCCGCTACGTCGAGGCGCCGCAGGGGAGCACCCAGGCGGGCACCTACTGGGTCAACACCTACAAGCTGGACAGCCGGCCGCTCTACAACCTGGAGGCGCTCACCCTGCACGAGGCGGTGCCGGGGCACCACCTGCAGATCGCCCGCAGCCGGGAGCTGGAGGATCTGCCGAACTTTCGCCGGTTCTCCTACATCTCGTCGTTCGGAGAGGGCTGGGGCCTCTACTCGGAGTGGCTGGGTCTGGAGGCCGGGATCTATTCCGACCCCTACAGCAATTTCGGCCGTCTGACTTACGAGATGTGGCGGGCCTGCCGCCTGGTGGTCGACACGGGCATCCATTCCACGGGCTGGACGCGCCAGCAGGCCATCGACTACATGGCGACCCGCACGGCCCTGCCCCTCCATGAGGTGGAGACGGAGGTGGACCGCTACATCTCCTGGCCTGGCCAGGCCCTCTCCTACAAGCTCGGCGAGCTGAAGATCAAGGAGCTGCGCAAGCGGTCCGAGCAGGCGCTGGGGAGCCGCTTCGACGTGCGCGAGTTCCACGACGTGGTGCTCGGCAGCGGCTCGGTGCCCCTGAGCGTCCTCGAGTCGAACGTCGACCGGTGGCTCGGGCAGCAGCGGCCGGCGACCGCCGCTGCCCCCTGACATCTATGCCACGTTCCGTCAGGGCCTGTATTTTCTGCGAGATCCTCCGCGGTAAGGCTGACGCGGACGTGGTGTTCGAGGACGAGGCCGCCGTGGCCTTCCTCGATCACCGGCCGCTCCTGCCGGGGCACTGCCTGGTGGTGCCCAAAGTGCACGTCGAGACGCTGCCGGATCTGCCCGGCGATCTCCTGGCGCCCTTCTTCCGCGCCGTGCAGATCGTCGAGCGCGCCGTCGAGACGGGGCTCGAGGCCGAGGGCTCGTTCATCGCCGTCAACAACCGGATCAGCCAGAGCGTGCCGCACCTGCACGTCCACGTGGTCCCCCGCTGGAAGGGGGACGGGCTCTTCTCCCAGAAGATGATCTGGAAGCGCTCGCCCTACAAGGATGAGGCGGCCCGCCGCATGGTGCAGGGGCGGATCCGGGAGGCCGTCACCCATGAATGAAAGATGGCACCGCTGGGTCGACCACACCTCCGAGGTTCAGCTCCAGGTGGGCGCCGAATCCCTGGGCGGGCTCGCCGCCGAGGCGGGGCGGGCATTGGGATTGCTGATGTTGCGAGGTGCGGCGGCCGAGCCGGCGGGGCCTGCCAGAACCCTGGCGGTCGACTCGGCGGACCGCGAAGCCCTGATGGTGGATTGGCTCAACGAGATCGTCTTCCTAGCGGAAACGGAGCTCTGGGTGCCGGTCGAGTTTGAAATCCTGGAGTCGTCCTCCCGCCATCTGCGGGTGGCGGCACGGGGCGTAGAGGTCGAGGAGCCTCCCGCCATGGTGAAGGCGGCGACGTTCCACGGCCTGCGTGTAGAGGAAGAGGACGGCAGCGTGCAAGCGGAGGTGATTTTCGACGTATGAGCCGGCACAAGAACCACACCAGGGATCGTAAAACGGATCGAAACGCGGGGGCGTCCGCCCCTAAGGCCCCGCCGTTGCCCAGGGTCGTCCCGACCTATCCGTCCGTCCGCGTGAACCCCAATCTGATGGAGATCCCTCCTTCGGCCCGCGAGGACATGCGGGTGCCGGCCCGCGTCTGGGCCAACGAGGAGCTGTGGCAGCAGATCTCCCGTGACCGCACGCTGATGCAGCTCGTCAACGTGGCGACCCTGCCCGGCATCACGGGCACGGCCCAGGCTATGCCGGACGCCCACGAGGGCTATGGCTTCCCGGTGGGCGGAGTCGCCGCCTTCCGCGCTCGCGACGGCATCATCTCGCCCGGCGGCGTGGGCTACGACATCAACTGCGGCGTGCGCCTGCTGGCCTCCGAGGTCCAGGCGGACGAGCTGGGCCACGAGCGGCTCGAGGCGATCGTCCACGACCTCGCCCGCGCCATCCCCTCGGGTACGGGCAGGGGGAGCCACCTCCAGCTCATGGGCCAGGATCTGGAGCGGGTCCTGGCGGAGGGGTGCTCCTACCTGGCCGAACGCGGCCTGGCCATGCCGGAAGACCTGGAGACCATCGAGGCCCGCGGGTCCCTGCCCTGGGCGGACCCGGGCGGCGTCTCCGACCGGGCGCGCCAGCGGGGTGGGAGCCAGCTCGGCTCGATCGGCTCGGGGAACCACTTCGTGGAGGTGCAGCGGGTCGACAAGGTCTTCGACCTCCACGCCGCGGGAGTCCTGGGGCTGCGGCAGGGCCAGCTCGTGATCCTCGTCCACACGGGCTCGCGGGGGCTCGGCCACCAGGTCTGCACGGACTGGGTGCGCTCCATGGACGCCGTGATGATCCGCCACGGCATCACCCTCCCGGACCGTGAGCTGGCCTGCGCGCCTTTCGCGTCGCCGGAGGGCAAGAAGTACTTCGGCGCCATGTGCGCGGCGGCCAACTTCGCCTTCTCGAACCGGCAGGCCATCACCTACGCCGCCCGCCAGGTCTTCCGTCGCGCCTTCAAGGAGGATGGCGACCTGCGGGTGGTCTACGACGTGGCCCACAACATGGCCAAGCTGGAGCGCCACGGCGACGAGGACCTGCTGGTCCACCGCAAAGGGGCCACCCGGGCCTTCGGACCCTCGCACCCGGAAACGCCGGAGGCGTACAAGGAGGTCGGGCAGCCCGTGTTCATCCCGGGCAGCATGGGCACCGCCTCGTACGTCCTGGTGGGCACGGACGAAGGTTTCGGCCTCTCCTTCGGCAGCACCTGCCACGGCGCCGGCCGGGCCATGAGCCGCACGGCGGCCAAGAAGGTGCAGAACGGCAACGAGGTGAGAAAAGCCTTGGAGGACCGCGGGATCGTCGTCCGCTGCTCCTCGACCGGCGAGCTCGCCGAGGAAGCCCCCCACGCCTACAAGGACGTGGACCAGGTCGTCGAGGTCGTCCACCAGGCGGGTCTCGCCCGCAAGGTGGCCCGGCTGGTGCCCCTGGGTGTGATCAAGGGCTGACCCTGTGATCAAGGGCTGACCGCCCTCCCTGTCGTCCTCTTCAATAACCTGGCCCGCATTTTGCTTCGCAATGCGAGGTATTGGGTGGGGTTCTCTAAGTACACGATCGCGGTTCGGAAAAGAGGGCGGGATACTCGGCTTGAGGTAACGGGGGATTCAGATGCGGTCTTCGAAAGAGGGCTCTTTTCCATCCACCAGGTCCACCAAGAAGATTCTCGGGCTCGTGGCCGGCGGCCTGGCCCTGACTCTCGCCGGCTGCCAGACCCGGACCGAGGCGCAGGATCAGAAGACGCCGAAGCCCGCCGCGGCGCGCAGCGCCGCCCTGACGGGCGCGCGGATGGCCTCGATGCCGGCCGGTCAGGACGACGGCCAGTGGCTGATGCCGGCCAAGAACTACGCCAGCACCCGCTACAGCGAGCTCGGCCAGATCAACGCCCGGAACGTCCGTAACCTGAAGGCGGCCTGGACGTTCTCGACCGGCAATACGCGCGGCCATGAGGCGGCGCCCCTGGTGGTGGGGAGCACAATGTACGTCGTCGCGCCCTTCCCCAACTACCTGTATGCCCTGGACTTGAACAATCCTGGGTCCACGAGGTGGGTCTACAAGCCGGAGGTCGACAGCTCGGCCCAGGGAGTGGCCTGCTGCGACCACGTCAACCGCGGCGCGGCCTACGCCAACGGCAGAATTTTTTACAACACCCTGGACGGCCAGGCGGTCGCCGTGGATGCCGAGACCGGCCAGGAGGTCTGGCGGACCGCCCTCGGCAACATCAACAAGGGCGAGTCGATCACCATGGCCCCGCTGGTGGTCAAGGACAAGGTCCTGGTGGGCAACAGCGGCGGCGAGTTCGGGGTGCGCGGCTGGCTGACGGCGCTCGACGCCGAAACCGGCGAGATTGCCTGGAAGGCCTTCAGCACCGGCCCGGACAAGGACGTCCTGATCGGCCCCGGCTTCAGGCCGTTCTACGCCAAGGAACGGGGCCGCGACCTCGGCGTCTCCTCCTGGCCGCCCGGCGCCTGGAAGACGGGCGGCGGCACGGTGTGGGGCTGGATCTCCTACGATCCCGCGCTCAACCTGATCTATTACGGCACCGGCAATCCCGGCCCCTGGAACCCGGACCAGCGGCCGGGCGACAACAAGTGGACGTGCGGCATCTTCGCCCGCGACGCCGACACCGGCGAGGCGCGCTGGTTCTACCAGATCAGCCCGCACGACCACTACGACTACGACGCCATCAACGAGAACGTCCTGCTCGACCTCGACATCCGGGGGCAGCGGCGGAAGGTGCTCGTCCGTCCGGAGCGCAACGGCTACGTCTACGTGCTGGACCGCGGCACCGGCGAGGTGCTCTCGGCCACCCCGTTCGCCTACGTCACGGTCTCGACCGGCGTCGACCTGAAGACGGGCCGCATGCGCGAGGTCGAGGCCAAGAAGACGGGCGTCGGCAAGGTGGTGCGGGAGATCTGCCCGGCGGCGCCGGGCGCCAAGGACTGGCAGCCCTCGGCCTTCTCGCCCCGCACGGGGCTGCTCTACATGCCCCACAACAACCTGTGCATGGACTTCGAGGGGGTGGAGGCCAACTACATCGCGGGCACGCCCTTCGTGGGCGCCAACGTCCTGATGTACGCCGGCCCCGGCGGCCATCGCGGCGAATTCACGGCCTGGGACCCGGTGGCCGGCCAGGCGCGCTGGAAGATCAAGGAGCGGTTTCCCGCCTGGAGCGGCGCCCTGGTGACGGCGGGGGACGTGGTCTTCTACGGCACCATGGACGGCTGGTTCAAGGCCGTCCACGCCGTCACCGGGCAGGAGCTGTGGAAGTTCAAGGTGGGCTCCGGGATCATCGGCCAGCCGGTCACCTACCGCGGGCCGGACGGCAAGCAGTACGTGGCCATCCTCTCCGGCGTCGGCGGCTGGGCCGGCGCCATCGTCGCCGGCGACCTCGACGGCCGGGACGGCACCGGCGCTCTCGGCTTCATGAACGCCATGAAGGATCTGCCGCAGCACACCACCAAGGGAGGCATGCTGTATGTCTTCGCGCTCCCTTGATTGCCATCTCGACTCCCGTCGTCGTTCGGATCCTTCTTCCGGTCTGTCTCCCCTCTCTCCCGGCCGGCGGGAGGGAGGCTGGGAGAGAGGGGCCGGGGGAGTGAGGGCCCGGCGGCGCGGAATCGATCCGATCCGAGGATTCCTGGGGATCGGCGTTCTCCTCCTCCTCGCCGCCTGCGCCAAGGGGCACGCCAGCCCCCCCGAGAGGGAGCTGCGGGTGTGCGCCGATCCGAACAACCTGCCGTTCACCAACCGGCAGCTCGAAGGGTTCGAGAACCGGCTCGCGGACCTCCTCGCCCGCGACCTGCACGCCACCGTGCGCTACACCTGGTGGCCCCAGCGGCGCGGCTTCATCCGCAGCACCCTCAAGGCCGGGGCGTGCGACGTGGTGCTCGGCGTTCCCAGCAGCTTCGAGATGGCCCTGCCGACGCGGCCCTACTACCGGTCGACCTACGTCTTCATCTATCGCAAGGACCGGGGGATCGCCGTCCGCTCGTTCGACGATCCGGTCCTCAGGAAGCTGCGGATCGGCGTCCAGATGATCGGCGACGACGGCAACAACACGCCGCCGGCCCATGCCCTCGCCAACCGGGGAATGATCGGCAACGTCGTGGGCTACACCGTCTACGGCGACTACTCCCAGCCCAACCCGCCCGCCCGCATCGTCGAAGCGGTCGCCAAGGGCGACGTCGACGTCGCGGTCGTCTGGGGGCCGCTGGCCGGCTACTTCGCCCCGCGCCAGAAGGTGCCGCTCGAGATCGTGCCCGTCTCGCCGCAGATCGACATGCCCTTCCTGCCGTTCGTATTCGACATCTCGATGGGAGTGCGGCGGGGCGACACCAAGCTGCAGGCGGAGCTCGACGGCATCCTCGAGCGGCGGCGGCCGGAGATCGACGCCCTGCTGGACCGCTATGGAGTGCCACGGACATGAAGAAGGGACTCTTGATGATCCTCCTCGGGCTCTCCCTCTCCTGCGAGCGGGAGGAGCGGCAGTTCCGCGAGCTTCCGGCCGCGGATGCCCGGCCCCTGCCCGTACGGCTGACCACCCTCCAGCCCGGCGCCGCCATGCCGGCCCGGGTCGGCGGCGGCCCCTACGAGAACAACTCCTACGGCATCTCCGAGGGCAAGCGGCTCTACCAGTGGTACAACTGCTCCGGCTGCCACTTCCAGGGCGGCGGCGGCATCGGCCCGCCGCTGATGGACGCCCTGTGGATCTACGGCGGCAGCCCGCAGAACATCCACGACACCATCATCGAGGGGCGGCCGAACGGCATGCCCTCGTATGGCAGCCACATCCCGGAAGACCAGGTCTGGAAGATCACGGCCTACGTCCGCTCGCTCTCCGGCCAGGTGTCCAAGCCGGCGGCCCCCACCCGCAGCGATCACCTGTCGGACGCGCCTTCCGAGCAGGCCCGGGAGCCGGAGAAGCCGAGGCCGCAGAAAGCGAGCCATCCCGGATGAAGGATTGGGTCGGCGCGCACTCCGCTCTCCACTCCGCCGGACCGCAGGCGGGGCGCATCGAAGACCTCTGGTGGCTGATGTTCTGGGTCTGCTCGGCCGTCTTCGTGCTGGTGATGGCCGCGCTCGGCGCCGCCATCGTGCGGCGGCGTCACCCGGAGAGCGGCCTGCCCGGCCCCATCCCGCCCGAGTCGCACCGGCGGATGACCCGGGCGGTGGCCGCCGCGGTCGGCGTCACCATCCTGACCCTCTTCGGCCTGCTGATCGCCAGCGTCTCGACCGGACGGGCGATCGCCTCGCTCTCCGCCCCCCATGCGACCGTCGTCAAGGTCACGGGCTATCAGTGGTGGTGGGACGTGGAGTACGAGAACGCCGTGCCGGGCCGCCGGGTGACCACGGCCAACGAGATCCACATCCCGGCCGGCGAGCCGGTCCTGGTCCGCCTGGCCGCCAACGACGTCATCCACAGCTTCTGGGTCCCCAACCTCCACGGCAAGCGGGACATGATCCCCGGCCACGACTCGGAGATCTGGATTCAGGCCGACCGCCCCGGCGTCTACCGCGGCCAGTGCGCCGAGTTCTGCGGCCACCAGCACGCCCACATGGGGTTCCTGGTGATCGCCGAGCCGCGGCAGGCGTTCGACGCCTGGTACGAGAGGCAGCTCCAGCCCGCGGCCCTGCCGGCGACTCCGCTCCAGCAGCGCGGCCGGCAGCTCGTCGAGACCCTCCCCTGCGCCCTCTGCCACAATCTTCAGGGCACCGACGCATCCGGCAGGACGGGCCCCGACCTGACGCACCTCGCCAGCCGCCGCACCCTCGCCGCCGGCACGCTGCCCAACACTCCCGGCAACCTCGCCGGCTGGATCCTCGACCCCCAAACCGTCAAGCCCGGCAACCACATGCCCGCCAACAGCATGGCGTCCGGCGACCTGCAGGCGCTGCTGGCGTATCTCGGGAGCCTGAAATGAGCGTCGCGGAGATCGAGCCCCTGGAAGATGCCGACGCCGAGGACCGCCAGATCCTCGAGCGGACCTGGAAGCACGGCACCGGCCTCTGGGGGTGGCTCACCGAGGTCCACCACGCGGCCATCGGCAAGCGCATCATCGTGACCGCCCTGATCTTCTTCGCCCTCGGCGGCATCGAGGCGCTGCTGATCCGCATCCAGCTCGCGAGGCCGGAGAACCGGCTTCTTGGTCCGGACCTCTACAACGAGGTCTTCACCACTCACGGCACGACCATGATGTTCCTCTTCGCCGTGCCGATGATGCTCGGGCTGGGCCTCTACCTGGTGCCGCTGATGGTGGGCACCCGCGACGTCGCCTTCCCGCGCCTGAACGCCTTCTCCTACTGGCTCTACCTGATCGGCGGGCTCCTCCTCTACACGGGCTTCTTCCTCAACACCGGGCCGGACGCGGGCTGGTTCTCCTACGTCCCCCTGGCGGGCCCCGAGTACAGCCCCGGCAAGCGGGTGGACGTCTGGGCCCAGATGATCACCTTCACCGAGATCTCGTCGCTCGCCATGGCGATCAACCTGATCGTCACCATCTTCAAGCAGCGGGCGCCGGGCATGTCGCTCAACCGCATCCCGATCTTCGTCTGGGCGATGCTGGTGACCTCGTTCATGGTGGTCTTCGCCATGCCGGCCGTGATGCTGTCGAGCACGATGCTGGCCCTGGACCGCCTGGTGGACACCCACTTCTTCAATCAGGGCCAGGGGGGCGATCCCCTGATGTGGCAGCACCTGTTCTGGTTCTTCGGCCACCCGGAGGTCTACATCATCTTCCTGCCGGCGACGGGGATCGTCTCGACGCTGCTGCCGCCGTTCGCGCGGCGCGAGGTGTTCGGCTATCTGGCCCTCGTCCTGTCGCTGGTGGCGACCGGCTTCATGGGCTTCGGCCTGTGGGTCCACCACATGTTCGCCACCGGCCTGCCGCAGCTCGGAGCCAGCTTCTTCACGGCGGCGAGCATCATGATCGCGATCCCCAGCGGCACCCAGATGTTCTGCTGGATCGCCACGCTCTGGGGCGGCCGGCTCCGCTTCCAGACCCCGCTCCTCTACGTGCTCGGCTTCATCTTCACCTTCCTGATCGGCGGCCTGACGGGCGTCATGCTCGCCGCCGTGCCGCTCGACCTCCAGGTGCACGACACCTTCTTCGTCGTCGCCCATTTCCATTACGTGCTGATCGGCGGCGCCGTCTTCCCGCTCCTCGGCGGGCTCTTCTACTGGTTCCCCAAGATGACCGGCCGGATGCTCTCCGAGACGTGGGGCAAGGTCTCCTTCTGGCTGGTCTTCCTCGGCTTCAATCTGACGTTCTTCCCCCTGCACGTCCTGGGATTCCAGGGCATGCCGCGCCGGGTCTACACCTACCTGCCGGAGACCGGCTGGGGGGACCTGAACCTGCTGGCGACGATCGGCAGCGGCGTCCTGACGCTCGGGGTGCTGGCCTACGTGATCAACATGCTCTCGAGCCTCGTCGCCGGCCCGCCCGCCGGCAACGACCCGTGGGCGTCCGACACCCTGGAGTGGTCGACCACCTCGCCGCCGCCGCCCTACAACTTCCAGCACCTGCCCACGGTCGGCGGCCGCTCCCCGCTGTGGCTCTGGCGCGACGACCAGCCGGTGGTGACCGGCCTGCGCAGCGACCGCCGGGAGATGCTGGCGACCAACCTGCTCGACGCCGAGCCGGACCACCGGGACATCCTGCCGGGGCCCACCATCTGGCCCCTCATCCTGGGCCTCGGCGTGGGCACGACCTTCATCGTCGGGATCTTCACCCCCTGGGGCCTGCCGATCGGCGCGGTGCCCTGCGCCATCGCGCTCATCGCCTGGTTCTGGCCGCGGGGGGACATGGACCGCGAAGTCCTCAAAGAGAAGACATTGAAGGAGAAGAAGTCATGAGCCGGAGGACGGCCCTCGACGTCTCCCATCTGCCCACGACCGTCTTCGGCTCCCGCGCCCCTCTGTGGTGGGGCGCCGTGGGGATCATGACGATCGAGGGGACGATGTTCGCCATCATGGCCGCCTGCTACTTCTACCTGCGCGGCGGCGCGGAGGTGTGGCCGCCGCCCGACGTCGTCCATCCCGGGCTGGGGATCACGACGCTCAACCTCGCCATCCTCCTCGTCAGCATGGTCCCCATGCACCTCGTGAGCAAGGCCGCCGTGCGCGAGGACCTCCCGGCCGCCCGGCGCTGGCTGATCGTCGCGACCCTCCTCATGGTGGCCTCCCTGGCCCTGCGGTGGTTCATTCTGCAGCGCCTGACCTTCCTCTGGAACAGCCACGCCTACGGGTCCGTCGTCTGGACCACCGCGGGGCTCCACACGCTCCACGTCATCACCGGGACGATCGAGAACCTCCTGTTCATCACTCTGCTGACCAGGGGCCCCGTCGAGGACAAGCACATGACCGACCTGCGCCTGAACAGCCTGTACTGGTACTTCGTGGCGCTGAGCTGGGTGCCGTTCTACTGCATCTTCTTCCTCGATCCGGGCCTGCTCCGCTGAGGGATTTCGCCATGGCTGATCCGACCAGCGACCCGAGAGAGTCCCACGTCGAGCGGCGGGACGTCCTGCTCTGGCTGGGCGTCCTCGCCGGTCCGCTCGCCTGGATCCTGAGTGAGCAGTTGAGCTACGCGCTGACCCCCACGGCCTGCGCCTCGAAGAGCGAGCTCCTTCTGCACCTCGCCTCCCTCGCGCCCCTCCTCCTGGCCGCCGCGGGCGGAGCTCTCGCCTGGAGCCGCTGGAAGGGGCTTGCCGAGGGCTCGACGGAAAAGGGGGACCCGGAGGGCTCGCGGGAGCGCTTCATGGCGATCTCGGGAATGGCGGCGTGCGCGTTCTTCGCCCTGGTGATCGTGGCGACGTGGGTCCCCAACCTGGTGCTGGGGGCGTGCGAGCGGTGAGGGCTGATCCCAACCCCTCTCCTGCTGGGGAAGAGGGCCAGCTTTTCCGGGCCAACGGCCTGGGTTCCCTCAGCCCAGCCCATCGGGCTGGGTTCGTGGGATCGCCCACGGGTTTTCCCAGAGGCGTGCCGCCTACCCGACCCAGGGCGTTGCCCTGGGCTGAGGGATCACGGCCCGTTGGGCCTCCTTCGAAGCGCATGCCGCCGCAACGCTCACCGACCTCCTGGACCCAGACCACGATCCTCGCCCCAATCCTCGCCTTTCTTCTTTCGTCCCCCGCCTTCGCCCACGGCGGCGAGCGCCACCTCGACGCCGGCACCGTCCTCGGCTGGTGGACCTGGGACCCCTTCGTCCTCCTCCTTCTCACCGCGTCGGGCTGGCTCTACGCCGCCGGCGCCGCCCGTCTCTGGGAGCGGGCGGGGGTGGGCTCGGGGATCCGGCGATGGGAGGCGGCCTGCTTCGCCGCGGGATGGCTGGCGCTCTTCGCCGCCCTCGTCTCGCCTCTCGACGCCCTGGGCGGCATCCTCTTCTCGGCCCACATGGCCCAGCACGAGGTGCTGATCCTGATCGCCGCGCCCCTCCTGGTGCTCGGCCGGCCGCTCGCCACGTTTCTGTGGGCCCTGCCCATGGCCGGCCGGGAGCGGGCGGGGAAGTGGGCACAGGCACCGCCCGTGGCGCGGATATGGCGCTTCCTCACCGCGCCGCTCTCCGTGTGGGTGATCCACGGCCTAGCCCTCTGGGCGTGGCACGTGCCGGGGCTCTACCAGGCGACGCTGGACGACGACTTCCTCCACGCGCTCCAGCACCTGAGCTTCTTCGGCAGCGCCGCTCTCTTCTGGTGGTCGCTGATCCATGGCCGCTTCGGGCGGCTGGGCTATGGCGCGGCCGTCCTCTACGTCTTCACCACCTCGATGCACAGCGGCGTCCTCGGGGCTCTGCTGACGTTCGCGCCCCGATTGTGGTATCCCATCTACGAGGCGAGGACGAGCCAGTGGGGGCTCTCCGCCCTGGAGGACCAGCAGCTCGCCGGGCTCATCATGTGGGTGCCCGCCGGCATCGTCTTCATCGTCCTGGGACTGGCCCTGTTCGCGGCCTGGCTGGGGGAGGCGGAGCGCCGGGTGGCCCACACCCGGAGCGAGATGATGCTGCGGGCCGTCGAAGGAGGGAGGGGGAATGGGGTCTAGGAAAGCGCTGGCCGGGCTGCTGCTGGCCCTGCTCTGCGGCTGCCAGGGGGACATCGAGGAGACGGCCGCCGCCATGACCGGCGGCAGCCCGGCACGGGGGAAGGACGTCATCCGGCGCTACGGCTGCGAGGCGTGCCACAGCATTCCGGGCATCGCCGGAGCCCGCGGCCAGGTCGGCCCACCGCTCGACGCCATCGGCGGCCGCTCCTACCTTGCCGGCAGCCTGCCCAACACGCCGGCCAACCTGATCCGCTGGATCCGCGATCCCCAGGCCATCCAGCCCGGCACCGCCATGCCTGAAATGGGCGTCACCGAGCAGGACGGCAAGGACATCGCCGCCTACCTCTACACTCTCCGCTGATGAGCACGCGACGAGACTTCCTGCGCTCCCTCCTGGGAGCGGGCGCGCTGGCCGGCCTCGGCGTTCCGGTCTGGGCGCAGGAGCGTGTCCTTCAGATGGGGTTCCTGTTGCCCAAGGACAGCTCGGCCGCGCGGGGGGCGACCCTCGGATTCGAAGAGGCGAAGCGCACGGCCGACCTCCTGCATGTGACTCTGCGGGCCGCCAGCACTTCTGAGGGCGTCGAGGCGCTGATCGGCCTCCAGCCGCCGGCGGGGGAGCTGCGCGTCCCCTTCTTTGCCGCCGGAGAGCCGGAGACGGCGCCGGTGCGCCCGCGGGTCTTCCGAGTCGCCTCCAGCCCGCGCTTCCGGCGGCAGATCCTGGCCCGCCAGACCACCCCGGGGCTCCGGGTCGTCGACTGGCACCCGGACCTCGAGCGTTTCGGCGCCGAGCAGCTCAACGACCGCTTCCGCCGCCGCTTCGGCCAGGCCATGGACGAGTCCGCCTGGCGCGGCTGGATGGCCGTGAAGATCGCCGCCGAGCTCGCGCTGCGGATTCCCCCGGGCGCCAGCACGGGTCTACTGGAGATGCTCCAGCTCGCGTCGTTCGACGGCCACAAGGGGACGCAACTGCGGTTCGATCCACAGGATCACTATCTGGTCCAGCCGGTGTACCTGGTGGATGGCAATGGGAAGCTGGTGGGGGAGGCAGGAACGGGAGATACGGATTGAAGCAGGCCGTTTTTTAGGCAGATCGCCCGTTTTTTCCTGGGCCGTCACGCCTGAGAGCTCAAGATCCCATTTTTAACGCGGAATTGAGACGCAACCCATAAGATCTGGGATTTTTAAGCTGGGTCGCCGCTTTTTTCCACTGGGTCGCGGCTTTTTTCTAATGGGTCGGAGATTTTTTCCAGTGGGTCGGGGATTTTTCTAGTGGGTTGCGGCTTTTTTCCAATAGGTTGGAGGATTCTCCAGTAGGTCGGAGACTTTTTCTAATGGGTCCGCGGGTTTTTCCAGTGGAAAAACGTCCCGATTCAATGGGTACGGAGTTTTTAAGCCACTCGCGGCGGGCAACCCATGGGTTCGCGGATTTTTCCGCGTTCCCGAGCCGGCGGCCGGCTCGATGTCCACCTGAATGGCGCGCCACTTCTCTTGGCGGAACCGCAGCATACTCAACGTACATCTTCATGCTCGGCCTTCTCGATCCACCTTCGGACGACCAGGAGAACCTGCTCATCCATACACTGTGACACCTCGTTCCGCGACCTCCCTGGCGAGGGTGTTGGCCACGTGCCGCTGCCGCAGCATCTCTTCCGGGCTCAGCACGAAAAGGTCTATCGGTAAGCTCGTGGGCTCCATCAGGCGATGGATGTCGAGCTTGACCTGCCGCTTGGATTTTTCACCCGCATAGATGACGACGAGATCCAGATCGCTGTCCGGCCGAGCGGTACCCTTGGCCCGCGACCCGAAAAGAATGATCTTTTGGGGATGGATCGCCTCGGCGATGGCCTTCACTACACGCTCGACCACTGGATCAGAGATCATACGTCGACTCCTGGCTCAAGCAGCCGGCTCGATGTCCAAGCTCGCGTCGAGCGGCGCAGTCACGAACCCTCGAACTCGAGCACGAGTCTTTTACCCAACGCATGGGCGGCGCGCTCCAATTGCTTGAGGGTGGGATTGGCATTCGGCTTTTCCAGACGCTGAACAGCGGGCCAGGACGTGCCTAGAGCCCGTGCCAGTTCCGCCAAGGTCTTGCCTTCGGCCAGCCGGGTCATGCGCATCAGAATCGCCGTTTGTACCGCTGCGCTTGGGCTTGCCACGGGCCGCCGTCCGCGCTTGCTGGGCAAAGGGATGTCCATCCCGTCCTCCAAGCGTTGCTCCAGGATGCCCGTCAAGACCTCGGCTGCATTGAAGGCGCACTCTTCCGGGGTCGCGCCTTCCGTGAAAGCTTCTTCAATGTCCAGGAATTGCACGACGAAGCCGCCGGTCTCCTGCGGTTCGAGGGTGTAGGGATATTCCAGTTTCACGTCAGTTTCACTCCAGTTTGTTTCTCGATCCTGCGAATCAGGCCGATGCCCAACTCGCGTCCTCCATGGACGGGAACCGGCACCGATCTGCCGTCTTTCTGCAGGATGTGATGACTGCCGCTGATACGGACCTCCTGCCAACCCGCGGTCTGCAGTTTCCTGATGACCGCTTTCCCGTGCACAGCCGAAGTATATCACGGAAGATATATCAAGGAACGGCCGGTCACGCCCCGGCAGCCGGCTCGATATCCACCCGAATGGCCCGCCACTTCCCCTGGCGGAACCGCAGCACGCTCAGCGCGCAGCGCGTCGCGTGGCCGAGCAGGATCGCCAACCAGATGTCGGCCGGCCGCAGGCCGCGGGTCGCGTCGAGGAAGGCGCAGAGCCCGATCGGGATGCAGACCTGCGACACGATCGAGATGTAGAGCGGCGAGCGGGTGTCGCCGGTGCCCTGCAGCGCGCCGGTGTAGGTGAGCGCCACGGTGATGAACAGGCCGGAGACGCTCAGGTAGCGGAGCAATTGGGTGCCGATGCCGACGACGACCGGGTCTTCCATCCCGAACAGCGCGAGCAGGCGGCCCGGGATGGCGAGGAAGAGCGCGCCGACGATCGCCGCGCCGGCGAGGCCGATCCCCGCGGCGACGTGGACGCCGTGGATCGCGCGCTCGGGTCGGCCGGCGCCCAGGTTTTGCCCGGCGACCGCGGCGGCGGCGCCCATCAATCCCATGGAGGTCCAGGTGATGAGCGAGAACAGCTCGGTGTAGCCCACGGCGTAGGCGGCCTGCGCCTGGGCGCTCTGCGCGAGCGAGCCGATGAAACGCAGTAAAAGCACGCCGGCGACGTTCATGGCGATCCCCTGGACGCCGCTGGGCAGGCCGAAGCGGAACAGGGACCGGATGATGGCCCAGTCGGGCCGCCAGCCCATGCCTCGCGACCACGCCACGACCAAGCGCCCCGAGCACAGGAGGTAGATGGCGATGCCGCTCACCACGGCGCCGGCGATCGTGGCGCCCACCGCCGCTCCGGCGGTGCCGAGGGCGGGAGCCGGTCCGAGCCCCTGGATGAAGACCACGTTGAGCACCACGTTGAGGACGGTCAGCAGGATCCCGAGGCGCAGCGGGGTGCGCGCGTCTCCCGCCGAGCGCAGCGCCGCGCCGAACATGAAGAACAGCATCATCCCGAAGTTGAAGACGAGCATGATGCGGAGGTACGGCAGCGCCTCGGCACGCACCTCGGCCGTGGCGTTCACCAGCCGGAGGAGCGCCGGCGAGAGCGCCCAGCCGAGCGGGGCGAGGATGCCGACGCACAGCACGGCCGAGGCGAGGAACGCCTGGTACACCGTCCGGTTGACCTTCTCCCTCTCGTCGGCGCCCGCGAAACGGGCCACCAGCACGCTCATGCCGGTGAACAGCGAATTCAGGAAGACGATGACGACGATGAAGATCTGCAGGGAGACGCCGATGGCGGCGTTGCCGGTGTAGCCGACGAAGTGCCCCACCAGCGCGTGGTCCACCAGGCCTTGGAGCCCGCTGATCACGTTCTGGAGCATCGACGGCCAGGCGAGCAGCCAGACGGCGCCGGCGATCGGACCCTCGACGACCGAGCGGTCGAAGGATCTGCCGGTGCGCGCGGGGGTGGTCATGATGGATGGGGATAATAGGATGCAGACAATACTTGGGCGCAGATGATACTTGAGGAGAGATACGCCTCCCGAGGCCCCGCCCGGGCATAAATGCCTGGGCTAGTCGAAAGAGCCCCCTGAAGGGGACTCAGTCGGCTTCAGCCGGCTGTTTTGAATAGCCCGAGCATTTATGCCCGGGCGGGGCTCGGTGGTACGCTGTCGACTCCTATCACGCGGCGTAATTTACCGAGGTCCAACGCGGAAGGAATCGCGGAGGCTCCCGATGGCAGTCAAGACTCCTTCGGCTGGCACCTTTTTTCGTCTGGCCGCATGGCTGCTCGGACTTGCTTGTCTGGCGGCGCCGGCCGGGGCCTTGGCCGAGACGACATCCGCACCCTGCCGGCCCGGGGATTCTAGCCGTCCGGGCATTGGTCTGGTCCTCTCCGGCGGCGGCGCCCGGGGCGCGGCGCACGTCGGGGTCCTGCGGGTGCTCGAGGAGTTGGAGATCCCCATCGACTGCATCGCCGGCACCAGCATGGGGGCGGTGGTCGGCGGCCTCTATACGGCCGGCTGGTCGCCCGACGAGATCGAGCGCGAGCTTCTGGCCATCGACTGGGCCGAGCTCTTCCGCGGCCAGGCGCCCCGCCGCAACCTGTCGTTCCGGCGCAAGGAGGACGACCTCCGCTACATCGACTTCGACGCGGGGCTGCGCAAGGGCCGCATCGTGCTGCCGCATGGCGCCGCCGCCAGCTCGGTGCTGGACTTCCTGCTGCGCGGCAAGACCCTGAGCGTCGCCGGAATCCACGACTTCGACCGCCTGCCGATCCCCTTCCGTGCCCTGGCCGCCGACCTCACGACCGGCGAGGAGGTGGTGCTCGACCGCGGCGAGCTGAGCCGCGCTCTCCGTGCCAGCATGAGCATCCCCGGCGTCTTCCCACCGGTCGACGCGGGCGAACGCCTCCTGGTGGACGGCGGCGTGCTGAACAATCTGCCCGTCGAGGCCGCCCGCGCCATGGGGGCGGACGTCATCATCGCCGTCGACGTCGGCACGCCGCTGATGAAGCGCGAGGAGCTGGGCTCGATCACGGGGATCGCCTACCAGGCGCTGTCGCTCGCCGCGCAGCGGCGGGTCGATGCGCAGAAGCTGACCGCCGACGTCCTCCTCGAGCCCGTGCTCGGCAAGATCACGCTCCTCGACTTTGCCGACATGGCCGCCGCGGTGCGTAGCGGCGAGGTCGCGGCCCGCGGCGCCTCTTCTCAACTGCGGCGGCTCGCCAATGCGCCGGCCTTCGCCGCCCAACTGGCGAGGCAACGGCACACGGCCCCCGTGCCCGAGCCGATCCGGTCGGTCACCGTGGAGGGGACCGAGCGCGTGAACGAGCGCCGGTTGCGGGGCCGTGTCGAGAGCCGTGCCGGCGAGCCGCTCGACCTCGGCCGCCTGGGGAAGGATCTCGGGAACATCTCCGAGATCGGGGAGTTCGACCGGGTGGACCTCGATCTCACTCACCAGGAGGACGGCGTGGATCTGGCGATCCGGCCTCACGACAACTCCTGGGGTCCGCTCTACTTGCGCGGCGGCCTCAGCATCAGCGACGACCTCGCGGGGCACAATGCGTTCAATCTCCTCGTCAACGTCACGCGCACCAGCTTGAATTCGTTGGGAGGCGAGTGGCGCACCGATTTCCAGTTGGGACGATCGCTGCGCGTCTTCAGCGAGCTTTACCAGCCCTTGAGGTTCGGGGAACGCTGGTTCGCCGCGGTCAGCTTCGACCACCGGCTGGACATGACCGACGTCTTCGCGGGCCGCGAGAAGATCGCCGAGTACAGGGTGGAGAGCCTGATCGGCGCCGTCGATCTCGGCCTCCAGCTCGGCAAGTACGGCGAGGTGCGCCTGGGTGCGGGGCGGGGAAGAGCCAAGGGGAGGCGCGAGGCCGGCTCGACGGACCTGCCGGCCTACGAGGTGAATGCCGGGGGCCTGAGAGGACGGCTGGTGATCGACCGGCTGGACAACGCCGTCGTGCCCCGGGAAGGCGAGTATCTGGCCGTCGAGGCGTTCCGATCGGAGCGGGAGCTGGGCGCCGATCTCCGGTACGAGAGGCTCCTGGGGGAGTACTGGCATTTCGCCAAGGTGCGCGGCCAGACCTGGTTCTTCACTCTCAGCGGCGGCACCAGCTTTGGCAGCACCCTGCCGGGCTACGACGAGTTCGTCCTCGGCGGGCTGCTCTCCCTTTCGGGCTACCAGGAGGGCGAGCTGCGGGGCCAGTACTTCGGATTGGCCCGGTCGGGTTATCTCTACCGACTCGCCGAGCTGCCGGAGATCCTGGGGACGGGGATCTACGCCGGCGGCTGGCTCGAAGCGGGCAACGTCTGGCAGACCTCGGCAGCCATCGGCGACGGCCTGATCTACACCGTCACGGGGGCGGTCGCCGCCGAGACGCGCGTCGGCGCCCTGTTCTTCGGGTATGGCACAGCCGACACCGGTCAGGACAGCTTTTTTCTCACTCTGGGGCAGCGGTTCTGACCCTACAATCCGTCAAATGATCATGCGGCTCGTCCTGGCCCTTCTCCTGACTGCCCTTCCCGCCGTCGCCGCCGTTGCCGCCCCTTTCGCCTGGGTCACCAACGAGCGGGCCGGCACCGTCACCGTGATCGATACCGCGACCGACAAGCCGGTCGCGACCCTCAAGGTCGGCGCCCGGCCGCGGGGCGTCGAGGTGAGCGCCGACGGCCGGCGGGTCTACGTGGCGCTGAGCGACACGGCCCGCAACGCCAAGGGCGCCGCGGACGCCATCGTGGCCTTCGACGCCGCGACGCGCAAGATCGTGGAGCGCTACGACGCCGGCAGCGATCCCGAGCGGTTCGTGGTCAGCCGCGACGGCACCCGGCTCTACTCCGCGAACGAGGACGCCGGCACGGCCACGGTCACGGACGTGAAGACGAAGAAGGCGATCGCCTCCCTCATCGTGGGCATCGAGCCCGAGGGGGTCGCCCTGAGCCCGGACGGCCGCTGGGTCTACGTGACGGCCGAGACCAGCAATACCGTCTCGGTGATCGACACCCGCGCCGGCAAGGTCGTGGCGAGCTTCCTGGTCGATCCCAGGCCACGCTCCGCCGCCTTCTCGCCGGACGGCAAGCGGGCCTGGATCACCGCCGAGATCGGGGGCACCATCACCATCGTCGACGTGCCCCGCCACCAGGTGATCGGCACCATCACGCTCCCCCGTACGGCCAAGCCGGTGGGCATCGTGGTCTCGCCCGACGGCAAGCGCGTCTACGTGGCCAACGGCCACGGCAACTCGGTCTCCGTGATCGACGCGGCCCGTGCCAAGGTCCTCGCGGTCGTGCCCGTCGGCAAGCGTCCCTGGGGGATCGCCGTCACGCCGGACGGCCGGAAGATCTACACCGCCAACGGCGTCAGCAACTCGGTCTCGGTGATCGACGCGGCGACGTTGAAGGTCGTGGCCAGCATCCCGGCGGGGGAGGGGACGTGGGGCGTGGCGGTGGGGCCTCGGTGATGTATACTTCCTCACGATCTCTCACGCCGTGAGAGGATGATAGCAAGGGGGCTGGCCATGAAACGCGCTGCGAAGATCCACACTGGGGCCGCCGAGCCAAAGAGGAGAGGACAGAGCCGGGTACTGTTAGCCGGCGGGGAGAGCACCCGTGCCTACCTGCATGCCCGGGGACTTCAAATCGAGCCGGAGAACCTGTCCCCGTTGTTCGAAGACGCCCTCCAGGACATGCGCCGCACCCTGTTTCCACCGGATCCGGCAGCCGATCTCTCGGCGCCCGAGACGGCCGCTTTGAGGCGGGGCGGCTTCGAGTTGGCTCCCCTGTCTCCCGAGAGCTCGAACGCGCTGGCGCGGACCACGGCCGAGTACGCGGTTCTGCGCAGTACCAGCCTGACCGCGGGCGAGGCAGCCCAGAAACTCGGAGTGGATCCCAGCAGAGTGCGGCAACTCCTGGCGGCTCGCAAGATCTATGGCCTGCAGATCCGGGGAGCGTGGAAGATTCCCATCTTCCAATTCGAGAACGACCGCTTGCTTCCCGGCCTGGACGAAGTCGTGCCCGCGTTGCCCAAGGATCTGCACCCAATGGGGATCTATCATTGGTTTACAACTCCCAACCCTGATCTTGCTCCCGAGGAGTTCGAGCGGGAGATGAGTCCCAGAGAATGGCTGCTCACCGGGCACTCTCCCAAGGTCGTGGCGGAACTCGCCGCCGACTTGGACAATCTCTGAGCCCGCCGCCTTGGCCAAGCTCCCGAATCCCCCCTCCGATCTCGCTCGACTCTCTCCGGAGATCCGAAGGCTGCCTGCAGGGGCGGAGCTCTGGCGTATCTACAAGCGCGCTGGGCGGCATCCCGTCCTCTGGAACACCTTCCGCTCCTACGGCCCTCTACGGACGGCGCGCTTCGATCATCACCTGCCTGATGAGGATGGCGCTCCGCGTTCGCAGGACCGCATGATCCTCTATGCGGCCACCGAGATTGCCACCTGCCTGGCGGAGTTCTTCCAGGATACCCGCACCGTCAGCCGCGAGGCCGAAGAGCCTTGCCTTGTAGGATTTCAGCTCCGTCTCGGCATCGTCCTGCTGGATCTCACCGGGGTCTGGCCCACGCAGGCCGGAGCCTCCATGGCCATCAACTCCGGTCCCCGCTCACGCTCCCGCCTCTGGTCGCAGGCCGCGTACGAGGCGTACCCTGAGGTCCAGGGTTTCTATTACGCCTCTTCGATGCACGCCAACAAGCCCGCGTTCGCTCTTTTTGAACGCGCCCGGCCGGCGCTCGCTCCCACACCGATCTTCAATCGCCCTTTGAGCGACCCGGCGTTGTTGGGGGATCTCGACCGGACGGCCCAGATTCTTCGATACCGGCTGATCTAGGCGGGGCCATTGGCAGAGGGCCTGCAGGGGAGAACCTCATGACACCGGCCTTGCTTTCTCTGCTCTGGCTACTGCAGACAGCCTTGCCACCCACCCCCCCCGCAGACCCCGCGCCATCCTTCGCCGACACCGTCGTGGTCACCGCCACCCGGGGCGAGCAGCGCCTGGTGGACGCGGTGGCTCCGACGTCCGTGCTCACCCGCGAGGACGTGGCCCGCTCGCCCGGCCTCACGCTCGACGATCAGCTCCGCCAGATCCCCGGCTTCAGCCTGCTGCGGCGGTCGAGCAGCCTCACCGCCCATCCGACCTCGCAGGGCGTCTCTCTGCGCGGCCTGGGCCCCAGCGGCGCCAGCCGTACTCTCGTGCTGCTCGACGGCTCGCCGCTCAACGATCCGTTCGGCGGCTGGGTCTACTGGAACCGGCTGCCGCTCTCGGCCCTCGAGTCCGTCGAGGTCTCCCGCGGCGCCCTGTCCCAGCTCTACGGCAGCGCGGCCATGGGCGGGGCCATTCAGCTCCTGCCGCGCGCCGCCAAGCCCGACACCCTCGAAGCGACCGTCCGTGGCGGCGACCGGGGGACCCGTGATCTGGAAGTCTTCGCTTCGGATGCGGGCGGCGCCTGGGGCTATACCCTCGCCGGCCGCCTCTTCAATACCCAGGGCTTCCATGTCGTCGGGCCGGAGGACCGCGGTGCCGTGGACCGGCGGGCCGCCGTGGACTTCGGCACCCTCTTCGGCCGCCTCCAGGTGGGCCGCTACCATCTCGGCGTCAACGCCTTCGAGGAGGAGCGGGAGAACGGCACCGCCCTGCAGACGAACGACACCAGCCTCCGCTCGCTGGAGGCCGGCTGGTCCGGCGACCGCCTGGAGTGGAACGTCTACGGGCAGACCCAGCGCTTCCGCAGCACCTTCTCCCGCATCCTGCCGGACCGCTCCCAGGAGTTCCTGACCGCCCGCCAGGATTTCCCGGTGCGGGGCTTTGGCGGCTCGGCCGCCTGGCGCTCGGGGGAGGGCCTGCTGGTGGGAGCGGACGTGCGCCTCGCCACCTGGGAAGACCAGGAGCAGACCCTGGGAGGCGCCTACGCCCAGAAGACCTTCGGCGTGACGCCCCGCCTCGACCTCCTCGCCGGAGCCCGGCTCGACATCTGGGAGAGCGCCCGCACCCGCACGAGCTTCAATCCCCGGCTCGGCGCCCTCTTCCGCGCCACGGACGCCGTCACCCTGCGCGCCTCCGCCTACCGGGGCTTCCGGGCCCCGACGCTCAACGAGCTCTACCGTCCCTTCCGAGTGGGAAACGTCGAGACCCTCGCCAATCCCGAACTCGGCGAGGAGAGCCTCCTTGGCGCCGAGATCGGAGCGGACCTCCACCCTTCCGCCCGTGTCTTCGCCCGGGTGAACGCCTTCCGTAACCGGATCGACGGCGCCGTCGGCAACGTCACCGTCTCGTCGACGCCGCAGCTCATCACCCGACGCCGCGAGAACCTGGACCGCGTGACGGCCGACGGCCTCGAGGCTGAGCTCCGGTTCCAGCCCCTACCCCGCTGGGAGCTCCAGGCGTCGTGGCTCTACACGGACTCCCGCGTCGAGCGGACGGGCCGGCGCGTACCCCAGGTCCCCCTTAACCAGGGCTCCCTCGGCATCGGCTTCGACGGCCCCGTCCTCGTGCTGCTCCAGGGCCGCTGGGCGGGAGACCAGTTCGAGGACGACCTCAATCAGCTCGTCCTGCCCTCCTACACGGTGGCCGATCTCTCCCTGCGCCGTCCCATCGGCCGCCGCCTCGACCTGTTCCTGTCCGTGGAAAATCTTTTCGATCAGAAGGTGGTCACCGGCCGCCTGCCGGTCGAGGCCCTGGGCGCACCGAGGCTCGTGCAAGCCGGCGTGACGGTTCGGCGGTAGGCCTCCCGACCAACAGCACCCTCGTTTGCGTCGGACGCCGGGCGCAATATCCCGGTTTCGGATATGTGTATGTAATGCCTGGCCTCAGGCCGGCGGTCATTCCGTCTTTGGTTCTATAATAGACATTTACCCGAAAGTACGGGAAAGATGGAAAACGACGCGTTCCAAGACGAAGTTCGGTTGGCGCTGGCCGGAAACGAGCCCGCGTTGACCCGGCTCGTCCGGAGATTGACGCCCGTGATCCAGAGCCGGGTGGCCCGCGGTCTCCTCCTGCGGCGCATGGGGATGGCCGCCAGCCGCAACGTCCGGCAGGAGGTCGACGACCTCACCCAGGATATCTTTCTCGTCCTGTTCGACAAAGACGGCAAGGTGCTCCGGAGCTGGAAGCCGGAGCTGGGCTTGAGCCTCCTCAACTTCGTCGGTCTCGTGGCGGAGCGGCAGACGGCGTCGGCCCTGCGCAGCGGTAAGAAGAGCCCGTGGAAGGAAGACCCCACCCTTCCCGAGGACTTCGAGCAGGCGGCCCAGGAGAGCGGGCCCGAGGAGATCACCGCGTCGCGCGAGCAGGTGCGCCTCCTTCGGCATCGCCTCACCGAGGAGCTGAGCCCCCTGGGCCGGCACCTCTTCGACCTCCTGTTCTTGCGCGAGCTGCAGCTCGAGGAGGTGATCCGGCAGACGGGCATGAGCGCCGACGCCATCTACGCCTGGAAAAGCCGGTTGCGCCGTCTGGCCCGCCGGCTGCTCGAAGAGACGTCAGAAAACCGTCTCGATCCGCGAAGACCTGTGAAGGGCTGAGTATGAATGACGAAAACTGGATACGAGAGCTGACCAAGATAACCCTGGAGCAACAGGAGGAGGAGAGCCAACTCGACGAGAGGTGGGACCGTCTCAGCAGCGGCGAGCTCTCCCCGGAGGAAGAAACGGAGTTGCTCGCCCTGGCCGAGACCTCCGAGGAAGGCCGCAAGGCCTACGAAGCCTTCCGGCCGCTGGGGCCGGAGTTCCAGGCCAGCGTCGTGCGGACTATCCGGAAGAAGCGGAAGAAGCGAACGCTCTGGGAGTTTCTAGCCGATCACTGGAAGGCTCTAGCCAATCTGTTACCCCTTCCCAGGAGCGCCCAGTTCGCCGGATTGGGTACCGCGGCGGCCGTAGCGGTAGTGCTGATCCACCTCGGGCGAATACCCCCCTCTCCGCCACCTATTCCGCCACCTATTCCCGACTACGTCAAAGAATCTCTCCAGGGAGATCAGGACTCTCGTGGCAAGGGCGGCCCGTCCACCAGCCTGCCGGTCTTCAGTCCCGGTTCGCAACTGTCACTCATCTTAGGGCCGCAGCAGGACGTCACGGGTCCAGTGGAGGCGCACGCCTTCTTGACTGACGGTGAGGATGTCGTTCCCTGGAAGCCGGAGCCGCCCCTAGACATCGCCGGGAGTGGTGTCGTGCGGCTGAGAGGCACGTTGGGCCAAGAAATTCAGCTCCCACTGGGAGTTCAGACGATCTGGATCGTCATCAGCCGGCCCGGCAAGGGCCCTTCCGCGAGAAATCTCCAAGCCGAGCTGAAAGCCAAGCGGACGAGGGACGCCGATTGGCAGGCGGTATGCGATGAAGTCACGGCGGCACCGCCCCGGCACGAGCAATGGCGGGTCGCGTGCGCCAATCTGCGGGTGGAGGATTAGCCACCATTGTAATGGACCGCGGAGGTCGGGGAGGTTTCCAGCGCGCCTTTCTGCTGGCGCTCGCCGGCCTTTTGCTGCCCTGCAACCAAGGCACCGAGTCCCCATCCTGGTTAACTTCTGCAGTCACTGCCGCGGAGATTGAATACGGCCGCTGCGGAGCCGTTTACTTGCCCGGACCTGTCTGTGAGCTTTGGCCTGAGCCTGACCGCCAGCTACGGATTTGGGTAAAAACTGATCCTGGCGCGAAGGTGGAAATCCATGCCGGCGACCGAGACCCCGTCGTCGAGACCGCGGAGGTGAGAGGCGGCCGTGTCTACACCTTGCAGATTCCACCCCAGGCCGACTCGCTCAAGGTCTCGATTCTTTCCCCAGACGGGAAACGGAGCCCGAGCGGGCCTCTCTTGTTGGCCGAGCCGGAAGTCTTTGCGTGGGAGAAGGAAATCGAAGAGCTCCAGAACAGCGGCCGGATCGAAGAGGTTCAGGACAGACTGACGAAACTCCTGGAGGCGGCTTCCAGCAAAGAACGGGGGCTTCTTTTCAGATCGCTCGCCGAGATCGCCCGCACCAAGGGAAACCTCGAAGGGATAGAGGTCTACCTCAAGCATGGGATGGCTGCGGACCGGCTTGTGAATTGTCTGAGCTGTGAGATCGAGAAAGCCACCTTGCTGGCGCGGCTCTATCTGGAAGAGGGGCGCTTCGGCGACGCTCGGGACATCCTGGCCAAGGAGCCGCCACCGGAGTCACCCCTTGAATCGAAGTATCGGGTGAGTTTTTACCAAGGCGATCTGGCATTCCGCGTCGGTGACTATCATTCAGCCTTAGAGCGGCTACGAAAAGCCGTGAGCCTGGCGGAGCAGGGCAAGATGTCAAAGTACCGCGGGAAGGCGGAACAGCTTTTGGCCAACGTGCTCCAGGACCTTGGCCGCTCGCGGGAAGCCTCGGAGCTGTTCGCGCGGTTGCAAAAAGATGACCGTTTCGAGACTCCTTGCGACAAGGGAGACCTGTTGACCAACTGGGCCTGGGCCCGGCTGCTCGCGATCGAAGGGCGGGAAAAGGCTGAAGATCCAACGCCCCTGCTGGAGGAGGCTCAGGCGATCTACGACAGTCATCCCGAGTGTACCCCGCCGGATGCTCCCCTCCACGTTCGCATCAATCTGGCCCTCGCTCTTCAGCAGACAGGGCATTGGCAGGAAGCCCGTCAGGTTCTCGAGCAGGCTCGTCCTCTGGCAGACATTGGCGCTCCGCGTCTGCGCCTCTGGTGGCAAGACCTCGAAGCGCGGGAAGCGATCGCCGAAGGAAATCCGGCACGTGCGCTCCAGCTCTATCGGGAGCTCGACGAGAATGCGATACGCTCTCTGTCGTTGGAGGGGCGCTTTCGTGCTTCGCTCGGCCAGGCTCACGCCCAACTCGCTCTCAATAATCGAGGGGCGGCCCTGGATGCCTTCGCGGAAGCGGACCGCCAGATCGACGAGCAGAGCCGGCATGTGCCGGTGCGCGAGGGACGCGACACCCTCGTCGCGCGGCGGGAAGAGGCCACGCGGTGGTACCTGAAGCTTCTTGTCGATGAAGGCAGGATGGAAGACGCTTTCGCCCTGGTGCGCCGGGCCCGTACGCGGTTGCTCCGCCAACTCATGGTGAGAGAACGTCTGGCTCAGCTCTCGGCGGTGGAGCAGCAGAATTGGGATCAGGCTCTGACGAGCTATCAGGCCTTACGGGACGATATCGATCGGGAGACCACGCAGGAATGGCGGCTCCCCTTAGACCAGAAGGAGCACGCACGCGCGATCCGGCAGGCGCAACTGGCCCGGGCCCAGAAGGATCTGGACCGCGCGGTGGCCGACCTGGGGGATCCTGGAAACCACGGCGAGGGCCGTCTGGCTCCGCCGCGTCAAGGTGAGGTCGTGCTCGCGTACCATCCTCTTCCCAAGGGCTGGGTGGGCTTCGCGGCGCACGATCAGGAAATCGAGGTCAGCATCTTCGATCTGCCCGGCTCGCAGAGCGATCCCGAGGTGTTGGCTGAGAAGCTGCTCATGCCGTTCCGCCGGATCCTCGAACGGTCTGAGCGTGTACGGGTTCTGCCCTACGGCCAGTTGCGGTCCGTCGACTTCCACACCTTGCCTTTCGGCGGTGAGCCTCTGCTCGCCCGGCATCTAGTGGTCTACGGTCTCGACCTGCCGAACCATCCGGAGCCGATTCAAGTGGGCGGGCACGTAGCTCTCCTCGTTGCGGACCCTCAGGGCAACCTGCCGGAAGCTCGCAAGGAGGCAGCGGCGGTCGGCGCATCGATTCGCGCTTGGAAGCGGGACTGGACCCTGAAGCGGCTGGACGGTACGGCTGCCAATGCCAAGGCCGTGCGCACGGCTCTCCCTGACGCTACCCTATTTCATTACGCGGGCCATGGAACCTTCGCCGGTTTCGGCGGTTGGGACAGTGTGCTCCCCCTCGCCGACGGCACGCCCCTGACCCTGAGTGATCTCCTGGCGCTTCGCCGGGCGCCGGCTTGGGTGGTGCTCTCGTCCTGCCAGGCCGGCCGCTCGTCCGAGCAGGCGCCGGGCGAAGGGATTGGTCTCGCCCATGCTTTTCTTCTGGCCGGCTCGCAGGCCGTGGTCGCGGCGACCCAGGATGTTCCCGACCCCATCGCACGCGACCTGATGAGTGAATTGTACCGCGGCTGGCAACCCGGCGTGGACCTGCCGAGCCAGTTCCAGCGGGCTCAATTGGCCTGCCATCGCCGCCACCCGGGCGGCGAATGCGCCAGCTTTCGCCTTTTCGAGCCCTGATTTTTTCTCCCTGTCAGAAATCGTTCCCTGGGCGCGAACATCTCCTTGTAGCGGCGGTTGCTGAACAGCCCGCTCAACGAGGAGTGGTCTTTCTTGCCGCCTCCTGGGAGGAATCATCATGAATTCTAGAGTTTTCTACCTCTGCATTTTGATCGCAGCGGCGCTGGGCTCGATCCGATCCGGCAGCGCTGCTCCCTTGCCAAACTCGCTCTCGCCGCCTCACAAGCCGGAGAGAGGCTTAGAACCAGAGCTCGCCTATACCAACTGGCGCTGGATCGGTTTGCGGAGCAAGGGCATCGATCATTGCCCGGCGGTCGAGGGCTGGAGTGCTGAACCTTTGCTGGATCTGGCGCTGCGTAAGGCCGAAGGAAAGGATCAACCGTGTGACTGCTATGCTAAGCCTCGCGAGGTCCAACTCGGATTCGCCGAGCACCTCAAACTCCACAAACTGGGGCTCGACCGGTACTGCATCTACACAGCTCTCACGCCTCCACCGCACAATTTCCTGCCGCCGGCTGGCCTCAAGGAGGCCAAGAAGGATCGAATGGCCCTCTCCTTCGCCAGCGCGGGAGGTCGTCCTGTCGCTGAGCTCGATGGCATGATCTGGAAGGACCTGGCTAAACAGGCCAAGGTTCATACCCAACAGATCAAGCCGGAATCCTCTGTTCACCTCAAGGGCAAGCCAGGAGTCCGGCTCGTCTTCATCGACAGCGAGCCGGATGGAGAGGGGTTCCCTCCCAAGCCTTCTCAGGGGGAGTCACCCCACGGCTTTACCCTCGCCTATCTCGCTCGCGACCTGATCTGTCCTTCCGGTGAAAACTGCGCGGCAACGGTCGCTACCCGGCTCGCGCTAGGGCATCGAGGGGTCACGCCGCAAGAGCCGATGCCCCTTCAGGAGAACCCGAAGGCGGGACACATGGGCCTGGTCAGCGACGTCGCCTCCGCCATCATCGCGGAGGTCTCGTACTGGCGTAAGTTTGAACGGGACAAGAAGTTGATTCTCAACCTGTCGCTCGGTTGGGATGGTGAGGGGTTCGGTGATCTGGGGAAACACAGGGTCTCGCAACTCGAGCCTTCGGTGCAGGCTGTCTACAAGGCCCTCCGATACGCTCGCCACTACGGGGTTCTCGTGATCGCTGCCGCGGGCAACCAGCGGGGCAGCCAGACAACCGCGGGAAACCAACAGGTCAGCAAGAAAATCGAGACAACCCAGTGGCCTCTTCTGCCGGCGGCCTGGGAACTACGCCGTCCGACACTGTTCCATTTTTCCTTTTTCCGGAAGCTGGTCTATGCCGTCGGCGGCGTGGACGGTTACGGTATGCCCATACCCAACTCTCGCGTCGGCGGACGGCCCCGGCGAGTTGCCTATGCAGACCACTCCGTCACCGAAGCGGCACCGGACGATCCCACGGCGATGTACACTGGCACCTCGGTCTCTACGGCGGTTACCTCCTCCATCGCTGCAGTCGTCTGGCACCTGCGGCCGGAGCTTACGCCTTCCCAAGTGATGAGACTGGTGTTCCGATCCGGAAATCGGCAGGACACCCGGGCCGACTTCTATGCCTGGAAGAAGATACCGCTGATTTCCGACGTGCTGCCCGCCCCGTATACGAGGCAGTTGTCGCTCTGTCCCGCCGTGCTCGGGGCATGCGGAGACGACGGAGCCCGGTGCGCCGGCACCTTGGCGTCCTTGCCAAAGTGCGAACTGAAGAAAGGATCGGCCTCGCTCGGGGAAGTCCTTAGTGAGAAAAATCTCCCGGCGAAGATGTGGCATACAGCGTCGCCTGCCCCTGCCCCCGAGGAGAGCTTCGACGCAGCGAGCAAACGGTGGGTGTTTCCACAGCCGGACGTGACGCCCTGCCCGGGCTGCACGCTGGTTCGCCACCCGCCAGATGCCTTGCAGCCCGAGATCGTGTTGGAGATCAGCGAGGAATGGCTAGGCCAAGCCGCTACAGAAAACGTCACTTTAGAAAAGGCCACCCTCGTCATTACTAGCAGCGATGGCCCCCCCTTGACCTCCGTTCTTAGAATTACTTCAGGGGAACTGATGATGCCAAGGACGGTGCACAAAGTGCCGGTCACAGGTGTTGGAGCTTTATCCTCAAAATTCAGTGCCCATATCGTTTTCGAAATGAAGGTTTTCAAGGGGCCGTCGACGGTCTTGAACCCGGTCTACGTGGCTGACTGACTCTCTCCATTCGCGGTCTCTGTCAGAGCGCCGGCCCGCGCAATGTCGCGGGCCGGCGCTTTTCTTTTCACCTCGCTTGATCCGGATTAATCGACTCCCGTGTCTTTTCCTGTCAGATATCCGCCCCGGCCAACGAAGAACCCTTTCATAGGCCGAAAGGAGAACCATTATGGCTTTTGATCTCACGGACAACGTTCATGTCAATCGGAATGCACGGGGCAACGTTCAGCACCTGGAGCATTTCCAGCAGCCGTTCGTGGCGGCTGGCACGGAGGCGGTCGCCGCGCTGGCGCTGGATGCCGACGCTCCCGTCGCCGCCGCGTCCACGCCTCAGGGGCTGGCGGAACAGTATCTACGAGAGGTGGCGCCGATCTATGGCATCGAGGAGAGCCTGCTGCCCGGCCAGGACGGCGCCTCGCTGGCGGCGGATGGCGCCGCCGGCGGCAAGCTGGAGCTCACGGAAGAGAAGGCGGTGATGGGCACCACCACCGTCTCCTATCAGCAGACCTACAACGGTCTGCCGGTGTGGGAAGCCGGCGTCAACCTCACCGTTCAGCCGGAGCCCATGCGCGTCACGTCGTCGCAGAGCTCCGTTCATCCCGACGTCGATCTGCCGCCGGACGATGCGCTGGGAGCGACCGCCTTCAATCCGGAGACGATCACGCCGGAGGTGCTGGAAATGCTCCTGGGGATCATCGAGGAGGTCAAACCGGTGCTCAACGGCACGCGCCGGCTGATCTATCAGTACGATCCCGACCGGCGATTCGATCCGGAAACGCGGCAATACGAGGCCGAGGCGTTTCAGGAAGGCCCGCCCATCCTGCCTCTGCCGCCGGTGCCGGACTCCATCCAGCCGGGGCAGCACTACACGGTGACCGAGGTGCTGTTCACTCTTCCCCTGGAAGGCTACGGACCGGTCAACTGGCGGGCGTTCGTCGAGGAGAGCACGGGCGCGGTCCTCTATCTGCGGGCCTTCATCGCGTGCGCCGCGGGCATGATCTTCCGGACCGACCCCGCGACGGCCGGAGCTGGCGCTGGAGTCACGCCGACCGCCGGGGCGGCGGCCCTCAACCCGTTCCGGTCCGCGCTCCCCCTGGACGGGCTCGCCAGCGGCAACCCGCAGGCGCTCTCCGGCGGCTTCGTCCGCCTGGTGGACAACCAGGCGCCGGCGATCGCTCCGCCCACGCAGGCCAACCCGCCCGCCAACTTCTTCTTCGACGCGCCGACCCGGGAGTTCGCGGCGGTCAACGCCTATCACCACTGCGACTGGCTGTTCCGCCACATGCAGGGGATGGGCTTCAACATCGCCTCCTATTTCGACGGCACGACCTTCCCCGTGCCCGTGGATGCCTGCGCCTTTACCGATGCCCTGAACGCCCGCGCTCCCGGCAACGTCACGGGCGTCGGCTCCGGCGGGTTCCAGTTCGGTCTGGCGGGCACGCCGTTCCCCGCCGTGAGCATCGCCGCGGACGTGCGCGTGGTGCTCCACGAGTTCGGCCATGCGCTGCTCTGGGACAGCGTCCACTCGCCGAACTTCGGCTTCGCCCACAGCGCCGGCGACAGCCTGGCGGCGATCCTCATGGACCCCGAAAGCGCGTTGCGGACCGATCCGGTCCGGCGATTCCTGACGTTCCCGTGGATCCCGATCGGCCGCAACCACGGCCGGGAAGTGGCGGCGGGCTGGGGCTGGGACGGCGTCAACGACGTCGGGGGGTATTCGAGCGAGCAGATCCTTTCCACCACCCTTTTCCGCCTCTACCGCTCGCTCGGCGGTGACTCGGCCGACGTCAGCCGGCGGAAGATGGCGGCCCGCCAGGCGGTCTACCTGGTCTTCCGCGCCATCGGCTCGCTGGCCAGCGCTCCCGTGACCCCGACGCCTAATCCCGACGTGTTCGCCACGGCCCTGATGAACGCCGACATCGGCACCAGCGACTTCGAGGGCCACCGCGGCGGCGCGTTCCACAAGGTGATCCGCTGGAGCTTCGAGAAACAGGGCCTGTACCAGGCTCCGGGCTCTCCCCTGCCGGTCACCACGGCGGGCGCGCCGCCCGACGTCGATGTCTACATCGACGACGGCCGTCACGGCGAGTACCCCTACCAGCCGGTGCACTGGGAGTGCACGGACATCTGGAACCGCTTGAAGGCGAGCGCGGGCGGCGGCGGCGGAGCCCATCAGACGCCGGTCGTGGGCGTCAGGAACTTCGCTTACGTGCGGGTGAAGAACCGGGGAACCCAGCACGCCAATAACGTCGTGGTGCGCGGCTACTCGGCGAACCCGGGCGCGGGGCTGGCCTGGCCGGCCGACTGGGCGCCAATGGACACGCCCCAGATCGCCGTGCCGGGCGGCATCCCCTCGGGCGGCAGCGTGGTGGTGGGCCCGTTCCGGTGGACGCCTCACGTCGCCGGCCACGAATGCATGTTCATGGAGGTCAGCGCCAGCGGCGACCGGAGCAACATCGACGCCGCCACGTTCTTCCCCTGCGCCGCCGGTCCGACGCCGGAGTGGCGGCTGGTGCCGTTCGACAACAACCTCGGGCAACGCAACGTCGTGCCGGTGCCGGCCGGCGGCGGCCTCCGGGGGCTGCTCTCGGGTTTCCTGAACCGGCGGTTCCTGGTGCGCAATCCCTTGGACCGGCAGACCCGGATGGAGGTCAAGATCGAGCTGCCGCCGTTGCTCGCCGAGCGCGGATGGCGTGGCATTCTGGATCGCCGGGAGGGCGCCACGACCCTCTCCCTGGCTCCGGGAGCCAGCAAGGAAGTGACCATCTCTCTCCTGCCTGGCAGGGCCTTCGACCTCAGGGACCTCTTGCGATTCAAGGAAGGCGCCGCCATCCGCGTCGTCGTCTTCGCCGAGGGCACGGTCATCGGAGGCATGACCTACCGGCTGAACCCGAACCTCAAGCAGGCGCCCGTCGAGCGGCAGGGTGACAGGCCCATTTCCCTCGACGACCCCGCGATCGACGCGCTGATCCGCGAGGCGCAGTTGCGGGAGGAGGAAGCGGAGATGCCCCTGGTCGCCGACGCCGACGGGCTCGAGGACGTCCTCGAGGACGCCGGCGAAGACGATCTGGAAGGTGCCTGAAGATTTCTGCAGCCCGTCCCCCGGCAGAGCCGCGCCGGGGGGCGGCTTATTCGATTTATTCGGGTTATTCGAGTTAGTCAGGACTCTTCTGGGGCCAGCGCACGAAGAACCCGTCGGTCCAGACGATGTCCTGATCGTAATCCGCCGGATCGAAGCTTTCGATCTGGTAGATGTTCGAAGACGATTCGCCGTCGCGTCCCGGGCTGCGGATGCTCATGACGCGCTCGGCAAGGAAGTTGTCGACGTTCAGGCGGACCTCTAACTTGTGGCCCCAGCCGTCGGTCTTGGGGACCGCGCTCAGGTACGTCGGAACGAGCAGCGATTCGAGATTGTCCGCCGTGATGATCGGGTAGAGATCGAGGTCCTGGATCTGCCGCTTGCCGGCGGCGGCAGCGCCAACCTGATCCGTCAACCAACTGAATAGCGCCGTGCCGAGGGTCCGGATGTCGGCGACCGTCTGGCGCTGCTTCTCCGCGTCCGGGTCCAGGCTCGCCGCTTTCGGGGCGGCGGGTGCGGCGTCCTGAGCGCCGTCCGGCCGTAGAGCATCCGCACGGCTTCCTCCGGCGAGGGCGAGCTCGCCGACGAAACCGTCACCACAACTCCAACAGCTCAGCGCCACGAGGGCGATCAGGGTCAGACGCATGTCATTTCCTCCCGAGGTCGAGGGATCTGGGAGGAATGATACCGCGCCGGTAGGGGCCGGCGAGCCCGCGGCCCGTCAGATCGTAGATCTGCGGGGACAGCGCCAGCGACCGCCTCGTCCCCGGCTTGGGCGGATGGGCCGGGGTGAACGTCCAGCGGTCTCCGGCGGGGTTGGCCGAGAGCCGGCCCGCCACGGCGGCGCCGTCCTCTTCCACCCGCAGGGTGAGCCCGGTGACGTTGAGCACCGGCCGCGAGAAGGCGACGACGACGGCGCCGTTCTCGCCGGCGGAGCGGATGGCGGCCACGGCGGGAGCCGGCTCGGGGCCGGGCGGCGAGACGGCGGGGAAGCCCAGGGGGACGCTGGTGTCGCCGCCGTCTTCGCCGGCGGCCCCGCCCACGGAGAAGCTCCAGACGGCGCCGCCGCGGTCGCAGTTGCCGCGGAGGTCGCAGACGCCCGGGGCCAGGCGCGCCGTGTAGGTCTTGCCGGCAGCCAGGAAGACCTGGTGGGGGAAGAGGGCCCAGGTGCCGTCGCCGATCTGGTCGACGAAGCCGGGCACGGGCGCGCCCGCCTCGTCGGTCAGGGTGAAGGTGGCCGCGTCCACCCCGGCGACCGGCTCCGAGAAGACGGCCTTGACGACCACGCCGGGGGAGACCCCCGCGGTCCCGGCGGCGGGCCAGGAGCGCACGGCGGGCGGGGTGCGGTCCACGGCGCCGCCGCGGATGTCGATGAGCCGGCTGCGCACCTCCATGGGCACGGGCGGCGCCCCTTCCACCACGGCGGGCTCGCCGGACGGCGTCCGCCCGTCGCAGAGGCCGCCGAGGACGCACGGCTCGAGCCGGAAGTCGGTGTCGAGGTCGGCCAGGTTACCGAGCAGCTTCTTCGCCACCACGGCCTCGAAGGACTGGTAGTAGACCGCGGCGACCACGGCCACGGGCCCCTGGACGCCGGGCGGGACCACCACGGAGTAGCGGTCGATCACCGCCGTGGCGCCGGCGTGGGGGAGCGGCCGGAGCCGGGTGTCGGAGAGGAAGGCGTCGTCGTAGAGGTCGCCGTCGCCGTCCAGGTCGCGGTAGCGCGGCAGGCCCCGCGGGTTGGCGCGGTCGATCACCCGGCCCGCCTCGTCGACGGGCATGCCGTCGCCGTTGACGGCCAGGTTGAGCGGCGCCGCCCAGGCGAGGTCGAGGGTGGGGCAGCCGTCGCCGAGCGAGGCGATGGCCTTGAACTGCACGGCGAACGGATCGGGCGAGCCGGCCGGCAGCTTCCACTCCCGGCAACGGGGGAAGTTGGGGTCCGGCATCTCCTCGCGGGTCAGGTAGCCGACGCCCTTCGAGGTGCGCCGCCAGTGGGAGTCGTAGAGGTCGAGCTCGCGGCCGCTGGCGAGGTCGAAGGCGCGCACGGCCACCCAGGCGGCCCGGCCTTCCGGGAAGCCGGAGGGGAAGTCGTGGCCGCTGCCGCTGTTGGCGACAGTGACGCGCAGGGGAGCGCGGGAGCCGGCGGCGGCCGTGGCCGGGCCTTCGAGGCCGAGGTCGAGGACGTTGCGCAGCCGGTCCCAGGCCAGCCGGGCGTGCTGGGTGGCCGGGCCCCGCGCCGCCGCGTTCTCGAACCAGGCGTTGTGGTAGAGGCTCGTCTCGTCCGCCGAGGTGAAGCTGTAGACCGACAGCTCGGGATAAGCCTGGACGGCGCCGCCGCCGTCGACCACCGCGCCCGTCATCCGGGGGACGAAGGTGTTGCCGCCGATGAAGTGGTGGCTGAAGGCGGGGGAGCGCTCCGGGCCGCCGCCGGCGACGGCGCCCGTGCGCGGCGGCACGGGCCGGCCGCCCCGGTAGAGCGTGTGGGCGGTGCCCGGCTGGCCGTAGTCCTGCTGCATGTGGCAGGTCTGGCAGTCCCGCTTGGCTTTGGGATCGAAGTTGCCGTTGCCCGGCCGGTCGGCGTAGCGGCTGCCGGCCCACTCGGCGTAGGTGCGCTCGATGGGGAAGCCGCCCACCCAGCGGCCCAGACGGTTCTTGACCGTCAGCGGGTTGGTGACGTCGTGGCAGGAGGCGCACAGCTCGGCCCGCTCGTGCAGGGTCTGGTAGTTCCCCTCGTGGCCCGCGAGCTCGGCCTGCTGGCGGGGGACGTCCCGCGCGAAGACGCCGCTCAGGTAGGCGTCCTTCTTCGCCGTTTTATTCGCGGGCGGATGGGCCGCCAGCGGCCCCAGGAATTCGGGGAAGCCGATGGCATGCGGCGACAGGCGGAAGGCGCCGGCGCCCACGGCCCAGCCGAGGCTCGGCGAGGCCGGATCGGGCACCGCCAGGCGGTCCTGGCGAGACCCGCTTCCCGTTCCCAATACCGAGGGATAGGGCGTGCCGGACTGGTGGTAGTTGCCGTAGGGCATCTCGCGCGTGTCGGCGAAGGTGTGGCAGACGGCGCAGAAGATCCCCCGCCGGCCCGCGTCCGTGTTGCGGAAGCGGCTGGCCAGGGTGGCGAAGGCGAGACCCGTGCCGTCGTCCGACGTCGGGTTGAACTCCGGGTCGAGCGCGCCGTGCTCGCGTCCCGAGGGCGCGTCGGGGGCCACGCCGGCCAGGGGGACGTTGTCGACGAAGTTGGCCGGCATGTGGCACTGGGAGCAGAAGCCGTCCAGCAGCGAGCCGGGGCGCGCGGTGACGGCCCAGCCGGCGCCGGTGTCGAAGCGCGAGGTGCAGTCCTCCGCGGCGAACGGGTTGAGCCTGCTCGGCCGCGTCCCGTCGGGCGGCGGGGGCAGCTCGCAGCCGCCGGCCGTCGAGGTCTGCCGGGCGGCCAGGAGGAAGGCCGCCCGCCAGCCCGGATCGCGCCAGGCGTTCGACATCATCGAGCCGTTCCACTCCTCGAAGATTTTGGCGTGGCACGTCGCGCAGCGGCCGGGATTGTGGATGCCCTCCCAGGCCTCCTCGAAGGGGGGAGGGAAGGCCCGCGCTTCGGCTGCGACGTAGGGCGCCGGGTGTGGGATGCGGTTTGGCAGATCGTCGAGCGGCGTGGCCGGCCGATAGGCAAACGCGATGAGACCGCCGACCGAGCTCGCGGCGAGGAGACTGCGGAGCAACGCCTTCCGAGCGGACATGGAGGCTCCCTTCCTTCGAAAACGGCCTGTCGACGGTCGCCGAATCAATCCATGCGCAATGTTCTTTCAGTTGGCTCGCTAAAGCGATCGATAGACACTCCTTATTACAGGGTGCTCTTAAGACTCCCCCGCGAGCCTCGCGGACCGAGGGACTGAAGTCACCCTGGTCTTGGATCGGAGGACCTCCATGGATTCGGAACGCCTTTCCCGCGTCGCGGCTTTTCTCGCGCTCGCCCTCGCCGCCGCGCCGGCCGCCTGGGCCGGCTTCGATCCGGCGGCGACGTTCGCCCTCAGGTGCTCCGGCTGCCACAGCGTCGGCAAGGGAGAGGTGGTGGGGCCGGACCTCGCGGGGGTGACGGCGCGCCGGGACAAGCGCTGGCTCCACTCCTTCATCCGCTCCTCCCAGACGCTGGTGGCGCAGGGGGAGAAGACCGCCGCGGCCCTGTTCTCCAGGTACAAGAAGAGGATGCCGGACCACGGCTTCTCGGACGATGAGATCGACGCTCTCCTCGCCTTCATCGAGGCGGGCGGGCCCAAGGCGCCGGCGGGGGGATACCGCCATGCCTCCACGGCGACGCCGGCCGACGTGGCCCGGGGCCGCGAGCTGTTCACCGGCGCCCGGCCCTTGCGCCATGGCGGAGCGGCCTGCGCCGGCTGCCATACGGCGGGGGGAGTGGGCTTCTGGCAGGGCGGGACGCTGGGTTCGGACCTCACCCGCGTCTACCTGAGGTACCAGGACGCGGGGATCACCCGGGCTCTCGCCGAGCCCCGCTTCCCCCTGATGACGACCGCCTACCGCGGCTGCCCGCTCACCCCTGGCGAGGCGTTCGCCCTGAAGGCGTTTCTCCATCGCACCGCGCATTCGCCCACGCCGCCCGTCGAGCTGGTCACCGGGGCGCCGTTGTTCCTGGGGTTTGGCGGCTCCTCCCTGCTCCTGCTGCTCACCGGCCGCTTCCTGCGGCGGCGCGGATGATGCGGGACTTCCTGCTGTTCGGCGTTGCGCCCTACCTCGCGGCGGCCCTCCTGGTCTGCGTGCCGGCGTGGCGCTTTCGCTCGCCCCGCGGCAAGGCGGCGCTCGCCGCCCGCCCGGCGGACGCGCGGCGCGGCGGCGCCCCGCTCTGGCCCTGGAGCCTCGGCCTGGTGCTCCTCGGCCACGCCGTGGCCTTCCTCCTGCCGCGGTCGCTGCTGCTCTGGGACCGCGTGCCGGCGCGCCTGCTGATGCTCGAGGCCGGCGCCTTCGTCCTCGGCTTCGTGGCCCTGGACGGCCTCGTCCGGCTGGCGCGCGAGGGCCTGCCGGGCGGCTCGGCCGCGGACGTGCTCCTGCTGGCGCTGGCGGTGCTGGCGGTCGGCTCCGGGCTGGCCATGGCGGCGTTCTACCGCTGGGGCTCGGAGTGGTACGGCCTGTCGCTCCTGCCCTGGTTCCGATCGCTGCTGGCCCTGCGGCCCGACCTCTCGGAAATCGTGCCGCTGCCGCCCTTGGTGAAGCTCCACCTGCTCTCGGGGATCGCCGCCGTGGCGGTGCTGCCGTTCAGCCAGGCGGTCTTCGCGGCCGTCCGGCCGGTGGTCGGCCTGGGGCGTCTCGGGGCGGCGTTCCTGGGCAGCGCTCCCGGACGTTGGGCGGCGGCCGGCGTGGAGCTCGCCCTGGTCGCCCTCCTCGGCGGGCTGCTGATCGGCGGGCTGCGCCGGGTGGGCGTCAGCCAGGGCTACGCGCCGCCCCAGCCCATCGCCTTCTCCCACCGGCTGCACGCGGGGACCTACCGCGTCGCCTGCCTCTACTGCCACTTCGCGGCCGAGAAGAGCCGCCACGCCGGCATCCCCCCGGCCGGCGTCTGCCTGAACTGCCACGGCCAGCTCAAGGTGGCGTCCGCCGAGCTCGAGCGGCTCAAGGAGGCCGTGGCGCAGGCGCGGCCCGTGCGCTGGCGGAAGGTGCACAACCTGCCGGACTTCGTCTACTTCAACCACGGCCAGCACGTGCACGCCGGGGTCGCCTGCCAGCGCTGCCACGGCCCCGTGGAGACCATGGACCGGGTGCGCCAGGCCTCGCCGCTCACCATGGGCTGGTGCCTCGACTGCCACCGTACGCGTGCCGTCGCCGCCGGGCAGGACTGCGGGAAATGCCATTACTGAGAGGGGCTTGAGATGGCAGAGCCACATGCCGCTCCACGAGAATACTGGCGGAGCGTCGAGGAGCTGAGGGGAGAGGCGCCCCCGCCGTTGGCGCTTTCCGACCTTTCGGACCCCGCGGGAGCGGGCGAGAGCCGGCGCGACTTCCTCAAGCTGATGGGCTTCAGCGTCGGCGCCGCCGCCCTGGCCGGCTGCACGCGCATCCCGGAGCGGCAGGCGATGCCGCTCCTCGCCCAGCCCGAGGGCGAGCTGCCGGGGGTCGAGAGCTGGTACGCCACCACCTGCGGCGGCTGCACGGCCGGCTGCGGCCTGCTGGTCAAGACCCGCGACGGGCGGCCGATCAAGGTCGAGGGCAACCCGCGGTCGCCCATCTCCGGCGGCGCGGCCTGCGCCGTCGGCCAGGCGACCGTCCTGTCGCTCTACGACGACCAGCGCCTCAAGGGGCCGCGGCTGCACGGCGAACCGGTCTCGTGGGCCGAGATGGACGCCTTCGTGGCGCCACGGCTCGCCGCCATCGCCGCCCACGGCGGGCGGATCGCGCTGCTCACCGAGACGGTCGCCGGCCCCTCGGCCCAGCGGCTGATCGACGAGCTCCCGAAGCGTTTCCCGGGCGCCTTCCACGCCGTCCACGATCCCCTCTCGCTGGCGGCCATGCGCCAGGCCAACGGCGCGAGCTTCGGCCGCCCGGTGGTGCCCCGCTTCCGCTTCGACCGGGCGCGGGTGATCGTCGGCCTCGAAGCCGATTTCCTCGGCACCTGGCTGTCGCCCGTCGAATTCGCCCGCGCCTACGCCCGGGGCCGCCGGCCGGACGGCGGCGCTCCCATGGCGCGGCACTACCAGTTCGAGTCCGGCCTGTCGCTGACCGGCAGCAACGCCGACCGCCGCGCCGCCGTGCTCCCCTCGGAGCTCGGGCTCGTGGCGCTCGCCCTGGCCGGGCGGCTGGCGGAACGGGCGGGAGCCGCGGGCTCCATCTCAAAGCTCGAGCCGCCCTGCTCCCCGGCGCTGCTCGACGCCGTGGCGGACGACCTCTGGCGCCATCGCGGCGAGTCGCTGGTGGTGTGCGGCGTCAACGATCCCGCCGTGCAGGGGGTGGTCAACCGCATCAATGCGTTGCTGGGCAATATCGGCCGCACGATCGACCTCGACCGGCCGTCCCGGCAGCGGCAGGGGGACGACGGCGCCGTGACCGCGCTGATCGAGGCCATGGAGCGGGGCGAGGTGCACGGGCTCCTGCTCTGGGGAGTGAACCCGGCCTACGACCATCCCCAGGCCGGGCGATTCGTGCGTGCCCTTTCGAACGTCGCCCTCAAGGTCTCCTTCGCCGAGCGGCTGGACGAGACGGCCGAGCACTGCGAAGCCGTCTGCCCGGACCACCACTTCCTGGAGTCGTGGGGGGACGCCGAGCCGGCGGCGGGGATCTTCGGGCTGCGGCAGCCGGCCATCGCGCCGCTCTTCGATACCCGCTCCGTCCAGGAGAGCCTGCTGCGCTGGATGGGGGAGGAGCCCGACGTCCTCGGCCATCTCAGGGAGGTCTGGCGGCGCGAGATGTTCCCCCGGCAGGACCGCTGGGCCAGCTTCGACGAGTTTTGGGACCACTCGCTCCAGGAGGGTGGTTTCGAGACGGCGGCGGAGGAGGCCGGGACCGTATCTCCGGCGGACCGCACCGACCTCGCGGCCTGCGCCGCGGCCATCCTTGCCGATCGCGCCACGGCACATGCCGAGAGAGGCCTGGAGGTCCGTCTCTACGAGAAGGTCGGCCTGCGCGACGGCCGCCACGCCAACAATCCCTGGCTTCAGGAGCTGCCCGACCCCGTCACCCGGGTCACGTGGGGGAACTACCTCTCCGTGGCGCCCGCCCTGGCCGCGGAGCAGGGGCTCGAGGAGGGCGACGTCGTTCTTCTGCGCGGCCTGCGCGGCGGCGGCACGATCCTCGAGCTGCCTCTGCACGTGCAGCCCGGCCAGCCCCGGCAGGCGGTCTCCGTGGCCTTGGGTTACGGCCGCACCCGCGCCGGCAAGGTGGGCGACGGCGTGGGCGCCAACGCCTTCCCCCTGCTCACGGTGAGCCGGGGGTTCTCCCGCGCCTGGGCCGCCGGCTTCCGCATCGAGAAGACCGGCCGCCGGCAGGCGCTCGCGGCCACTCAGCTCCACCATTCCATGGAGGGGCGGCCCATCGTCCGCGAGGCGGACCTCGCCGAATTCCGGCGCGATCCGGCGGCGGGCAACGACGAGCGGCCGCGCCGCGAGAGCCTGTGGGCCGAGCGCCCCCGCGAGGGGCATGCCTGGGGCATGGCCATCGACCTCAACGCCTGCATCGGCTGCGGCGCCTGCGCCGTCGCCTGCCAGGCCGAGAACAACGTCGCCGTGGTCGGCCGCGACGAGGTGGTCCGCGGCCGGGAGATGCACTGGATCCGCGTCGACCGCTACTACAGCGGCCCCGCGGACGATCCGCGCACGGTCTACCAGCCCATGATGTGCCAGCACTGCGGCAATGCCCCGTGCGAGACCGTCTGCCCCGTGCTCGCCACCGTCCACAGCTCCGACGGCATCAACCAGCAGGTCTACAACCGCTGCGTGGGCACCCGCTACTGCGCCAACAACTGCCCCTACAAGGTCCGGCGGTTCAACTGGTTCGAGTATGCCGGCAACGACCGCTTCGACTACGCCATGAACAGCGAGCTGGGAAAGATGGTGCTCAATCCGGACGTGGTCGTGCGCTCCCGCGGGGTGATGGAGAAGTGCTCCCTGTGCACCCAGCGCATCCAGGCCGGCAAGCTGCGGGCCGAGATGGCCGGCGAGCCGCTCGCCGACGGCGCCGTGCGCACGGCCTGCCAGCAGGCCTGCCCGGCGGAGGCCATCGTCTTCGGCGACCTCGCCGACCCCGGCAGCGAGGTGTCGCGCCAGCAGGCCTCGCCGCGCTTCTACCACGTGCTCGAGGAGCTCAACACCCGGCCGGTCGTCGGCTACCTGACGCGGGTGCGCAACGCGGACGGGGAGGCGTGATCATGGATCTGAGCGGATTCGGCACGCCCGGCAGACCCGGCCCGATGGGCCGGGCTGAGGAAACCCGGGCCGTTGGCCCGGCAAGGCCCAACGGGCCGTCATTCCTCAGCCCAGGGCAACGCCCTGGGTTCGCGGCCTCGGCCGCATTGCGCCCCGTCTGGGTGGAGGGCCGGCCCTCCCTGCGGCAGATCACGGACGACGTCTGCCGGCCGCTCTCGGCCCGCCCCACGGCGAGCTGGTTCGCCTGCTTCGCCGTGGCGCTCGCCGCCCTCACCGCGGGCGCCGTGGCCGCCGCCTACGAGGTCGCGACCGGCATCGGCACCTGGGGGCTCAACAAGAGCGTCGGCTGGGCGTTCGACATCACCAACTTCGTTTTCTGGATCGGCATCGGCCACGCCGGCACCCTGATCTCGGCCATCCTGATGCTCTTCCGCCAGAAATGGCGCACCTCGATCAGCCGCTCGGCGGAAGGCATGACCATCTTCGCCGTCATGTGCGCGGGCCTCTTCCCCCTCCTCCACATGGGCCGGCCGTGGTTCGCCTTCTGGGTCTTCCCCTATCCCAACTCGCGCGGCCCCCTGTGGGTGAACTTCCGCTCACCCCTGCTGTGGGACGTGGTCGCCATCAGCACCTACTTCACGATCTCCTTCGTCTTCTGGTACGTCGGCATGATCCCGGACCTCGCGACCCTGCGCGACCGGGCGAGCCTTGCCGGCTGGCCCCGGCGCAAGCGGCTCTACGGCCTCCTGAGCCTGGGCTGGGACGGCTCGCGGCGCACCTGGTCGCGCTACGAGACCCTGTCGCTGATCCTGGCGGGACTCGCGACGCCGCTGGTGATCTCGGTGCACTCGATCGTCAGCATGGACTTCGCCACCTCCGTCATCCCGGGCTGGCACACCACGCTCTTTCCGCCCTACTTCGTGGCCGGCGCCGTGTTCTCCGGCTTCGGCATGGTGATGACGCTCCTCCTCATCACCCGCAAGGTGATGGCCCTCGAGCGCTACATTACCCTGCGCCACCTCGAGGCCATGGCCAAGATCATCCTGCTGACCGGCTCGATGGTCGGCTTCTGCTACCTGACCGAGATCTTCATCGCCTGGTACGGCGGCAACCCCTACGAGCGGGCGGCGTTCTGGAACCGCGCCACCGGCCCCTACGCCTGGGCCTTCTGGACCATGATGACCTGCAACCTGATGGTGCCGCAGCTCCTCTGGTCGCGGCGGCTGCGCACCTCGGTGCCCGTGCTCTTCGCCGTCTCGCTGCTGGTCAACGTCGGCATGTGGTTCGAGCGCTTCGTGATCATCGTCACCTCGCTCCACCGCGACTACCTGCCCTCGAGCTGGACGATGTACAAGCCGACGATCGTGGAGGTCGGCCTGCTCGTCGGCAGCTTCGGCCTTTTCTTCACCCTCTTCCTGCTCTTCGTGCGGACGCTGCCGGTGATCGCCATGTGGGAGGTCAAGGGGGTGGCGGCGGGGGAGGCGCGGGCATGAGCGAGAGGAACGCGGGGCTGCTGGTGGCGAGCTTCGCCGGCGAGGCCGAGCTCCTGGCCGCCGTGCGCGAGGTCCGGGCGGGGGGATTCCGGGTGCACGACGTCTTCACGCCCTACGCCGTGCACGGCCTCGACGAGGCGGTCGGGGCGCCCTCCTCGCGCCTGCCCTGGGTCACCCTGGCCGGCGGCCTCGCCGGGCTGGCCGGGGCGGTCGCCCTCCAGGTGTGGGGGGCGGTGGTGGACTGGCGCCTCGACGTGGGCGGCAAGCCGGACAACTCGGCCTTGGCCTTCCTGCCCATCAGCTTCGAGGCCACCATCCTGATCGGCGGCCTCGCGACCGCCGCCGCGTTCTTCTGGCGCAGCCGCCTGGGCCGGAGCGCCGATCCCCGGCTGCCGGCGGCGGGCATCACCGACGACGCCCTGGTGCTGGTGCTCGCCCTCGACGGCGGCCCCGAGCGCGAGACCGCCCTGCGCGAGCTGCTGCGCGCGGCCGGGGCCCGGGAGGTGACCGGGTCATGAGCGTTCTGAGGAAAATTCGCCTTTTCGCCCTGCTGCTGCTCACGGCGCTGGCGGCCTGGGCGAGCCACCGCGATCCCGCTTCGCCGGGCTACGAATTCATTCCGGACATGGCCCGCTCGGTGCCCTACGACGCCTACGCGCCCAACCCGGTGACGCGCGACGGCAAGACGCTCCAGCCGCCGGTGGCCGGCACCATCGCCTGGGGCGGGCCGCTGCCGTTCCACTACGCCGCCACCCCGGAGGACGCCCTCCGCGCCGGCCGCGAGCTGCGCAACCCGGTGCCGGCGACCCCGGCCGCGGTGGCCCGCGGCCGGACGGTCTACCAGACTTTCTGCGCCGTCTGCCACGGCGAGCGGGGCGCGGGCGACGGGCCGCTGATCCCCAAGTTCCCCAACCCGCCCGCCTATGCCAGCGCCCCCCTGCTCGACATGCCGGACGGGCAGATCTTCCACGTCATCACCCGCGGCTCGGGGATGATGCCCGCCTACGGCGGCCAGATCGCGCCGGACGACCGCTGGAAGGCCGTCCACTGGCTGCGGACGCTCCAGGGACAGGCGCTGCGGGGCCGCGAGGAGATCGCACGCCCATGATCGACGTCGAGCCCCTGCGGGTCTGGACCGCCCTGCTGGTGAACGGCTTTTTCTTCCTGTCGCTGGCGCTCGCCGGGCTCGTCTTCCTCGCCATCCAGTACCTGTCGGGAGCGGGCTGGTGGACGGCCCTGCGCCGGGTCCCCGAGGCGCTGATGTCCCTGGTGCCCGCGGCGGCCCTGCCGATGCTCGCCGTCTTCCTCGGCCGGCGCGAGCTCTATTCCTGGACCCGTCCCGGCGTGCTGGCGTCCGACCCGGTGCTGGCGGCCAAGGCCGCCTGGCTCAACGAGCCGTTCTTCCTCGCCCGCATGGCGCTGTTCCTGGGCCTCTGGAGCCTCTTCGCCGTCCTGATGCGCCGCGCCTCGCTGGCTCAGGACCGTCTTCAGGAGGGGCTCACGCACCACCGCCGCATGGTGCGCCTGTCGGCGGTCTTCATGGTGGTCTTCGCCGTCACCTTCTCGCTCGCGAGCTTCGACTGGCTGATGTCGCTCGACCCCCGCTGGGCGAGCGCCCTCTTCGCCATCTACACCTTCGCGGGCCTGTTCGTGAGCGGGCTAGCGGCCATCACCCTGCTCGTCGTAAAGCTGCGCCGGGGGCCCCTTTTGGGGATCGTAGGCGGGAGCCATCTGCACGATCTCGGGAAGCTCCTCTTCGCCTTCAGCACCTTCTGGGCCTACCTCTGGGTCTGCCAGTACCTGCTGATCTGGTACGGCAACCTCACGGAGGAGATCCCCTTCTACGTCGTGCGGACGAGGGGGGAGTGGCTGCCGCTCTTCCTCCTGGCGCCCCTGCTCAACTGGCTGCTGCCGTTCCTTCTCCTGCTGCCGAGATCTTCCAAGCGCAGCCCGCGGATCCTGGCTGTCGCCTCCGTGCTGATCCTGGCCGGGACCTGGCTGAACCTCTACGTGACCGCGGCGCCGGCGGTGCTCCCGGCGCCGCGGTTGGGGATGCTGGAGATCCTGATCACCGCCGGCTACGCGGGTCTGTTCTACCTCGTAGTGACCCGCACCCTGGCGGGAGCGCCGATGGTGGCGAGGAATGATCCGTATCTCCAGGAGAGCCTGGGGCACCATGGGTGAAACCTCGTGATTCCGCCACGGAAGCATTGAATTCAGCCGCTGAAGCCTGAGAAAACGGCAGCAAAAGCCCAAGTTCAGGCTCCAAAGCCTGAGAAACGGTCTCCGAAATCCGATAGCGGCCGCTGAAGCCCCAGAAACGGCCGCCGAAGCCTGAGAAACGGCCGCTGAAGCCCGAGATTCCGATTCCTATCTACCTGCTTCGGCGCTCGTTCTGCATGCTTCTCCGCCCTATCTACCTGCTTCGGCGTCCGTTCTTCATACTTCGGGCACTGGATCTACATGTTTTGGACTCGATCTTCATGCTTCGGCGCTCGAACTGCCAGCTTTTAGGCCAGAATCCGTGTGTTGGGCCCCTGGGATCGCCGTTCGCTTCTCTGAAGGGGGAGACACCGTCTTGAGCATCCTCGGCCGCGTCTACGGAGACTCGCTGTCGCTCCTCAACGACCTCTACCAGCTCACCATGGCCTATGCCCACTGGAAGGAGGGCACGGCGGAGCGGGAGGCCGTCTTCCATCTCTTCTTCCGCAGGATCCCCTTCGGCGGCGGCTTCGCCGTGGCCTGCGGCCTCGAGCCGGCCATCGAGTACATCGAGAGCCTTCGGTTCCGGGAGGACGACCTCGAGTACCTGGCCGGCCTGCGGGGCAACGACGGCGCCCCGCTGTTCGAACGGGGATTCCTGGACGCCCTCCGCGACCTCTCGTTTCGCTGCGACGTCGACGCCGTGCCCGAGGGGACGGTGGTGTTCGCCCAGGAGCCGTTGATCCGGGTCAGGGGCCCTATCATGAGCGCGCAGCTTCTGGAGACGCCACTTCTGAATCTGGTGAATTTTCACACGCTGATCGCCACCAAGGCGGCGCGGATGCGGCTGGCCGCGGGGGACGATCCGGTGATCGAGTTCGGCTTGCGGCGGGCCCAGGGGATCGACGGCGGTCTGGCGGCCTCCCGGGCGGCCTACGCGGGCGGCTGCGACGGCACGTCCAATCTCCCGGCGGGAAAGATCTTCGGCATTCCCGTGAAGGGGACCCACGCCCATAGCTGGGTGCTCGCCTTCGACTCGGAGCCGGAAGCGTTCGAGGCCTACGCCCGGGCCCTGCCGAACAACTGCGTCTTCCTTGTGGATACCTACGATTCGCTGGAGGGCGTGCGCCACGCCGTGGAGATGGGGCGGCGGCTCCGCGAGCAGGGACACGAGATGATCGGCATCCGACTCGACTCGGGGGACCTCGCCTACCTGAGCCGGGAGGCGCGGAAGGTCCTGGACGAGGCAGGGTTCCCGGACGCTTCCATCCTGGCCAGCAACGAGTTGGACGAGACCGTCATCACCAGCCTGAAGCAGCAGGGAGCGCGGATCGGCGTCTGGTGCGTGGGCACGCGTCTGGTGACGGGCCATGGCGAGCCGGCGCTCGGCGGCGTCTACAAGCTGGCCGCGGTGCGCGACCCCGGGGGACCCTGGGAGTACCGGGTGAAGCTCTCCGAGCAGGCGGTGAAGACAACCAATCCCGGCATCCAGCAGGTGCGCCGCTACACCCAGGACGGGGAGCACATCGGCGACCTGATCTACGACGAGCCGGCCGGCCTCCCGGAGGCGCCCGTGATGGTCGATCCCCTGGACATGACCCGGCGCAAGGCCATGCCGGCGGATGCGCAGGGGGAGGACCTCCTGGTGCCGGTGTTCCGCCAGGGGCGGCGGGTCTACGATCCGCCCGGCCTCGAAGAGATCCGCCGCCGGGTTGGGGAGCAACTCGCCGGCTTCCACGGCGGCGTCAAGCGCTTCGTCAATCCCCACCGCTATCCGGTGGGCCTGGAGCTGGGCTACTTTGATCTCAAGACGCGGCTGATCCTGGAGGCGAGGGACCTAAAGGAAAATAATAATCCGACCCCCGGAAAGGCCGCGGGCGCGGCAACCGGTCCGGGTCCGAAGACTTGAGCCCGGACCGGCCCGGGGGCCGGCAGGTGCCGCGCGAGACCGCGCGGCGCTGTCAGGATCGGCGGGCGGAACCTACCGGGCTCCACTCGCGGGCGGGATGACGGCTGCCGTTCCCGAAGGGCGGGCGAGCTGTCAGGGCTGGATGGTACTCCTCCTGAAGGAAAAGTGCAAACGATTTGGAGCCAACTGAAGAGATGGGATGCAGAGTTCAGCTACCTGGCGAGTCCCTTTTAAATTCTTAGAATCGGTCGAATGACTCGATCCCGCCCGAAAGGATTGCGCGATTTTACGAGCGCTAGTGACGGACATTCATTAGATCGAGGATTATGCGACTAGGAGGGTTTATAGAGCCAGGAAAGGTTTCGATCATAATCTCTCCCTTGCCTATCGACGAGTTTACCGAAGCGATTTTTATGTCCCCAAGATACACATCTTGTTCTGTGTACGAGTAGATAGGATAATCGATATCGGGCTTGAGCTTGCTCTCTGTCAAGAGGTGGAGAGCAACGCTATTCCGTGATCTCTCGCTGACTATCGCCAAAATCTTGGCTCCTAAGGGCGAGGGTGTAGGGTCAAAGACTCTCTCTCTCTCGGTCAATCCCTCTAGTTGTGGGTGTTGGTCAGGGAAGTGACGGGTGACCTGTGCTGCGACGGTCTCAAACATGTCTCGAAGGTTTCTTCTATACCCATTTTCCAGCAGTTCGCGAGAAAGAAAGTAAGTCAGCGCCCCGTGATACAAATTGTCTGGCAGTTGTATTTCAAAAGAGCCCTCGTAACTTTTGCAGGCAGCGATCATTGTATGCCTATCACTAATCGGGAACCACCCGCTAGACCCTAGCGTACTGGGGTCCTCTAAGGATGTCCATCTGATTGGCGAAGGGGGCAGCATCTCAATTGGTCGTAATTCTGGCGGAGCTTGGCGTTCTCCTCTGCGAATAGGGTCACTGGTCATTGTTCCTGAATGGCTGCAGTCGAGGATCACTGTAATGTTGGGGGTTATGGCTGCTAAATTCTGAAGCCGGATATAGAGTTCGTCATCGGTTATGTCTCTGTTTGGATGGGGAGCTCGCCCACTGTCATATGGCACGATTGTTTCATCCAAGCCATCGGGCTCGTCCCCTTCGCGATCAGTCATTTGAGATCCGTGACCGCTATAAAATATTACAACTGCATTTTCAGGTTTAGTATTTTCTTGCAGTTGCTCCAGAGCATCGAGTATTCCTTCTCTTGTTGCGTCTTGGTTAGCAAGGATGCAAATATTTTCTTTTGGAAAGCCGAAGTGGAGCAACACATGCTCCATGAGGTAGAGATCATTGACTGAGCCGCGTGGCGAGAATGCAATTTTTGCGTAGTGGTCGATGCCGATCAGTAGGGCTCTCCTGCTATTGACGGGCTCGATATTTTTCTTAGCTCCTAACGAGGAGGCCTGGTTCAAAAGATGCTTGGCTCGGGCTCTTAGTGCCTGTCGATGAGTCCCTGGCAGTTCCTGACTCTTTCGCAAGAGAAGAGTGCCCAGAATCTTTGTCATTGCTGGTTCGCTGGGTGCTATTCCGCAGGCTGTTTCTAGGAGTTCGATCTGGCGATCAAGGGGAATGGTCTCGTCCGTTATGGCTGAAAAGGTGAGAAGAGCTGCGTCTTCTGCATCTCCTTGTAGGCTTTCGAGTAGCTGCTCGGGCGATTTAGGGTCTAGTGTCGTCTCCGCTACTCTTCTTTGAAGGCTGCGGGCGGATTGTCCTAGGCTTTCTGTCCAGCTAAGTCGCTCGGCGCTGAAAATCTGAGATAGAAGACCAATTTCTTCTGCTGGTAGCTTCCCTGTAAAAACTTGGTTGATAGTCTGCAGTTTAGTCGATTGGGAGACGGATAACGAGCTCATTACGTCATCCCAAAAGGTGCTGGCCTTGAATTCGGCGAATGGTAGCCTTTGATCTAGTTTCTGGGTGAAGTCCTCCGCGGTCAGGACGGAGTCTAAGCCTGCTGGATAGCGTTCATAGGGGCTGAGGATTGAGATTATGGCCTGCTCGCGGGCAGCAATTTGTTTAGGCGTGTCGGAATGCTTAGTGTGGGCACTAAGCAGCGCCAGATAAAGCTTTGTGCTTTTATCTCCTAACTCAGAAGCTTTGGATAAAGATACGATTGCGTCTGGGATCTGGTTGAGGACTGTGAGTGCTTCGCCGAGGCGGCGGTGTGCGAAGGGGAAACTTGGATAGAAGTCCCGAACTCTCTCGAATATATGTAATGCCTCTGCGGCTCGGCCTGTCACAAGGAGTAGGTCTCCCAGGGCTAGGCTCGCCTCCAGGTTGTTCGGATATCTTATTGTGAAGGATTCCAGCAGATGAATTGCCTCGGTAATTAGGCCTTCTTTTTGAAGGCTGCGTGCTTGCTCTAAGGTCGGTAGCGCTTCTGCGGGATTAGCGCGCTGAACCGTTTCCCGCAAGGTCTCGTAGCGATTGGAGGATGGAAAAAGGTCAGGTCTCCTAACCGCTAGGACCTCTGAGAAAACTATGGCAGGGTCATAGTCTATGCGAACCAGAAGCCTGCCATAGGCAGTTCCGAGAGGCATTAGGTCCTCTGCTTGTCGCAGACGACTTTCAGTGATGGAATCTGCTCCGGGAATTAGTGGTGGGATAGGTGAGGCAACAAGTTGGATGCTGCGGACCCGAGAACCTTCCGAAACAAACGAGCGGTAGGCCCGCACGGAGCCTTCTATTGCTGTTGGAGTAAGATTGAATAACAGGACGACCATGTCGGCCAAGCGATGGGTGGAGAGGCCACCGATATCCGAGAGGCCGGTCCTGGCATCGATCAGCACGTAATCTGGAGAGAATTCTTTGACTAGGTCACCCCGTAACTCCTCGACGAAAGGTTCCGTTCCCTTCTCAGGATGGAGCCGTTTCCAGGTTAGGTCGCCTAGCTGCTCCTGATAGGTCGATCCAAGATTCCCTGCTGGCATGACCCAGAGCTTGCCGAGGCTGGGAGATTCCCGGCAAGGGTGGACATACCGAGAGATCTTGGGGCACTGCCCAGTCTTCCGATAGGAATTCGCATAATCGAGGAACCCTTTCTTCGCTCTACTCCCCTTGAGAGAAAATTCAGGGATTTCCTGTAGGCCCGGGGCCTCAAGGTCCAGATCGAGAAGTATGACGCGCCTGCCGAGGGATGCCAGCGAATAGCCAACATTCGCCAAAGCCAGCGAGCGGCCCACGCCGCCCTTGTACGAGTAGAAAGCGACGAAGAAGGCCACGGCTAGGCGATCTTGGCGACGGGTTCGTCGAGTTTCTGCCAGAACGAAGTCTCGGGAGCCTCGTCGATCTCCTCTTCCTTCGACAACGGCGATGGAGCGGGGAGCAGCTCTCCGAGCTTGAACCCCCGGGCGGTGGGGAGCAGCCAGATCGCTTTGCCTCCCGAAGACCGGCGCGATATGAGGCCTGCCGTCTCGAGCTTGCGGCCAAGATTCGAGATCTGCTGAATGGAGAGGCCCATCCTCTCGACCAACTCGGTTGGACGGAGAGGATTGGGATGATCTACCAGAATCCTCAGCATCTCGGCGGCGCGGCCTTCCGGGCCTACTGCGCGCAGCTCGGACGCGAGAGCCGGCTGCCGGTCCGCATCCCGGAGCAGCTCCAGGAGATAGGCCCAGCGGGTGGCCCAAGGTTCCCGCTCTTCGTGGTCTGCCCAGCGTGAGGCCTGAAGCAGGGCGACGCCCAGAGCGTCCTGGTTCTCGGTCCGGTTCTGGAGATGGCTGATCAGGCTCCAGCGCAGGTGCCGATCGAGCGCCCCCCAGGCGTCCGTGTGGCCCTCGGCGACAGCCTGCTGGGCTCGTTCCACGGACTCGGTGGGCGAGAGGTCGACGAATTGAAGGCTGGACATAGCGGCGGAACCCTATGGGGTTTGATATTGACAGAATGTATAACGTGACAAGCTTCAGGTCAAGCCAAGGAGTTCACGGATACTAAATACCCAGAGCGGGTCTGCAGAGTCGCGGGTGAGCACGGGCACTGGATGAGCGGGGAGGTAGGCCAGGGCGAGATTCCGGTCGCTACGCTTCTTCCCCAAGAGCCAGGCGCTGTTGGTGACAAAGCTCGCGGCACCCGACTGGGTGCCGAGGTCCTGTGCCCGCTTTTGGAAAGGCTCCATGCGGGATGTCATCGCCGGTACCAGGAGGAGGTTCACGGCCGTGGCGATGAATAGATCCCGTAACTGATCGCCACAGTAATCGAGGCAGATGGGGGTGGCGAGCCGCCCGAGAGGGCCATCGACGATCTCCAGGAACCCGCTCAGGTGGATGTCCTCGGAGCCGCCCCGATGGTCAATGCCGAGAAGGGCGCACAGCTCCGGGGATTCCCCTGCCTGGGAGGCAGGGATGCGGTAGGGCACGCACTTGTCTTGAGAGAAGAGGAGCCGGCCCTGGCCGCTGAAGATCCGGCAGCGGTTCACCCATTGGCCGTTCGAGTCCACGTGGAAGCTGCCCGCCATGACCAGGACGGGCCGATGGGGCAGATCCTGGGTTTTGAGAAGGAGGACCAGGCGGTTCTGCAGGTCGGTGTCGAGCGTCAGCTCCGGAAAGCAGAGGACGTCCACCTTCAACTCGGAGCACCGCTCGAGGATCTCGAGGAGGTTCCGCTGCGCTTCTTCGAGCGACTCCGGTCTGAGCTCGGAGAAGCGGTAGGGAGTTCCGTCGGCCCCGAACCGGGCTGGGTCCGACCGGATGCCGTAAAGCAGCTCTGCGAAGGGGGAGGCGAGCGCGAAGCGCAGGTCGAGGGTCTTGAGGCGGCCGGCCAGCTCATGGGACACCCGGGCGTCGAGCTCTTGAAGCCGGGGCTGGACCGGGAGGTCTTCAAGGGCCACCAGATGCCACCAGAGACCGAGGATCTCGCGCGGATCGCTCTTGAGGTCGCCGGGGCCGCGCCGGAGCCGTTGCGGCTGGGGAATCAGGTCCGACAAGGGGGTCGCGGGAGGCGGGAGGAACAGCGTCTCGCCTCCGCCGAGGGCCGCGGACAGGCTGACGGTGGAACCCGCGACGTCTAGCCGCCTCTCCTGGTGCCGGGCATCGAGGGCCCTCAGAGTGGCGGCGCAGAAGACCAGGAGGCGGTCCGGGTCGTCGCCGCCGATCCATCGGAGGATCTTCTGGGCGAGTTGGTCCCGCCAATCCCCCTTTTCCAGAATCAGAGTTGCCTGGCGTTCGAACTTGGCCAGCGGTTCCGCCCACGCAGGCTCCCGGAGGCAGTTCCGGAGGTTGACGATCCGGACAGCACAGAGGCGGTGCAGGAGCGCGTGGAGGTCCAGCCGGCGCAGCGGAGGCGCACCGGACAGTGCCGCGACGAGAGTTTCGTGCAAGGGAGCCGTCATCGACAGGACGAACTTATTACAGCCTTCGAGGAGATGCCAGGGAAATGGGGGATTATTCACCCCGGTCCCTCCTTGAGAGAGACCGGGCTGGCGAGAAAGAGCTACAGAGTTGCCGCCCCTACCGGTGTGCGAGTCTCCGCCAGGGTGCCCGCCATCTTGTGGCAGACCTCGGCGCAGCGGCGGCAGATCTGGGCGCAGAGGCGCATGAAGTCGTCGTCGCTCATGCGCTCGCAGTCCTCGGCGCAGCGGTCACAGACCTCGGCGCAGGCGCCGCAGGTGGCGGCGTGGAGGTCCGAGCCCCGGGTCATGAAGTCGGCGCTCGTCTCGCAGATCTGGACGCAGTCGAGGAGCAGGCGGATGTGGGAGGTCTCGGCGTGCCGGCCGCCCTTGTCGAGGCAGTGTGTGACCGTCCGCAGGCAGACGTCGTGGCACTCCCGGCAGAGCGCGATGCAACGTTGCATGTCTTCCGTGATGTTCTGGTGCTGCATGGGATCACCTCCTTGCTGTGGATGACGGATTGATGTGCAATCCCCAAGCCACGCGGCGCCTGTTTTGCTACCCTGTCGGATGAAATGGGCGCCGGTCACTCTCATCATCACGCGCACGCCGCCACCTCGGGCCGCAACCGGACGCGGCTCGCGCTGACCCTCGGGCTCGCCGCCGTCTACATGCTGGCCGAGGTGGCCGGCGGCTGGTTCACGGGCTCCCTCGCCCTCCTGGCGGACGCCGGGCACATGCTCTCGGACGTCGCCGCCCTCGGGCTGTCGCTGTTCGCCATGTCGATGTCGCGGCGCCCGCCGACCTCCAAGCGGACCTTCGGCTATCACCGGATGGAGATCCTGGCGGCGCTCGCCAATGGCGCCGCGCTGGTGGCGATCTCGATCTTCGTGCTGGTCGAGGCCGTCCAGCGGTTCCGCCAGCCGCCGGAGGTGGACGCGCCGGTGATGATGGCGGTCGCCACCGGCGGCCTCCTGGTCAACCTGGCGGGGCTCTGGATCCTGCACGAAGGACGCTCGGAGAGCCTCAACGTCCGCGGCGCCTGGCTGCACGTGCTGACCGACGCCCTCGGCAGCGTGCAGGCGATCGCGGCCGGCGCCCTCATCTGGGCCTTCGGCTGGCAGTGGGCGGACCCCGCCGCCTCGGTGCTGATCGCGGTGCTGGTGGTGTACTCCTCCTGGTCGCTGCTCAAGGAGGCGACCGGGGTGCTGATGGAGAGCGCCCCTTCCCACATCGACGTCGACGAGGTGCGCGACGCCATGATCAGCCTCCCGGGCGTGATCGAGGTCCACGACCTCCACGTCTGGACGATCACCAGCGGCATGGAGAACCTCTCCGCCCATGTGGTGGTGGAGGAGGGCTGCTACGACTGCGGCGTGCTGACCGAGATCCGCACCACCCTGCACGACCGCTTCGGCATCCACCACATGACGGTGCAGATGGAGACCGAGGCCTTCGAAGAGCTCCGGACGCCTGGATAGCTGCCATCCAGGCAGCTATGCTAAAATCTAAATAAATTCGGTCGGGTTCTTGTTATAGCCGTTTCTGGGGGAGTCGCCCCCCGGGAACAGAGGAGTCTCTCCATGCGTTCGAAGGCCATCGCGTTCCTGTTTCTGCTCCTGGGTCTCGCCGCTCCGGCGCTCCAGGCGGCCCCCCGAGCCCAGAACAACAAACTCGTTCGCGTGCCCCAGGACGCCAAGAACCTGACGGTGGCCATCGGCCGGGTGGTGAACGGCGGCGTCATCGAGCTGGCGGCGGGGGCCTATCCGTCTCCCGGCCCGAACGGCTTCCTCATCTCCAATACCGGCAAGAGCTTCACGGTGCGCGCGGCGGCGGGGGCCATCGTGGCCCTCGACGGCGGCGGCACCCGTTCCGTGCTGCGTTTCGCGAATCTGAACCGTGGCCGCGGCAAGCTGGTGACCTTCGAGAGGATCATCTTCCGCAACGGCTTCAGCGCCACTACCGGCCAGTCCGGCGGCGTCACCCTGTCGCAGGCGGAGGCCGCGTTCCGCACCTGCACGTTCATCAACAACCGGACGGCGGGGAAGACCACCGGCGGCGGCGCGGTCAAGGTGCTAGAGGGCTCGAGCGCCACGTTCGTCGGTTCCGCGTTCCGCAACAACTCGTCGCCGCTGCGGGGCGGCGCCATGGTCGTGCGCTCGGCGACGGTGTCGATTCAGGGCGGCGAGTTCGTGAACAACCGGACGAACCTGCCCGGCCACAATCCCAACTCCTTCGGCGGCGCCATCATGGTGCTCGACGGCGCCCTGACCGTCTCCCTCGTCCGCTTCGAGGGCAACCAGGCGGGATGGGTGGGCGGGGCCATCTATGCCATCGGCAATTGGAACAAGGGCTCGGACGTGCTGGTGGCCAACTCGACCTTCATCGCCAACCAGGCGGTCGCGGACCCCTGCTGCACGGGTCCGGACGCGCGGACCGGCGGCGCGCTGCACGCCGAGGACCTGACGACGATGCGGATCCGCCAGTCGCTCTTCCTGCGCAACCGGGCGGACCTCGGCGGCGCGGTGGACAATTACCGGGCCATCGTGGAGATCGCCGGCTCCGTCTTCCAGGGCAACCAGACGACTCTCACCAGGCCGGATGGGGGAGCGGGGGGCACGATCTCCGCCCTGTCGGCCGATCATCCGGACGGCTCGACGGGCTCCGGCGCCGTCAACCGGCGGTCCGCCCGGCTGGTGATCGGGCGATCGCTGATCATCGGCGGCCCCGAGGTGGCGAGGGCGGCGAGCAGCGGCGGCTGCATCTACGCCGGCGGCGACGGCGTGCGCCAGTACGGCGGCGGGCAGGTGCCCCAGGCCGGTACGCTGGCCGAGAACCGCGCCCAGGTCGAGATCCGCGGCACGGTCTTCTCCGACTGCGACGCCCAGACCGCGCCCGACGGCACGGGCGGCGCCGGCGGCGCTCTGCTGGGGGACCTGATCGATCTGGTGATGGAGAGCTCGATGGTGCTCGACTCCGACGCCCGGGGCGCCAACGGCAACGGCGGTGGAGTGGCCCTGCGCCAGGAGTCGAACGCTCGGATCACGCGCACCGTTTTCGCTCGCAATTCCGCCCAGAACCGGGGTGGAGCCCTGTCTCTGACCGGCTCGACCGTGCAGGTGTTCGACGGCCGCTTCTATGGCAACGACGTGGTGCCCGGAGTCTTCGAGGCGCTCGGCGAGTCCCGCGGCGCCGCGATTTTCTCGACGCCCATGAGCGACCCCACGCGGCCGAGGAACGTCGGGGGCCTGATCTCGAATTCGGCGTTCGGCGAGAACGTGGGGCTTCCCATCTGGGAGCTCGACCCGCCGGGCGGGGTGGCGTTCAACGACCTGCGCTACACCGCCAACCGGTTCACCCCCCTGGTGTTTGGCGACCGCGTCTACGTCAACAACGTGGCCGCGCCCGCCGGCTTGAACGTCGCCGCGCTCAACGCGCTCACGGTCTTCCGCCCGGGCCGGCCGGCGACGGTCAAGACCGAGGTGCCCAACGTGCATCTACCGGTCCTGCAGGAGGGTCTGCTGCGGATCGTCCCCTCGCCCAACAGCGTCGGGGCCGCGCCGCCGTATCCCTTGGCATCGTATCTCGCCTATGCCTGGACGGGAGGCTCGGCGAACCTCAACGGGAACCTCCCGCTCAACCAGAAGGCCGGCCTGCTGGAGGTGGCGCCGGGGGAATTCACCCTGGTGGTGGACGGCATTCCGGTGGTGACGGAGAGGAACTAGCCGGGCGGGCCTACCCGAACGGGTCTACCCGAACGGCAACGCCCGCCCCTCGAGCTCCAGCAGCCGCGACTTGGCGTCGAGCCCGCCGCCGAAGCCGGTGAGCGAGCCGTCCGCGCCGATCACCCGGTGGCAGGGCACGACGATCGGGATGGGGTTGGCGCCGTTGGCGCGGCCCACGGCCCGCGCGGCGCCGGGGCGGCCGAGGGCGTGGGCGATCTCGCCATAGCTGCGGGTCTCGCCGAAGGGGATCTTGCGCAGCTCCTCCCAGACCGTGCGCTCGAAGGGCGTGCCCTCGGGTATCAGCTCCAGGTCGAACTCCTGCCGTTCGCCGGCGAAGTACTCCTCGAGCTGGCGGCGGACCTCGGCCGTGCGCACGGCGTCCTCGATCACCTCGATCCCCCGGTCCCTCAGCCGATCCGTCACCTTCTGGGAGTCGCGTCCGCGTGCGAACTCGATGCGGATCACGGCGCCCGCCTCGTCGACGACGCAGAGCAGGGGCCCGCAGGGGCTTTCGACGGTGGTGGTGTACAGGGTCATGGAGAGTCCTTCAGGCTTTGCCATAGGTGGAAGGTGGCCCAGCTCCGGTAGGGAGCGAAGGGCCGCATCAGCTCCTGGGTCTCGGCCGGGCCGGGCCGGGCCGGGAGATTGAAGAACTGCGCGAGCCCGCGCACCAGGCCGGCGTCGCCCTCGGGCACGCAGTCCTCGAAGCCGAAGGCCCGCATCATCAGGTAGTGGGCCGACCAGGGGCCGAGGCCGCGGACGGCGAGGAGCGCGGCCTCGACTTCACGAGGCGAGGAGGCTGCCAGCCCCTCGAGGTCCAACTCGCCGCCGACGATGAGGCGGGCGGCGCCGATCAGGTATTCCGCCTTGCGCCGGGAGAACTGCGCGCCCATCAGCTCCTCGATCTCCAGGTTGGCCACCTTCTCCGCCGTCGGGGGAGTGAAGAGCCCGCCGGGAGCGGGGGTGCCGGCGCGCTCCACCAGCCGGCGCCTGAGGGTGTAGGCGAAGGCGAGGGTGATCTGCTGGCCGAGGATCACCCAGCACAGGCCGTCGAAGAAGTCCGGCGTCTGGGGGATGCGCAGGCCGAGCCGGCCGGCGACGAGCGGCGCGAGGCGAGGCGAGGCC
>DATFNZ010000153.1:0-144476 GCA_035266085.1 Thermoanaerobaculia bacterium
GGAGCCGCCCGGCGTCAGCGTATACGTGAAGGTGTCCGGCACGCCCGAAACGCTGTTGCAGTAGTTCGCGTTCGGCGTGTAGGTCGGACCGGTGCCGCCACCGGTGATCACCACCGCACCGTTGGCGGGCTGCGTCACCGACTGAATCGAGATCGGACCGCCGTCCGGGTCCGTGTCGTTCGCCAGCACGGGCACCGCCGTCGCGCCAGAGTCCTCGGTCACTGTCGCCGCGTCCGGCACCGCCACCGGGTTGTCGTCCGCGCAGGTCACCGTCATCGTCACCGTGGTCGAAGAACCGCCCGGAGTCAGCGTGTAGGTGAACGTGTCCGGAATGCCGGACACGCTGTTGCAGTAGTTCGCGTTCGGCGCGTACGTCAAACCGGTACCACCACCGGTAATCACCACGGAACCATTCGCCGGCTGGGTCACCGACTGGATCGAGATCGGACCGCCGTCCACGTCCGTGTCGTTCGCCAGCACGGGTACCGCCGTCGCGCCCGAGTCCTCCGCCACCGTCGCCGCGTCCGGCACCGCCACCGGGTTGTCGTCCGTGCAGGTTACCGTCATCGTCACGGTCGCGGTGTCACCTCCAGGCGTCAACGTATAGGTGAAGGTGTCGAGCGCCGTTCCGGGAGGCGTGTTGCAGTAATTCGCATTGGGCTGATACGTCAGACCGGTCCCACCACCGGTAATTACCACCGTGCCGTTGGCCGGCTGCGTCACCGACTGAATGGTAAACGGATCGTTCTCCGGATCGGTGTCGTTTGCCAGCACCGGGACTGCCGTCGCGGGTGCGTCCTCCACCACCGTCGCCGCGTCGTCGTTCGCCACCGGGCTGTCGTTCACGCAGTTGACGGTCACCGTCACCGTGGCCGTATCGCCGCCGGGGGTCAGCGTATAGGTGAAGGTATCGAGCGTCGTTCCGGGAGGGTTGTTGCAGTAGTTCGCATTCGGCTGGTAGGTCAGGCCAGTGCCGCCGCCCGTAACCACCACCACGCCATTGGTGGGCTGCGTCACCGACTGGATGGTGAACGGATCGCTTTCCACGTCGGTATCGTTCGCCAGTACGTCGACAGCCGTCGCCGGGTCGTCCTCCGTCAGCGTCGCCGTATCGTCGTTCGCCACCGGCGCGTCGTTCACGCAGGTGACGGTCATCGTCACGGTCGCCGTGGAGCCGCCGGGGGTCAGCGTGTAGGTGAAGGTGTCAAGCACCGTCCCGGGAGGCGTGTTGCAGTAGTTCGCATTCGGCTGGTAGGTCAGGCCGCTCCCCCCACCGGTGATCACCACCACGCCGTTCACGGGCTGCGTCACCGACTGGATCGAGATCGGGCCGGCGTCCGGGTCCGTGTCGTTCGCCAGCACGGCGACGGGGTTTGCCCCGGAGTCCTCGGCGACGGTGGCCGCATCGGCGACCGCGGTGGGCGGGTCGTCGGCGCCGTTGACCGTGATCGTGACCGTTCCCGTGTCCGTGCCGCCCTGACCGTCGTCCACCTGGAAGGTAAAGCTGTCCGGGCCGTTGTAGTCCGGGTTCGGAGTGTAGGTGAGGTTCGGCGGCGTGCCGCCGAGCATGCCGTGCGTCGGGCCGGTGACGATGCTGAACGTCAGCGGGTCGCCGTCGGCATCCGAGCCGGTCAAGGTGATGCCGACAGGCGTATCCTCGGACGTCGTCACGTTCTGGTCGTCGGCCACCGGCGCTTGGTTGAACAGGAGCAGCGCATCGATGCGGAAGCAGAGCGCGTTCAGCGCCGTGTCCTTGAAGCCGAAGAACGCCCGGATGTCGGCGCCGGCCGGCGCGTCCGAAGTGGGCTCAGAGGCCAAGCGGGTGGAGAGGGTCCACTCGCCGAGAGTCGTGCCGTTCAGGTCGCACACGGCGGCCCAGGCGATACCCGCCCCGCCGAGGAGCAGAAGGGCGATGAGGAGCGCCGCCGCCGTGCGCCGCCGCATCAGCGAAACCGCCGCCGCGGCGAGCAGCAGGCCAAGGAAGATCAATCCCCACTCGGAAAGCGTGGGGATCTCGGTGATCGCGGCTCCGTTCAGCAGGATCGGAGGCCCGTTGCCAGGCGTCTCCTGGGCCTTCACCAACTCGTCGACCAGGATGCCGCCGCTCAACCCGAGCAAGCCCAGGCGGATGACCGGCGGATTGACTACCGGCGACAGGCTCAAGGGATAGAACGTCTCGATGACGCTCGTGCCGGCCGTGCCGTTGCCTGTCCCCACCGTCCAAGGTAGAGAGTGTCCCGGGGGAGGCGTCACGGGCGAGAGAGGGCCGAAGGTGTCCGTCGCCGGATTGACGCAGGTCTGACGCTCCAGGGCCGTCACCTGCGCCGCAGCCGCTGTCGTATTGACCGTGGTGACCAGGATCTGCTCGACGCCCGGGAAGGTGCCGGTCAGCGTCGGAACGTCGCAACCGGTGTTGATCTGGTTGTCCAGGTTCAACAGGATCTTGTACTGGGACGTCGCGGCCGAGGCCGCGGATCCGAGTCCCAAGGTCAGCAGCAGAGAAGCGAACACGACCCTGACACTGGTGGATTTCAAAAGATTCATGATGCAGCTCCTCGGCAGGACGTCCCGCGCACACCACCCCATTGGGAGGCAGGACGACGGCGGGCGAACAGATCAGCGGTTGCTAACGGCATGGCCACACACCTGGGCTCTGTCACGGGTCACCGGGTTATCTCAGGCAGACTGCTCGGCGCGTAATCGCGCACAATCGTTCACCGGATCCGGACAGAGACCTTGAACTTCGGGAACCAATCTACGTTACCACAAAGGGATTACCCTGAAACCTCTAGGGGCAAACTTCAATTCTACCTGAAAATCTGTACGGTGTTCTCTCTGCTATGCTCCCGTTCGAATCCTCAAGCCCTCCCCGATGTCCGAAAGCTCCTCCGCACCGCCCCTCGACGCGCTCCTCGCCACCAAGCTCTACATCCCGGCGCCGCGCCCCAACCGCGTGCCGCGCCCGCGGCTGACGGAGCGCATGGAGCTCGGGACCGCCGGACCGCTGACCCTGATCTCGGCTCCCGCCGGCTTCGGCAAGTCGACCCTGCTCTCCGAGTGGGCCCATGCCGGGGAGCGCCGCGTCGCCTGGGTCTCGCTCGACGAGGGGGACAATGACCCCGTCCGCTTCCTCTCGTACCTCTTCACCGCACTCCGGCAGCTCCATCCCGGCCTGGGAGAGGACGCGCTGACCGCGCTCCGCCACATGCAGAGTCCGGCCCCCGCGCTCTTCGAGCCGCTCCTGACCGGACTCCTGAACGACGTCCATGCTCTCGGCGAGGACCTCGTGCTGGTGCTCGACGACTACCACGTCCTCGAGAGCCCGGCCATCCACCAGGCCGTCCAGTTCCTGCTCGACCGCCTGCCGCCGCGCCTGCACCTGGTGATCGCCACCCGCGTCGATCCGCCGCTGCCGCTGTCCCGGCTGCGCGCCCGCGGCCAGCTCACCGAGATCCGCGCCCAGGACCTGCGCTTCACCTCGGCGGAGGCGGCGGACTTCCTGAACCAAGCCATGGGACTGTCGCTCTCCGTTGGGGATGTCGAGGCCCTGGAGGAGCGGACCGAGGGCTGGGCCGTGGGGCTCCAGATGGCGGCCCTGTCGCTCCAGGGACGTCAGGACGTCGGCCACTTCATCGAGCACTTCACCGGCAGCAACCGGTTCGTCCTCGACTATCTCACCGACGAGGTCGTCTCCCGCCAGCCGGAGCCCATGCGCGACTTCCTGCTGCGCACCTCGATCCTCAACCGGCTCTCTGCTCCTCTCTGCGACGCCGTCACCGGCCGCGACGACGGCCAGGCGGTCCTCGAGGAGCTCGACGCCGCCAACCTGTTCCTCATCCCTCTCGACGACAACCGCACCTGGTACCGCTACCACCACCTCTTCGGCACCCTCCTGCGCCACCAGCTCGGGCGCAAGCTGGGGCAAGCCGGGGTGGCGGCCCTTCACGAGCAGGCGAGCGGCTGGTACGCCGCCCACGGCCACCCCGAGGATGCGCTGGAGCATGCCCTGGCCGCCGGCGCCCTCGACCGGGCGACCGACCTGGTGACCGAGCACGCGCTGCCGCGCCTGATGCGCGCCGACGCCGGAACGGTGATCCGGTGGGTCCGCTCCCTCCCCCTTGAGTGGGTCCACCGGCGGCCCAAGTTGCGCCTCTCTTATGCCTGGGCTCTGGTCGCCCAGCTCAAGCTGCAAGAGGCCGAGGAGCACGTCCGTGAGGTCGAGCGGGCGCTCGCCGGGGCGCCCGATCCGGAGCTGGACGCCCACGCCGAGACGCTCCGGGGGCTCCTCATCCGCACCGCCGGCCGTCCCCGCGAGGCGATCGTCCTCTATCAACAGGCCCTGGAACGGCTGCCGGCGGAGAGCTTCTTCCTGCGCGGCCTGATCTCCCTGGAGCTCGGCACGGCCTATCTCACGACGGACGATTTCACGGCCGCCGAACGCGCCTTCGAAGCGGTCCACGAGCCGAGCCAGAAGGCCGGCAACATCTTCGGCATCCTCCTGGGGGAGTGGCACCTGGCCGAGATCCAGCTCAACCGCGGCAGGCTGCGCGAGGCGCTCGACCTCGCCCGGCGGTCCCGGAACCGGGCGGAGGGCTCGGGACGCGAGGCGTCCGCCCGGCCCGCCGCCGCCATGGCCTACGCCGTCATGGCCGAGGTTCAGCGCGAGTGGAACGACCTGCCCGCCGCCGTCGAGCTCGCCAGCCAGGCCTGGGAGCTCGGCAAGCGGGGAGAGATCGCCAACGGCCTGCTCGGGGGCAGCCTCGCCATGGTCCGCGTGCTGCAGTCGATGGGGGATTTCCCCGGCGCCCTCGCCGCTCTCGAAAGCGCCGAGGAGGTGATGCGCCGCACCGGGCAGCGCCTCTGGCTGCAGACGACCGGCGCCTTCCGGGCCGGCATCCACCTCCGCCAGAGCCGCGTCGAGAGCAACCCGGAGGCTCTTGAAGAGGTCGCGCGCTGGGCGCGGGATTCGGGCCTGCTGGAGGGCTGGAGGGAGAGGACCGCCGAGCGCTTCCTCCAGTTGCACCAGCGCGACTTCGCCCACCTGGTGCTCGCCCGCTTCTATCTCGCCCGCGGCGAGAGCGGCGCCGCCCGCGAGCTGCTGGCCGTCCTCCTCTCCCTGGCGGAAGACACCGGCCGGCTGCGCTCCGTGATCGAGATCCTGTCCCTCGAGGCGCTGGCCCGCGATGCCCAAGGGGACCCCGAGAGCGCTCTCGCCCCCCTCCGCCGCGCCCTGGCGCTCGCCGAGCCGGAAGGTTTCGTGAGGATCTTCGTGGACGAGGGGCCGGACCTGGCCGGGCTGATCGAGCGGGCGGCGCCCGGCACCGTCTCCCCGGAGTACGCCCGCCGTCTCCTGGAGGCGTTCGGCCGCGAAGGATCGAGCCGCCCGGAGCTACCCGAACCTCTGCCACAGCCGGCGGTGACTCTGAGAAAGCCTCAAGCGCAGGCGGAGGCTCTTTCCGAACGGGAGATCGAGGTGCTCCGGCTGGTCGCCGCCGGCCTCTCCAACGCCGAGGCCGGCCGCAAGCTGTTCATCGCCCCGAGCACCGTCAAGAAGCACCTGGAGAACATCTACGACAAGCTGGGGACCCGCAGCCGCACCCAGGCGATCGCCCGGGCGCGGGAGATCGGGTTGCTATAAAAATCAATGGTTGCAGGGCGCCTCGTCATTTTTTTTGCTTCAATAGATTCTGAGCTCTCTGGCGAACCTCGGAACTGGCACCGGCGTCTCGGACGATGGCTTCCAACTCCTGGCGGCTGAGCCTGTTCATGTTCCTCGCCGCGAAACCCGGATCGCATTTGGGGTGATGTAGGGCGAGGAGTAGGATCGGACGCTTCGCTGAAGCTTCGGGACGGCGGAGCAGCTCAGCAAGGAGTGCCCTATTGATGTTCCTGTACAGGATCACGCGTTCGAACGTTACAGCGTTGATGTAGTTCAAGGTTTCTCTGGCAATCCTGTCGTCGGGATGAAGAACGAAAAAATCCAGATATAGTCCTTCTTTTGCAAACCTACGCTGAATGGCCAAGGGAACGCGGCCAATCCCCTCAGGGAGGGTCGCAGAAGGGTTGCCTTTTTCAACTCTTTCCTGATCAAGCTTCTTCATGATCTCTCGGAAGGAGCTTATGTCCCACCGGAATTGTTCCGCCTTCTTCAAGAACCGGCTGAGCAGATCATCGAGGCGCTCGAAATAGCCCGTCTGAACGAAGAAGTCGAAGTTGAAGAAACCCAGGATAAGCCGCTTGATGTCCTCCATCTCCTGCTCTTGATGCACGGTTTCGATTGAGGCGGCAACCCTGGCCCGTACGCAGTCGAAGAAAATTTTCTTCCGGTCCTCTCCACCTTCATGCTTGAGACGTTTCTGTATAGCTAGAATCGCATGGATCGGTGCCCTGGGATAAGCAATGGTTCGCCAAACCCGATCGAACTCGACTTCGGCCGTAGCGAAGTCACGTACCTGCGTATTAGGGTGAGCCACGATGAGAGAGAGCCAGATGACGTGAACGTCCTTCTGGGACATCTCACGTCCATCTCCTAATGGCTTGGCACATTCCATGATGAACTCTAAGCTCGGCTCTCGATCCAGGAAGAGGAGTTGCTGCAACGTCTTGAATTTCCAGCCGGCACCGGGACTCTGGATCAGGGTTTCGAAAAGACGAGGTACTGGTTCCGACTCAGGGTTCATTCTTGAAGAGTTATCTTCAAGCAGGACCAGATCGGCCACCATCCATAGGCTCTCGGCCAGTGCCTGAGACCGAGCATCCTCCTTCTCCGACAAAATTACCTCTGCGAGTTGCCTTCGATCGCACAGAACTACTTCGGCGAAAGCGGCCTCCTCTTCGAGATCGTCGGCTCCAATTAGAGAATTCACCTTCCTCAGCAGGTCAAAGCGTTTCCGTTCCTGGTCCTCCGGCACTGAAGAGGTCCTCCCCGGCTCCGAGGCGGCACGCCCAGTGCCGGCAATTCGGCTCTGCAACTCACCTCCAAGCTGTCCCAACTCCGCCACCACCAGCGAACGCCGACTCCCTCCCACCTGCAGGATCGCGCGGAGATCTTCTGCGGCACGGTCTTCTTTCGGTAACGCCACATATCGTTTGTGCAAGCCCTCCCACAGCTTCCGCTCTTCGTCCAAGAGCTCGGCTGTATATCGAGCAACAGATTGGAGGTACTCGCTCGCCCACCGATCGTCGATGTCGCTAAACCAGCGGCAAAACTGCTCCATGGTCGTATAGACGAAATCAAAGCCACTGCTGAGGGCCTCGTGGTCGGTGGCATTGAGACCACCTGAGGCAATCGAATCAAGCACACCGGAAATTACCCCGACATGGGTACGCAGAGTCGCCAGCAGTCGACCTATATCATCCGCGGAAACCCGGCCCACGGCCGTGAAGGACGGATAGACGTAAATGATCCTCTGCTCGAACCGGCTCCTGTACGAAAAGACTTTCCTCAGACGGTCGCTCAGATTCTTGTAGAGTTCTTCACTAATACAGAATTCTCCACCTCTTGTCCGGCCTTTCTCCAGGTGAACGACAAAGTTCACGTGCTCGGAAGAAATGTTGCTCGTCGGCCATTGGAACTCCACGAGCCCATCGTCTGCTGCAACCCGGATTTGAATAGGCTCGGGGAGAGGGTTTCTGGCCTGATTTAGATTGAATGTGGTCAGCGCCTGAAGGACTTGAATCCCCGCCAGAACTGCCTTTTCGCATCGATTCTGACCGTAGAACGCAAAGAGTCCACCATCCGACGCCCAGTCGATCTGCCCGCCTTCATATTGATCCACATATACGCAAACCAGTTTCCGAAACGAGTCCAAGAGGACCTTGACGCCCTCTCTCGGGTAACGCTTTACCAAAGCGCTATGGCCGACGATGTCGATGCTCATTAGAGACATAGGGTAGACTTGGCCGGCCTTGAAATGAGTCTGCATCCGCTCTCGAATCCGGTCCTCCAAGATAACGGCTGCATCCGCGGAGGGGTCATGGTCTGGAGGCGATGCGGAATTTTCCGTAGTGATCTGGCGGAGAAGCTTCAGGAGATCCCGGCTCAGGTGATCTTCGAACTCTTGCAGATCCCGAAACTGCCTTACCAACCCGGGGTGCTCGGCAGCCGCTGCAAAACGGCCAAAGAACTGGCGAACCCTGCCGAACTGGTCAGGATCGATTTCGTTGATGTCCTGAGGAGCACGCACGCACTGGTAGAACAGGATCTTGGGCCTACCCGTTGTCCTCCAAGAGGCGTGTGCGAGTGCGAACTCCTCCTCCGTACCGGAATCGAAGATCCGATGGGTACTGCCATCCGTTGCGCCCGTAGGCATACCGAAACGCATCCATAGGATTCCGATAAAGATGTCCCACGTTTCAACCGGGATCTGGTCAATTATGACCGCTTCTGGACGTCCCATGATTGGGGCGACATGAGTGTGCCAATCCAAGACCTCGAGCACCACTCCAAGATCGTCGGCGGCATTCCCCATCCGGTTCAGCACCTCGATCTTCCGGTGAAGGCCCTGCCGTTCAGTTGCCACGTCCTGAGGCGAGGCGACGAAGACCCGGAGCTTCAAATACCGACGCGCTGGAGTCACTTTGCCATAGAGCGGCTGCGGAGCCCCGTTGGAGATTAGATCTGAAGCCATATAGAGCCTTCCTCCCCATTTTAGAGATGGAAAGGGCATCCATTCCTGCCAGTACATAGAGTTAGAGCCAATACAGCAGCTCACGCGCCAAGGACACACCACAGAGCAAGGTAGAGCGTAAAAACAGGCTCAATTTAGCACGGAGCCTACCCAAACGTCTATTGCCGAGTCTGATCCTGGATTTGTGACACCCCGACTAAGGCGCTGGAATGCGCCAGGGGAGTTAACTGTGAGGTCAGAATAGGTGACCACCGAAGGGCAGGAGGCCACCTCGGTGGAAACCCATGCGGAGTACAGGCAGGTCGATATACCAAACTTCACAGGATCTGGATCTAGCGGAGACCACCATAGGTCTCAGACCGAACAACTTCGCGATGAAGTGCTTGGGAGGGAGAGCGTAACCCTACTGACTTACCGCCTTCCAACCAACTACCGCACTTCCTGCGCCGTCCCGCTCTGGATGGCGCGGTCCATCAACGCCCGTAGATCCTTCTCCACCTTGCGGCTCAGCTCCTCCTGCTGACGGCCGAGCTCTTCCTGCTGGCGTCCCAGCTCTTCCTGTTGGCGGCTCAGCACCTCTTGCTGGCGGCTCAGCTCCTCCTGTTGACGGCTGAGCTCCTCCTGCCGCCGGTCGAGATCCCGCTCGTCCGCGTCGCTGCCGCGGCGGGCACGGTCGGCGCCGAGGACTCCCTGCTGGGCTCCGAGGGCCCCCTGTTTGGCACCCAAGGCACCCTGCTTGCCGCCGAGCACTCCCTGCCGGCCACCCAGCTCGCCCTGCTTCGCGCCCAACTCCATCTGGGGCTTGAAGATCGCCTTGGCCTGCTTCAGGGTGGCGGCGTCGCGGACGACGTACGCCTTGCCGTTGTGGCGGAACCAGAGGAGGTCTTCCTTCGAGCTGCCCCGGAGCCTCTTGACCTTGTCGAGGTCATCCATGGAGCCGCTCATCGTGGCGGTGGAGCTGCCGTTGCCGTACAAGAGCACCCAGGAGTCGCCGTTGCGGTCGCTGGTTCGGTAGGAATAGCCGCTCCGAGGAGGAGCAGGAGGCGCGGGCGGTGCCGGCGGAGCAGGGGGAGGAGGCGGAGCCACCCTGCCGGCTCCCTGGACGGCTCGGGGAGCCACGGCCGGAGCGGGGGTGCCGAGCGGCGCCCGATGAGCCCTCAGGGCCGGCAGCGGAGCGACGGTCGGGCGGGGCGTGCCCGCGGCAGGCAGGGCCGCCCTGGGGGCATAGCCGGGGCGAGGTGTCGCCGCGGGGACCGCTCCTCCGGGAGGAAGCGGGGCCAGCGCGGGCGCGGGCTGCGGCGTAGGTAGCGGTCTCCCCGGAGCGGCAGGAGCCGCCGTCGGCGTTGGCAGCGGAGCGGGCCGGGGAGCCCGCGGTACCCGCGGAACGGCAAGCACTCCTTCGACCCCGCCGGCCACGCCACCCTCGACACCGCCTTTGATACCACCCGGAACACCGTCGTCGACTCCATCTCGGACGCTGGCGGAGTACGGAGACGGCAGAGCCGGCGGAGCGGGACTGCCTGCGGGAGCCGGAGCCTCAGGACCGGACTCGGCTTCCGGAGCTTCCGCAGCCTCGGGAAGCTCCGGAGCCTCCGCGGCTTCGGCCACCTCGGCCTCCGGAGCCGGCTCCTGGGCCACGATACGAAGGGGAACCAATCCGACCAGAAGCGCCGCCCCGGCGAGCCACCACCAGCCGGAGAGACGGCGCCTATCGCCGGAGATTTTGATATCGGAATTCTGCTGAAGCATTTGAAGTCTCCTTTTCAGATTCTGCAGGGAGGGCGAGGCGCCCGCGGCGGCGAGACCGGTCTCTCGCGGAGCCACACCCCACCGGAGAAGCAAACGTCCGTAGGCCTGGGGCGCCGACCCCAGGACCCGGAGCACTTCCACGTCGCACGCCGCTTCGCGGGCGATCGCGTATTCACGGGCGGCCAGCGCCGCCAGCGGATGAAAGAAGAAGATCCTGTGCGCCAGCGCCGGCACCCAGCCAAGCCACAGATCCCCGCGGCGCAGGTGGAGCAGCTCGTGGCACAGCGTCATCGACACCTCGGGCGGCGACAGCCGGTCGAGGCCGGCCTGCGGCAGCACCACCAGCGGCCGGACCATCCCGATCGCCTGCGGCGTCCGCACGTCCTCCGAGCTCCGCAGCGCGGGAGCGCGGCGCAGCCCCAGCCGGCCGCAGAGCTCCGCGAAAGCCGCGCGGATCCAATCCTCCCGCAGCGGCTCGGAGCGCCGGATCACCCACCGCGTATGCCGGAGCTGACGCGCCGCCTTGACGGTGAGCGCCAGGAGCCCGGCCAGCCAGAGGGCGAGGATCGCCGCTTCGGGCTCGATCCGCATGCCACGATCCGGAATCTCCAGGGCGGGTCGAACCCCCTGCCGTCCGTCCAGACCCGCCTCTACTCGAAACACACTCGTGGCGGCGCGGACCACCGGCGCCGGAGCCGGCAGCAGGGGCAGCTCCACGGGCGAGATCCAGACGAGCCCTACCAGCAGCTTCAGGCACGCCGCCCACCAGAGGCCGCACCGCACCGAGGCCGGCAGGCGGGGGAACAGGCGGCAGACGATCCACACCACACCGATGAAAATCGCCCCCTGGAGCGACGACCTCACCAGCGCCTCCAGGATCCCCTCGGCGCTCATGCCTCCTCCTTCCGCTGCGACTGGAGCTTCGCCACCAGCTCCTCGAGCTCCGTCAACTCATCGTCGGAAACCCGCGCCTCCTCCGTCAGGTAGGTCACGAACGGCGACACGGACCCGCCGAGCGTCCGCTCCACGAACGACCGCACCACGCCGCGCATCACCTGTCCGGAGCTCGCGGGAGAGAAATATTGATAGACCCCGTCCACCTGCCGGCGATCCAAATGTCCCTTCTGCCGCAGGCGCTCCATCATCGTGAGCACCGTCGACCGGGCGAGGCCGCGCGGCGCGCCGAACCCCTCCGCCGCCTGCCCCACCGTGGCGCCTTCCTGCTCGGCCACGTACTGCAGGAGAGTCAGCTCCTGATCTCCGATGGACTTGGGCTTCATGTGCTTGTCCCCTTGACGGCCCTCATGGGCCTCTTGCCTACATCTGTCGTCATGGTACGTCTGACGACATCTGTCGTCAAGAGGGAAGTACGGGGGAAGTTGGGGAAAGTTGCTCTTGGAGGGGCTGGGTCCAAAAGGACCTCAAGGACGGCAGGGACAGCAAGGACTACAAGAAGACTGGAGATCCTTGAGGTCCTTGCAGCCGGCCTGCTACGGCAACGTCAATTCCTGCACCACCGGCGAGTTGGCGTTGTCGATCTGGACGGCGTCGAAGCCCACGCTGAAACGGCTGACGGCGTCCATCGTGGTCGTGAGCCACATCTGGGTGTAGGGGTCAGAGTAGATAAGGTTGTAGTGCTGAAGGTTCAGGTAGACCCAACCGAAGTCGAAGGGTGACAACTGGCTGACATCAACACGTTGAGCCGCATTCTGGAATGCCCTGATCTCGTTGCAGTTCGTGGGGAATGAGGGGCACGTTTCGGCGACGACCGGCTGCTCCTCCTCGTCGAAGATCCCAACCTGGGTCACCAGGAGCGGATACCAGGGCTGCGGGCCTTGCAGGCTGCAGATGTAACCCGACGCCGCATAGTTCGCCTCGCGCCAGACGAGCAGGTTGGTGCCGCCGTCGAACTCGCCGCCGTTGACGAAGCGGGTTGCCATCGTGGTCGGCAGCGCCTCGCGAGCGTCGGACGCCGTCGCGGCGTTGTAGCGGCCGTAGAAGGTGTGGTCACCCGGCTGGAAGCAGGACTGGCAGGCCTCGATGTGCACCAGCGAGTCGCCCTGGGCAAAGTTCTGGGCCGGATTGACGTAGAAGACGTCGCCCCACAGCACGTTCTCGTAGGTGAGGAACGCGCGGTAGGAGATCCAATCCGACGGGTAGAAGATGTTGCAGGTCTTCACCGTATCGATCGTGACGTAACCGCGCAGGACGTCGCTGCCGTCCTGCCTGGAACCGGCGCAGTCGTCGGACGATGGCGAACGCTGGCCCTGTAGCCAGGCTCTCAGATGGGCGCGCATCTGGGCGCTGATCTGGGGACTTGGATACGGCAGACTCTCGCAGCCCGGCACGGTGTAGTCCTGGGACACGATGCCTTGGGGGCTGATCGTGTCCGCCGGATCCTGACCTGCCGAAGCTGTCACCGGAACGTTGCCGTTGACGAAGAGGTCGCGCAGGCTGAGCGTCTGGACGTCGTAGCCGGTCAGGTACACGTCGAAGTTCATGGCCGGAACCGCCTGGTCGGTCCAGATCGTGACGTGCGCCAGCACGGGGAAGGCGGTGGCATTGTTGACCGAGAACAAGGTATCGGCGCCGTCCGTCCTGGCGACGTCCACCTCGAAATAGGGCAGCAGCAAGGTGGCGGCGGGCACCGCGTCGATCGTGCCGATCACCGCGAAGGCCGCATCACCCACGCCCAGCAAGCCTACGAGAGTAAGGCCAAGCCATAAATTTTTCATGTGCCTTCATTATGTCATAACACCACAATCGGTCATAACGCCACCCCTCGGATTAGGATTCAGGGGATGAAGATCCTGTTCTCGATGCTCCTGCTCGTGGCCGTCGCGGCCCGCGCCGCCGAGCCCGCGGAATCCTCCACGGGCCTCCTCGAGGTACCCGGGGGCAAGCTCTGGTACGAGGCCCGGGGCGAGGGGACGCCCATGGTCTTCCTCCACGACGGCCTGGTCTCCAGCGCCACCTGGAACGACCCGTTCGCCGCCTTCGCCCGTGACTTCCGCGCGATCCGCTACGACCGGCGGGGGTTCGGCCGCTCCGAGCCCGCCAAGGGTCCTTACTCGGACGTCGACGACCTCCACGCTCTCCTCGAATCGCTCAAGAGCGGCCGCGCCGTGCTCGTGGGCTGCTCCAACGGCTCCAGGCTCGCCGTGGACTACGCCCTCGCCCATCCGGACCGGGTGGAGGCGCTCGTCCTCGTTGGGCCCGTGGTCTCCGGCCTCCCCTACTCCGAGCACTTCCAGCGCCGGGGGCTGGTCAACTACCGGCCGATGTTCCAGGAGAAGAGCCGCGAGAAGCTGATCGAAGCTTGGGTTCAGGATCCCTATCTTACCGACGCCCGCAGCACCGAGGCGCGCAAGCGCCTCCGCGAGTTGCTGACGAAGAGCCCCGGCCCACTGACCGCCCCCGGTCCGGAGAGCCGCGCCCCCGAACGGCCTGCCGCCGGACGGCTCGGCGAGATCCACGTCCCTACCCTGATCGTCGTCGGAGCCTCGGACATACCTGACGTCCACGCCCACGCCGGGGTCCTGGAGGCGGGCATCCATGGCTCCCGAAGGGTGATCGTCCCAGAAGCCGGGCACCTGGTCCAGATCGAGAAGCCGGCCGAGCTCACCGACGAGATCCGGGCCGCGCTTCGTCCGGCGGAGCTCGCCCGACAGGTTCTGACCATGACCTCGCGCTTCATTGTCCTCGACGAGAACCGAAAGCTCTTCGACTACGACGCCTCCGCTCCCTTGGACGTGCAGGAAGCCGGCACGGAGCCAAGGGGCGGCGTCCGGGTCGTCGACCTGAGCTACGCGAGCCCGATGGGTGGCAGGGTCCCGGCCTACCTGATCCTGCCGCCGGGCGCGGGAAAGCACCCGGCCATCCTCTTCCTCCATCCGGGCAAGGGGGATCGCTCGACCTTCGTGGACGAGGCCGTCGACCTCGCCGCCCGCAAGGGCTTCGTCTCCCTCACGATCAGCGCGCCCTTCCTGCGCCCCGAGAACAAGGGCCAGCGTGCCGGCAACCCCTGGAACCCGGAGGTGAGCCGTAAGGAGCAGATCCAAATCGTCGTGGACCTCCGCCGGGGCCTCGACCTCCTCGCCTCGCGTCCCGAGGTCGACCCGAAGCGCCTCTCCTACGTGGGCCACAGCCTGGGGGCCACGGTCGGAGGAACCCTCGCTGGCGTCGAGAAGCGCCCCATCGCCTACGTGCTGATGGCCGGCTACCCCTCCCTCACCCGCGCCGTATCCAGCAACGCGGACTCAGGCTCCTTGGCTTTCCAGGAGCTCGCCACCCTCGAACAGAGAAAGGCCTACCTCGAGGCCATGGCCCCCCTCGACGCCTGGGACTACATCGGCTCCGCCACCCCGGCCAGGCTCCTGTTCCAGTTCGCGAAGAACGACGAGCTCGTCACTCCTCTGGACGCCGCGTTCTATGTCGAAGCCGCGAGCGACCCAAAGGAGGTGCGGTGGTACGACACGAACCACGACTTCAATGAGGAGGCGCGGCGGGAGCGGGGGGAGTGGCTGGGGCGGGGGGTAGGCGCACAATAGGCCCGTCTACGGTTGGAGCAGCCAAGGCACAATGCTACCCTTGTGGCGTGAAGCGCTCGACGATCCGACTCGACCCTGACCTCGAAGTGAAGCTGAAACTTGAAGCGCTTCGCAGGAAGCAGCCCATGGACGAGTTGCTCCGCGAAGCCCTTCGAAGCTATCTCTCAGATGTGCCGCGGAAGCTTCCTCCGGGAGCAGGTGCCTTCGATAGCGGTCACACGGACACAGGAAATCGGGCTGAAGAGGTACTCGGCGAGTTGGGGTTCGGCAAGGACCGTACTTAGTGGCAATCCTCCTTGACACCGGCATCCTTTACGCCTACTACGATCGTCGCGACTCTTGGCATGCCTCTTCCCGGAAGCTCATCGAGACAGAAATCGGCGGACTCATCGTTCCCTCGCCGGTTATCCCTGAGGTGGATTACCTGCTGGGAGAGCGCCTCGGAGCCAGGGCTCAATCCGTCTTCTACGAGGGCCTGACAGACGGATCGTTCTTCGTCGCCGATCTTCCACAAGAGAGCTATCCGCGCATCCGCGAGCTTAACCAGCAGTATCAGGATCTCCGGCTCGGTTTCGTCGATGCGGCGGTTCTTGCCCTTGCAGAGCATCTGGGGATGGGCCGAATCGCGACGTCCGACCGCCGCCACTTCAGTCCGGTCAGGTTGGCAGTGCCTCTCGAGCTTCTCCCCACGGGACCTCTCCCGGTCTGATACCCGCCTCCGAACGCCAGCCCAAGAATCACGGGTTCGCCAAAACTCGCGAGGTGCGGTGGTACGACACAGACCACGACTTCAACGCGGAGGCGCGGCGGGATCGGGGGAGTGGTTGGGGCGGGCGTTGTCGTCTTTTTGACAGCGCCCGCGCACCCTTACGGCCAGTGCCTACGTTCAGCAGCCGGCGCAATCCGTGGGAGGATTTGAGGTTCACTCCTTTCAAACAATCAGCAAATAAGGGGCTCCAGACAGTAAGGAGGGAGATAGTACGTGCAGTGCTCCTCGCCTGTGCTGGGATCGGTGTGGCAGGTGTACTCGAGGCAGCTCGGGCAATCCTGTCCACCCCATTTCTGCGTACCGCCGTCCGGCGACCAGCCAGGGAAGAAATTCGTAGTATTCGGCACGACGGAGTCGGGAGCCAGATCTCCATCGGTGTCGAGGACCACGGGACCGGCTTTCTTCGTCCCTACGCTGGCGAGCCTCCAGGGAAGAGGAGTCGCGGGAAAGGTGAAGCTTCCCGTGAGCTCGAGATTGCGCGCGGCCTTGTTCCTCGCGGGCTTCACGGGAATGAAGGTGAGGCGCGCGTTGACCGCGAGAGGAGCCGAGAACGTCCCGCCGTTCTCCTGCGTGCGCTGGATTCTCATCGCTGTCACGCGCTGCTTGCCCGCGAGCGAAACGTAGACGTGGAAGGCGCCACAGGCGGTCTTGATCGGAGTCCGGCTCACCAGCGACAAAGCCCGGAACTGGATGCGCGTCGAGGCGGTGCCGTTGGCGTCGAAGGCGGCATCGTCGAGCCGCTCGACGACCGTATCGGTGCGCCCGAGCTGCCCGGGGGTTCCCGTAGCGAGCGGCAGCCCCTTGAGCGTCACCCGGCCCGTGAAAGTCTTCGAGCTTTTGCAGAAGAAGCCGGCGGGAATCGGGTTCTGAGCGAAGTCGTAGGACGTCGTGCCGTTGTCAGGGGTGACGAAGGTATCGATGCCCCGTTGGATGACGGGATCAGCAGCCAGGGGAGAGACACCGACCAAAAACGCGAGCATCGCCAGCGAGCTTCTCATCCTCTTCACTTGAGCCTCCTTGAGCAGACGATCGTTGTGCTCTTTACTCCACAAACTCTAAGGTGCTCTCCGGCGCTTCAAGCGAGCCTTCTCGTCACCCCTACCGCGTCAACGCGGGATGCGGCGGGACCGCCGATTCGATCGGACATGCAATCGGTTCGATCCGAAAATCGAATCGACTCCATCCAAACCGGAATCGGTTCGATTCAGAGTCCAAACGAACCGCTTCCAGACCGGAATCGAATGGATCAAGAGTCGAATCGAATCGATCGCGGCACCGGATCGAACCGTGCGGAGCCGAAACGACTGGACTCGAGACTGAAAATCAGCCCTCCGGATTCCGAAATGGCTGGCTCAGGACTCAAAGTGAAGGGCTCTGGCTGGGAATCACGGAGGCGACGGCACCCACCTCACCGCCAGGCGAACACCGGCTGCTCGTAGTGGGCCACCCGCGTCTCCCGTCCCAGAAGCGCCACTTCCGTGAACTGGTGGAGGACGGCCGCCGTCGGGGCATAGATCAGGGTGCCCAGGAGGGCGAGGGCGAGGACGGGGCGGTCGCTCTGGGGGATGGACTGGAGGACGAGGCTCTCCGGGTCCAGCAGCTCTTCGAAGGGGACGCGGTAGACGCCGGCCACCTCGCGGGGGTCCGGACGGAGCGGCTCCGAGGCGGAGCCCCAGACCACGACGGGGGTGATCACGAAGCCGGAGCGCGTGGGGTAGTCGTCCAGGCAGCCCAGGATGTGCTCGGGCGGCAGGACCAGCCCGACCTCCTCTTCCAACTCGCGTAGGGCCGCGGCCTCCGGGGTTTCGCCCGGGTCGAGGCGCCCTCCCGGGAGGGCCCACTGGCCGCCGTGGCGCCGCAGGCCCGAGGCCCGCAGGGTGAGGAGCACCGCCGCGCCGCCTCCGTCACCCGGCATCACGACGACGGCCACGGCCGCGTGCCGGCGCTCGCCCATGGCGGCGCTCCGCCGTTCAAAACGGGCGAGGTGGTCCTGCAGGGCAAACCGAAGAGCTTCGTCGAAGTGTGAAAACATGCTGTTACAGTCTATCGACCGGCGCTCGCTTGCGATAGAGTCCGCTCAGGATGGACCGCTGCTCAGAAACGATTTGACAATGACGAAATCCTTTTCTTTTCCCGACGGTTTCCTCTGGGGCGCCGCGACCTCGGCGTATCAGATCGAAGGCTCGCCCCTGGCCGACGGTGCCGGTCCGAGCATCTGGCACCGCTTCGTGCGCACGCCGTGGCTGGTGCCGAGCGGCGACACGGGCGACGTGGCCTGCGACCACTACCGGCGCTATCAGGACGACGTGCGGCTGATGCGCGACCTTGGGCTCAACGCCTACCGGTTCAGCGTCTCGTGGAGCCGCGTGCTGCCGGAGGGCCGCGGCCGGATCAACGAGCAGGGGCTCGACTTCTATCGCCGGCTCGTGGACGCGCTGCTGGAGAACGGCATCCGCCCGGCCCTGACGCTCTACCACTGGGACCTGCCGGCGGCACTCGACGACCTCGGCGGCTGGCTCAACCGCGACGTGGCGTCTTGGTTCGCCGAGTACGCCCAGGTGATGTACCGCGCCCTCGACGGCAAGGTCGAAATGTGGACGACGCTCAACGAGCCGTGGGTGGTGACGGACGGCGGCTACCTGCACGGCGCGCTGGCGCCCGGGCACCGCAACCTTTTCGAGGCGCCGATCGCCTCGCATCACCTGCTGCTGGCGCACGCCGCGGCGGTGGAGGCGTACCGGGCGGAGGGGAAGCATCAGATCGGCCTGGTGGTGAACATCGAGCCCAAGTATCCGGCCTCGGAGAGCAACGAGGATCTGGCCGCCACCCGCCGAGCGGACGCCTACATGAACCGGCAGTATCTCGATCCGGTGATCCACGGCCGGTATCCGGACGAGATGCGGGAGATCTTCGGCGAGGCCTGGCCGGACTTCTCCGCGGAAGACCTCGAGAAGATCCGCCAACCGATCGACTTTCTCGGCATCAACTACTACACGCGCAACGTCTCGAAGTTCGATCCCACGGCGCTCCCCGTCCAGGCGAGCCCCGTGCGGCAGAAGCGCCACGCCTACACGGAGACGAGTTGGGAGGTCTACCCCCAGGGGCTCACGGATACGCTGGTCTGGGTGAAGGAGCTTTACGGCGACATCCCCCTTTACATCACCGAGAACGGCGCCGCCTTCTACGATCCGCCCACGGCCGAGGGCGAGGTGCAGGACCCGCTGCGAGTGGATTACTTTCGCACGCATCTCCGGGCCGCCCACCAGGCTATCGAGCAGGGAGTCAATCTGCAGGGTTACTTCGCCTGGTCGCTGTTCGACAACCTGGAGTGGAGCCTCGGGTATTCGAAGCGGTTCGGAATCGTCCACGTGGATTTCGAGACGCAGAAACGGACTCCGAAGGCGAGCTCGCGGTTCTATTCGGAGGTGATCCGGACGAATGGAGGGGCGTTGGGAGAGTAGAAGGCCCTCATCACCCCGGCCCTCTTCTCCCGGCCTCCCCCCCGCCCGCCGGGAGAAGAGAGAGAAGTTTGTCTTAAGAAAACTGTTTCATTCCCCTTCTCTCCCGGCGGGCGGGAGGGAGGCTGGGAGAGAAGGGGGTAGGGGGTTATGAGGGCCGCCCGAAGGGGCGCTCTTCGCGCTCAGCGCCTCACCACCACCTCCGCAGGCACCTTCCTGATCACCGTCTTCCCGAACACGATCCCCCCCGGCGGCACCTTCACGTCTCCTCCCACCTTCAGACGCACCGCATTTCCCTCTGAGGTCAACGAATAGTCCAGCAGCCCCCAGGGCGTGGGGAGCCGCCGGACGGCCACGCCTCCGGACGCCGAGATCCAGGCGGCGGGGACTCCCTCGGCCAGGACGAGGGCCTGATCGGAGTCGCGCTCGTAGGCGAGGAGGTCGAGGAAGGAGCGCATGAAGTCAGAGGCGACCCAGGTGTGGGGGAGGTCGCCAAGGAAGCTGGGCGCACGGAGGTCGCGGTAGACCACCTCGGGCCACTGGTTCCAGCCCGCGGGCCGCCGGTCGTTCATGAACCCATCGATGAGCTCGTGAGCGCGCTCGATCCATCCCAGGCGCACGAAGGTGCCCACGGTGCGCCACTCGTAGTGGGTGTAGGCCTTCCAATCCCCGGCCTTCCGTTTCTGAATCTCTTGCCAATACCGTTCGAAGGTGCGCTCCAGGGCCTTACGCGGCAGGCGCTCCAACTCGCCGCCGGGACTGATCGCGGTCGTGGTGGAAGTAGGGTCGGCGTCCGCGAGATCGGCGGAGGCGGGAATGTAATCGATCCCGGTCTCGGAGATGACGCGGTTGATCGAGGCGTAGAGATCGGTCCGGAATTCATCGCGGATGGCCCCCCAGCGGCCGGCCTGCTCCGTCTTTCCCAGAGCGCGGGCGAGATCCGTAGCGTCCTTCAATCCCGTGAGGGCGAAGAAGTCGTCCCAATAGGAGTGGACGGGCTTGGCCGAGTAGCCCTCGTGGCTGATCGATTCGGGGAGGAGGCCGAAGTAGCGGAGCCTGGCGGGCTGCCGGTATTCGTCGGTGCGGCGCTGGCGGCGCAGCTCGTCGATGTAGGCGACGGCCTTCTCGACGTGGGGCCAGACCTTCTCCACCGTGGCGCGGTCGTGGGTATAGCGCCAGTATTCCGAGACGAGAAAAACCCACTCGCCGTGGCTGTCGTTCTCGGGCACGGGGTCGGCCCCGCGGGCGTCCACGCAGCAGGGCACCTTGCCGTTGGCGAACTGGAAGGGGGCGAACCACTCGACGAGCTCGCGGACGGGCGCCGGATGGCCGGCGCGCAGCAGGGCCGAGGAGGTGAGGGAGCCGTCGCGGATCCAGGTGCGGGCGTAGGAGCGCGAGCCCGGCTGGATGGCGGGGCCGTCGCGATTGATCAGGATATGGGCGATGGCGGTCTTGAAGGTCTGGACGAGGGGCTCGGCCGCCGGTGGCAGGCGGATCTCGACCCGGTCGAGACGCTTGTGCCAGTCGCGGACGGCGGCGGCGAGGGCGCTGTCGAAAGAATCAGATTTGTCGGGCTCGCCGTGGAGCGGGACGAGGAGGTCCACCGCGCTGTCCTCGCCGGCAAACAGATCCAGGTCCCACACGAAGGCGCCGGACGCGTGGCCGAAAGGATCGCTCGCCTGGGACGCCACGGGAACCTTTTCTTGCCGCAGATACTCGGAGACTTCACCGCCGTCGAAGGTCGTGGCGCCGAAGGCCATTGGCAGGCTCGCGGGGATCACGGCGCGCTCGCCGTTCACCACCGCGGCGGTGCCGTTCCAGGCGATCTCTCGGATGGAAGAAACGCCGCCCTGAGCATTGAGGAACTGGGTGGGCGGGTTCACCTGGAACGGCCGGAGCGCCAGGAACAGGCGGATGCGCTTCGGCGGGCCCCCGGAGTTGCGGACGAGATAGCGGGCGTGGAGCACGGAGCGGCCCGGCGAACCGGAGGCGAAAGCGGTCACCTTCAAGGAGAGATCGCCGCGCGTCCACGTGACCGTCGGGATGGGGAGGTAGCCCTCCGCCAGCGTCTGGGAGGTCTGGACGCCAGCCCAGGAGATCAACTCGCCATCCAGGAACATAAAGGGCTCGATCGAGAAGGCCCCCTGCCCCACCTCCAGGGCGCCATCTTCGCTGAGGAGCCCCTCTTCGGAATCGCCGTCGACGCCGATCACCGTCCAGTACGCCTGTTCGCCGGAGAACGAGCGCGGATAGGAGCCGCGCGGGGCGTCCTTCGCGATGCGCTCGAAGAAGGAGTTGAGGGTCGGCGCCCAATCGAGGGGCTTGACGTCGACGTTTCGCGGGGTGAGAGGGTCCGAGCCCTCGGGATGCCGCAGACGCAAATGGCGCGATTCCGTCTCGGGAAGATAAAGATAATCGCGCCCGCCGTTGCCGTTCACGACCTCACGGATCGTGGTCCAGGAAGCGCCGTCGTCCGAGATCTCGACGGCGTAATGGGCGGCGTCGGCTTTCGGTTGCCAATCGATCACCAGTCCGCCGTATTCGCGGGATTCCAGAAAGTCGAGGGCGGTCCAGCCGGGGCCCGAGGTCCGGACGGGCGTGCGGTCGTAGGGGTGGGCCGGCGGCAGCTCGGTGAACGTCAGATCGTCGATCCAGACCGATCCCTTGCCGCCGGTGCCGGCCGTGATGGCGAGCTCGAGAGAGGCGGCGGTTTTCATCTCGCCGCCGCCGATCGGCCCCCAGGCGAACTCGAGCTGACGCTTCTTGATTTTGATCAGCCGCCAATCGCGGGGAAACTCGAAATTGCGGCGGTTCATCCACCAGACGTTCTCGCCGGTGGGATCGATCAGCTTGAATTCCAGATTATTCACTGGAGCATCGGCGCGCAGGCGGAAAGAGATCTCCCAGTTGGCGGGCAGGTCGAGGGCGAGCGGCCGGCGGGCCACGGCGTAGCCGGCGCCGCCCTGGAAATCGAAGTCCAGGCGCAGAGCGCCTTGGTCCTCTTTGAGAGTGAGATTGACGCCGTCCGAAGGGGCCGTGGTCCAGCGGGAGATGTTCTCAAAGTCGTCGAGAGTGCGCGGCTCGGCGGCGCGAAGGACGGCAGGGACGGCAAGGACTGCAAGGACTGCAAGGATTAGAAAGACGAGGAGGACGGGTTTCTTCATTCCTTGACGCCCCCCATCAGGATCCCCTGGACGTAATAGCGCTGCAACGCCAGGAAGAGGAGGAGCCCCGGCAGCACCGTGACCACGGCTCCGGCCATCATCAATTCGGTGTCCTGCACGTGCTCGCCGGAAAGGTTGGCGAGCGCGACGGGCAGGGTGTACTTGCTCTCGTCGGTGAGCACCGTCAGGGGCCACATGAAGTCGTTCCAGGCGGCGAGGAAAGTGAAGGCGCCCAGGGTGATGAGGATCGGCCGCAGCGCCGGCAGCACGATCGTCCAGTAGATGCGGAGCTCCGAGGCGCCGTCGATGCGGGCGGCGTCGAGCAGCTCGTCGGGAATGCCGAGGGCGAACTGGCGGATCAGGAAGATACCGAAGACGGTGGTGATGCCCGCCACGATGACGCCGCCGAAGGAGTTGACCAGGCCGAGCGCGCGGATCTCGAGAAAGAGCGGCAGCACCGTAACCTGCGGCGGCACCACCAGGGTGGCCAGCAGGATGGCGAAGAGACGGCCGCGGCCGCGGAAGCGCAGCTTGGCGAAGGCGTAGCCCGCCATCGAGTTGCAGAGCAGCGAGACGGCCGTGATGACCGACGCGAGAAAGAGCGTATTGAGGAAGGTCCGCCCGAGCCGCAGGCGGGAGAAGAGCGTCCCGTAATGCTGCAACGTCGGATGCGACGGAAAGAGGCGCGCTGGCAGGGTCAACGCCTCGCCGGCGGGCATCAGCGACGCCGACAGCATCCACAGCAGGGGAAAAGCCGTGAGCAGCGCGAGGAGCACCAGGGCGCCGTTGACGGCGAGCTTCGCCAGGCGTTGGCGCTTCATGACTTGCGCGTCCTGCGCCACAGCACCTGCAAGCCGGTGGCGGCGATGATGAGGGCGAACAGCACGAAGGCGATGGCGGCGGCGCTGCCCAGATTCCACCAGCGAAAACCTTGCTGATACATCAGCAGAGTGATCGACGTCGTCGCGTACAGCGGCCCGCCGCGGGTCATCACGTAGGGCTCGGCGAAGATCTGGAACAGGCTGACGGTGGTGATCACCGTCACGAAGAGGGTGGTCGGCATCAGCAGCGGCAGTGTGATGTGCCGGATCTGGCGCCACGGACCGGCGCCGTCGAGCTCCGCCGCCTCGTGAAGCGACTCAGGGATGGCCTGGAGCCCCGCCACGTATATGACCAGCCCGTAGCCGAAGCTCCGCCACACGGCGAGCAGGGTGATCGCCACCGTCGCCCACCCGGGATTGCCCAGCCAGTCGATCGGGGGCAGGCCCACCAAGCCGAAAAACTGATTGATCATGCCGTAGCGCGGGTGATACAGGTAACGGAAGGCCACGGCCACGGCGACCAGCGTGGTGACCACCGGCGAGTAGAAAATGGTGCGGAAGAGGCCTGGCAGCCGCGCCTGCTTCGAATTCACCAGCAGCGCCCCGCCGAGCGAGGCCGCCAGCGTCAGCGGCACGCCGATCACCACGAAGACGAGAGTGTTGCGCAACACTTTCCAGAACAGCGGATCGCGCAGCAGCCGCAGGTAGTTCTCGAGGCCCACGAAGCGCGCGTTGCGGGGGTCGGCCACCGCGTAGATGTCAAAGTCGGTGAGCGACAGGAACAGCGCCGCGACCAGCGGCAGGGCGAAGAACAGGAGGATCGCGCCCAGGGGGACGGCCAGCAGCAGCCACGCCGCCCGCCGCTCCGCGCGGGAGCCGAGCGTCTCCTCGACGCGGCCGTCCGGAGTCACCGCGGTCATCTCCCCTCCTCCGCGGCCTGGTCGAGCATCCAGCGCCGTTTCTCCAGCATCTGGTCGACGTCGGCGTCGAGGGCGGCGAGCGCCTCGTCGAGGTCCCGGCCGCCCCGCATCACCTGCTCGGCGCACTCGGCCACCCGGGTGGCGATCCGCTCCCACTCCGGCACCTTGGGTGTGGGGGCGACGCTGCCGAGTTGGGCGAGGAAAGCGGCCGCCCTGGGCTCCTCGGCCAGGCCCGCCAGCTTCCACGCCGAGGGACGGGCCGGCAGGTCTCCGGAAAGCTGGTAGAAGCGCACCTGCTGCGCCGGCTCGCCGAGGTACTCCAGCCATTTCCATACGGCTTCGGGCGACCGCGCCTTGCGGAAGAGGACGAGGCTCGAGCCGCCCGCCAGGGAGAGACCCGGGTAGGGCCTGCCGGCCTCCGGCGGCGGCAGCGGCGCCGTGGCCCAGAGGTCCTGCATCCCGGCGGGAATCCGGCTCTTGAACTCGCCGAGGTTCCAGGGGCCCGTGATCACCATCGCGAAGTACCCCTCCGCGAACTGCTGGTAGAGGTTGGCGACGCTCTGCAGGTCGAGGGCCGGGGCGAGGCCGGAGGCGTAGAAATCGAGATAGAAGGCCATGGCCTGGCGGAAGCGCGGATCGCGGAAGTTGCCGCGCCGGCCGCCATCCGCCAGCAGCGGAGCGCCGTTCTGCAGGCCTAAGATGACCGGCTGCGTCCATTCGTCGACGGGCATCAGGATGGCGAAGCGGTTGGGGCCGCCGAGCTTCTTGATGCGCACCATCGACTCCCGCCACTCGGCCCAGCTCCGCGGCGGCCAGGGCCCGCCCGCGGCGGCCACCAGGTCGGTGCGGTAGAAGAGCAGGCGGGTGTCCACGTACCAGGGCAGGCCCCACGTCTGGCCATCGATCACGTTGGTGTCCCAGATGCCGGGAAAGGAATCTCCCCTGGTCCCCGGCGACCGCGCGACCCGCGCGTCGAGAGGCGCCAGAGCCCCCAGGGAGACGAACTCCGGGACCCAGGTGTTGCCCAGTTGCGCGGCGTCGGGAGTGGCATCGCCCACGTAGGCGGTGAGCAGCTTCTCGTGGGCCGCCGTCCAGGGGATCTGCTGCACCTCCACCCGGATGTCGGGATGGCGCCGCTCGAACTCGGGCACCAGCTCGCGCACCACCTCGCCCTCGCGGCCGAAGCCCCAGAAGCGGACGGTGGTGCGCGTGTCCGCCTGCCCCCGGCCGCAAGCGGACGCGGCAAGCAGGGTCAGCCCCAGCAGCGTCAGTCGGGCCGCGTTGCGAGCCATCCGCCGGAGAAGCCTGCCCGTTCGAGACCCCGGCGCACGTGCGGATTCCGCCGCATGAGGCGCCAGACGAGGCCCGAGCGATGGTTTTCGATCATGGCCACGATGGGCCCCTGATCGATGCCGAGGTAATCGGTGTCGAACCAGCCGAGGCCGCGCACGACCTTGCCATGCTGGGGCTTCACGTCCACGTCGAAGGTGGGATTGAAGGCGTCGAGGAAGCCGAAACGCCCGTAGAGATGCTCGCCGTAACGCTCTTTCATCTCGCGGATGGCCGGCAGCACGATCTCCGGCGCGAACGGCAGCGAGGCCGCGGCGGCCGTGGGCACGAGGGTGCCGTCGTCGGTGAGCTCCTGGGGCGAGGCGCCGCGCGCCCAGTAGGTGTGGAAGGTGCGGTCGCGGCCGTCGATCCGCAAGGCCGTGTCCAGCGGGCCGTCCGAGGCCGTGAGCCCCCAGAGCTTGTCGCCGTACCCCCGCCATCCCCCGGGGTTCTCGACGGCATAGGCATGCTGGGAGAGCGCCGCCCGGCGGGAGTTCTCGAAATAGTCGATCCCCCTCTCCCGCATGTAGGCGTCCTGGATACCCCGGAAGTCGATCCAGACGTGGGAGTACTGGTGGCCGAAGAGGGGCCCGAACGTCAGGTGCTCCTGGCCGAAGTAGCGATGCCACTGATAAGTGGAAGTCCATGCGTCCCAGGCTGCGGGCGCCACCGGATGGGTGGGCGAGCCGAGGGCCAGGACGTAGAGGATCATGGCCTCGTTGTAGCCCTTCCAGTCCGAGATGATGAAGCCCGACTCGGGCTTCCAGCCGTGGGAAACGGCGGGCGGACGCACCTGGGCGAAAGTCCAGTCCACCCGCCGGTAGAGCCGCTCGGCGAGGTCGCGGATGGCGGCCTCGTCAGGCTCGTCCCGATCAAAATAGGACTGGCACGTCAGCACGCCGGCCAGCAGCAGGGTGGTGTCGATGGTGGACAGCTCCACCGTCTCGAACCGGTGCCCCGTCTTCATGTCGAGGAAGTGGTAGAAGAAACCTTTATAAGAGGTGACTCCCCGGGCCTGCGGACCTTCCGGCGCGTCGAGCAGGAATTGCAGGAGCTTGCGTACCCGGCCGCGCGCCTGCTCGCGGCCGACCCACCCCCGCTCGGCGCCGACGACGTAAGCCGTGAGGCCGAAGCCCACGGCCGCGACGCTGGAGAACGACGGCGTGGGGGCCCGGTCCGGGATCAGGCCGGTGTTGGGATCGGCCAGGTCCCAGAACCACCGGAACGTCCGCTCCTCCAGATCTGCGAGGAGCGGATCGTTCCGGTTGACCTCCGTTGTGAGAGGTGCTGCTGGCTGAAGGGGGACGGGCTGACGGGCTGGCGCGCAACCTCCGCCCGCCACGAAGACGAGCAGGAGGAGAGCGATCCAGCGTCCGCCGGTCATGCGATCAGAAACCCACCCGTACGCCGCCCTGGAACCGGCGCGTGTTGAACTCGGACCGGGGATCGCCGAAGCCCTGGTTCACATTCGGCAGGCGCGGGATGTCCCGGTTGAAGTCGTTGAAGTTGTCGAAGTCAAAGATGTTGAACCCTTCGGCGATGAGGCTCAAGCGTACCGCGTTAAAGATCTCCGGAGCCTGCCACTCCAGACGCAGGTCCACGCTGCGATAAGCCCAGGCGTTCGGGATGATGAAATCTTTCTTCTCCGGCTGGAACTCGTTCCAGCGCACCCGGAAGGGGGCGGTGGAGTCATCGAAGATGGTGTACGGCACGCCCGAGCCGAGGGTGATGATCGAAGATACCTGGAAGTTGGCCGGCAGGAGGAGCGTGCCGCTCATCACGAGCCGGTGGCGCTCGGTGTTGGAAGCGGGGAAGCGGTAGAAGCTCTCGGGACTCAGGTAGTCGAAAGCGCCGAACGCCACGCCTTCCCCGGTGTTGTCGGTGCCGTTCTGCTCGGCGTCGGCGAAGGTGTAGGCCAGGTTGAAGCCCCACCGGCCGCTGGCGGCCAGCGGATGGTCGAGGGTGAAGAAGATCGCGTCGTACCAGGTACGCCGCGACGTCGAGGTGGTGAAGATGCGGGCGTAGCCCGGCACTCCCACGTTGTTGCCGAAGCGGTCCCCGAAGCTGGTGCCCGGCGGCAGGTCGCCGAAGAAGTAGATGAGGCCGTTGTATCCCCGCGTGCCGGCGTAGGAGAGCGAGGTCAGCCAACTGCCGAGCTGCTGGCGCACGCCGAGGGTCCACTGGTCGGATCTGGGCGGCCGCAGGTCGTTGTCCACCAGAAAGACCTCGGGGCCCGGTGCCTGGCCGCTGGCCACGAGCCCGCGCAGGGCCTCGCCGGAGAGGTACTCGGGTCGCCAGGCGAGGGCCGGCACGCCGCAGTTGGGCGCCGGGCTGCCGTCGGCCGAGAAGCAGAAAGAATAGATCTTGAACTGCTGCCGGTACTGCTCGTCGAAGATGTCGTTCAAGACGACACGGTCGTAGTACTTGCCCCAGCCGCCGAAGACCACGGTCTTGGCGTTGCCACTGACGTCCCAGGCGAAGCCGACGCGCGGCTGGATCATTCCGTAATAGGGATCGCGGTCGCCGCCGTCGGTGGTGAAGCGGTCAAGGTCGAGGAAGTCCCGCAGGCACCAGGTGCTTTGACCGCCCACCGGCTGACTATAGGTGCGGCAGGCGCTCTCCAGGCCGGCGACCAGCTCCGGCGGCGTCCGGTAGTCGTTGTTGATCATGTTCGATTCGTAGTCCCAGCGCACGCCGAGGTTCAGCGTCAAGCGGCTGCCGATCTGCCAGTCGTCCTGGAGATAGAGGCCGGCCTGGGTGTTGCTGAAATCGAGCTCGGGATCGCCGAAGCCCACGCGGGCCTGGAACGGGAACTGCCACTGCTCGTCGCTGCGGAACTCGAACAATCCGTTTTCGAAGGTGCTCTTGGTGACGCTGTAGTCCAGCCAGTTGATGCTGGCGCCGGTCTTCAGGGTGTGGCTGCCCCGCCAGGACACGGCCCAGGACACGTCGTCACGGAAGCCGATCCGGTCCTGCTGGAAGTCCTGGGTGGCGTCCTTGCCGCCCACGTCGAGAATGCCGATGTAGTTCAGGCGTGGCGTGGTGGAATCGAGGCCCGCCGGGCTCCACTCCTGCGTCTGGTAGGTGAGGCTGGCCTCGTTGAGGGTGTTGCCGATCACCCAGGTGTGCTTGGCCACGGCGGCGTTGGTACCGATCTCGAGGTTCTCGGCGCCATCCTGAGTTCGCTGGCCGCCGTAGCCCCGGACCTCCTGCTCGTCGCGCCGGTGGGCGGTCACGAAGAAGGTCTGGCCGGCCGTCGGCTGCCAGGAGAGCTTGCCGAAGAAGAGGTCCGACTCGAAGGGGGACGTCAGCACGCCGGTCTCGAACCCGCTCAAGAACTGCTGCACATTGGCCGGCGCGGAGTTGAAGGAGCCGCCGCGGAAGACGGTGGCGGCGCGGTCCTGCTCGTTGCGCTCATAGGAAGCGAAAAAGTGGAGCCGGTCGCGCAAGATGGGGCCGCCGATCGACAGGGCGCCCTGCACGCGATCGTAGTCCGGCTTCTTCTCGCCCCGCTCCTTGGAGAAATCGTCCTGGCTGACGACGTCTTTGTTTTGGGAGAGGTAGAGGACCTCGCCGTGGAAGTCGTTGCCGCCGGACTTGGTCACCGCGGAGATCACCGCGGCTGCGGCTTTCTCGTATTCGGCCTTGTAGTTCTGGGTGAGCACGCGGAACTCCTGCACCGCGCTGAGCGGGAAGGGGTTGCCGCGGCTGGAGTCCTGCATGAAGGCGCCGCCCTGGAGCACGTCGTTCTTGTAGGAGAGGCCGTCCACGAAGACGTTGATCTGGCGGGAGTCCTGGCCACCGCTCCTGAACTTCGCCGTGTCGTCCTGGTTGTCGGTGAAGCGGACGCCCGGGGCAAGGGAGGCCAGGCCCAGGAAGTTCCGGTTGTTCTGGGGCAGCGATTCGATCTGCCGGGGCGTGATGTTGGTGCCGATCTCGGAGGTGCGCGTTTCGACCAGCAGGTCCACGCCCTCGCCCACCACCGTCACGGACTCGCTGATGACCTCGCTGGGCGAGAGCACGAAATCCGCCGTCACGTCCTGCCCCACCAGCACCTGCACCTCGCGGCTCTGGGCCGAGTAGGCCGGGGAGGAGATCGTCAGCTTGTAGACGCCCGGCGTCAGGCCGGGCAGGGCGAAACTGCCGTCCGGGCCCGATTTGGCGGTGTACCGGAAACCGCTTCCGGTGTCCACGGCCTCGACGGTGGCGTCGGTGATCGGTCCAGAGGTGTCCAGCACCACCCCTCGCAAGGACGACGTGTTGGTTTGAGCCGACGCCGGCGTCGCGAGCAGCAGCGCCAGGAGCACCGAGCCGAGCGCGAGGGCGCCGGCCCTGACCTTTGGTTTCATCGTTCTCCTCCTTCTCCAGGTTCCTGTCTTTTCAAGGGATCCAATCCAGGGGAATTCAGTGTGCCGCCGCAGGAGCCGCGCACCACCAGCGTGGTGGCGACGGTCTCCTGCCGGCGCTCATGCTCGTTCTTACTGGCCACGGCGTGCAGCAGCCGCTCCATGGCCCGCGTCCCCATCTCCGCAATCGGCACGTGCACCGAGGAGAGGGACGGCGTGATGTAGCGCGCGATGGGGATGTCGTCGAATCCGGCCAGGGCCACTTCGCCGGGCACCCGCACTCCGGCCTCTCGCAGGGCGAAAAGGCAGCCGATGGCCATCGAGTCGTTGGCCGCGAAGACGGCCGTGGGCCGCGGCGCCAGCGCCAGGAGGCGCCGGCCGGCCCGGTAGCCCGACTCCTCGCTGAAGTCGCCCTTGAGCTCCAGCACCGGCGAGGCCTCCGCTCCCAGGCTCCGCAGGGCGTCGCGGTAGCCCCGCAGCCGCTCCTGGGCGTCGGCGTTCTCGGCCGGTCCCTGCAGGAAGGCGATCCGCCGGTGGCCCAGCCCCGCGAGGTGGCGCACCATGGCGAAGGCGCCGCCGCGGTTGTCGACGTTGATGGCGTCGAAAGCAGCGCCGGCGACAGGCTTGTGAAGCGGGGTGTTGAGGAGCACCACGGGGAGCGTCTCGGGGAGGTTGCGCTGCAAGGTCTGGGCGTCGACGTCCGGCGACAGCACGATCAGCCCGTCCACCCGCCCGCGCATGGCCCGCAGCACGGCCTCGATCTCGGCCCGGTCGCTGTGAAACCCCGAGACCAGGACATGGAAGCCGCTGCGCCGCGCCGCGAGGTCGACCCCCCGGATGACCTCGGAGAAGAACTCGCCGTAGAGGTCCGGCAGCAGCACGCCGGCGGTCTCCGTCTGCCGCGTGATCAGGCTGCGTGCCGCCCCATGAGGGACGTAGCGGAGCTTGTCGATGGCTTCGAGGATGCGGCCGCGCGTCTCCTCCGCCACCGGCCCCGTGTTGTTGAGGACCCGCGACACCGTGGCGATCGAGACCCCGGCCTTGAGGGCGACCTCCCGGATCGAGGAGCTCACCTGGGCGCGGCTCCAGGCTGTCGGATCAGCCGGTCACGAAAGCATGGATTGGCGGCTTGCATCGGGGATGCCCCCTGGCGGTGTAACCGTTTACAGTGAGGTACCGTAACAGGGCTGGCGCGGCGTTGTCAACGGAGCGCCGTCACTTGGATGAGGAGGTCTGATTACAACCGGTCCCACTGTAGAGACGCCCTGCGGGCGTCTCCGAGGCGGGGAAGGATGGTCGAATAATGCCGACTTTCCGCGGGGCGTCTCTTCGATTAGGCATCATCGAGAGGGAACCCGCCGTGCCCGTCCAGAGACGCCTGCAAGGCGTCTCTACAGTGGGAGGCACGCAGACGGGGTAAACACGCGGGGCGCTCAGCCCCGAGGCTTCAACCGGTAGTGCTCCCGCAGCGCCTTCTGCTGGACCTTGTTCTTCTTCTTTTCCTGCAGGCGGGCCAGCTCGTCCTGGCGGACGTGGAGCTGCCGCAGCTCGCGCTGGAGCTTGCGGTAGCTCTCCAGGCGCTCGGTGGACAGCACTCCGGTCTCGACCGCCGCCGTCACGGCGCACCCGGGCTCGCCCTTGTGCTGGCAGTCGGCGAACCGGCAGCTCTCCGTGAGCGCCTCGACGTCCGGGAAGGTGGTCTCGATCCCCTGGTCCTCTCCCCAAAGCTGAAGCTCCCGCAGGCCCGGGGTGTCGATCAGGAGGCCGCCGGAGGGCACCACGAACAGCTCGCGATGGGTCGTGGTGTGCCGGCCGCGGTCGTCGCCCTCGCGCACCTCGCTGGTGCGCTGGGCCTCGCGGCCGAGGATGCGGTTGCTGAGGGTGGACTTGCCGACGCCCGAGGAGCCGAGGAGGCTCACCGTCTGGCCGGGGCCGAGGTAGGCCGTGAGCTGCTCGCAGTTCTCGCCGGTGCGGGCGCTGACCCGGTGGACGGGCACGCTCATGGCGACGGCCTCGACCTCGAGCAGGCACGTCTCGGGATCTTCGCACCGGTCGAGCTTGTTGAGCACGACCACGGGCTGAGCGCCGCTGTCCCAGGCGGCGGTCAGATAGCGCTCGATGCGCCGGGGGCTGAAGTCGCCGTCGAGCCCGGAGACCAGGAAGATGGTGTCGATGTTGGCCGCCACGACCTGCTCCTCGGTGCGCTGGCCGGCGGTCTTGCGGGAGAACTTGCTCCTGCGGGGCAGGACGGCATGGATCATCGCCCTCCCCTCCCCCGTCGGCGGCCGCAGGGCGAGCCAGTCCCCTACGGCCGGATAGCCGGCCGCGCCACCGGGCCCCTTGAGCTCATGGCGGAGCTTGCCCGCGAGGTCCGCGTAATGCTCGGCCTCGCCGGTCGAGACCTGGCAGAGGCCCTTCTGCGCCACCACGCGGGCGGGCACGAGGCCCTGCTCCGCGTAGGGCGCGAAGGCGGAGGCGAAGAAGTCGTTCCAGCCGAGGTCTTGGAGGGTCAAGGAGTAACGTCCATTTCGTAAGCAACCGTCAACCAGCGATGGACCTCGGCGTCGATTTCAGCGAGGCTCGCGATCGGAATCCGATGGGTGATACGGTCCTTCTTGGCGAAGCCGCCGGTGTCGAGGAGGCGGCCGGTGACTCCGGGATGGACGCTATAGGGGTTGGCCGCCACAGATCGGGACATGATCAGGAACCCTCCGAACGAACTATTTTACCCGCTGGTACGGCATCTAGCGGAACGAGCGGCTCGCCGAAGCCTAAAGCTGGCTCGCCGGACCTTAAAGTTGGCTCGTTCGGACCGGCGAGTGGCTCGTTCCGGCCGGCGAGCCAACTCTTGACTCCGGCGAGCCGTTCGTTCCGGCCGGCGAACGACTCGTTCCGGCCGGCGAGCCAGCTTTTGGCTCCGGCGGGGCATCCGTTCCGACCGGCGAGTGGCTCGTTCCGGCCGGCGAGCCAACTTTTGACTCCGGCGAGCCGTTCGTTCCGGTCGGCGGACGACCCGTTCCGGCCGGCGAACGAACTTTAAGGTCCGGCGAGCCGACTTCAGGCTCCGGCAGGCCGTCCATCAATGTGGCTCGAGCTTCCCCGCGTTCAGGGCCTCGACCCGGGCCTTGGCGCGGGAGAGCGGCGCCGCGGCGCAACTGGCGGCGCGCAGCAGAGCGCGGATGAATCCTCCTCTTGGGTTCATCGTATACGGCCTCCGGTCAATACGCCGCAAAATCCGCCGTTCGGCGAATGGGAAGTACGCCGGTCCTCTCCGTACTCTTGGCCAGACCAAGGATTGGGAGGTGAGCCGCATGACGTCCATTATGAATCGAGGGGGAGGCAGAGCCGGAGCCGCTCTTGCCCTCTCGCTGTCTTTGTTTCTGGCCCCCACGGCCCAGGCACAGGAGCCCGCGCCGCCCACGGCCACCGCACAGAAATTGACGCTGGCGGAAGCGCTGCGGCGGGCCTTGGAAGCCAACCCGGGCACCGAGACGGCGCGCGCGGAGGTCCGGGTCTCCGAGGCGCAGATCCGCCAGATCCGTTCGGCGATCCTGCCCAAGATCGAGCTGAACGGCTCGGCGACGCGCAACAGCACCGAGGTCGCCTTCGAGTTCGACGGCGTCCGCGCCACGGTGCTGCCGGAGAACGACTGGCACTACGACGTGACCCTGCGGCAGCCGCTCTACGCCGGCGGCCGCGAGCTCAAGGCGCTCCGCCAGAGCCGGCTCAACCTCACCCGGATCCAGCAGGGAGTCCGGCAGAGCGAGGAGCAGGTGCTGCTGGGCACGGCGTCGGATTACCTGGCCGTGGTGGCCGGCGACGCGCTGCTCGAAGTGGAGCGCCGGAACCTGGAGCTCGCCGGCCGCCGGAGCAAGCAGTCGAAGGCCTTCTACGAGGCCGGCGAGGTGACGCGGGTGGACGTGCTGCGGGCCGAGACGGACACCAAGGCCGTCCAGCGGGCCATCGCGGCCGCCCAGCAGAACCGCGACACGGCCGCCAGCCGGCTGCGGCTCAGCCTGGCCCTGGACCCCTCGCCCGGCACGCCGCTGCAGGTGGAGCCGCCGGCGCTGAGCTTCCCGCCGCGCCCCGCCGTCGAAGAGCTGGTACGGCAGGCGCAGGACACCCGGCCCGAGATCAAGCAGGCGGAGCTGGCGCTCGAGATCAACCGGCTCGAGGTCGCCAAGCAGCGGGCGGCGCGGCTGCCGGTGGTGCGCGCCGAGGCGAGCTACATCGGCCAGAGGGCCAACTTTCCGGCGGAGCAGTACGGCGCGTTCACGATCAACCTGAACCTGCCGATCTGGGACAGCGGCGAGATCGCGGCCCAGGTCGCCACCGCCCGCACGCGCCAGGAGCAGGCGGAGATCGCCCTCACGGAACGCAAACGGCAGGTGCGGGAGGACGTCCTCCAGGCCCTGCTCGACCTGGAGACCGCCGAGAAGTCGCTGGCGCTCGCCAAGGACCAGCTCGCCGCCGCCGAGGCCGAGTACAACCAGAGCTTCGAGCTCTATCGGGCGCAGGAAGCGACGTCGCTCGACCTCGAATCCTCCGAGACCTCGCTCGCCGAGGCCCGGCGGGCGGTGGTGGCCGGCAATCTGGACCGCGACCTGGCGGAGCTCGCCGTGTGGTCCGCGGTCGGAACTCTCAAGAATACGATCCTCTCCGAGGAGATGAAGCCATGACATCCAGAACGATCGCGCTCGCCGCGGCCCTGCTGCTCGCCGCCGCCTGCACCGCCGACAAAAAAGCTGCAGACAAGCCGGCCGCCGACCAGCCCGCGGCAGCCGAACCCACGCCGGCCCTGCCGGCCGACGTAGCGCAGCTCGCCACCCCCGAGCCGTCTGCCGGGCCCGCCGGGACGCCGAAGATCGAGGAAGCGGGCACGACGGCCCTCTCCTCGCTCGAGCCCACGGGCGAGTTCGTCTCGCCGTCGAGCTCGGAGGTGGCGCCCAAGATGCCCGGCCGGGTGGCCGCCGTCTACGTCGACGAGGGCTCGCGGGTGGGCCGCGGGCAGACGCTCCTGACCATGGAGACGGACTACATCCGGCTGGACATCCGGCGCGCCGAGGCGGACCTCGCCCGCGTCAAGGCGGCCGAGGCGGACGCCCGCCGGGAGTTCGACCGCAAGCAGGGGCTGCTCGCCAACGAGTCGATCCCCCAGGCCACCTTCGACCGCGCTCAGGCCGCTCTCGATCAGGCCCAGGCGGCGCGGACTTCGGCCGAGGTGGTGGTCGCCACGGCCAGGCAGCGGCTCGCGGACTCCGTCATCCGCTCGCCCATGACCGGCGTGGTCAGCGAGCGCCGGACCAACGTCGGCGAGCATCTCGGCGACGCCGGGGTGGCCTTCGTCATCGTGCAGACGGCGCCGCTCCGGCTGCGCTTCAGCGTCCCCGAGCGGTTCCTGGGCGAGATGAAGAGGGGCCAGCCGGTGGCCGCCCGGGTCGAGCCTTATCCCGGCGAGGTCTTCCGAGGCACGATCAAGACGGTGGGCGGCGTGATCGATCCGGCGACCCGCACGTTTTTCGCCGAAGCCGAATTCCCCAATTCCGACGGCCGGCTGCGTCCCGGCCTGTTCGCCCGCGTGAACCTGGGGTCGGGCTCGGAACCGGAGGTGTCCCATGCAGAAACTCGCTGAGCTTTGCGTCCGCCGGCCCGTCTTCGCGACGGTGATCATCCTCGCGCTGGTGGTGGTGGGCGCTTTCTCCTACTTCCAGCTCGGGGTGGACCGCTTCCCCGACGTCGACTTCCCGTTCGTGACGGTCACCACCGTCCTGCCGGGCGCCGCGCCCGAGGAGGTCGAGACCGAGATCACCGACAAGCTCGAGGAGTCGATCAACACGATCAGCGGCATCGAGGAGCTGATCTCGACCTCGTCGGAGAACGTGTCGCTGATCCAGATCCAGTTCGCCTTGGAGAAGAACGGCGACGTGGCAGCCCAGGAGGTGCGCGACAAGGTGAACTCCGTGCTGGGCGAGCTGCCGCGCGACGCCGATCCGCCGATCATCGAGAAGATCGACGCCGACGCCTCGCCCGTGATCTCGATCGCGCTGTCCGGCCCGGCCACCCAGCGTGAGATCTCCGAGTACGCGGACGAGACCCTGAAGCGCCGCCTGGAGACGGTCTCGGGCGTCGGCCAGGTGCGCCTGGTGGGCGAGCGGCTGCGCCAGATCAACGTCATCGCCGACCCGGCGAAGCTCGACAGCGTCGGCCTCACGTCCGCGAACGTCATCAACGCGCTCGCCACCCAGAACGTGCAGATCCCGGGCGGCAAGGTCGAGCAGAACCGCCGCGACCTGACGCTGCGCACCTACGGCCGCGTGGGCTCGCCCCAGGACTTCGGAGCCCTGCCGATCGTGTCCCGCCAGGGCTACTCCGTGCGGGTCCGCGACGTCGCCCGGGTCGAGGACGGCATGGAGGACGAGCAGTCGGTCGCCACGGTCAACGGCCAGCCGGCGGTGGTCCTGGAGGTCCGGAAGCAGTCGGGAACCAACACGATCGCCGTGGTCGAGGCGGTCAAGGAGAGGTTCGAGGAGCTGCGCGCCGAGATCCCCAAGGGCTGGCAGGCGAAGACCGTCCGCGACCAGTCGACGTTCATCGTCGCGGCGGTCGAGGCCGTCAAGGAGCACCTGCTGCTCGGCTCGCTGTTCGCGGCCGGCATCGTGCTGCTCTTCCTGCGCCGGTTCCGGCCGACGCTCATCGCGGCCGTCGCCATCCCCAGCTCGCTGATCGCCACCTTCGGCGCCATGCAGTACATGGGCTTCACCCTCAACGTCATCACGCTCCTCGCCCTCACCCTGGCGGTGGGCATCGTGATCGACGACGCCGTGGTGGTGCTCGAGAACATCTTCCGGTACATGGAAGAGAAGAAGATGAGCCCGCGGGAGGCGGCGGTCTACGGCACCAAGGAGGTCGCCCTCGCCGTGCTCGCGACCAGCCTGTCGCTGATCGCCGTCTTCCTGCCCGTCGCCTTCATGGGCGGCATCGTGGGCCGGTTCATGAACTCGTTCGGCGTCACGATGGCGTTCGCCATCGCCGTCTCCCTGATCGTCTCCTTCACCCTGACGCCGATGCTCTCCTCGCGCTGGCTCAAGGTGAAGGAAGGCGCCGAGGGGCACGGGACGTCGCGGGAGAAGGGCTTCTACGCCCGCGTCGAGCGCGGCTACATGGCCCTGCTGCGCTGGTCGATGGCCCACCGCTGGGCGGTGGTCGTGGTGATGATCCTGGTGTTCCTCGCCACGGTCCCGCTGTTCATGATCGTCGACAAGAACTTCCTGCCCAACGACGACGAGTCGCAGTTCCAGGTCGTGGTGCGGGCTCCCGAGGGGGCCAACCTCGAGACCACGAAGACGATCCTGGAGTCGATCGCGGCGCAGGTGCGCAAGATCGAGGGGGTCGACACGACGGTGGTGACGATCGGCGACGATCCCCAGAGGACGCTCAACCTGGGATCGATCTTCGTCCAGCTCACGCCTCCCGAGGAGCGCGAAATCGATCAGTTCACGCTGATGCAGGAGGTGCGCGAGAAGATCCTGCCGCAGTACAAGTCGCTCAACCTGCGGGCCCAGGCGGCCCTGGTGTCGGCCTTCGGCGGCGGCGTCGACAACGACATCCAGTACTGGATCGGCGGCCCCGACCTGGACCAGCTCGACCGCTACGCCACCGCGCTCAAGGCCGAGTTGGCGAAGGTGCCCGGCGTGACCGACGTCGACACCAACTTCATCGTCGGCAAGCCCGAGCTGGGCGTGCGCATCGACCGTGAGAAGGCGGCGGACCTGGGCGTGCGCGTGGAGGACATCGCGAGCTCTCTGAACGTCCTGGTGGGCGGCCAGAAGGCGACCTCCTACTACGAGGGCGGCAAGGAGTACGAGGTCCACGTGCGGGCGGACGAAGGCAACCGCAACAACGCCGCGAGCATCGCCTCGATGGAGGTGCCCTCGGCCAAGCTCGGCACGGTGCCGCTGCGCGACGTGGTGAGCCTCGACGAGGGCTCGGGCCCCTCGCTCGTCAACCGCCTGAACCGCCGCCGCCAAGTGATGGTGGTGGCCAACATGCTGCCCGGCTTCTCGTCGCAGATCGCGCTGGATGCCCTAGCCCGGAAGGCGGCCGAGCTCAAGATGCCCGCGGGCTACTCCTCCGGCCTGACGGGCCGGTCGCGCGAGCAGGGCAAGGCGTTCGTCTCGTTCATGGTCGCCTTCCTGCTGTCGATCATCTTCATGTACCTGATCCTGGCCGCGCAGTTCGAGAGCTGGATCCATCCGGTGACCATCCTGCTGGCCTTGCCGCTCACGGTGCCGTTCGCCCTGCTGTCGCTGGTGGTGCTGAACCAGTCGGTGAACATCTTCTCGATGCTGGGCATCCTGGTGCTGTTCGGCATCGTGAAGAAGAACAGCATCCTGCAGGTCGACCACACGAACGGCCTGCGGGCCGGTGGCATGCCTCGCTACGAGGCCATCCTGGAGGCGAACCGCGACCGGTTGCGGCCGATCCTGATGACCACCCTAGCCTTCGTGGCCGGCATGGTGCCTCTGGTGGTCTCCAGCGGCACGGGCGCCGGCACCAACCGGGCGATCGGCTCGGTCATCATGGGCGGCCAGCTCCTGTCGCTGATCCTGACCCTGGTCGGCACGCCGGTCATCTACAGCATCTTCGACGACTGGTCGTCTTCGAAGGTGTTCAGCCGGACCGGCCAGCGGCTGGCGCGGCTCGTCGGCCGCGGAGAGGGACGGCGGAAGGTGGTGAGCGGCCAGCCCGAGCCGTTGGCGGACTGATTACTGGATTCTGCTGAAGCTGGGTTTCGCGGGCCGGTCGAGGGTGACCGGCCCTGTTTCTTTAGGTTTAGGCCGCAGATTCCTGGACTTCAGCCCGCAGTGCTGAGCGATCAGGTCATAGTGCGAGTCCGCGTGATAGAGGATCAGATTTGCGCGGATGGCCGAGGCAGCGATGATCAGGTCCGTGGAGGGGACGGTGATCGCCTTCCTGCGAAGCAAGAAGCCCAGCTCGGCCGCGCAGTCGAATTCAGGCTCCTGCAACTCCAGCCAATGGAAGACCCTGAAGTCGGAGTCGAGCTTCAGGAAACTGGCCTTGGTAGGTGCAAAGGCGACGACCTCGACGTGGATGATCCCGTTGACTGCCACGAGGTCTTCCTCGACTGCCTCCGCAACCGCGGAGCGAACTGCCTGAGAACCAGCGGGCCTATAAAATTCGATGAGCGCCGAGCTGTCGACGAGGATCATTCAGCGGAGCGTAGTTGGGCCAGCATCTCTGGGTGGAGATCCAACTCGATCCGGCCTTGGTGAGACAGTATCCGAGCCAACTGCTCTCTCCTCGAAGCCTGCGCCTGCCCGACAGGAGCCGGGGGGTGTCCGGACGGCTTCGGCATCTCTCCACGATAACTTCTGACGGTCTTCCGGCTCATAGTCGTCTCCTTACAGGCCGGATTATACATTCCCACGGTCCGTCGTCAAGGGCTCACCCGCGCCTATTCAGGGATGTTCCTGTCCATGTTCTGGTAAACGTCTCGACGGTGGCCGATTTTCAAGATCCAGATCTCATCCCCTCGCAAACCGAAGATGACGCGCCATGTTCCTACCCGTAGAGACCAAAGAGCGGCTCTGGTATAGGCGAGAGGTTTCGCGAGCTCCTCAGGCCGTGCTGAGAGCTTTGCTTCTATAGCGGCCTTGATCCGCCTTCGGGTAGGCGGATCAAGCTTTGGAATGTCCTCCCGAACGACCTTCTGGTGATAAAGGAGGCGGTACTCGGTCACGAGAGAGGATCTTCAGTCCCAAGCGTCTTCGTGGGATACAGCCGTCTGCCGGTCGAACGTCTCAAGGCGGCTCTCACCCTCACGGGCCCAGAAGCGCTCTTCCTCATCCGCGTAGTACTTGGCGATGATGTCTCGCACAACGAGGGAAACCGAGCGGCCCTCCACCTCTGAGCGCTTCCTCAGCCAATGGGCAAGCTCCTCATCCACAACTGTTGTGATCCGTGGGCTCTTGGCGGGCATGTACGACCTCCCACTTTCAGGTTAGCACAAGTGCCGCACCGTGGGCCTCACCCCCCCACCCGCAGATTCACCCCGCTGTACGGCGACTTCGCGTACACGCCGATGTAGTACCTCCCCACCCGGGGCGCGGCGACCGTCACCGACTCCTGGTTCGCGGAGCCGGCCGAGACGGCGTCCGTCAGGCTGAGCGTCGGCGGAGCGCCGAAGCGGACGTAGAGGTCCGCGTTGCCGGTGCCCGCCTCGGTGGTGACGGTCAGCGGCTTGGCTCCCGCGGCGACGTCGACCGTCCAGTAGACGAACTTGCCGGCCCGCCGGTCGGCCAGCCCGGTCAGGGGAAGGGTCCGGTCGAAGGCCGCGGCGGCCGCCTGCGAGGCTCGCCAATCCCCCCCCGCCTGCTTGGTGTTGAGGTCGGCGAGCAGGCCCGGCTCCGTATCGGTCGCCAGGGCGTTCGAGCGGAGATCGAGGCCGTTGCCGTCGGCGAGCAGGAACAGGGCTCCAACCTCGAAGGGGACGGGGCCGGTGAAGAGATTGCGGTCCAGCCACAGGTACTCGAGGTTGGCGAGGTTCAGGAAGGCGCCCGGGATGTTCCCGCCCAGCCGGTTCTTCGACAGTACCAGGGCGATCAGCGAAGTCGCGTCGCCCAGCTTGGCAGGCACCACGCCCGAGAGCTGGTTGCCCTGGAGGTCGAGGAACATCATCTTGGTAAGGTTCCCAAGCTCCGGCGGGATGCGGCCGGAAAGCTGGTTGTCGGAGAGGCTCATCTGCTGGAGGGCCCTGAGGCTCCCCAGGGCGCGGGGGATCGGCCCGGAGAGCTGGTTCGAGCTCAGGAAAAGGGTGGTGAGGCCGGTCAGCCGCCCCAGATCGAGGGGAATCCCGCCGTTGAGCCGGTTCGCCGAGAGGTCCAGCAGGCGCAGGCCCACCAGGTTCCCGAGCTGCGGCGGGATGGCGCCGGCGATCGCGTTACGCGAAAGGTCCAGGACTCTCAGGCTCGCGAGCCGCCCGAGCTCCGGCGGCAGGGCGCCGGGGATGCGGTTGAACGGCAGCGACAGGGTCTCCAGCTTGGCGAGGTTGCCGAGCTCCTTCGGCAGCGCGCCCGACAGCAGGTTGAGGCCCAGCCGGAGCGTGCGCAGGTTGGCGAGCTTGCCCAGGTCCTTGGGCAAAGCGCCCGTGAGGGCGTTGCCCTCGAGCTCCAGGAACTGCAGGCCGGGGAGCTTGGCGAGGCTGGCGGGAAGGCTGCCGGTGAGGCCTCTGTCGTTCAGCGACAGGCCGACGACGGTGGTGCGGGCCGGATTGCAGCTCACGCCGGACCAGGCGCACTCCGTGCCGGCCTTGCCGAGCCATCCCGCGCGGTTGCTCCACTTCGGGCCGCCGGTGCCTTTGTAGAACGCTTCCAGAGCCGAGCGTTCCGCCTTGGGGATCGCGGCATGCGCCGGGGTGGCGAGCGCCAGCAGCGAGAGGGCGGCGAGGAGCCGCCGGGTCCAGGGATGGAAGACTTCGCCCACATCTCCTCCAATTACGCCGTCGAATACGCCTTGAAATCCGCCTTTCGGCGAATGGTTCGGTTCTTGCCTCCATCGTACCCTGACTGCGTGAAAGAAGGAACGGAGGCGCACCGCATGGCAGGCCAGAAGGAGACTCCAGAGGATTGCTACGAGATCCGGCTTCAGGAGTGTCTCGACGATTGCTGGGCGAGCTGGTTCGAGGGGATGGAGCTCACCAAGGAGCCGGAAGGCGAGACCTGCCTCTTCGGGAAGCTGCCGGACCAGGCCGCCCTCCTGGGGGTGCTGCGGAAGGTCCAGGAGATCGGGCTGACCCTGCTGTCGGTCCGCCGGTGCCGCCGCGGCGCCAAGGCCTCGCCCTCCTCCAAATAGCAATTCCGCCTCGTTGTTTCACTGGTACCAGTGAACTATGATGCGCCCCGTGCTCCCGATCAGCCGGTTCGAGGAAAACGAGCGCGCCGCAAGGTGGCTCCTGGCCCTGGTGCTCGCCGTGGCCTTCGCCGTCCGCCTGTGGATGGTCCTGAAGCTTCCCCGATATTTTGACGACCACTACGTCCTCAACAACCTGACCCGGGTCCTCGGCGGCTCGCTGCGGCCCAGGCACACCTTCTATGGCAGCCTTTCCTACCTGCCGCAGGCGCTCGGCCTCGCGGTTTGCGACTTCCTGCATTCCCTGACCGGGATCGACGCCCTGGCGGTCAAGGGGCCGCAGATCGAAGGGTTCACCCTCGGCGCCTACCGGATCACCAGGATGTTCGTGATGGCCTACGGGCTGCTGAGCCTCGTCATGGCCTATCTCGTGGGCCGGCGCCTGTTCTCGCCCATGGTTGGCGCGGTGGCGGCCGCGGTGCTCGCGTCCTACCCGCGTCACCTGAAGAGCTCGATCCAGCTCAAGCCCGACATGCTGGCGATGCTGTTCACCCTGGTGACGCTCTACTGGACGGAGGGAGTCACCCGGAACCCGCGGCTCTCCCGGTTCCTGCTGGCGGGCGTCGGCGTGGGCCTGGCGACGTCGGCCAAGTACACGGGCGCGGCGTCCGCCCTGCCGCTGGCCGCCTGGGCGCTGTGGACCGGCTTCCGCGACCGGCGCCGGTGGGGTTGGCTGGTCCTTGCCGGCGTGACGGCGGTCGGCACGTACTTCGTCCTGAACCCCTTCATCGGCACGGTCCTCCACTACGCGCCCAAGCTCGTCAAAGGCTATGCGGCGCACGCCCGCAGGGACCAGAGCGGCCACCTGACGGTCCTGCTCGGCGAGATCGAGTTCCTGGCTTCCGATCATGGCTGGATCCTCGGCGCCTTTCTGCTGCTGGGCACCGCCCTCCTGATCCATCACCTGTGGCGCCAGCCGCAGAGCCGGGAAGGGATCGCGGCCGTGCTGCTGCTGAGCCTCTTCCTGGGCTACCCCTTGCTCCACGCCGCGGGCATGACCCTCTTCCGCCGCCAGAACCTGATGCCCGCCATGGCCGCGGCATCGCTGGTGTGCGCCTACGGCATCGTCTGGTGCGGGCGGCGGATCGCCGATCGCGCCGGCTCCCGGGCCCCGGTCATGGCCGCCGTGATCGGGCTGCCGCTCTGCTGGGTCTTGCTGACGAGGCCCGTCAACCAGGCCTACAGGCTGCTCGTTCCCGACACTTGGGCCTTCACGGCGAAAACCCTGGGCAACCGGCTCGCGACCGTGCGCGGCCGGCATGTGGCCTACGAGCCGGCGTCCGCCGCTCTCCGGCTCTCGGAGCGCGGGCAGCGCATCGCCACCACCGCCGTGCCCAGCCTGGCCGCGCTCTCACCCGCCGTGCTCGACCTCACGGACGCCGAGGTCTTCCCCCTGGCGCGGACCGAAGGGCCCGAAGCGGGTTTCTATCGGGAACGGCAGTCGAGGCTGGCCAGCGACTGCCGTCTGGAAATCCACTCGCAGCTCTTCAGCCGGCGCGGCAAGCCGCTCCTCGTGCTCTTCCACCCCTGGGCGCCGGACGGCAACGCCGTCCCCCTCGGCATCGAGCGCTCCGGCGGCGCGCCGGGAGAGCTGGTGGCGCTCCTGCCACCCGGCCTGTCGTCCGGCGACGTCGTGTCGCTCGAGCTGCTGCGTCCCAACAGCGAGAGGTCCTTGACCACGGTGCAGGTGCAGCCTGGCGGCGACCGCCTGCCACTCCAGTTCGCCGGCCGGCGCCGCCGGCGGGCACGCTTCCTGACACCGCGCTTCCAGTATCAGGGCGGGGCCGCCGAGATCCGGATTCCCACCTCGGCGAATGCCGATCCGGCAGCCTTCCAGCTTTTCCTCTGGAGCTGGACCCCCGCGCCGTGCCCAGAAAAGATCCCGGCGTCTTGACCTCTCCCCCGGAGAGGGGCAGAGTGGAGCCGTGAACGTCGTCGCGATCCACTACGCTCCCGGCGCCGGCGAGGCTCTGGCCCCGGCCCTGGCGGAAGCCCTGGACAAGTCGCTCTACGAGGCGCGGGCGCGGCTGAGCAGCCCGGAAGGCGGTCCGGCCGTGGTCGCCAACTTCGCTGAGATCGAACGCGCCTGGGCCTTCACCGGCCGGCTGCGGGCGAACGGCATCCCGTCCATCCTCCTGACCCCGGAGGACGTGGAGTCGGACGCCAAGAGGTTCCTCGTCCGCACCTTCGAGCTCGGCGAGCGCGGAGTCACCGCCGTATCGCGCCAGGGGCAGACGGCGGAGCTCTCCTACCGGGAGATCGACCTCATCCTGCGCGGAGTGCGGATCGACGAGCGGACGGCGCTCAAGACCACCGAGGAGCGGAAGTTCAGCCCCGGCCGGGCCCTGCTCACGGGCGGGCTGATGCTGACCAAGACGAACCGCAAGCTGGAGCAGGTGACCTCCGAGGAGCGGGACGACTTCCTCCACCTCTACTCGGCCGGCAAGCCGCCCCTCGTCTTCCGGGCCAGCGCGGTCAACTACCAATCGCTTGGACCGGCCCTGCAGCCTTCGATCGCGGCGAACTTCGCCTACCTGGTGGAGACGCTCCGCAACACCTCCCCCCAAGCCGTCTACGACGAGCGGCTGGCGAACCGCCAGGCCCGCGCCCGCGTGCTGGGCCCGTCGCTGACCGAGAAGCTGGACGTGGCCGTTTCGCTGCTCGCCCGCGTGCTGCGGCCAGCGAAGGCTTGAAGGGCCTCAATTTCCGGCCGGTAAAGCCTGGCGAGAGCCGAAGCCTGAGAATCAGGCGGCGAATCTGGGAAATCAGAGACCGAAGCAGGTAGATCGGGCGGCGAATCTCGGGAATCAGAGGTCGAAGCAGGTAGATCGGGCCGTGAATCTGGGAGATCCGGATCGGTTTCTCAGGCTTCGGAGAGCGTCTCTCAGGCTTTAGAGAGAGATTCTCAGGCGTCAGCGGCTGAATCTCAAGTTTCGGGACTCTATCTCAGATTTCAAAGGCCGGATCTCGGATTTTGTGCGTCGAATCAGCTCGAACCGCCCTTCGAAGCCTCTGGCAGCACTTCTGTTCTCATCCCTCAGTACAGATCAGGGCAGTTCGGACGTTCTCACTGGAGAGGTCCGACGACTCTTCAGCTACAAGGTCGCATCCCTCAGAGGGTGTCTCGAAAGCCGGACTCGCGGGCGAGGTCCAAAGCGTCAGCCCGGAGGGCGCCAGATTCTTAGCCCAAGGCGTCAGCCCTGGGAAGCCGAATCAAGAAGACATCGAGCCCCGTCAGGGGCGGCAGACTTCTTTCTGAAGCGTGGGATCCTGGAGGGTCTGCCGCCCCTGACGGGGCTTCGGAAATTGGGGGGCGCTCGTCCCCAGGGCTCGCGCCCTGGGCTAAGAATCTGGCGCCCTCCGGGCTCAAGGCCGAGAAGTCCTGGGAGGCTCCCGCTTTCGAGACACCCTCTCAGTACAGATCAGGGCAGTTCGGACCCCTTCCCTCGACCGGCAATCTGGCCCTTCTCCCCTCTGTCGCAATCCCTCAGTACAGATCAGGGCAGTTCGGACGGTCGTTTCGTACCTCTCGCCGAACCAGCAGGGCGATGCTTGTCGCAATCCCTCAGTACAGATCAGGGCTGACGACATCTTCGACCAAGACCTTGAAGACCTTCCTGCGGGGTCGCAATCCCTCAGTACAGATCAGGGCAGTTCGGACGACATGGGCAACAGCGCCAACGACGAGGAGTTCTTTCGTCGCAATCCCTCAGTACAGATCAGGGCAGTTCGGACACAACTACACCCTTCCCGACGCGACCCTCAACGTCGACCAGAAGTCGCAATCCCTCAGTACAGATCAGGGCAGTTCGGACCGAGACGCTGGACGCATTCACCCGCCAATACCTCGAAACGTCGCAATCCCTCAGTACAGATCAGGGCAGTTCGGACACCTTTACGATCTGTTGGCGCAAGATGGAGCGGCAGACAAACGTCGCAATCCCTCAGTACAGATCAGGGCAGTTCGGACTTACACCAACTCTCTCGGAAAAGCAGCCGAACCTGCTCAGTCGCAATCCCTCAGTACAGATCAGGGCAGTTCGGACCCCAGTAAAGCGGGGAGCTATCCGCGGTTGACGATATCCGGTCGCAATCCCTCAGTACAGATCAGGGCAGTTCGGACGCCGGACGCCAACACCGAGCTGACCGCTCCTGCTGATGTCGCAATCCCTCAGTACAGATCAGGGCAGTTCGGACTTAACTCAGGTTCCCGGCAGGCCGTCTATTTAGAAGTCGCAATCCCTCAGTACAGATCAGGGCAGTTCGGACGACACAGCAACATGCGACATCAAGGAAAATGCCCCGAATCGTCGCAATCCCTCAGTACAGATCAGGGCAGTTCGGACGCAAAGGGATATGGTGATTTCGTTACTCTTACCATAGAGTCGCAATCCCTCAGTACAGATCAGGGCAGTTCGGACGGCTACGCTCACGCCTGAGCACGCTATGCCGGCCCAGAAAAGTCGCAATCCCTCAGTACAGATCAGGGCAGTTCGGACGATTACTTTCGTGGCGGGGATGGCGTGGTTCTCTGGGTCGCAATCCCTCAGTACAGATCAGGGCAGTTCGGACGGTCACCACCAAGGTGACGGGCAAAGACGGCAAGGAGCTCAGTCGCAATCCCTCAGTACAGATCAGGGCAGTTCGGACTGCTAATGGAATACGGGAGATCTATGATTCCGGACCTCGAAGTCGCAATCCCTCAGTACAGATCAGGGCAGTTCGGACACAAGGTGATCTTCCGTGGGCACAGCCTGTGCGCTCGTCGCAATCCCTCAGTACAGATCAGGGCAGTTCGGACGACCTTGAGGCATTCGTTTACTACGCCAATAATTACGGGCGTCGCAATCCCTCAGTACAGATCAGGGCAGTTCGGACTCCGGCCTTCCCAGCCCCTTCATTCTAAACCACTTGGCAGGCGGTTTTGGATAACCTCTTCGAGAGGGGCGATTTTCAGGCTGCTCATCAGCCTTCCGGGAACCGCAAAACGTCCTCTTCATCTTTGATTCCAAGCCAGTTACAGCCATTCGGATAACCTCGAGCCCAAATTGGGCTTCAAGGGTTGGCATGATTCTTGTCCACAGGTTGTCAAAGAAGGTAGACATCCGGATCTTCGAGGAGAACCTCACCCGTGCCCAAGCTCTCGATACGGCCTTCGCACTCACGGCAGAAAGCGTAGATCCGTAAGCTGTCCTCCTCCGGGCTGATCAGAGAACGGACCCGCTCGCGGAGCTGGTCCAGTTGCTTCGGCTGAAGCCGGCACTCGAAGACGGAGTATTGTACCCGCTTGCCAAAGTCCTTCAGCGCGTGAGCCAGACGGGTCCGGCGCCGGTTGTCAGGGACATCATAGGAGAGCAGGATCAGCATGGCAAGCGAAACGGCTCGTAGGGCTCGTCGTGGAGGAGAGTGCGCGCCAGGCGTTGAGCCTGCCGCCGCATGAGTTGGCGGAAGCTCGCGGTTTCGCCGCCGAGCGCGATGGGACGGGTCAGCTCCTTTTCGTAGGCGGCGAAGTAGCTCTTGAGTGCGTCTCTCTGCAACACCATGCCTCCTTCGGGCGTCGCCGTGAAGCTCGCCCGGTTCAAGGTGCCGAGCGTCAGCAACCGCAGGCTCAGACGGTCCACTAGCGGAGCGCGGAGCTCCTCGAGCAGGTCGAGAGCGAGGGAGGGCCGGCCGTAGTCGATCTGGTGGAAGAAGCCGAGGTAGGGATCGAAACCCATGGCGTCCAGCAGAGCCTGGATCTCGTTGCCCACGAGGACGTAGACGACCCGCGGAACAATTCCGAATGCCCCTGGCGGGACTGGTCTTCGAGACATCCGATGAATCTAGTAAGGTTGCCGTGGTTTTGGAGGACTCGATGAAGAGGATCGCCGTCTTGACCAGCGGGGGGGACGCCCCGGGGATGAACGCCGCCATCCGGGCCGTGGTGCGGGCCGGCATCCACCATGGATGGCAGGTGTTCGGCGTCCGCCGCGGGTTCAGCGGGCTGATCGCGGGCAACTTCATCAGCCTGGAGGCCCGCGACGTCGGGGGCATCCTGCAGCAGGCCGGGACCATGCTGGGGAGCGCCCGCTGCCCGGAGTTCCGCACCGAGGACGGCCGGATCAACGCCCTGCGCCAGCTCGGGGCCCACGGCATCGAGGCCCTGGTGGTGATCGGCGGCAATGGCTCCCAGACCGGCGCCCATCAGCTTATGCAGATGGATTTTCCCGTGGTGGGCGTCGCCTCCACCATCGACAACGACCTCTTCGGCGCCGAGATCACCATCGGGGTGGACACGGCCCTCAACATCGCCCTCGAAGCGATCGACCGGCTGAAGGTGACCGCCTCGTCCCATCAGCGCGCCTTCCTGGTCGAGGTGATGGGCCGCGACTGCGGCTATCTGGCCCTGGCCGCGGCCGTCGCCGGGGGCGCGGAGTCGGTGATCATCCCCGAGGTGGAGACGGACCCCGAGACCCTGGCGGCCGAGCTTCGAGGGGCCTATCAGCGCGGCAAGCCGCACGCCCTGGTGGTGGTGGCCGAAGGGGCGAAGCTCAACGCCGAACGGCTGATCCACCACTTCGCCGAGCACCGCCAGCGGCTCGGCTTCGAGTTGCGGGCCACCATCCTCGGCCACGTGCAGCGCGGCGGCACCCCGGGCGCCTTCGACCGCCTGCTCGCCACCCGGCTCGGCGCGGCGGCCGTGGAGCGCCTGGCAAAGGGCGAGAGCGGCGTGCTTCTGGGATTGAACCGGGGCGAGATCACCACCACACCGCTCGATGACGTGGTGGCCAACAAGAAGCCGCTGGACCTCTCCCTCTTCGAGCTGGCCCGGGTGCTGTCCCGGTAGAAATCCACAACTATGGGAGAGGCGGCGGGCTCTCCGGCTCCTCGTCCTCGGGACCCGCCTTGCCATCCTTGCCGAAGAAGTAGTCGAAGGCGTCGAGGGGCTTCCTCTCGGCGGGCTCCTTTTCCTCCCCGGCCTGAGGAGCCGGCTGGGCGCTCTTGCCGAAGAAGTACTGGAAAGCGTCCGGCTTCTGCTCTTGGGGCTCGGGCTTCGGCGGCGGCGGAGCGATTTGGGGCTGGGTGACCATCGGCGGCTCGGGACGCACCTGCGCAGGCGCTGGAGACGGCGGAGCCGGCTGGACCGGAGCCTCGGGTTCCTTCTTCTCTTCCTTCTTCTCCTTGCGGCCGAAGAAGTACTGGAAGGCGTCCGGCTTCTTCTCCTGAGATTCCTGGCTGGCTGGCTTGGACTCTTGCGGCTGCGCCGCCTGCTGGGCCAGGACGGCGGACGACAGGAGGAGCGCGGCGGCGGCGGGAAGGAGGCGTTTCAGCATGGGTGATCCTCGGAAACTCGCCGATTCTACTTCCGGTGGATCGAGAACAGGAACCGGAGAGCCGTACCGCCCTGGAAGGCCAGCGGGATCATGGCCCCCGACCTCTGAAGAGACGAGAGAATCCGCGCCTGCAGGTACTCGCGGGCTCGGTTCCTCGTCTCCAAGGGAGTGGCGGAGCCCTGAAGACGGAGGCGGAGATCCTCCTTCACAGAGGCTTGTACTCCCTCATCTCCACCTCGGCCAAGCGAGCGATCCGCTCGGCTGCCCGGCGAAGCTTGGGCTTGCCCGAAGTCTCGGCCAGGCGCCGGACCTCGGCGGGATCGAGGCCGTCCATGTTCTGGAGCCGGAGCTCCGTCAGGTACTCCAGGGAGTCGCCTTCCGGTTCCAGATAGACGAGATCCAGGAGTGCCTTCTCGGGGGTGGCCACCAAAGCCTCCTGGCCGCCCGCGAGCGGCGTCCTCCGGAATCCTTGGATGAGCTCGTCCTGGAGATGCCGAAACTCGTAGGTCCCGAGAGCCGTGTCCCACCGTCCCGGACGACCGACCGTCACACTCGTCGTTACAGGAACGGATTCCGGAATGAGGCCGAAGTGGGACAGAGCCGCCTGGAGGCTCACGTAGGAGCCCGGCACCAACCGGTTCGCCACCAGAAAGGGATGGGGACGGACCTTCTGGAAGGGAGCCGCCAGGGTGTAGAGCCCACGCCGCAGTTGGAGCAGCCGGCCAGCCTCCATCCACCGGGAAAGCTGACGGCGCACGCCCGAGGGATCGACGTCTCCGGCGAGGAGGAGGCCCGTTTCGAAGAGAGGCTCATCACCGACGACCGCGAGCAACTCTTCAAATTTCATACGCGTAACTTACCCAAAATGGCAACTTGCTGCAACGCATTCATCCGCTCCTAGGAGTCTGCGCGGCAGAACGTTGGTTCACCGTGAGGTTTCCCGCCTCAAGATACCGTACCGGTAGAGACGGCCCATCCCCGTTACGACACCTTCCGCAGGCCACGGGGACGTCGGGCCGTCTCTTCGGAGGGCACGCCGCTCCCAGATCCCATGTCTGATCCGGTCAGGTCCAATCCAAACGTCACGGTAGAATCCCGGTGGTCTCGGAGGTTCCGCCCTGCCGGCCCTTCCACCTCCACCTCCAACCCGCACGCCTTCCCCCCTACGCTGCAGGTACCCACCTGACCGGGTGGGCGGCGCCTTCTCACGGCCTTCTGCCTTCTCGACGATCGGGGCAGGGCGGCGGCATACCCTTCGAGAGAGACGCCCCGTCGTCCCCGTGGTCGCCGAAACGGTGTCGTAACGGGGGTGGGGCGTCTCTACGGGAGGGGTGCCGCAAGAAGGGAGGTCTCGCTGCGATCCGGCGTTCTGGCGCGCAGGCTCCTAGCCCAGGAATAGGGAGGGGGGGTATACTAGTTTTCAAGAATGAGGAGACAACCACCATGAACCATCTGACCCTGAAAATCGACGGCATGACCTGCGGGCACTGCGCGGGCCGCGTGAGCAAGGCTCTTTCCAAGCTGGACGGCGTGCACGTGCGGCGGGTCGACATCGGCTCGGCCGAGATCGACTACGACCCGGACCGGACGCCCTTCGCGCGCATCCGGGAGGCGGTCGACGATGCGGGCTACACGGCCTCGCCGGTCGAGAAGACGGAGAGCGTGGCATGAGCCCCTCGGACTGGGCCGCCATCCTCGCGGGGGTCGCGGCGATCTCCTGGGTGAACTGGTACTTCTTCCTGGCCCGCCGCCCCGCCGCCACGGCCACGGCCGGCGCGGGCGGCGCGCAGGAAGTCACCATCACCGTCCAGGCCGGCTACACGCCGTCCGAGGTGAAGGTGAAGCGGGGCGCTCCCGTGCGCCTGGTCTTCGACCGCCAGGAGACCTCCGGCTGCTCGGAGGAGGTCGTGATCCCCGATTTCGGCATCCGTAGATTTCTCCCTGCCTTCCAGAAGACGGCGATCGAGCTGACGCCCAAGGAGGCGGGGATTATCGACTTCACCTGCGGGATGAGCATGCTGCACGGCAGGCTCATCGTCGAGGGTTGAAAGGACCTCTCTCATGGCAACCCACGTGATGGAGCCGGCGGCGGACGCCAAGGTCAACATCCCCGTCCAGGGGATGACGTGCGCCGCCTGCCAGGCCAGCGTTCAGAAAGCGCTCCAGCGCCAGCCCGGGGTGCACGACGCCTCGGTCAACCTGATGATGCACAACGCGGCGGTGACCTACGACCCGGCGGTCACCCGCCCCGAGGCCCTCGTCGAGGCGATCCGCGAGACCGGCTACGAGGCCCGGCTGCCCCGGTCGGAGCAGACCGCCTTCGAGGAGCAGGAAGCCCGCGACCGGGCGCAGGAGGAGGAGCTCCGCGATCTACGCCGGAAGGCCCTCTTCAGCGGCGGGGCGGGCATCGCCGCCATGATCGGCTCGATGCCGCTGATGGTCTCGGGGGCCCAGGCGCTCCACGGTCCGGTGGCCGATCCGTTCATGCGCTGGGCCATGGAGTCGCTGACGCCCGCGCTCCGGTCCGTGATGCCGTGGCTCTACCGCATCCCCCAGGCCGTCCTCTCCTGGAGCCTGCTCGCCCTCACCCTGGCCGTGATGACCTGGGCCGGCGGGCATTTCTATACCCGCGCCTGGGCGGCGTTCCGCCATCACTCGGCCGACATGAACACGCTCACGGCCCTGGGCACCGGGTCCGCCTTCCTCTATTCCGTGCTCGCCACGGTGGCACCCGGGTTCTTCCTCTCCCGCGGCGTGGCGCCGGACGTCTATTACGAGGCGGTGATCATCATCATCGCCCTGATCCTCACCGGCAACGCGCTCGAGGCACGGGCCAAGAGCCGCACCTCGGCGGCCCTGCGCTCCCTCGTCGCCCTCCAGCCCAGGACGGCCCGCGTGCTGCGCGGCGCCGCCACGGACGCCGAAATCGACGTGCCCATCGAGGAGGTGCGCGGCGGCGACACGGTCGTCGTCCGCCCTGGCGAGAAGGTGCCCGTCGACGGCGAGGTCCTCTCGGGGACGAGCGCCGTGGACGAGTCGATGCTGACGGGCGAGTCCATGCCCGTCGAGAAGAAGGCGGGGGACCGGGTGATCGGCGGCACGATCAACCGCACCGGAGCCTTCCGCTACCGGGCCACGACCCTGGGCTCCGACAGCGTGCTCGCCCACATCGTCCAGCTCATGCGCGACGCCCAGGGCTCACGCGCGCCGATCCAGAAGCTGGCGGACCGCATCAGCGGCATCTTCGTGCCGGTGGTGATCTCGATCGCCATCGCCACCTTCGTCGTCTGGTTCGTGGCGGCGGACGCGGCGCCCGCCGTGCGCGCCTTCTCCGCGGCGGTCGCCGTGCTCATCATCGCCTGCCCCTGCGCCATGGGGCTCGCCGTGCCCACGGCCGTGATGGTGGCCACGGGCCGGGGAGCCGAGATCGGCATCCTGATCAAGGGCGGCGAGGCCTTGCAGCAGGCGGGAGAGGTGACGACCGTGGTGCTCGACAAGACAGGCACGATCACCGAGGGGCGGCCCACGGTCACGGACGTGATCCCGACCACTGGCGCACCGCGGTCCGCCGACGACCTGCTCGGCACCGTGGCCGCCCTCGAGGCGTCTTCCGAGCACCCGCTCGCGGAAGCCATCGTGCGCCACGCCAGGGAGCGGGGGCTCGCGCTGGCGCCCGCCGAAGGGTTCCAGTCCGTCACGGGCCAAGGCGTGGTGGGCATCGTCGGCGGCTCGTTCCTCGCCGTGGGCAACGACAAGCTGATGGCGGAGCACTCCGTCGATCCCTCCCCCCTCCGAGCCGACGCCGAGCGTCTGGCGGGCGAGGGCAGGACGCCCATGTACGTGGCCATCGACGGCGCCCTGGCCGGCCTGCTGACGGTCGCGGACCCGATCAAGCCGACGGCCCGCGAGGCCATCGCGCGCCTGAAGAAGATGGGCATCGAGGTCGTCCTCCTGACCGGCGACAACCGGCGGACGGCCGAGGCGGTGGCCCGCGAAGCGGGGATCGACCGGGTGGTGGCGGAGGTCCTGCCCGAGGGCAAGGTCGCCGAGGTGAAGCGGCTCCAGGGACAGGGCAAGGTCGTCGCCATGGTCGGCGACGGCATCAACGACGCCCCGGCCCTGGCGCAGGCGGACATCGGCATCGCCATCGGCACGGGCGCGGACATCGCCGTCGAGGCGAGCGACGTGACTCTGATGCGGGGCGACCCGCGCAGCATCGCGGCGGCCATCGCCCTCTCCCGCCGCACCATGCGGACGATGAAGCAGAACCTCTTCTGGGCCTTCATCTACAACGTGATCGGCGTCCCGATCGCGGCGGGCGCCCTCTACCCCTTCTTCGGGATTCTGCTCTCCCCCATCCTGGCGAGCGCGGCCATGGCCTTCAGCTCGGTCAGCGTCGTCGCCAACAGTCTCCGCCTGCGCCGGGCGCGGGTGGCTTGAGGAGGAATCGATGGAGCCTGACGTCAACGAAGCGTTGGAAGTCGCCGGCTGCGGCTGCGGGGTCGTCCGCTCGGAAGGGGACCGGAAGGCGGCGGCCGTCGATCCCGGGATCAAGGACCGCAATCTCAAGCGCCTGCGCCGGATCGAGGGGCAGGTCCGCGGCCTCCAGAAGATGATCGAGGAAGACCGCTACTGCCCCGACATCCTCACCCAGGTCTCCTCCGTCCAGGAAGCCCTGAGGGCCGTGGGCCGCGAGCTGATGCGGAACCACCTGAAGCACTGCGCCACCCAGGCCATCCGCAACGGCGGCCCGGAAGCCGACGCGACGTACGACGAGCTGGTCGAGCTGATCTTCAAGCACAGCCGGTGAGGCGCGGCCGTCACGACGGCCTGACGAGGTCGATTAGACCTCAAGAGAGCAGCAGATCCCTTACATCTTTCCTGAATCCGTAGTGGTCGCGATCCTCAAGGGCCGAGACCAGACTGGCGATCTCGTCCCGGCTCGTGAAGCCCGAGATCTTGCAGGCCGAAAGAAATATGGGGATGTTCAGGACCTCGATGTCCAGGCGGGTTGCGACCCGGCCAGCCTGTTTGTCATTCATCAGGAGTACCGCGCCTTGCCACCCAAGAGACAGGGCGATGGCCTCCTGTTCGCCGGGACCAAGTCTTGCGAACTCACCGTCCTGCAACAACCGCTGCTTTCGCTTCGCATCGAGCAACTGAATCCGAATCCAGGGAATGGAGACGAGACCCGGCAGGAGGTCGGTCAAGCTGACCTCGCGATACACGGCGGGAGGGACGAGCAACTCCTCGATCCCGTAGAAGTCCTTGACGAGGGAAAGACGATCGATCTTGAGAAAGGCACTCAGGAAATCGGTATCCAGGACAACACGGAGCGCCGGGCTCAACGAGCCGTTCTCCGAGCTGAGCGCAGAGCCTTCCGAGCCATCGCCTCGACTTCTGATGCGCTCTCAGGCGCCTGCCTGGAGATGCCTCGACGATGAAGAGCCTCTTTCAAGGTCTCGATCGAGAGGCCTGCCCAATCGGCGGCACGGCCCAAGGAGAACGCACCCTTTTCGTACAACCTGCAGGCCACCGCCTCTCGAACATCGGGCCGTGCAGCCAGCAGGGTGTGGACAGCATCGGAGAGAAAAGCCTCCCGGCTCTCGTAAAGACCGGTCTCGGTGACGGCGGTTAGCTCTTCATCCAACTCCAGCGAGGATCTCTTGGCCATATCGCACCTCTTGGAGAGCTTACCGGGCTTCGTTGACCAGGGCAACGCTCCTTTCTCGAAGAGCATTATGATCCCGCTCCATGAAAGCCAACCCGCCAGCGGTGATCGTCGGCGCCGGCGTCTCCGGCCTCTGCTGCGCCCTGCGGCTCCAGGAGAAGGGCATCTCCGTCCTCGTCCTGGAGGCGTCCGACGCGCCGGGCGGGCGGGTGCGCACGGACCGGGTGGACGGTTTCCTTCTCGACCGTGGATTCCAGGTGCTCCTCACGGCCTATCCGGAGGCGCGTCGGCTCCTCGACTACAAGGCTCTGAGGCTGCGTAGCTTCGCGCCCGGCGCCCTGGTGCAGAGGGGCGGCAAGCTCCACCGGGTTTCCGATCCCTTCCGGCAGCCCTGGATGGTGCCGGCGACGCTCATGGCTCCCATCGGCACCCTCGCCGACAAGCTCCTGATCGCCCGTCTGCGGAAGCACGTCCTCTCCAGTTCGCTCGACGAGGTCTGGACGCGGCCGGAAACGTCGTCCCTGGAGGCCCTCCAGGGCTTCGGCTTCAGCCAGCGGATGATCGACTCGTTCTTCCGCCCATTCTTCGGCGGCATTTTCCTGGAGACGGAGCTCGCCACGTCCAGTCGCATGCTGGACTTCGTCTTCCGCATGTTCAGCCAGGGGCGGGCGGCCCTGCCAGCCGGCGGCATCGGTGCGATCTCCCAGCAGCTCGCGGCGCGGCTGCCGGCCGGGACGATCCGCCTGGGCGCCCGGGTCGAAGCGCTGGGAACGGGCGAGGTGCGGCTGAAGGGCGGCGAGCGGGTGCCCGCGGCGGCCGTGGTCCTGGCGACCGAGGCGCCCGAGGCGGCGCGGCTGCTGCCGGAGCTCCACCCGCCGGGCTCCCATGGTGCCGCCTGCCTCTACTACGCGGCCCCCAGGGCTCCGATCGCCAAACCGATCCTGGTGCTGAACGGCGAGGGGAGTGGGCCGGTCGACAACCTCTGCGTACCGAGCGCCGTGGCCCCCACCTACGCTCCGGCGGGTCAGGCGCTCATCTCGGCCACCGTCGTGGGGGCGGCCGGCGCGGACGAGCGTGAGCTGGAAAGCGAGGTGCGCCAGCACCTGACGTCCTGGTTCGGCTCCGAGGCGGCGGGCTGGAAGCACCTGCGGACCTACCGCATCCCCCTCGCCCTGCCGGCCCGCAAGTCGCTGGAGCCGGCGGCCCTCCCCGTTCGCCGCAACCTCGGGATCTACCTGTGCGGAGACCATCGGGAGACGCCGTCGCTCCAGGGAGCGATGGTGTCAGGACGAAGGGCCGCGGACGCGCTGATCGGGGATTGGACGGGCTGAAACGGCAGGGGGAAGCTCTCCCCCGCTGGGGGGGAAGAGCTCCCCGCATTTTCGGCGTTCCCCCGCCGGGGGAGCCTTTCCCCTCCGCGGGGGAATCTCTCCCCTCCGGAGGGCAGGACTCTGAGTTGTCTGAAGGATTCCCCTTCCGAGCCCGGAGGGCGTCTGTCCGCCTTCCTCCACCGCCGACATTGAGTTAGGACACGACCGAGCCCGCCAGAAGAGCGGGTTTGCGCTTCGCACATCGAGCGGGCCTACCTACACATCAGAGGAGGGTGGGGGGACCTCCTCACCGCGTAAAGCGGGGTGCCGCGCAATGCCCCGGCGAAGTATTGCTTGTCCCTGGGATGGGATAGATCATCCGCCTCTCCACGAGGAGATTGAAGCCTTCAGAATCCTCGATTGTCCTGAACACAGGAACATAGCGATCATGTGCCAAGACCTGCTTCAAGGTTCTGATTGCTGCTGCGAGAGTCTGGTGAGAAGAATTTCTATTCATGATTCCAAATTCTATCATGCGTCAGAGGGACGCAGCATGCTTGGGGCGGGGTAAGTCGCGCCAGGGGGGAGTAGAATGGGGCATGCCCGAGCGTTCCAAACGCGATGAACTAGGCTTGCGGGAGGCAACTCTGGATCTGATCGCGGAGTACCTTCAAAACCCAACCTCTAAAGAGGGGGCGCAGGCCGAACTCGCTTTCAGAGCGGCGCAGGCCGGGGAGCGCCAAGCGATAGCGGCAGAGCGGGCGGCGGAAGCCTCGATCCGCTATACGAAGTACACCTTCTATATCGTGCTTGCGGCTGCAATTACCGCCGGGGCCGCCATCATTGGACTGTTCCAGGGTTAGTCCCCCTCTACCAACAACATTGAAGCAGACACGCCCCTCGGACCCAGGACTGACGCCCACCCTCTTACGCACATCTTCCCTGCCCCGAAGGGGCACAGGCATAAAGCCTGGCGCTTCAGCGCCAGGTTAGCGCACCTGATCATTCCAAGCCCCAAAGGGGCACAGGCAGCGGCTTGATGACCTGCCTGCGCCCCTTCGGGGCTTTTAGGGTGGGGGATGGCTTTCCTGGCGCTAAAGCGCCAGGCTCTATGCCCTTCACCCCTTCGGGGCTCATCAGACGGCCGAAAAGATGTGTGCAACGGGGATGGGCTCGTGCCCTGGGCTAGGAGGGGCTAGGAGTCTGACAACGCGCTTCCAGACACCCTCTAGGAGGCGGGCGTCCCCAGGGCGGAAGGGTCCTCTATGGTCCAGGAGACCAGGACATCGGAGCTATCCCAAAGATCATGGATCGATCATCTCGTCCATCAGCTCTTCCCGAGTCCAGGATCTGAGTTGAGGACCGCTGTCGTGAGGGGGTATATCCAACACCGAACCTCGCCCCCTCCGCCGCAGCTTCAGGTATTCGGTCAGCGCTTCCCGAATCAGCTCTTCTACTGGACGGCCTGTCCGCTCGGCGAGAGATTTGAAGTCCCGGTAGTCCTTGTCATCGACATGGAGAGAGATCGGCTTCATGGGAGCGATCCTATACAGCTCAAGCGTCCTGCTCTTGCGCCTCGGTCAGGATCAACACTCCGCTCGACGTCCCGAGCCGGGTGGCGCCGGCCCCGATCATGGCCAGGGCCGTCCCGAAGTCCCGGATCCCTCCCGAAGCCTTGATGCCGATCTTGCCGCCCACGGTCTGGGCCAGCAGGGCGACGTCCTCCACCGTCGCGCCGCCCTTGGCGAAGCCGGTCGAGGTCTTCACGAAGTCGGCGCCGGACTCCGCGACCAGGCGGGCGCCGCGGACCTTCTCCTCGTCCGTCAGCAGGGCGGTCTCCAGGATGACCTTGAGGATCAGCCCCACGTGCTCGGCCCGCAGGGCCGTGACCCAGCCGGCGAGGTCGTCGAGGACACGCCGGTCCTCGCCGCTCTTCAGCCAGGAGACGTCGAGCACGGTGTCCAGCTCGCGGGCGCCCTCCGCCACGGCGATCCGGGACTCCGCCTTCCGGACCTCCGGATGGACATAGCCCAGGGGAAAGCCGATGACGGTGCAGACGGCGACGGTCGTGCCCTGGAGGGCTTCGGCGGCCAGGGCCGCGTAGATGGGCGGCAGGCAGACGGCGGCGAAGCGGTGGTCCGCGGCCTCGGCGAGCAGCCGCCGCACGTCGGCCTCCGTGGCGTCGGGCCTGAGCAGGGTGTGGTCGATGTACCGCGCGATCGGGCGGTCCGGGACCGTCACCTCATCCCTCCCACGGTGTTGCGGTTGCGCCAGCGCACGCGGCCCAGCTCGACCCCGGTGTAGTAGTGGGTGAGGATCTCGCGGTAGGTGTGGCCCCGCTGGGCCATGCCGTAGGACCCGATCTGGCACATCCCCACCCCATGGCCGAAGCCCTTGCCGGTAAACAGCCAGCCCGCGGGCTGATTCTTGGGCGCCAGGCGCTTGGCGGTGAACAGGGTGTCGGGCACGTCCAGAGTCCAGCGCACGGCGAGGCCTTCGACGTCCGTCGGCTGGTCGCCGTCGCCGTAGATGCGGATCTTGCCCACGCGGCCCGACTCGCCGCGCTCCAGGATCTCGAAGCTGCTGAACCCGAGGCCGGGGAAGCGGGTGTTCACCTGCGCCGCGATCTGGGCGTCGGTGCGGAAGCGGGTCCAGGAGCTGTAGGGGCTGCTGCGGTCGAAGGCCACGCCGTCGAGGTCGATCTCCTGGGTTGCGGCGACGATGCGGTCCCCCTGCCAGAAGAGGGTCAGGTGATCGCCGGGCACCAGGGCCAGGGCCGAGCTGTAGAGGTCGTCCCCCTGGGGACGGAAGGTGGCGACGCCGACCGGCAGGTCGTAGACCTTGTCCTCCTTGCCCGAACGGACGGCGAGGTTGCGGGCCGTGAGGGAAAAGAATGAGACGTCCTCCCGGCGCATCACCCGCAGGAGCTCGGCGAGGGCGAGGAGCATCCGCTCGACCTCGTCGTCGGAGAGCGGCTGATCGAGGGGGCCCGTCACCAGGCCGCTCTTGAGCAGGTAGGCGGCCCGCCGGCGGTCCTCCTCGCTCCAGTCGGGAGGCGGATCGTTGAGCAGGTACTTGACGTCCTCGGGAGCGAGGAACAGCCGGGCGTCGAGGGCCAGGTCGAAGGCCGAGGAGACGTAGCGCTGGATCTCGCGCCGGTCGAGGGAGGCCAGCCGCTGGCGGGGAGCGGGCAGGCCCGCGAGCAGCGCCAGGTGCTCGAAGCGGGCGCCGAGCATCCCTACCGGCGACACCCCGGCGGCCGGCGGCAGGAGCTCGCGCGTGAGGCCGGCCGGGAAGGGCACGCCCGGGGCCAGGGCGCCGTCGATCCGCACGACCCCCACCTCCATGCAGGGGACCGCCTTGAGATAGGGCTCCTGCTTGAGGGGGAAGATGACCTGGACGTTCTCCGTATGGCCGCCGCAGGTCGAGCTGTAGAGTGCATCCACGAGCTCGCCCTTGTAGAGGAGCACCTGGCCCGACGTCTCCGAGACGGCGCGGTCCGAGAGGGGGTGCTCGACGTTCATGCCGCCATAGACCTGGCAGCGGGGGGTGGCGCAGATGTCGTACCCCTCGCGCGAGAACTCGCCGAGGTTGCGCAGGGTGTAGGTGCGCGCCGCCACCGCCTGCGCCTTGAGCGCTTCGAGCTGGTTGTAGAGCTCGGGGCCCATCTCGCTCGGCACCACGCCCCGCAGGTAGTCCTCCACCGGCAGCTCGTTGATGAGGTTGAGCGCGCCGCGGTCGTTCAGGTAGACCAGCACCCTCCCCCGGTAGCGCTTCCCCTTCACCCGCACGCTGGGGTTCCCCACCGGGGACACGGAGAGCCAGCGGCCGGGATGGACCGTCGAGCTCTCCCCCTGGATCAGCCGCAGGGCCGGCTCGGTGATGCTGCCGCCCTCGTTGACCACGAAGGCGCCGGTCACGCCGATGGCCCCCAGCCGGCGCATGTCGGCCTCGGCGGCCTCGCGGGTCGCGTAGCGCCCCACGCGCACGCGGTAGAGGTCGATGCCGGCGTCGAAGTACGCCTCGCCCGGCTGGCCCGAGTCCCGCTCCAGCCGGCTGGCGAGGTTCTGGGCCTGCCGCTCGTCGCGCAGGGCCGCCACCTGCAGGCGGTAGTAGCCCTTCTGGGCGGTGGCGGCGGCCGGCTCGACCTTGAGGGCGGCGGAGACGGGCAGCGCCTGGTCCTCCAGCGAGACGTCCAGGGCTTCCTCGCAGCAGGGGAAGGTCACCGAGTCGAGATCGCTCGCCAGCCCCACCTTGACCAGCAGGGGCTCCTTCTCCTGGAGGGGAGTCTCGGGCTCCGGCTCCAGCGGCACGGGCTCCCTGGGCGTCACCGGCGCGGGGACGGGAGCCGGCTCCGGCCGGGGGGCTGGAGGCGGCGGCTGCGGGCGGGACGCCGGCGGCTTCTTCCGGGCAGCCGTACGGGGTGGCTTTTGCGGTCCACAGGCCACGGCCAGGAACAGAACCAGGAGGGAGAGAACGAGGAGAAGCTTCGATTTCACGCGGTCTGTACCTCGGGCTTGCGGCGGATCTCGCTCAGCATCTCGCTGCGGACCAGGGCCACCAGGGAGCCGGCCAGGACCATCGCGAGCAGCGTATTGGGGAGAGCCTGCAGGAAAAAAAGGATCAACTGGACGAGCGCCCGCCACCGCGGCGCGCCGGAGAGCAGGGAGCCGATGACGGCTGAAAGGGGAAGGAAGACGGCCGCGAGCGCGAGCGCGGCCCCCAGGGCGGCGACGAACAGGGCGAGCACCGCGCCCAGCCGCCGGCCGAGCACGTCGAGCCCGCGGCGGAAGGCGGGCCGCACGCCGGAGCCGTCGCGCGCCAGGTCCGCCTGGGCGACATGGAAGCCGAGGCCGAGGACGAGGGCCAGGAACCCTATCGGCAGCGCGCCCCCGCAGCCGATGCCGAACGCCGCCGCTCCTCCCCATTCGACCCCGCCCAGCCCCAGGAAGACCAGCCAGAAGAGGACCGCCCCTGCCACCAGCAGCGCCAGCCCCCAGAACAGGACTCGCAGCCCCAGGAACCGCCAGACGTAGCGCCCGCCCCAGCCGAAGAAGTCGCGCAGGCTGAAGGTGCGGAACAGCCGGGGATCCCGGCGGGGCCCCGGCAAGGCCTGGCGGTCGGCCGAGGCGAGGACGCCGAACGCGCCCGCCTGAAAGTAGCAATGGAGGAGCAGCGCCAGGAGCCAGACGGCCAGCATCGCCGTGAGGGACATCGCCAGCGCCGGGGAGAAATCGGCCAGCCGGCGCAGGACGTCATCGATCCCATTCAGGACGTTCGTACCCAGGATCACCAGAGGCACCAGGAGCCCCACGGCCAGCAGCACCAGGACGAGGAAGGACTCCAGCCACTGGATCACCACCAGCTCCCAGTTGGCCGACAGGTTGGTCCAGCCGCGGCGCAGGCAGTCGAAGGCGGACAGCCTCATCGCAGGTGCGCCCCGTGCACCGCGTGCTCCCGCCGGAAGTCCTCGACGGCGTCGAGCACCACCGGCTGGGCCATCTCGTAGAGACGGCTGACGAGCATCGGGGGGAGACGGGAGGAGAGCAGCGCCACCTCGTCGAAGACGATGCCGGGCTCGGGATCGCGTCCCCGGTCCAGGTTGTTCGACGGGCGGGGCTTGAGCGCCTTGGGCGCGGCCGGCGGCGGCTCCAGACGGTAGTTGGTCGTGAAGATCGTCGGCAGCCGGCGGGTGTAGCGGTTGTTGATGATCAGGTAGAGGATGTCGCGCACCCAGGGCGTGGGCTGCTGGGCGCCCAGCTCGTCGAGCACGAGCAGCTCCGCCTCGGACAGCGGATCGAGGATCTGCCGCTTGGATTCCGGCGAGGCGGGATCGAAGGTGGATTGGATCTGGTGGATCAGGGAGGTGAACTCGACGAAGCGCCCCCGCACCCGATGCTGCTCGATGCACTCCACGAGCACGGCCACGGCGAGATGGGTCTTGCCGACGCCGGGCGGACCGACCAGCAGGAGGCCCGACTGGCGGAAGCCGATCCCCTCCTGGACGAAGTCCTCGACGTAACGCTCGGCGATGTGGCGCGCCGCCTGGAGCTGCTTGTCGACCCGGGAAAGGCGGCTCGAAACGTGGAAGTTGGCCAGCCGGCAGTGCTTGTAGCGGGCGGGGATGCCGGCCGCCGCGACCAGCCGGGAGCAGGCGTCGATCTCGCGGCAGACGCAGCCGCGGGCCGTCCCCGCTCCGCCGTCCGCCACCACGACCCAGCCGCGGCCCTCGCAAAGAGGGCAGGGCTCTTCAAGAACTTCGCTGGCCGGCATGCGGAAATCGTAGCATGCCGGCGTGGCGTTGAATTCTCAGCGGACCTTGCTCAACGGCCCGCCGTGGAGCTTCACCAGGGCGTGCTGCCGGCCGGGATCGGCGCGGCGCTCCTCGGCCTGGCGCTTGACGAACTCGAGGAGACGGTCGACCTCGCCCTGCATCCTCTCCATCTGCTCGCGCATGTTGAGGATGACCTCGACGCCCGCCAGGTTGACCCCCAGGTCGCGGGTCAGGGTGAGGATGATCTCCAGGCGGCGGATCGCCTCCTCGTCGTAGAGGCGGGTGTTGCCTTCGCTCCTCGTGGGCTTGATCAGGCCTTCCCGCTCGTAGAGCCGCAGCGTCTGGGGGTGGATGGCATAGCGCTCCGCCACCACGCTGATCATCACGTACTTGACGTCGGGCTTGCGCCGTCGGCTGGCCATCAGCTTGATTCCTCCGAGATCTCCACCTGGGTGGCGCCCCCCGTCCGCTTCGGGATCAGGACGCGCAGGACGCCCTGCTCGAAGGCGGCGGCGATGGCGGCGGTGTCCACCGGCGCTCCCAGGTCGAAGGTGCGGCGGAAAGGCCCGTAGCTGCGCTCCATGCGGAGGAAGTTCCGGTTCTCTCCCAGAGGTTGCCGGCGGCCGGAGAGCTCCAGCCGCCGGTCCCGCACCTGGAGTTGTATATCGTCACGCCGAACGCCGGGCAGCTCGGCGAATATGAGGTACGCATCCTCGGTTTCGAGCACGTCGACCGAGGGGGCCCAGGTGCCCGGCAGGCCCCCTTCCCGGTCCTCGTAGTCCGAGGTCAGCAGCGCCTGCTCGAAGAGGCTGTTGATACGGTCCTGGATGCGGGCCAGCTCTTCGAGGTAGATCTTCTTCAGAGGCGCCATGGCTTTTACTCTCCGTCAGCGCCGGCTCAGCGGTTCTGGTCGACGTCGACGTACTCGGCGTCGATGACCTCGTCGGAAGCTCCGGCGCCGCCCGCACCGCTCGCGCCGGCGCCGCCGGCGGGGCCGGCTCCCGGCGCCGCGCCCGCGCCGCCGCTCTGCTGCTGGTACATCACCTCGGCCAGCTTGTGCGCGGACTTGGTGAGGCGCTCGGCGGCCGCCTCCATGGCGGGCGTGTCGTCGCCCTCCAGGGACTTCCTGGCGTCGGCGATGGCCCGCTCCAGCTCACCCTTCTCGTCCGGCCCGAGCTTCTCCTTGTGCTCCTCGTAGGTCTTGTCGGTCGAGTAGATCAGGCCGTCGAGCTGGTTGCGCACCTCCACCTGATGGCGGCGCTCCTTGTCCTCCTCGCTGTGGGACTCGGCCTCGCGGACCATCCGCTCGATGTCTTCGTCCTTCAGGCCGCTCGACGCCGTGATGGTGATGTTCTGCGTCTTGCCGGTGCCGAGGTCCTTGGCCGAGACGTGGACGATGCCGTTGGCGTCGATGTCGAAGCCCACCTCGACCTGCGGCACGCCGCGCGGCGCCGACGGGATGCCCACCAGGTGGAACTTGCCGAGCGTGCGGTTGTCGCGTGCCATCTCGCGCTCGCCCTGGAGCACGTGCACCTCGACCGAGGTCTGGTTGTCCGACGCCGTCGAGAAGATCTCGCTCTTGCGCGTCGGGATGGTCGTGTTGCGCTCGATCAGCCGGGTGAACACGCCGCCCAGGGTCTCGATGCCGAGGGAGAGCGGGGTGACGTCGAGCAGCAGCACGTCCTTGACCTCGCCGCCCAGGACGCCGCCCTGGATGGCCGCGCCGATCGCCACGACCTCGTCGGGGTTGACGCCCTTGTGGGGCTCCTTGCCGAAGAAGTCCTTGACGACCTTCTGGATCGCCGGCATGCGGGTCTGGCCGCCCACCAGCACGACCTCGTCGATGTTCTTCGGGTCGACGTCCGCGTCCTTGAGGGCCTGCCGGCAGGGCGCGCTCGAGCGCTGGACCAGGTCGTCGACGAGCTGCTCCAGCTTCGGCCGGCTCAGCCGGACGTTCATGTGCTTCGGACCCGAGGCGTCGGCCGTGATGAACGGCAGGTTGATGTCCGTCTCCTGCGCCGAGGACAGCTCGATCTTGGCCTTCTCGGCGGCTTCCCTGAGGCGCTGGATGGCCATCGGGTCGTTGCCGAGGTTGATCCCCTGGTCCTTCTTGAACTCATCCAGGAGCCACTCCATGATCCGCTGGTCGATGTTGTCGCCGCCCAGGTGGGTGTCGCCGTTGGTCGACTTCACCTCGACCACGCCCTCGCCAACCTCGAGGATCGAGATGTCGAAGGTGCCGCCGCCGAAGTCGTAGACGGCGATCGTCTGGTCCTTCTTCTTGTCCAGGCCGTAGGCGAGCGCCGCCGCGGTCGGCTCGTTGACCAGCCGGTCGACGGTCAGGCCGGCGATGCGGCCGGCGTCCTTGGTGGCCTGACGCTGGGCGTCGTTGAAGTAGGCCGGCACGGTGATGACCGCGCGCTCCACCTTCTCGCCCAGGTAGTCCTCGGCCGACTGCTTGAGCTTGGCGAGGACCATCGCCGAGATCTCGGGCGGCGAATACTTCTTGCCGTCCACCACGATGCGGACGTCGCCGTTCTCGGCCCGCTCGATCTGGTACGGCACCATCTTCATCTCTTCGCTGACCTCATCGTACTTGCGGCCCATGAAGCGCTTGATCGAGAAGATGGTGTTCTTGGGGTTGGTGACCGACTGCCGCTTGGCCACCTGCCCGACGAGCCGCTCGCCCGTCTTGGTGAAGGCCACGACCGACGGGGTGGTGCGGTTCCCCTCGGCGTTGGGGATGACCTTGGCCTCCCCGCCTTCCATCACGGCGACCACGCTGTTGGTGGTCCCCAGGTCGATTCCAATGATCTTGCTCACTGGCTCTCCTCCTTGATCTTTCTTTTATTCAGGCGTGAGCGCGGCGATTCGGGCCCGCCGCCTGGGGAACTTCAGTTTAGAACCTTAGTGGCGCGGTGTCAATTTTACGCCACGTCATGTTTGACAATATTGGGCGCAGATTTATTCCGGCCCGTACCCCCGGCCGGCGGCGGGCTAATCCAGCAGCACCAGGGGCTGGGCCGTGGACTCGTTGGGGATGTTGAGGAACTCGGGGTCGAGGAGGAAGTTGCCGGTGATCGCCTCGGAGGTCTCGGCGCCCAGGACGGGCTTGCCGCCCTCGATCGGCTCGAGGGTGTAGCTGTCCTCGCTCGCCGTGTAGAGGAAGTTGCGGCCCTGGGGATCCTCGAGGTCGCCGGCGGTCAGGAGGCCGGCGGCGACCAGCTCTTCGAGACGGTCCGGAAAGCTGCCCTTGAGCAGGAACCAGGTCTTGGCGGCGTGGTCGATCTTGAGATAGAGCGCCGCCCGCTGCTCCCGGGCCAGGTCCTCCCGCTCGCGCGCCTGCCAGGGGAAGGGGAGCAGCAGGGCCTCGGGCGCCCGGAGCAGCGCGGCGACCGCCAGCACGGCGAGCAGGGCGGCCAGCACCTTCCCCACCCAGCCCAGGGAGCGGGGCGCCGCGGGCCGGGGCTCCACCTTCATCTTGCGGAAGGGCCCGGCGCGGTCGTCCTCGGCGGGCGGAACGGCCGCGGTCACCGCCGCGGCGGGCTTGGCGACGGCCGTCGGCCAGGGCCCCGGAGTGACGGGCCGCGCCACGGGAGCCGGCGCGGGCTCGCGCGCCTCGACCGGCGGGACGGCGACGGGCCTGGGAGCGGCCACGGGCACCGGCCGCGGGGGGGCCGGCATGCTCTGCGCCGCGTGGACCAGCAGCTCCTCGACCGAGATCGGCTCGAAGCCCTCCTCGTAGGAGACCTCGTCGCCGCTGTAGAACTTGAAGTCCCCCTGGTTCCAGCGCAGGAGCTGCTCGAGCAGGCGGGAGGTCTGCAGCCGCAGGGCCTCGAGGAGCCGCGGACGGTCGATGTAGCGCCGCTCCACCAGCAGGTCGATCAGGCGTCCGCCCGCCGACTGGTGCTCGGAGGCGGCCCGGGCGAGGTCCGGCGCGCTGATCATGCCCTCCTTGTGAAGGACCTGCGCCAGCCCCTCCTCCAGGGTCTGGTTGAGAGCGTCGGCGGCGACGATGCGGCCGTTCAGGAAGGAAATGGCGACGATGTCCTGCTGGCCCTGGACCGTCAGGATGCCGGTCTTCTTCTGCTGCGAGATCAACTGCAGGATCTCCGGCAGATTGAAGACGTCCAGGGTACCTTCAACCGCCATGCTCGGCTCCCATGGTTGTTTTTTTGGACTCAGATCTCATCGCGCAGCTCCAGCCGGAGCCGCACCGCGAAGTAGAGCGACAAGCCCAGCGCCGCGATCACCCAGGCCAGGAAGTTCCCCGGATCATACCGCCAGGGGACGCGAAGGCCGAGCTTGCCGAACAGCGGCAGCATCAGCAGGGCCGTGGGCACCAGGAGGGCCAGGTAGGCTTTCCCCCCTTCCCCGATCTCGGCCGAGCCGACGCCGGGCAGCAGGACCCTTCCCCAGCGTTCGATGGCGCCCTCGCGAAAGACCGCGGCGGACCTCTCCTTGTAGCCGAAAGGCCGGCGCGCCAGGTGCAGCGCCGCCGCCACCAGGACGAGGCTCAGGGAGATGAGCAGCGGCTGGCCCCAGCGGAAGAGGTCCTGGCGGCCCGAGCGCCCCTCCCCGCCGCCGCCCCAGCTCGCCAGCAGCTCGCGCCGGATCTCGGGGATGCGGGCCATGCCGCCGGGCACCGCCACCACCCGCTGCTGCGAGTTGGCCATCCAGGTGTTGACGCGGCCGAAGTCGAGCTCCTGGGCCCTGCGGAGGGCGACCTTCTGCTCGTCGAACATGTAGGACTCGGAGTAGGCCTGGCTCAGGTTGTACTGCGCGGCGGCGTTCGCCGGCTCCGCCACGGCCGCCTTCTGGAAGCTCTGGATGGCGCCGCCGAAGTCGCCCTTGAGGAAGGAGTAGGCGCCGAGGTTGATCAGGGCCGAGGTGTTCTCCGGCTCCTCTTCCAGCACCTGCCGGTAGAGCGAGCGGGCCAGGTCCCACTGGTTGAGGGAGCGGTGGACGTCCGCCAAGAGGTGCTTGACGGCGACGCTGCGCGGCAGCAGCGAGCGCAGCACGCCCAGGTCGGAGAACAGGCTGCCGTAGAGCCGGTGCTCCTCCAGGCTCTCCATGGCCAGGGAGGGCGGCGAGAGCGCCACCGCCACCCGCCGCCGCTGGGACTCGACCAGCAGCGGCGAGACCCCCAGCAGCAGCCAGAGGGCGATCAGCACCACGCGCTCGCTCGCCGAGGCGTACCCCCAGAGCAGGATCGACCAGTACAGCGGCAGCCAGACCGCGCCGTAGGGCAGGAAGACGGGCCACATCAGGACCAGCCCGGCGAGGGCCAGGGCGGCGGACCGCGGCAGCCAGCGGCCGAGGAGGTCGACCAGATCCTCGAACAGGGCCGTCCCCTTGGTCAGCATCTGCACGGCCAGGAAGAGGCAGCTGGTCACCGCCAGGAGGATGAGGCACCAGGCCATGACGTCCTGGAGCATGAGATAGCGCTCCAGCGGATGGCCGAGCATGCGGGGATAGGCCCGCAGGCGGGCCGCCGCGGCCCCCAGCCAGTCGCCCTGGAGGCGGTCGACGGTGGCCTCGGCGAAAGCCGTCTCGGGGCGGCCGGGATCGAACCGCTCGGCGGCCTCGAGGGCCCAGTGGGCGCGCGCGAAATCTTTCTGTCTGGCGGCCTGGACGGCCCGCGCGACGGCGCCCGCGGAGAGGTCGGGCAGCCGCCTCATGCCGATCTGGCGGGCCGTGTCGAGCAGGTCCTCGACGGCGTTGTCCGCTTCCTGCCGCTTGTTCTGGACGATCCACTGCAGCCACTGCTCTTCGAGCTGCTTCAGCGTCTGGCGCACGGCAGCCGTCATCTCGACGCCCGTCACCTGAGGCGAGGATACGTCGGCGGCACCCGCCGCCGCGGGAGCCAGGAGGAGGAGCGCCAGCGTGAGCGCCTTGAATTTACCCGCTCTTCTGCACATAGCGGACCCGCAGCCGGTAGAGCAGATCCTCCAGGAAGGCCGCCTCCTGGGCCGTCAGGTTCCCCGCGGTCTTCTGCCGCAGCACGGCCAGCAGGTCGATGTAGAAGTGGGCCATCTCGAGGTTCGTCGCGTCCTCGCCGTCCGGCAGCACGGCGTCGCCGAGATAGATGGGGACGGGCTCGGCCAGCATGGCTACCAGATCGAAGAAGCTGGGGCCGCCCAGCTCGGGCGGGGTGTCGGGCAGGTCCAGCCGCGCGGCGAGGTCCGCCTCGGCGGCGCGGCGCGGCTGCTCCCAGACCGGCTCTTCCCGAGGCGGCGGCGCCGGCTGGGCGGCAGGAGCGGGGGCAGGCCCGGCCATCGTCGCAGCAGGAGCCGAGGTCGATTTTTCGTTGAGGACACGGTACTCTTCCCGCAACTGGCCATCCGGCGTGAACATCCGCTTGTCGGTGACCTTGATCTCCTTCTTTTCGTCTGACACTTCGGACTCCTGTTGAAAGATCGTAGCAAGCGCCATTCTCGCATGGCCGACTCCTTCATGCCTGAGAATCCCCATCATGCCTGAGAAGCCCGACCTCCAGAAGCTCGCCGACCTGGTCGCCCGCCTGCGCGCCCCCGACGGCTGCCCCTGGGACCGCGTACAGACCCTGCCGGACGTGCGGGCCTACCTCCTGGAGGAGGCGCACGAGCTGGCAGGGGCCATCGATGGCGGCGACTGGGAGGAGCTGGGCGAAGAGCTGGGCGACATGCTCTTCCAGGTCGCGTTCATCGGCCGTCTCGCCGAGGAAGCCGGTGCCTTCAGCCTCTCACAGGTGATCGACGGCGTCTACCGGAAGATGGTGGAGCGCCACCCGCACGTCTTCGGCGGCGAGGCGCTGGCCGACGCCGAGGCCGTCCGCCAGGCCTGGGAGCGGCGCAAGCTCCAGAAGGAGCCGAAGCGCGAATCCCTCTTCTCGGGCGTGCCCGCCTCCCTGCCCGCCCTCCTCGCCGCCTACCGGCTGACCCAGAAGGCGGCCGGCGTGGGCTTCGACTGGCCCGACGCCGGGCAGGTGCTGGCCAAGATCGACGAGGAGCTCGCCGAGGTCCGCGCAGCCCTGGCCCAGGGGAACAAGGACGCCGTGCGCGAAGAGGTCGGAGACCTCCTCTTCACGGTCGCCAACCTCGCCCGCAAGCTGGAAGTGGACCCCGAGGCCGCCCTCGCCGGCACCAACCGCAAGTTCCGCCAGCGCTTCGCGAAGATCGAACAAGGCCTCGCCGCCCAGGGCAAGACGGCGGCGGAGGCGACGCTGGAGGAGATGGACGCGCTGTGGCAGGCGGCGAAGAAAGAGTAGGCGGGGGGCCCGTTCCCCTGGCGAGGGGCGTGATTCCCCTCGTGAGGGGAACGCTCCCCTCGCGAGGGGAATGACGCCCCTCGTGAGGGGAATGACGCCCCTCGTGAGGGGAAGCCGCCCCTCGTGAGGGGGATGAGGCCCCTCGTGAGGGGAACGCCGCCCCTCGTGGGGGGAAAGCTCCCCTCGCGAGGGGAATGGCGCCCCTCGGAAGGGGGCGGCCTCCCGCCTACTCGAAAATCGTGATGCCGGCCTGCTCGGCGGCGCGTTGGACCTCGTCGAAGCCAGGGCCGAAGCCGAGAGGCCTTGGCGCCTCCACGACCTCCAGCGACGCCCTGGCCACCCGATCCCCGAAGAGGACAAGGGCGAAGGAAGCGTCGTTCTGACGCGAGACCCAGATCAGGCCGTCGATCCCCGGCGCGCTGGCGTGGAGCGCCCGGGCCCAGGCGGCGGTGCGCGGGTAGTCGTCGACGTCGGTCTCGATCAGCTCGGGGCGCGAGACCTCCAGGCGCGGCAGACCGAAACCGTAGAGCTGGACCAGGGTCAGGGGCCGATCACAAACCAGGCTCGAAGCCACCATCGGCTGCAGGACGTACTTGGCGATCCGCTTGGCGGGCCCGCGCACCGGCACGTTGTGAAAGACGGTCTCCGAGAGCGCGCCGTCGAGATCCTCGGCCCCATAGAGCGTCGGGACCATCCGGTCCTCGCGGTCCGCGAAGGGATGGAAGCGTCCGGACGGCCCCACTCCCGGGTTGAACTCGGTGGCGCCGAACCGGATGTTGTGACAGCGGATGAGGGACTGCCCGACCTTCCAGGTATGGAGGAGGGGCCGGATCGCAGAGGGTTCAGGAGGGTCGGGAAGGCTAATAGACAAGCTCGGCGGCCTCGCGCTCCGCCGCACCCACGACCCGCTCCGACTCGTTTTCGAGAAGATCGACCGGCCTCTTGCCGCCCAGCGTGCCGTTCGCGGCCGTGAACCACAGGCCGAGCCCCCACTCCGAGATCCTCGGCCCCAGAGCCTCGAGGACTCCCGCGACCGCCTCGCGCGGACGCCCCTCGCCGTCGAACTGGAAACCGGGAAAATACGCCGCGCCGCGATGGGGAACGGAGAAGATCCGCCCCTCCTGCTTCCAGCGGTTCGCCAGGGAAGCTTTGTTCTTCGCCTTGGAGCCGGCCAGCGAGGCGACGCCGGTGCTGCTCAGCACTCCGAACTCGGAGATCAGCTCTTCCCGGGCGGCCGCGTTGCGCCGGGCCTGCAGGACGGCCGGCGGGGTCGGCAGAGGAGTCTCCGGCATCATGGCGTCGACCATCCTCTCGAACCTCTGGCGCTCTCTCGCCCAGCGCTCCAGCACACCCGCGTAAGCCAGGATCTCCCGTCCTTCCTCGGCCAGATCCGGCCCGGCGCTCGTGCCCTCCGCGGCTCGGACTCCCTGGGCCTCCATCTCTCTGCCCTTCTTCACCAGCTCCCGGAAGAGCTCGTCGCGCCCCTCCTCCCGGGCTTTCATCAGGGCCCCGAAACCGGCCAGTATCACGCGATGGAGGGTTCGCACCCGATCAAGCGGCACGCTCCGGTCGCTTTCCATGAATCCCCCCTTTTACAGACCGAACGTAAATACGCCGGCCCACATGATGGAAATGATGTTACCACGAGAACCGCACTTCCATCACTTCGCTCCCTTCGAGCCTGCCGACGCCGCGGCCTCCGGCTCGCGCAGCAGCTCCTCCAGGTAGGGGAGCACGTTCCTGGCCAGGATCTCCTGCCCCTCGGCCGTGGGGTGGATGCCATCCCCCTGGTTGAGGCGCCGGATGCCGCCGACCCCTTCGAGGAGAAAAGGCAGCAGCGGCACGTTCATGTCCTTGGCGATGTCGCGGTACATGGCCTCGAACCGGCTGGTGTAGTCCGGCCCGTAGTTCGGCGGCAGCTTCATGCCCAGCAGCAGGACGCGCGCGCCGGCCGCCTGGGAACGGCGGACGATCTCGCGCAGGTTCCTGGCCGCCTGCTCGACGGGTAGGGCGCGCAGGCCGTCGTTGCCTCCCAGGCCCACCACCACGACGTCCGGGTGCTGGCCGAGGATCCAGCCGACGCGGGAGAGGCCGCCGGCCGTGGTGTCGCCGCTGACGCCGGCGTTGACGGCCCGGATCGGCAGCCCTTCCTCCCGCAGCTCCTCCGCGACCAGGGCGGGAAAGGCCTGGTCCTCGTCGAGCCCGAGGCCGGCCGTCAGGCTGTCGCCGAGGAAGACGACCACGGGGACGTCCGGAGCCGGGGGTGGAGCGGGGCGTGCGGCGGGAGCCGCGGCGGTGCGCAAGGACGCGGGCGAGGCCTGGAGCCGTTCCTCCGGGACCTGCGGGCCGCACGCCGACGCCATGGGAATAAGGAGCGAGAGAGCGAGGGTTGCGAGATTTCGCCACATAGAGAGAGACCTTCCTGATTTCATGTCCAGACCGAGCCGCCTGATTGTTCCCGTATCCGGTCCCGTACCCGGCGGCGTTCCATCAAAGAAAACCGGAGATCCTCCTTCTTATTTCCCCCCTATCCTATGACTGAACCTCGTATCGAGATCCGGCGGCTCACGCGCAAGCTGCCCTCCGGCGACCGGGAGCTGACCATCCTCGACAGCGTCGACCTGACGATCCAGCCGGGCGAGTTCACGGCCGTCCTCGGCCCTTCCGGCAGCGGCAAGTCCACCCTCCTCGCCCTCATGGCCGGCCTCGACCGGCCCAGCTCCGGCGAGGTGCGGATCGACGGCACGCCGATCCAGGCGATGTCGGAGGACCAGCTCGCCCTGCTGCGGCGCCACAAGATCGGCTTCGTCTTCCAGAGCTTCCAGCTCCTCGGCAACCTGACGGCGCGGGAGAACGTGCTGCTCCCCATCGAGCTCCTCGGCCAGCCCGAGCCGGTGGCCCGGGCCAACGAGCTGCTGGCCGCCGTGGGCCTCGCCGACCGCGGCCACCACTACCCGAGCCAGCTCTCCGGCGGCGAGCAGCAGCGGGTCGCCCTGGCGCGGGCGTTCGCCGCCCGGCCGCCCATCCTGCTCGCCGACGAGCCCACCGGCAACCTGGACGGCGCCACCGGCCGCAGGATCCTGGAGCTGCTCACCGAGCTGCGCCGCCGCGAGGGGACGACCCTGGTGCTGGTGACCCACGATCCCGCGGTGGCCGCCCTCGCCGACCGCCAGATCCATCTCCGCGACGGCCGGGTGGAGCGCGAGGTGCCGGCCGCCGCCACCCTCACCCTCACCCCGGACACGGACCCGGCCACGGCCGGAGCGCTGACTTGAGCCCCGGCTTCTTCCTGCGCACGCTGCTCCGCGAGTCGCGGGGCTCGCGGGGCCGGCTGACCTTCTTCATCGTCTGCCTGGCCGTCGGCGTCTCGGCCGTGGTGGCGGTCGCGGGCCTCTCCGCCAGCCTCAACGAGGGCATCCGCCGCGAAGCCCGCCAGCTCCTCGCCGCCGACCTCGTGGTGCGGGGCAACCAGCCCCTGCCGCCCGAGGCCCTGAAGGCCATCGCGGCCATTCCGGGGACCCGCCGGACGGACGTCAAGGAGACGGTCACCGTGGCCGCGGCCCCCGCCCGGGGCGGCCGGCCCGGCCCCAGCCAGCTCGTCGAGCTGAAGGTGGTCGACGGCGTCTATCCGTTCTACGGCAGGCTGGACCTGCAGCCCAGGCGCCCCCTGCACGAGCTGCTGACGCCCGGCACCGCCGTGGTCGCCTCGGAGCTGCTGGCCCGCCTGGGGCTCGAGGCCGGGGACACGCTGCAGATCGGCGGCCAGCCGTTCCGCGTCGCGGGCATCGTGCTCGCCGAGCCGGACCGCGTCAGCATCTCCCTGACCCTGGGACCGCGGGTGTTCCTCTCGGGCCCGGGGTTCGCCCGCACCAAGCTCGACGACCAGGGGAGCCGCATCGGCTACCGGGCCCTGGTCAAGCTCCCCGACGGCACCTCGGGCGCCGCCCTGGACGCCGCCGCCGAGCGGCTGAAGCGGCTCCTCCCGCGCACCGAGTCTTTCCGCGTCGAGACCTACCGGCAGGCCCAGCCGGCCCTGCGGCGGAACCTCGACCGGGTGGAGCGGTTCCTGGGCCTGGTGGCGCTGCTGTCGCTGTTCGTCGGCGGCATCGGCGTGGCGCAGAGCGTGCGCGCCTGGCTGGCCAGCCGCCTGGACGCCATCGCCGTGCTCAAGTGTCTGGGGCTGCGCCCGCGGGAGATCCTGCCCCTCTACCTGGGGCAGACGGTCCTGCTCGGGCTGGCCGGCAGCCTGCTGGGCATCGTCGCCGGCGCGGCGATGCAGCTCGTGCTGCCGTCGCTCTTCCCCGACCTCATCCCCGCCGGCATGATCCACCCCTGGCAGCCGGCCGCCCTGCTGCGCGGGCTCGCCCTCGGCGTCGGGGTGGCCGTGCTGTTCAGCCTGCCGCCCCTCTCCGCCGTGCTGCGGGTGCCCCCGGCGCGGGTGCTGCGCCGCGACGCCGAGCCGCTGCCCGGCCATCGCTGGGTGACGGCGGCCACCCTGCTGGTGCTGGTCCTCGGAGTCTGGGGGATGGCGGCGCTGCAGTCGGGCTCGCCGCTGCTGGGCGCCCAGTTCACGGGCGGCATGGCGCTGGTGACGGCGGTGCTCGCCCTCGCGGCCTTCCTGGTCTCCTGGACGGTGCGCCGCCTGCCCCGCGACTTCTATCCGTCGTGGGCCCGCCTCTGGATGCGCCAGGGCCTCGCGGCCCTCGCCCGGCCGGGCGCCGCGGCCGGCGGCGCCATCGTCGCCCTGGGGCTCGGGGTGCTCGTGGTGCTCGCCATGTCGCTGGTCGAACGGCGGCTCGCCGCCCAGCTCGCCGCCGAGCTGCCCCAGAACGCGCCGAGCGCCTTCATGATCGACATCCAGCCGGACCAGTGGCCGGGGATCGAACGGCTGCTCCGGCAATCGGGCGCCGAGAACGTCAAGTCGGTGCCGGTGGTGATGGCGCGGCTGGCGGCGATCGACGGCGTCCGCTCGGAGGAGCTGGTCCAGCGCACCGGCGAGGAGGGCAGCCGGCGCTGGGCGCTCACCCGCGAGCAGCGGCTCACCTACATGCGCGAGCTCCCCGAGGACAACAAGATCGTCGAGGGGTCCCTGTGGAGCGATCCCGCGCGGGCGGAGGTCAGCATCGAGAAGGAGTTCGCGGACGACATGGGCCTGCGGCTGGGCTCCGCGCTCCGCTTCAACGTCCAGGGGGTGCCGGTCGACGTCACCGTCACCAGCATCCGCACGGTGGACTGGGGGACGTTCGGCATCAACTTCTTCCTGGTCGTCGAGCCGGGGGTGCTGGACCAGGCGCCCCAGCAGCGGCTGGCCGTGGCCCGCCTGCCGCGCGGCGGCGAGCAGCGGTTGCAGGACCACTTGGCCGCCGAGTACCCCAACGTCACCCTGCTGCGCATCCGCGAGATCCTGGAGAAGATCCTCAACGTCATGCGCCGGATCGGCCTCGGCATCCGCTTCCTCGGCACCTTCACGGTGGTGGCCGGCGTGGCCATCCTGGCCGGGGCGATCAGCGCCGGCTCGGCCCGCCGCGGCCGTGAGGTGGCGCTGCTGAAGACGCTGGGCATGACCCGCCGCGGCGTCGCCGCCGCCTTCGCCGTCGAGTACGCCCTGATCGGCCTGGTCGCCGGGGTCATCGGCGCCCTCGGCGGCACCGTCCTCGCCTGGGGGGTGGTCACCCGCGGCTTCGAGATCCCCTGGGAGCTCGATCCCCTCTCCCTGACCGTGGCCCTCGCCGCCAGCGTCGTCCTGGCGGTGGTGGCCGGGCTGGCCGCGAGCTATAGGGCCCTGGAGAGGCGGCCGATCGAGGTCCTGCGGGCGGAGTGACCAAGGACTGCAGGGACTGCAAAGACTGCAAGGACAGCAATCGGCTGCCTTGCTTTTCTTGCAGTCCTTGCCGTCCCTGCAGTCCTTGAGGTCCTTGGTTCCTTCTTCCCCTACTCGCCGTCCGTCCGCGTCAGGAGATAGCTCACCGGCACGAACTCGTACCCTTCGGCCCTGGCCTTTGGCACCTCCCTTTGCAGGGCGGCCAGGGTCTCGGGGTGGGGGTGGCCGATGGCGATGGCCACGCCGTGGGCGCGCGCCAGGCCCAGGAGGCGCTGGAACTGCGTTGCGATCGCCTCCGGGGTGGGATCGCCGTCGAGGAAGACCTGGCGCTCGGCGGCGGGGATGCCTAGCTCCCTCGCCACCTTGTAGCCGACGCTCTCGGCGCTGGTGCGGGAGTCGAGGAAGAACAGCCCGCGGCCGGCGAGGACGCGGAGCACGGCCGTCATCGGCCCCTCCGCCGTCGAGAGCAGCGAGCCCATGTGGTTGTTGACCCCCACGGCCCCCGGCACGGCCTTGAGGGCGGCCAGGGTCTTCTCCTTGAGCTCGGCGTCGGTCATTCCCGCGAGCAGCGCCCCCGGCCCGGGGTTCTCGCCGTTCTTCGGCTCCATCGGCAGGTGCAGGAGGATCTCCTCTCCGCGCTGCCGCAGCTCGGCGACCACCGCGGGCGTCTGGTCGCCATAGGGCAGGACGGAGAAGGTGACCGGCACGCCCAGGCCTTCCAGCGGCCGGAGCTCCTCGACGCTGGTGCCGAGATCGTCGATCACCAGGGCCACGCGGACGCCGCGGACGGGCCCCGAGGGCGGCGCCGGCACCGTCGTCACCGGCGCGTTCGCCGCCGGCTCGACGTGCTCCGAGGGGATCTTTGGCGCCGAGGCGGGAGAGCTCTCCGCGCGGGCAGCCTGGCGCGGCGCCGGCGCCTCTTCGCGTTCGCGCGGCTCGGGCGGAGCCGCTGGGGATGGCGGCTGCCTGACGAACAGGTACAGGGCGCCGGCTCCGACGAGGAGGCCGAGCAGGAAGAGCCAAGCCCCTCCGGACCTCGACGATCCTCGGGGGCGGGGACGGGAACGGCGTTGAGCCATCTAGCTAGGAGCTCAGGCGGCTGGTCAGGCGGCCTTGGCCTCGGTCGTCTCGGGCTCCTGGCCCAGGAGGCGGCGGATGCCGCGGCGAAGGATCAGCTCGTTCATCGGCGTGTCCTTCTCGAGGTAGGTGCGGCTGCGCTCGTCCACCAGCAGGTCCGGCTTCAGAGCCTCGTTCACCGGCTTCTTGTCCGGCCCGGTGTAGAACGCCTCGGTGAACAGCAGCCGGCCGCCGGACGACAGCTCGGCCGAGCCCTGCCGGCCGGCGTGCCCGAAGGTGCGCTCGCCCACCAGCTCGGCCTTCTCCTTCTGCCGCAGCACGGTGGCGAAGACCTCGGCGGCGCCCAGCGTGCCGCGGTCCACCAGGATCACAGTCTTGCCCTGCCAGACCGGCTTCTCCTCGGCGCGGAAGCTCCGCAGCTCCTCGGTACGCTTCTTGAGGGCCCCCAGGTCGCCCGTGGTGAACAGCTTCGCCGCGGCGTAGGCCGCCTCGGAGTCGCCCGAGGACACGCCCCGCAGGTCGATCAGCAGCTTGTCCTTGATCTTCCCGGAGCTCTTGGCGAGGGCCGCCTTGATGTCCGCGGCGGTCTTCTCGTCGAAGGTCGGGATGCGCAGCAGGGGCAGCCCATCGACCTCCTCCAGGCTGACCGGCGGCGGATCGAAGGCCTTGAGCTCGAAGGAGATCTGCTGCGGCTCGCCGACGCGGATCAGCTCCATGGCGATCTTGGTGCCCGGCTTCTCGGCCAGCAGCTCCTGGATCTCCCAGATCGGCATCAGGCGGGTCGAGCGGTCGTTGACCTTGGCGATGATGTCGCCCGGCTTGACCCCGGCGACGTCGCCCGGGCTCCCCTTCTCCACTCCGACCACGTAGGCGATGCCCCGCTCCTTGAGCAGGGTCAGGCCGCTGTAGCGCTTGCCCACGGCCTGGGCCTGGAGGAAGCCGGAGACCTGGGAGGCCGGCACGTAGAGGGAGAACGGATCGAGCGCGTCCGTGGTGCCGTCGAGGGCGCCGGCCATGAGCGTATCCATGTCCGGCTGGTCGACGTAGGCCTGACGGACCAGCCCCAGCGTTTCGCTGAAGACGGAGAGGTACTTATAGAACGAGTCGTCGTCCGACGGCGTCGGGGCCGTGTCGGCGGCCCGCAGCAGCGTCGCCGCGAGCAGGGGGAAGACGAGGATGGCGGAAAGGAGGAAGAAGAAAATCCGACTGCGGCTCGGCCGACTGCTATTCATAATGCCCCTTACCTTAACCAACCCAGGGGGTCCTCGGGCCGGTTCTCGACGCGGATCTCGAAGTACAGCTTCTCCGACGCGAGTCCCACTGCGTCACCCAACGATAACATATCTTCCTTGCCCACCCTCATGGCCGAAAGCCCGGCGTAGAGGGTGAACACCCGCCCGGGGTGCTGGACGATGACGGTGTTGCCGTAGCCCTGAAAAGGGGCCGCGTAGAGCACCTTGCCGGGAAAGACGGCCTTCACCTCGGCGCCGGGAGAAGCCGACAGGTCGACGCCGTTGTGAGGCACCTTCGTGCGGTAGCGGGGGTCGAGGATCGCGCCGAACCCCGCGGTCACCTTGCCTTCGACGGGCCAGTCGAGAACGCCCCGGAACTGCTGCATGGGAGTGCCCGCCGGCGAGCTGGTGGTGCGGCCGTAGAGGAGGTCGAGGAAGCTCGCCAGCTTGCGCTCGCGGTCGGCGAGCTCCGTCGTGCGCGCCGCCAGGCTCCGGCGCTCCCCCTCGACGCGCGCCAGCAGGGCCTGCTGGCGCTGCCGGGCCGCCACGAGCTGCTGGCGGCGCGCCTGCTCGTTGCGGATCCACTTCTCGGCCACCTCGCGGCGGGCGACGAGCTGGTCCCGCCTGCCGTCGAGGTCGGCCTTGGCCTGCTGGTAGCGGTCGATGGCGGCGCGGTCGCGCCGCGCGAGGTAGCGCATCAGCCGGATGGAGGGGAGCAGCCGGTTGTCGGGCTGCAGGGAGAGGAAGAGCCGGAAGTAGCCCTGGCGGCCCAGCCGGTAGAGGGCCGACAGCCGGTTCCGCAGGCCGGTCCGGGACGCCTCGAGCGCCCCCTCCAGCCGCTTCACCTCCTGCTCGCCCTCGTCCACCCGCCGCGCCGCGAGGTCGCGCGCCGCCGCCGCCTCGGCCAGCCGGGCCTCCTGAAGCCGCAGCTCGACCTCGACGGCCGCCAGCTCGCCCTGCAATCCCGTCTGCTGGCGCCTGGCCGCCGCGAGGCGGTCGGTCAGGCGGGCGATCTCCGCGCGCAGGGTCAGCAGCTCCTGCTCGCGGGACGGTTTTTGCCCGGCGAGCGGCGGCGCGGCGGCGGAGAGGAGAAGGAGAATCACGGCCATCGATCTGTTCAATCTGTTTCGCCCCCGCGGGGCTGACGATTGCGAGCTCACCAGAGATGATTACCGCTCCGCGGCCTTCTTAATTCCCCCTGCCGTCCCGCTCCCCCGCAGGGCGTTGAAGAGGAAGGAGAGCTCGTCCGCCGCCTCCTCGATCTTCTTCGACACGGGCTTGCCGCCGCCGTGCCCGGCGCGGGTCTCGATGCGGATCAGCGTCGGGTTGGGCCCCGCCGCGTTGACCCGCTGCAGGGCGGCCGCGAACTTGAAGCTGTGGGCCGGCACCACCCGGTCGTCGTGGTCGGCGGTGGTGATCAGGGTCGGCGGGTAGACCGTCCCCGGCTTCAGGTTGTGATAGGGCGAGTAGGCGTAGAGCGCCTTGAACTCCTCCGGATCGTCCGGCGAGCCGTAGTCCGAGGTCCAACCCCAGCCGATGGTGAACTTGTGGAAGCGCAGCATGTCGAGCACGCCGACGCCCACGATCACGGCCCCGAACAGGTCGGGCCGCTGCACCATCGAGGCCGCGGTGAGCAGGCCGCCGTTGCTGTAGCCCGCGACCGCCAGCTTCTGCCGGGAGGTGTAGCCGTTGGCGATCAGCCACTCGGAGGCGGCGATGAAGTCGTCGAAGACGTTCTGCTTCTTGAGCTTGCTCCCCGCCTGGTGCCAGTCCTCGCCGTACTCGCCGCCCCCCCGCAGGCTGGCGACGGCGTAGACCCCGCCGCGCTCCATCCACACCACCTGGGCCAGCGAGAAGGCCGGCGTCACCGAGATGCCGAAGCCGCCGTAGCCGTAGAGGAAGGCCGGGTTCGAGCCGTCGAGCTTCAACCCCTTCTTGAAGGTGATGAACATCGGCACGCGGGTGCCGTCCTTGCTCGTGAAGAAGACCTGCCGGGTCTCGTACTGGCTGGCGTCGAAGCCCTCGATCTTCGGCTCGCGGAAGACGCTGCTCGTCGCCTTCTCGAGGTCGTAGCGGTAGATCGTGCCGGGGGCCGTGAAGCTGGTGTAGACGTAGAACGTCTCGCGGTCTTTGCGCCGGCCCGTGAAGCCGTCCACCGAGCCCAGGCCCGGCAGCGCCAGGTCGCGCAGGAACTTGCCGCCGAGATCGAACTGCCGCACCTGCGAGTGCGCGTCCTTCAGGTAGAGGGCGATGAAGGTGTCGTTCAGGCAGGCGACGCTGCCCAGCGTCTCCGGCGCCTGGGGGATCAGCTCGCGCCAGTGCTCGCGGCCCGGACGCCGCAGGTCGATGGCGACCACCCGGCTGCGGGGCGCCCCGGAGTCGGTCTGCAGCCAGAAGACCGGGCCCTCGTTGCCGATGAAGTTGTAGGACGCGTCGAAGCCGCCCAGCAGCTCGACGACCGGGGCGTTGGGGGTCTGGAGATCCTTGTAGTAGATGTCGTTCTCGGTCTCCGTCCCCTTCCAGGCGTCGATGACGAGATAGCGGCCGTCCTCGGTGACGCCGGCGACGAAGCCCATCTCCTTCTGTTCCGGCCGCTGGTAGACCAGCTCGTCGGCCGACTGCGGGGTGCCGATCCGGTGGTAGTAGAGCTTCTGGTAGAAGTTCGCGTCCTCGAGCTGGCGCCCTTCCCTGGGCTCGTCGTAGCGGCTGTAGAAGAAGCCCTTGCCGTCGTGCGTCCAGGCCGCCGAGGAGAACTTCACCCAGCGCAGGTGGTCGGCGAGGTCGCGGCCGGTCTCGACGTCGCGCACCTTCCACTCCTGCCAGTCGGAGCCGCCCGAGGAGAGGCCGTAGGCGAGCAGCTTGCCGTCCTCGCTGATGCTCACTCCCGACAGGGCGACCGTGCCGTCCAGGGACAGCGTGTTGGGATCGAGCACGACCTTGGGATCGCCGCCGAGGGTGTCGACGCGGAACAGGACGTTCTGGTTCTGCAGGCCGTCGTTGCGGGTGAAGAAGTAGCGCCCGCCGTGCTGGGTCGGCACGCCGTAGCGCTCGTAGTTCCACAGCTCGGTCAGCCGCTTGCGGATGGCGCTCCGCTCGGGGATCGCGGCGAGATAGGCGGAGGTCACCTGGTTCTGCGCCGCCACCCAGGCCTTGGTCGGCTCCGAGTCGAGGTCCTCCAGCCAGCGGTAGGGATCGGCAACCTTGACGCCGTAGTACTCGTCCACCTGATCGACTCGAGCCGACACCGGGTAATCGATCCGCTTCTCCGCAGGGCTCTCGACCGACATATGCATGGGTGCCTCAGCAGTTTCCGCAGGAGCCGGCACCACCGCGAGAGCGAGCAGGGCCAGAATTTTCCGCCTCGACATCAAGGATCTCCTTCTTTATGGGTGCTCCTGCCCCGCTTTTCGGTGCCAGGCACGGCAAACGCGGGGTCGAAAATCCAACAAGCCCCAGCCGGCCGGCATTCCTGGAATTACAGGTAGCCTGGAATTACAGGTAGCCCAGCGAACGCAGGCTCTGCAGGTACTCCGCGCTCTCCAGCCCCCGGGGCGCCACCCGCCGGGGCTCGCCGTAAGACGCCACGGCCACCGGCGGCGGGGCCCAGCGGCAGCCGGCGGGAGGCGGCGGCAGCTCCTCGCTCTGCGGCAGCCCGAGCGCGCGCAGCAGCCCCGCGGCCACGGCCTCGGGCGAGGAGGCCTGGCGGCCGGCGCCGCAGCCCTGCCGCCGCCACAGGATCACCCGCCCCTCGCCCGACTGCCGCCGCCGGCCCGGATCGAGCACCACGGCCACCGTGCCCACGCCGTCGAGGGCGCGGGCCAGCAGCCGGTCGGTCTCCGCGAGCTCCGAGCGCACCAGGTCGGCGAAGGCCACGTCGCCGCCCCGCCAACCGTCGGCGGCGATGTCGAGGGCCGGCAGGTAGAGGGCCGCGGCGCGCGGCGCCTGGGCCAGGCCGCGGGTGAACACCTGGCGGTAGAAGCGGTCGGGACGCAGGGCGCGCTCGAGCACCGCCGCCGCCGCCGCCGCCGGCAGGGCGGCCGTCAGACGGGGATCCGGAGGGCTGGACTCGAGGGCGCGGGCGAGCGCCGCGATCTCCCCCCCGGCCGCCGCCGGCGCCACCGCCCCTTCGGCACCCTCGCGCAGGAGTTGGAAGGCGCCGTGGGCCACCACCAGCCCGGGGATCGGCTCCGCCGGATAGGTGGCCCACCAGTTCACGGCCAGCGACGGATCGCCGCCGCGCGAGGCCAGCTCCCAGATCGTGAACGCCCGGCGCCGGTTGGCGAGGATCGGCCGGTACTCGGCGAGCCCCAGCGGCACCTCCACCCGGCTCCACCACGCCCGCAGGGGGCCGGTGCGCGCCAGCGGCGTCTTCATGCCGAGCGGCAGGAAGCTGTCGAGCGACGAGACGCCGTGATCCGGCCCCGGCACGCCGGTCGCCACGGCGGTCCAGAAGGAGGCCGGGGGCTCAGCCTTCCGCGGGTAGGAGAGGACCCTCCCCTCGCCGGCCAGCCGGCGCATCGCCGGCAGCTCGCCGAGGGCCATCAGGTACCCGGCCTCCTCGGGCAGCACGCCGTCGACGCCGATCAGCAGCACCCGCTCGCCGGGCCCCGTGGGCAGCGCCGCCGGCGGCCCGGCGGGCGCCCGGCGGGCCGACACCACGGCCGGCACCGTCAGCAAGGCGATGGCCGAAAGGATGGCGAGCCCCAGCCAGCGGCGGGAGAACAGCCGTCCCAGGGGCGCCTCCTCGGTGAACCGGATGGCCAGGGTCAGGAGCCCCTGGTAGACCAGCTTGATCAACGCGTAGACCACGGGTGGAGTGACGATCACCAGGAGGATCACCTGCGGCAGACGCCCCTCGGCCAGCACCTCCTGCCCGATGCGCAGCGCGAAGGCCAGCAGCCCCGCTCCGGCGGCGAGCGCCACGACCAGGGATAGGGTCTCGATGCGCCGCACGTGGTAGAGCCGGATCACCAGCAGGATCACGCCGCAGAGGACCAGGAACGCCAAACCGGTCGCCACCGAGATCGGCGGGAACAGGTGGAGGAAGAGGGCGGCGAGGTCGAGCGGGCTGGCGGTGAGGTTGCCGTTGGCCACCGTCAGGGCGAGCGACAGGACCAGGGCCAGGGCCAATCCTGAGAGCAGCCCCACCTTGGCGGTGAGCAGGAAGAGCGTCCGCGCCGGCTGCCGCGGGCGGAGCGCGTCCTGGAGCAGGAAGCGCTCGAACCCGTGATCCAGATAACCGAGCCGCCGCAGCTCGGAGCGGACCCCTTCGAGGTCATGGCCTGGGGGCGTCATCGGGGGGTAGTGTACGCCCTACAGGACCCATGTATCCTATGTTGCGGTGGGTGCCCGGCGGTGACAACATGCACTTGCAGAGCGACTAGGGTGAGCGTGCCATGTACATTCAGAACCTGAAGGTCCAAAACTTGCGGTGCTTCCGTGAGGCGCAGCTTCAGCTACGGTATCCGAACGAGCCGAACCCGCCCGACACGCCGTTCCCCAATGTGACTCTCCTGCTCGGCAACAACGGCGCAGGCAAGACGACGGCGCTGAAGAGCCTCGCCATCGGCGTGCTCGCGCGCGTCATCGCCCGGTCGGGGTTCGTGTCCTACCATCTGGTCCGGCGCGGCGAGGCAGAGGCCGCGGTCGAGGCGACTCTGGTTCCGGACGAGAGAGACGGGGCCGAGGAAATCACTCCAGGAACGCCGCTGAGCCTGCTCTCGAAGATCGTGCGCGATGGGGACTATGAGGAGATTCTTCCCCAAGAAGGACCGCCCTTGCCGACGCTCTTCGAGGACGACTCACCTGCATGGTTCATCGTCGGGTACGGTGCCACACGCCGCGTGGAGACCGGGGAATACAGCTCCAGCTCGGAGGAGAAACGCCGCCGTCTGCGTTACCGGCGCGTGGCGGGGCTGTTCGAGGAGGGAGTCGCCTTGACTCCGCTCACGGCCTGGTTGCCCATCTTCCAGCGCGAGCGGCCGGAGGTGCACGACGCTGCATTGAGGCTGATCAACCGCTTGCTCCCTGGTGAGTTGCGTTTCCACGGTGAGATGGAGGGAGAAGAAAAGAATCTGCGTGAGCGCGAGTACCTGTTCGAGCATCGGGGGCTCAGCGTCCCCTTTGGCGCCCTGTCCGATGGTTACCGAGCCTATCTGGGATGGGTCGCGGACCTGGTCTACCATCTCGCCTCCTTCGCCAAGCCGGGTGACGAGCTCTGGGACTACTCGGGAGTCATCCTGATCGACGAGATCGACCTGCACCTGCACCCAGAGTGGCAGCGGAGCGTCATCGGAACGGTGGCGAAGGCCTTGCCTCGGATGCAGTTGGTGTTCTCGACCCACAGCCCGATCGTGGCAGGCACTCTGAAACGGGAGAACATTTTCGTCATGGAAACCGCTCCCGACGGCAGCTCCGAGGTGCGGCAGCTAGAGGAACGCATCTATGGCCTCAACGCGGACCAAGTGCTCATAAGCTCCTACTTCAATCTTAACTCCACGCGGGCGCCCGGCTTCGAGAGGAGCATGCGCCGGCTGACTCAGCGAGCGTGGGCAGGCGATGAAGGCGCCGCGTTGGAGATGCTCCGGCAGCTCGCCGGCAAGACGGAGCAGGACAAATAGACCGCAGATGATCCGCTTCCCCACGACCCCGGCGGAGCTGAAGGAGGCCATCGCCAAGCTCTCTGCTACCTGGCTTGCCCGTGCCAGTAAAAGGACCGAGCACTTCCGGCAGGTCGGGCGCTACGATGAGGTTTCGGGCATCTGGAGCGAAATCAAAGAAGTCTATATGGGCCTTCAGCACAATAAGTGTGCTTACTGCGAACGGCGCCTGGCAGGACCGCCCTTCGGGGACGTGGAACACGATGTAGAGCACTTCCGGCCCAAATCATCGGTGGCGGCATGGCCCACGCCCATGATCGCCGCCAAGCGTGGGATCAATTACGACTTTGCAACCGGAGGGGCAGCGGACCCAGGCTATTACCTTTTGGCGTATTCACCGTTTAACTATGTGACGGCCTGCAAGCCGTGCAACTCGCCCCTCAAGGCAAACTATTTTCCCATCGCCGGTGCTCGCAAAGCCGCCGGAGAGGATCCGGCCCTCCAGGAAGATGAGCAAGCCTTTCTGATCTATCCGTTGGGGAGCTTCGACGCCGATCCGGAAGAGGTCCTGACTTTCGACGGCATCATCCCCGTCCCTGTCGAGAAGACGGGTACGAAGGCACGCCGCGCGAAGGTCATCGTCGACTTCTTCGAGCTCGACAACCGCGAGGAGCTGAGGCGCGAGCGGTCCAACGTCATCGTCTGGTTATGGATCGCTCATCGGTTGGTGTCAACCGGCAGCCTGGCCGATCAGAAGATCGCCCAGAAAAGCATCAGGAACCTGACTTCGCCTGCCAGCCCCCACACGAACTGTGCGAGGGCATTTGTGCGGCTGATCGGCGAAAATCCCGTCCGTGCCGAGGCACTGGCTACGGAGGCCAACGACTACCTCGACTCCGAGTCTTGACGGGAGGCCATCCCCGAATTCTGGTTCCAGGAATCAATTGGAGCGGTGCTGAACGAAGAAGGCGAGCGCGCGCAGCGGCTCCGCCTTGCGGCCCAGGGGCGCCAGGGAGTCGACGGCGAAGCCGAGCAGCTCGTCGGCCAGGGACTGGGCGCCGGACGCCCCGAGGAGCTTGACGAAGGTGACCTTCTTCTCGTCCTTGCCGGTGTCCTTGCCCGTCTGCTCGGGGGTCGCCAGCACGTCGAGCAGATCGTCCGAGATCTGGAAGGCGAGCCCCAGGTTCTTGGCGAAGCGGGCGATCACCTCGAGGTCGCGGCGGCGGGCGTCGGCGGCCATGGCCCCGAGCTCGCCGGCGGCCATGAACAGGGCGCCCGTCTTGTGGCTGTGGATGTACTCGAGGACGTCGAGGTTCATCTCCGCGGGGCTCGCCAGGAGGTCGAGCGCCTGGCCGCCGATCAGCCCGTCGCTGCCGATCGCCGCCGCCAGGTGGTGGACGACGTCCTCCGTGGTGTAGCGGCGCAGGGAGAGCCGGTGGTGCGCCTCGGCCACCAGGGCATAGGCGCGGTTGAGGAGCGCCAAGGCGGCCAGCAGGGCCACGCTCTCGCCGAACACCCGATGGACTGTGGGGCGGCCGCGCCGCAGGGCCGCGTCGTCCATCGACGGCAGGTCGTCGAGCACCAGCGAGCAGGCGTGCACCATCTCGATGGCGCAGGCGAGGTCGAGGACGGGCTCGGAGCGGGTGCCGAAGAGGTCCGCCACGGCCATCGTGAGCACCGGCCGCACGCGCTTGCCGGCGCCCGTCAGGGCGTAGTGCATGGCCTGGTGAACCGGCTCGGGGCGCGCGCCGGGGGGCGGCAGGAGGTCCGGCAGGCGCTGGTTCACCCGCGCGGCCCAGGCGGCCAGGGGGCCGGCCAGGGCCGCGGGGGGCGCCGCCGCAGGAGCTTCAGTCAAAGGACCGGACGGCCTCATCCTCGCTGTCGAACACGTCGAAGACGGTGATCAACTGGGTGATCGTCAGGATGTCGGTGACCTTGCTGGGGAGGTTGAACAGCTTCAGCTTGGCGCCCCGGTTGGTCGCCGTGGTGTAGCCGCTCACCAGCTCGCCGATGCCGGAGGAGTCGATGGTCGACACGCCGGCCATGTTGATCAGCACCTTCGTGGCGCCGCTGTTGATCACCTCCTGCACGGCGTTGCGCAACTGCACGTCGCCCGAGCCGATGGTGATCTTGCCCTTCAGGTCCAGGATGTTCACGTCACCGACCTGCCGCTTGCTCACGTCCATTCTTCGATTCCCTCCTCTACTCGCTGAAGTCCGCCCTTGACCCGGTGATCTTCTTGCGGAGCGTCACCGTGGTGCCCCCACGGGGGCCGGAGCTGTATTGGATTCCGTCCATGAAGCTCTTCATGAAGTGGATGCCTCGGCCGTTGGGGCGGAGGATGTTCTCCGGAGCCAGGGGATCGCTGATGTGCGACGGGTCGAACCCCGTGCCCTCGTCCTCCACCCGGATCAGCAGCTCGCCGCCCTCGGACACGAAGTCCACGTGGACCTGCTTCGATGGATTCTGCTCGTTGCCATGCTTGATCGCGTTGGCGAGCGCCTCGCGCACCGCCAAGTCCACCCACTGGCGGGCATCCTCTTCCATGCCCAGCCGTTCGAGACAGTCCCGCAACACCACCTGGACCAGCTCGATGTTCTCGAACCGGCTCCCGATGGCCAGATGGAAGCGGTATTCCTCAGTCATCGACGCGATCCTCGACGGGAGTCTAGCAGATCGCCGGGGGAGTTCCGGAGAGATCAAAGGAGTCCCGCCAGGAAAGCCGCAGTCTTGGCCCCCGTACCCTGGATCAGGCGCACGACGCTCGGCACCACCACCAGGAGCTGCACGCCGTCGAACAGGGTGTGGGCCGCGATGGCCGGCCAGATGTTCTGCCGCCACTTGACGAAGAAAGAGTAGATCAGCGAGAGCAGCGTGATGCCGACCAGCAGGAACGGCTGGCCGTAGGAGAGATGGGCGAGGGCGAAAAATGCCGTCGACAGCAGGATGCCGATCCGCGGCTGCAGGAAGCCGCGGAAGAAGCTCTCCTCCACCACTCCCGCCGACAGGCTGATCAGCACCCGGACGAGCACGGGCAGCCCGGCGATGAACGGCACCATGGGCGGCGGCGACTGAGGGACGGCATCCTGGCCGCCCAGGGCCCAGACGATCCCGCCCACGGCCATCAGCGCCAGCAGCACCACCACCCAGGCCCCCAGGCCGAGAGCGAGCCCGAGGCCGATCTCCCGCCAGACGTCGGGCGTCCGGAAGCCGAACTGCGCCGCGAACTGCCGGGAGAGCGTCATGGGCGGCGGCGCGGGAGGCAGCGGCGAGGGGGGTGACGGCAGGGGTGAAAAATCTTCGCCAGGATCGATCGGCTCCGGCAGCGGGACCGGGACCGGTTGAGGCTGGGCCCGCACGCCGGCCCAGCCGAGCAGGAACCACGCTCCCATCGTCCCCAACATCAGGAAGTGCAGCGCGAAGAGCTGAGGGGTGGTGATCTTCGTCAGGTCCGGCTCGAGGCTGAGGCCGAGGCTCCCCAGCGGGGCGAACACCCCCAGCGCGAACAGGCCGGCCACCACGGCTCCGGCGAGCGCCCGGCGCCAGGGCACCCGGAATCCCGGGGGCAGGAGCCCGCGGGCGCTGCACAGGCGGTCGAGCAGGACGGCCCCGGCAATCCCCAGGAGCACCGGCACCGCCACTCTCAGGACTTGCTCGGGAGTCATCAGACCTTCTGCTTCATCCGGAAGCTACGGACCATGGTGAGGCCGCTGTTGAGCCGCTGCATCTTGCGCTGCCGCTGCTGGATGGCCGGGATGTCGTCGAGAGCAGGCTGCTCGCCCCGCAGCTCGCGGAGGAAGCGGTCGAGCTCGAAGATGATCTGGTCCAGCTCGGACCGGTTCATGGTCTTGAAGGTGCGCTCGGTCAGCAGGAGATACCCCTCCCCCACATCCCTCGCCATCGCGTACGCGCTGCCGCCGGGGAATGCCATAGGGGAGGGATCATATCCGCAGACGGCCTAATTGACCTTCAACGCCCCCAGATCCCTCTCGATGTTCTCGAGCGGGCTGAAGACGAACAGCGTCCCGAGCTCCGGATCGCTGCCGCCACCCCACAGGATCCCCACCAGGCGGGCCTTGTTGCCGGGCAGCGGGTAGAAGACGGGCGATCCGCTGTCGCCGCCGCCGACGCCGGACCTCACCACGGACTGGCAGAAGAACGTCACCTCCGCGCTGCTGGTGTTGAGGTCCGCGCAGGTGGCGACCACGGGGCCGTAGGTCCAGCCGGTGGTCCGCCCCACCTTGTGGACGACGTCGCCCTCCAGGGGCGAGCCCCTCCTGGCGGTGATCGAGAACCGCGCGTTGGGGAGCTTCAGGTTCAGCGACCCCATCTCGCTGCCGTTCGACAGGGGCCGGGCGATCTTTCCCAGGCCGCCCAGGCGGGGGTTGGTGTACCTCGCGAAGGCGCTGTCGCTGAAGCGGCACCGCCGGCCGGGCGGGCAGGGCGGGTCCGTGCTGTAGCCGGGATCCGCGATCTCGACGCCGATGTTGCCGCTCGCGGGCACGGCCTGGGAGTAGAGCGTGCCGTCGATCTCGCCGCGGACGTTCGTGCAGTGCGAATTGATCACGAAGCCGAAATCGCGGCCGCGGAAGGCGTTGAAGCCGAGGGTGCAGGCGAAGGGGCCGAAGACGATCTGGGCGCCTCCGGGCGCCGGCCGCAGCTTGTCGCGCAGCCCGGCCAGCGGCTCGAAGCGGGCGGTCTCCCGGAGGACGACCGCCTCCCGCGGCACGCCTGTCGAGAGGAGCCGCTGCTCCAGCCCCTCGAGGTCCAGGCTCTTGGTGCGGGACGAGGCGTCCACCCCGATGACGACCCGGTTCCGCGACTCGTCCGCGTCGAGGTAGACGACGCCCGGCGCGGCGAGCAGGGGGCGCAGCTCCAGCCGCCACTCCAGCAGGCGCTCGAACTCGTAGTCGCCCCGGTGGACGCGGACCTCGGCGCCGAGGCTCTTCAGGGCCCTTCTGCCGGCGCCCTCCGGGTTGAGGAGATAGACGTTCGGCCGGCCCTGCTCGTCGTAGTAGAGGCCCCCGAAGCCGGGGATCTGCCGGCCCATCCGGACCAGCTCCTCATCGACCGACCCCACGGGGCCTTCACCGGACGCGCCGGAGGCCGCGAACGCCAGACTGAGCACGAGAACACCGGTCAATGCCGGAAACAGACGCCTGGGCACGGTGCACCTCCCTGGGGAAGGACCGCCGATGGATTCAGCGATGCCAACCGTAAATATTACCAAACTATCCGGACCTATTGCGAGGTAATCAGCGCCAATCCGAGCCCTCCTGGCCCCGTGATATCATTCGCCGCGCGGTTTTTCTCGCGCATGACCTCACACCATCCGCCCGCTAGTCCCGAGCGTGTTACTAAGGAGGAATCCCCTTGAGCCGCTTCCCAGGCGTCGATCTGCTGGAGCTGGACGCGCTCCTCTCTGAAGAGGAGCGATTGGTGCGCGACACCGTTCGCGCTTTCGTCGACGACAAAGTCAAGCCGATCATCGAGGAGTGCCACCGCGAGGCCCGCACTCCTCTCGAGCTGGTGCCCGAGATGGGCGCCCTCAACCTCTTCGGGGCCAGCCTCACCGAGTACGGCCTGCCCGGCCTGGGCGGCGTCGCCTACGGCCTGATCATGCAGGAGCTGGAGCGCGGCGACTCGGGGCTCCGCAGCTTCGTCTCCGTGCAGAGCTCGCTGGTGATGTACCCCATCTACACCTTCGGCTCCCAGGAGCAGAAGGACCGCTGGATCCCCACCCTCGCCAGCGGCGAGGCGATCGGCTGCTTCGGCCTGACCGAGCCCGACTTCGGGTCCAATCCCGGCGGCATGCGCACCTACGCCAAGAAGGTCGGCAACGACTGGGTGCTCAACGGCTCCAAGCAGTGGATCACCAACGGCACCCTGGCCGACGTGGCGGTGGTATGGGCCAAGACCGACGACGGCGTCCGCGGCTTCCTGGTCGAGAAGGGGACCCCCGGCTACACCTCCTCCGACCAGCACGGCAAGTTCTCCCTGCGGGCCTCCACCACCTCCGAGCTGGGCTTCCACGACTGCCGCATCCCGGCGGACGCCATGCTCCCCGGCACCACCGGCCTCAAGAACGCCCTGATGTGCCTCAACCAGGCGCGCTACGGCATCGCCTGGGGCGGCGTCGGCAGCGCCATGGAGACCTATTACACGGCCCTCACCTATGCCAAGGAGCGGGTGCAGTTCGGCGGCCAGCCCATCGCCTGCCACCAGCTCGTGCAGGAGAAGCTCGCCTGGATGGCCACCGAGATCAGCAAGGCGCAGCTCCTCGCCTTCCAGCTCGGCCGCCTCAAGGACAACGGGCGCCTCAAGCACTGGCACATCTCCATGGGCAAGCGCAACAACATCTGGCTCGCCCGAGAGTGCGCCCGCATCGCCCGCGAGATCCTGGGCGCCAACGGCATCGTGGACGACTACCCGGTGATCCGCCACATGCTCAACATCGAGTCGGTCTACACCTACGAGGGGACCCACGACATCCACGGCCTGATCATCGGCGAGGCGATCACCGGCATCGCGGCCTACAACCCGCCCGAGCGCAACGCCCCCAAGGAGCAGCCCGAAGCCGCGCCGGCCACCGCCGGGAGCGTGCGCTGATGGTCATGGACTCCCTGCTCGAGCAGGGCTTCATCCGGGTCACCGAGCAGGCCGCCATCGAGTCCGCCAAGACCATGGGCCTGGGCCGGCGCAAGTACTCCGACCAGGTGGCCGTCGAGGCCATGCGCCGCGAGATGGACAACCTCCAGATGGACGGCCGGGTGGTCATCGGCGAAGGCGAGCGCGACAAGGCGCCCATGCTCTACGTCGGCGAGGAGCTGGGCGCCCTGCGCGGCCAGGACGGCGTCGTCCAGGTGGACATCGCCGTCGATCCCCTCGAGGGCACCAACCTCTGCGCCCTGGGCGCCCCCGACTCGATCACCGTGCTCGCCGCCGCCGAGCGCGGCGGTCTGCTCCACGCGCCCGACGTCTACATGGAGAAGCTCGTCGTCGGCCCCACGGCCCGGGGCACCATCCATATCGACGCCCCCGTCGCCGAGAACCTGCGCAACATCGCCGCCGCCTTCGAGCGCCGGGTGACCGACCTGACGGTGGTGGTGCTCGACCGCCCCCGCCACGAGCAGCTCATCGCCGACATCCGCTCGGCCGGCGCCCGCATCCGCATGATCCCCGACGGCGACCTCTCGGCCGGCATCTCGGCCGCCGTTCGCGGCACCGGCGTCCACGCCGTGATGGGGACCGGCGGCGCTCCCGAGGGGGTGATCACCGCCGCCGCCATGCGCTGCCTGGGCGGCGAGATCCAGGCCCGGTTCAAGCCCAACGACTCGGACGAGGAGAAGAAAGAGGCGCAGTTCGAGCGGCTCAGCGCCCTCGGCTTCAACGACGTCTCCAGGATCTACACGACCGAAGAGCTGGCCCCGGGCAACGAGATCCTCTTCAGCTGCTCCGGCGTCACCGACGGCGAGCTGCTGCGGGGAGTCCGCTTCTTCGGCGGCGGCTCGCGCACCTCGACCCTCTTCATGTCGCTCTCGCGCAAGATCATCCGCTTCGTGGATACCATCCACCGCGAGCAGGTGACGACGCCCGTCCGTTTCCTGTAAGAGAGACAGACAATGATCAAGCCGGACCGCTGGATCCGCGAGTGGGGACAGAGCGGAGGGGTCACCCCCTTCGAGGAGGGTCAGGTCAACTCGGCCAGCTACGACGTGCGGGTCTCCGATCACTGGATCTGCCCGACCCGCGACCCCGAGGAGTTCCGTGCCCCGCACATCAAGCTGTTCCCGGGTGAGGTCGTGCTCGCCTCGACCATGGAGTACGTCCGCATTCCACGGACCGTCGCCTGCGACCTCAAGCTCAAGTCCACCCTCGGCCGGCTGTGGATCAACCACTCGCTGGCCGGCTGGTGCGACCCCGGGTTCCAGGGGGAGATCACCCTCGAGCTCCAGAACCTCGGGCCCCAGCCGTTCGTCCTCGAGGCAGGCAGGCGAATTGCACAACTCATCTTCATCGCCATGGAGTCCGAACCCGATGTCGCTTACGGCGAACCGGGCTCCTCGAGTCACTACCAGGGTCAGAGGGGTACGACTCCGGCCCGTAGATGAAGATGAGGCTGCACGCCCATGCGGAGCGCGCAGGCTGCCTGGTCCATCTCCCAGTATTCGCATAGCACTATAATCGGCGCTGTCATCATGGGCATCGTCGGGAATCTCAGAACGATGCAGCTCGAGGAGCTGCTCCAGTGGCTGTCCCAAAGCAAGAAGAATGGGACGCTGGAGATCGTTCATGGCCAGACCGAAAAGAAGATCTTCTTCAAAGACGGCCTGATCCTCTCCTCGGCCTCCAACAAGCCGGGGGAGTACCTGGGGCAATTCCTGGTCAGCCACGGCCTGATCACCGAAGCGCAGCTCGGCCGCGCCATCGAGGCCCAGGCGCAGAGCCGCATGCTCCTCGGCATGATCCTGGTCAACAACGGCGCCATCGCCGAGAAGGACCTGGCCCGCATGCTCCGCCTCAAGGCCGAGGAGAGCATCTACGACATCTTCTCCTGGTCCGAGGGGGACTTCCGCTTCCTGGACGACATCCTGCCCGACAGCTCCATGGTGCCGATGCGGATGGACGTCACCGGCATCGTCATGGAAGGGGTGCAGCGGGTCGACGAGTGGCGGCGGATCCGCAAGGTGATCCCCCACGAGCAGGTCATCCCCGTGGCGGTCGTCGACCTCTCGACCGTCCCGGGCCTCGGGGCGGGCGAGCAGCGGATGCTCGAGATGGTCGACGACGAGCGCACGATCGAGGAGATCCGGCTGCAGATCCACGCCACCGAGTTCCAGATCTGCAAGCTGTTCTTCGACCAGTGGCAGCTCGGCCACGTGAAGCTCGTCAAGCTGCGCGGCGCCCGTCCAGGCTCCGGCGCGGGTGAGGCCTCTGGTGGCGGCCTGCCGAGCGCGGACAGCCTAGTGGCCGCCGGGCGGTCCTACCTGGAGAAGGGGGAGCTCGAGCCGGCCCTCCGCCACCTGCGGGCCGCGCGGGCCCTGGAGCCCGAGCACCCCGACGCCCAGGACACGCTGACCAAGGCCGAGAAGCAGATCCGCGAGCAGGTGGAGCGGGCCGGCGTCACCCTGGGCTCCATCCCGCAGGTGACGGCCACCATGGAGCAGCTCACCTCCTCCAAGCTCTCTCCCCAGGAAGGCTTCATGCTGACCCGCATCAACGGCACCTACGACATCCAATCCATCCTGAAGATCACCCCGATGCCACAGCTCGACGCCCTGATGCTCTTCTGGAAGCTCGCCAGCGGCGGCTACATCCGCCTCGCCCCGCCTCGCACGCCGCCGGGAGCGGCGCGGGGAGCGGCAGGGTTGCGGTAGGTCCCGCCAGGGTCTTAAGGGGACCTACCCGCGCGCGAACCGCCTCGGAGGTTTTCCCATCCCGCGGTCTCTTGGTGTCAAAGGAGAGGCCGTCAAATCTGAAGGTCTCAAGCTGCCAGCCTGCCGGGCGGCCTTCTCGGCGTGCCGGGCCAGATCCCCGGCAATCCCAGCCAGCTCCTCTCCCCTGGTCTCCTGGGAGTGAACGAGCTTGCGGACAAATCCCCGATCGGCCTGAGCTCCGATCCAAAGCTCCGTCGCGAGGGTGCCGTCCCTACCCGCTGGCGTAGCGGCAAAGATGACGAACAGGGTCAGCGCCCCCGCTTTCTTGTAGAACGGCCACTCCCAGCTCCCATGCCGGTCTCCAGGAGCCGAAAACTGCGCGTACCCCAACCCCTCCAAGGTATCAAGGAGCGGTTTCAGAGAGGCTGGCTCGATCGTCATCACTTCACCTCGACGGGGAGCATACGGAACGGGCCCACATGGTCCGCTTAACCTCGGTCCAAGTCTGGTAGAGGCTCAGGCGCGGAGCTCTTGGCCGTCTGGAGGACGAGGCGTGCCTTCTCTACGGCAGTCCTGGCGTCCTCCGGAGCCACGTGAGCCTCTCCGCCATAGTCACCGGTACTCCGAAGCGCCATGAGCCAAGAGAAGGCAGCTCCGATTTCGACTGGCCAGATCCCAGGTTTGACGAGATCTCTATGGACAGCACGCTCCACAGCCGTATGCTTCGAGAACGAGCGTTGATCGAAGGCCAGCACGGCTGACACGGCGTAGAAGGCAGCATAGTAGGACCGCGAAGCCGAGGCGTCTGGATCGTCTTCGACCAAGCGCTCTGCCGTGCGTAGCGCCTGGAGCGCGCGCTGCCAGAGATCGGCAACTTCAGGCGTCACAAGGGGATGCCTTCCCGCTTGGCGCTGCGGTACAGGCCGTAGCCTCCCGCCTCGAAGGACTTCCTGGAGACCGGAATGGCGTGGATCGGAACCTCCAACTCGAGCTGCACGGGATACAAAGCTCGGACGATTGTCTCCAGGTCCCTCCCCAGCCTGATCGGTCCTTCAAGTAGGACCATCAGGTCGAGATCGCTGTCCGGCCCAGCCTCGCGCCGTGCCTCCGACCCAAACAGCAGAACCTCCCGGAGCCTTTCCCGGAATGCCGCCTGGAGACGAGATCTGATCTCTGTCCGAATTTCATCCGTCAGCATCGATTCCTCCCCCACCATGGTATTCCATCATCCAGGCCGGGGCCGCGAAACGTGCGGATCGTCCCGAACCGAGAACCGCAGCGGCCAGAGGGCGGCCTCGGCGGCGTAGTCGACCCCGATGCGGGGGCTGGCCACGATCTCCTCTTCCCCTGCCGGCTCCCCTTTCGTGATGTAGAGCGGCGGCCGGTCCAGGAGAACGCCGTCGAGCTCCTTGCCGATGGCGAGGGCATGGCAGATCTTGCCCGGCCCCCCGGCGAGATCGCCCGGCCGGGTCTTGCGGGTCCAGCCCCGGTTCTCCCTCATCCGCTCCTCGCCCTCCATTGGCTCGCCGGCGCGTAGGAGCACGGCGCTGCCCACGTCCGCCACGCCGGTGACGGCGTTCAGGCAATAATGCATGCCGTAGATGAAGTAGACGTAGGCGTGCCCCCCCGGGAGGTACAGGTTCTCGTTCCGGGGCGTCCGGCGGCCGTTCCAGGCGTGGCTCGCCCGGTCGGAAGCTCCGAGGTAGGCTTCCGTCTCGACCAGACGTAGCACCAGGCGCTCGCCGTTCAGCTCGCGCACCAGGTACCGGCCGAGAAGATCGCGGGCGACGGCCTCGGCGGGGCGGCCATAGAAGGACGGGGGGAGGATACGGAACCGGCTCACGCGGGAAGAGACGATATCACCCCGTATCCGTGGCACGTGCCTTGCCTCCCGATTCAGTGAACTTTTCCTTACTTCGGGGATGGATGAACCCTATGAGCTCCGTTGCGCCCGAGATCCCACTCCTCTTTTCCGAGCTGCCGGACCCCTTCGCCCGGCACTTCGATCCTGCCGCCCCCTGGGCCCTCCTCGGCGACCCCTTGGACGAGGTCCTCGCCGGCCTCCCCTCCAGCGACATCCGCGGGCAGCTCGCGCCGGAGGTCCACCTCGTAGGGGACCAGATCGTCATCTGCCCCGGCACCCGCATCCATCCCGGCGTCGTCATCGAGGGGCCGGTCTTCATCGGCCAGGACGTGGAGATCCGGCCCGGCGCCTACATCCGCGGCGGCGTCTGGATCGGCGACAAGTGCATCGTGGGAGCGAGCACCGAGATCAAGCGGGCCATCCTGCTGCGCCACGCCAAGGCGCCCCACCTCAACTACGTCGGCGACTCGATCCTGGGGATGGACGTGAACCTCGGGGCGGGGACGATCCTCTCGAACTTCCGCCACGACGGGGGCAGGATCAGGATCCCCCAGAACGGCCACCGGATCGACAGCGGCCGGCGCAAGCTCGGCGCCATCCTGGGCGACGGCGTGCTCACCGGCTGCAACTCCGTCCTCCATCCCGGCGTGGTCGTGGGCCGGGGGACGCAGATCTATCCGGGCGTACAGCTCCGCTCCGGGATCTACCCGGAGAGAAGCATCGTCAAGCTGAAGCAGGAGTTGGAGATCGTGGCACAGACGTAGAAGCGGCCACGCAGGGCCGCCCCTACAGCAGCCCGGTCGGCCGCGGGAACGCCTGCGTCACGCCACTGTCGATCACCGGCTGGCTGACCACCATGAGGGTGCGGTCGTCGTCCGGCGGGGCCTGGCGGCTGAAGGCTTCGACGCTGGAGAAGATGGCGTCCACCACCTCGCGGGCCGTCTCGCCCTGGTGCTCGCGGGCGACTTCCAGCAGGCGCTCGATGCCGTACTCGCCCAGGAGGCGGCCGTTCTCATCCCGCCCCTGGGTCTCGCAGATGCCATCCGTGTAGAAGACCAGCATGTCCCCCGGCTTCATGATCACGAAGCCCCGCGCGTAGGTGGCGTTGGGGAGCGGCCCGAGCACCGGCCCCCCCTCCTCCAGGTAGCGCACCGTGCCGTCCGCCGCGATATGGAAAGGCGGCGGATGGCCGGCGTTGACGTAGATGAAGACGCCGTTGAGCTCCAGCTCGCCATAGAACATGGAGACGAAGCGGCTGGTCAACGTGCTCTGGTGGATGATGTTGTTCATCCGCTCGACGGTGCGCACGATCTTGAAGTCGCGGGCGAGCCCCATCCGCAGCCCCATGTAGATGTCGCGCACCTGGAGTGCGGCGGGCAGGCCGTGGCCGGAGACGTCGGCGATGGCGAGGCCCAGGATCTTGTCGGTCAGCGGGATGTAGTCGAAGAAGTCGCCGCCAACCTCTTCCATCGGCTCGGAGCGGCCGTAGATGTCGAACTCCCCATAGCCCGGCGCCCGCCGGGGGAGGATCGAGGCCTGGATCTTCCGCGCCTGCTCGAAGATCCCCTCCATGCGCTCGCGGCGGATCTTCTGGTTGACGCTGTGCCGCAGGATGCCCAAGGAGAAGAGGATGTCGTCCCGGTCGTGGCCTGGGGCGACGTTGAAGGCCAGAATGTACTCCTCACTGCCCACCTCGATGGCCGCGAACCGCTGCACTCCCAGGAGGTTCTCCAGGTTGCGGTCGATGTTCGGGTCCTCGGTGTCCATGTACACCGTGCCGTTCTCGAGCAGGAGCTGGATCGGCTGGTAGGAGATCGGCACTTTGAGCCCCTGGGGGACCTCCTTCGCGTCGCCGAAGGTGGCCTGAAGGACGTAGTAGGCGCTGCGGCGCTGGTAGAGACGGCCGCCGTAGATCCCCAGCTCGTCCTGGAACTTGTCGATGATGATCTCGAGCAGATGATGGATCGTCGAGCCGACGTCGTCGTCGCGGTCGATGGCCGCCACGACCTGCTCCACCTTCTTCATGAGGCCCCGGTAGTTGATGGGGCCGGCTTCGGACGTGATCAAGATGGAGGTCTCCAGGAACGTTGAGGCGCGCATGCCGCACCCCGGCATGCATTCTACCCCGATGCGAGGCCTCAGCCGTTATCGATCAGGGCCATCACGATCCGATCCTGAGCCCCGTGGGCGTCGCCGCGGTTCTTGTTGAGGAGGATCGAGAAGGCGTAGGACTTGCCGGAGACCGCCTTGGCGTAGCCCGAGAGGGCGGAGACGCCGTTCAAGGTGCCCGTCTTGGCCAGGACGTTGCCGCGATAGGGCGGCGTCGCCAGCCGGCGCCGCCAGCTCTTCGCCTCCCCCTGCTCCCCTGAATACGGAAGGGATTGCGCGAACTCCGTCCGCGCGGGGTGGAAGAACATGTGCCGCAGCAGGGTAGTGATGGTCCGGGGCGCGGACTGGTTGGCGCGGCTCATGCCCGAGCCGTCCACCAGTTTGAAGCTGCCGCGGGGCACGCCGATCGACTCGACGAACTCCCCGATGGCGCGCACCCCCTCGGCCCAGCTTCCCCGGCCGCAGCGCTGGGCCCCCACCGTCTTGGCGAGGCTCTCAGCGTAGAAGTTCTGGCTCCGTTTGTTGGTGGTGCGGACGGCGGTGACGAGGTCGCTCCGGTGAACGGCGACCCGCTCCCAGATGGCGCCAGGGAGCTCCGGCACCGGCCGCAGGCTGCCCTCCAGCACGATCCCTTCCTCGGCCAGAGCCGCCCGTAGCGCCGAGCCGAAATAGAGCACCGGGTCGGGCACCGTGACCCAGGTCTCGAACGGCCCCGAGCTCGCGTCGATCGAGCCTCTTACCGTCAACAGCGTGTCCAGCCGGCCGACGTACAGCTTCGCGCCCCGGCGCTTGGCGCTGGTGGTGGCGGTGGAGTCCACGCGGAAGATGGGGACGGGGGGAACCGTTTCGACCCTCGCCGGCCCCCCAGCCTTGCCCGGCCACACCCGCACCAGGATGCAGTTGTCGCTGAACGACAGGGCGTCCACGGGCGCCTCGTACCACTCGGTGAGCTGGTCCCGAGGCCAGTCGGGATGGACGCGCAGCGTCTCGAACAGGCCATGGGCGAGGTAGAGGTCGCCCGTGATCCGCCGGATGCCCCGCTCCCGCAGGGCCGCCGCCCAGGGACGGAAGGCGCCGAAGGGGTCACCGCCGAACTCGCGGCCCGAGATCTGCGGATCGCCCGCGCCCACCACCCCCAGATCCCCCTGGAGCACGCCCGCCACCAGGGTGCCGCGCTCCAGCAGGCGGGTCTCAAAAAGAAAGCCGGGGCCCAGGGAGTCCAGAGCCGCCGCCGTGGTGAACAGCTTGGTGTTCGAGGCGATCACCAGCGGCTGGTCCGGGTTGTAGGCATAGACCGTCTCGCCGGTGTCCAGCTCGACGATGTGGACCCCCAACGCCCCCGTGTTCTTGAGAGCCCGGGCGACCTCGACGGTGACGGCCTGCTCCAGGGCCGACGTCTCCGCCCAAGCGAGGCCCGGCGTGAAAGCGACATGGACAAAGAGGAGGAGCAGGACCGAGAGGCGAATTCTCAAAGTCATTTTGGAGAAGTATATAGATTTTCAGCTATGAAGTGGCGGGGTTGAGGTACTTCTCGAACCAGCGAACCGTCTCGACGGTCGACCGGACCCGGTTGGGGATTTTGCGAAACCCATGCCCTTCATCGGGGAAGATCACCGACTCGACGGGAACGCCCCGCTTCTTCAGCTCGTCCGCCACCTGCTTCGCCTCGACCAGGGGGACGTTGGTGTCGTTGGCGCCGTGGAGCACCAGCAGCGGCGCCTTCACGCGGTCGAGCTTGAACAGCGGCGAGAGCTGCCGCAGCAGGTCCTTCTGGGTGACCGGGTCGCCGTACTCCTTGGTGGAGATGGCCGCCATCCAGGGCTCCGTGTGGGCGAAGAACGTCTCGAAGTTGACGATGCCGAAGAGGTCCGCCCCGGCGGCGAAGAGGTCCGGGTACTCGACGAGACCGGCGACCGTCATGTAGCCGCCGTAGGAGCCGCCCATGATGCCGATCCGCTTCGGGTCGGCGATCCGCCGGCTGACGAGGAAGTCGACGCAGGCCTTGATGTCCTTGACCGCGTCGACCCGCAGCGGACCGTTGTCCAGGTTGACGAACTTCTTGCCGAAGCCGGACGAGCCCCGCACGTTGGGGGCGAGGACGCCGATGCCCCGGGCCAGGAGCGCCTGGTAGGTCGGATTGAAGCGGGGCCGCTCCTGCCCCTCCGGGCCGCCGTGGAAGCTGATGACCACGGGGCCGGCCCCGCCGCCCGGCGGCCGGTAGAGCCAGCCGGAGAGCTCCAGGCCGTCGTGAGCCGGGAAGCGCACCAGCTCGGGCGCGGCCAGCTTCGCCAGGTCCACCCCTTCGTGCGGGCTGCGGGTGACCTGGATCTGGGAGCTGTTCTCGAGGCGGAGGACCCAGACGTCGGTCGGCCGCTGCGCGCCGCCGGCCGTGAAGGCCAGCCGCTTGCCGTCGGCCGAGAAGTCGAGGTTTTCGAGGATCTCTCCAGGCGGCGCAGGGACCGAGGTGAGCTCGAGGCCCGGGAGGCGGAGGACTGCCAGCTCCGACCGGCCGGCGACGTTGAAGAGCACGGCGGCACGGGTCGCCCCGGAGTCGATCTCGAAGTCATCCACCTCGGCGCCGTCGCGATGGGCGATCTTTTCCATGGCCTGGGGCTTGCCGTCGGACCCGATACGCATCCTGGCGAGATACGCGTTGTCCGAGTCCTTGTTGGAGGTCAGGTAGACGGTCGCGCCGTCGGGCGTGAATTTGCCGCCGCCGAAGGAACCTGGGGGATCGTGGGGCGTCAGCAGCTCCTCACGGCCCGTCGCGAGGTCGATCAGGAAGAGGTTGTTGTCGCCCCGGCTGCGGACCCGGGAGACGACGGCCCGCTTGCCGTCGGCGCTGACGTCGGTGAGCGTGCCCACGCCGGGATTGGCCGCCACGAAGCGGGTCTTCTCCGTTGCGCTGTCATAGAGGTAGGCGTCGAGCGAGGCGGGGTCCTTGAGGCTCGAGCTGAAACGGACGAGCTTGCCGCTCCAGCCGGCGAGGCGGTTGTTCTCCTTGCCGCCGGCGGTGATGCGCTTGAGCCCGCTGCCGTCCGGATGGACGAGATAGATCTGCTCGTTGAGGCCGCCGCCGGGCGCCACCGACAGGGCCAGCCACTGCCCGTCGGGCGACCAGTCGAGGCCGGTCACCGGGTCCTCGAAGGAGCCTACCGGCTTCTCGCCCCCCGTGCCGTCCGTGCTGGCGATCCAGGCCTGGGGCACGCCGCTCCGGTTGGAGAGGAACGCCACCTTCAAGCCATCCGGAGACAGCGCCGGCGAGCTGCTGGAAGTGACCCGGGCCATCCGCTCCACGGCGGCCGTGAGGTCGTTGTCGGAGCCGAAAGCGGGCATTGCGGCGAGGAGGAGGAACGGAACGAGGCGGTTGCGCATGGCCGGCTAGTGTACTCCGGCGGAGCACCGCCAGGGCGGCCATGAAAGGCGGGCCGCCCCTACGAGGGACCTGCTCAGCGGCCGACCGGCTGGTTCTCGCCGACCACCGTGATCCTCTCGGCAAGCCTGCGCCCGCCGAGGTCGCGGACCTGGACCTCCACCACGTCGCCCCGCTCGAGGTTCTCGGGCTTGTAACGTTGCCCCTCGAACTCGACGATCGTCTGGGCGTCGTACTGCACCAGGACCACGTCGTTGGAGTTGTAGCGATCGTTGGAGGACGACCCTTCGGGGGCAAAGCCGGAACCGTATCGCGAGGTCTCCAGCTCCAGGGTGCGGTCGCGGGTGTCGACGGAGCGGACGGTGCCGCGCAGATCGCGGTAATCGCGGTCGTCGCGGTCGTCGCGGTAGTCGTCCTGGTCCTGGGCGCTGCCCGACCCGCCGCTCGTCACGTCATAGAGCACCTCGATCTGCTGGGCGACCAGGCGATCGCCCGTCCCTTCGACATCGGCCCGGATGCGGTCGCCGCGCTCGAGGTCCTCCGGCCGGTAGGTACGGCCCTGGTGCTCCACCCGCGTCTGGTCGTCATAGTAGAGGGCGATCTCGCCGCCGTTGCCGTTGCGCAGGTTGTAGCGGCTGTCCGTGCCTTCGGAGTCCACGTAGATGAGCCGGTTCCGGCTGTCCACACGGTTGACGGTGCCCTGCAGGTCACCGGCGCTCTGGTCGTAGGGATCGTAACGGTCGTTAGAGCCGCCGGAGGTCCGCGGACCGCCGAGGACGTCACCAATACCGGACGAGCCGCAGCCGGTGAGGACGGCAGTCGCGAGGAGCGCTGCCAGGAAGCTGTTCGTTGGGGTGATTCTCATTTTCAGTACCTCCCATGGGTGGGTTTTACACCCTCGCCATGGGAGGACTGCAGGAGTCGTGCCGGGATTCAGACCGTCGGGTCGGGTTTCCTGCCGTATTTCTCGCGGATGAGCTCGAGAGGATCTCGGCCCTGCCTTTCGACATCATCTCGCAGGCCTATCATCGTCATCCGAGTCTGATGAACTACCTCTTCGGCCTGCCTCAGGCGACTCTCGAATCGCTCTAACCGGCTCTCGACAAAACCGAAGCGGCTATCAACTTGACCAAGGCGGATGTCCTGCTGCCCGAAACGGACGCGAAAATTCTCGAGTTGCCGTGACACCTCATTGAAGCGCTGGTCCAAATAGGCGATCAGTTCCTGGTCCACTCTCAAACCCTCCTTACCGGTAGCGTCGATGCACGATAGGCTACCATGGTCCAGCGACAGGAAGGCGATCTCTATCTCTTCTCCTGGTACGGCACCCCCAGCGCCTTCGGCGCCCGGGAGTGGCCGATGAAGCCGGCGAGGACGACGATGGTCAGTACGTAGGGGATGATCTGGATGAACTGGACGGGGATCTGCGAGACGCCCTGCATCTGGATCGACAGCGCCTCGGCGAAACCGAAGAGGAGGCAGGCGAGCATGGTCTGCACCGGGCGCCACTTGCCGAAGATCAGGGCCGCGAGGGCGATGAACCCGCGGCCGGCCGACATGTTGCGGGCGAATAGCGACGACTGGCCGATCGACAGGTAGGCGCCGCCGATCGCCGCCAAGGCGCCCGAGAGCATCACCGCGGCGTAGCGCACCCGCGAGACGCTCACGCCCGCCGTGTCCGCCGCCTCGGGGTTCTCCCCCACCGCCCGCAGGCGCAGGCCGAACGGCGTGCGGTTCAGAACGTACCAGGTGACCGGCACCAGCAGGAAGGCGATCGCGATGGGCAGGTTGGGGATGAGCTGGCTCTGGGGAACCTGCGGAGTCGCCCCGGTCGAGGCGAACAGGGCGCCCGAGAGGAGGGCCGGCACGCCGAGGAAGAGGATGTTGATGGCCGTGCCGCTCACCACCTGGTCCGCCTTGAACTGGATGCAGGCGATACCGTGCAGCAGGGCCACCAGGGCGCCCGCCAGGATGGCCGCCGCCAGCCCCACCCATGGGCTGCCCGTGTAGTGGGTCACCGTGGCCGCCGTGAAGGCGCCTGCCAGCAGCAGCCCTTCGAGGGCGATGTTGATGATACCCGAGCGCTCCGAGAAGAGACCCCCGAGGGCGGCCAGAAGCAGCGGCGTCGCCAGGCGCACCGCCGAGAACAGGAGGGCCACGATCAGAATGTCGCTCATACGCCCTTGATCCTCCTGCCGAAAGGCCCCCGGAACGCGGCCTCCGCCGCCACAAACAGGATGATGACTCCCTGGAGCACGAGCACCAGATCCTTCGATACGTGCTCGGTGAAAATATCCACGAACAGACCGCCGCGCAGCAGCGCCCCGAACAGGAGCGACGCCAGGATCACGCCCACGGGGTGGTTCCGCCCCAGGAGGGCCACGGCGATGCCCGTGAAGCCGTAGCCGGAGGAGAAGCTGTCATAGTACCGGTAGCGGTAGCCCAGCACCTCGTTGATCCCCACCATCCCGGCCAGGGCTCCCGAAAGGGCCATGGCGAGCACGATCTGCCGCCCCGTGGCGATGCCGCCGTACCGCGCCGCCTCGGGGTTGGCTCCCGTCGCCCGTATCTCGTAGCCCCAGCGCGTGCGCCAGAGGAAGAGGTAGACCAGCAGGCAGGTGACGAGCGCCAGCGGGAAGGCCAGGCTCAGCGGGATACGCTCCGGGAACCCGGGGATGAACCTCCCCAGCCGGGCGATGTGAGCGTTCTCGCCGATCGGCACCGTCTCCAGGAGGGCGTCGCCCGGCGGCTTGTAGTGGTACTGGGTGAAGTAGCTCGCCAGGGCGATGGCGATGAAGTTCAGCATGATGGTGGTGATGACCTCGTGGGCGCCGAAGCGGGCCTTGAGCACGCCGGGCACCGCCCCCCAGAAACCGCCGGCGACGAGCGCCGCCAGAAAGCAGAGCGGCACCAGCACCAAGGCCGGCAGCCCCGCGAAGGTGATGCCCACCCAGGCGGTGGCGAAGGAGGCGATGTAGAGCTGCCCCTCCGCCCCGATGTTGAGCAGACCACAGCGGAAGGCCACCGCCACCGCGAGGCCGGTGAAGATCAGCGGCGTCGCGTAGAACAGCGTGTAGCCGATGCCGTCCGGCCAGGTGAGGGCGCTGCCGATCAGCAGCGTGTAGGTGCTGAGCGGGCTGTCGCCCACCGCCAGCACCAGCAGGGCGCCCACGGCGAAAGCCGCCGCCACGGCGGCCAAGGGGAAGAGGAGCTCGCGGAGGCTTTTCATAAACAGGCTTTTATGGGCTCAACCGGCCGCGGCGTCGCCGCCGGTCATCAGCAGTCCGATCTCTTCCATCGACGCCCGCGCAGGGTCCACCTCGCCCACGATCTTCCCCTGGCGCATCACCAGCAGCCGGTCGGAGAGGGCCGTCACCTCCTCGAGCTCGGAGGAGACCAGGAGCAGGGCGCAGCCGGCGTCGCGCATCTCGACCAGCCGGCGATGGATGAACTCGATACCGCCGATGTCCACACCCCGCGTCGGCTGGGCCACCAGCAGCAGCCGGGGCTCCTGGTCGACCTCCCGGCCGAGGATCAGCTTCTGCTGGTTGCCCCCCGAGAGGGAGCGCGCCGGCAGGTCGGGGTCCGGCGGCCGGACGTCGAAGGCGGTGAGGATCTTCTCCGTCTTCCGCCGGATGGCCTCCAGCTTCAGCCAGAAATGGCCCGGGCCAACGGCCACCGGCGGCCGGTCGTCGGCGCCCAGGATGGAGTTCTCGGCGAGGTCGAAGTCCAGGAGCAGGCCGCGGCGGTGCCGGTCCTCCGGCACGTGGGCGATCCCCCGCGCCCGGCGCTCGCGGGCGGAGAGGGGCGCGATGCTCTTGCCTTCCAGCTCGATCGAGCCGGACACGGCCTTGCCGTCCACCAATCCGGCCAGGGCCTCGATCAGCTCCGTCTGGCCGTTGCCCTCGATGCCGGCGATGCCCACGATCTCCCCGGACCGCACCTCCAGGGAGACGCCGTCCAGCCGACGCTCGCCGTCACCCCCGGCCAGGGTGAGGCCGCGCACGGCGAGCACGGGCTGACCCGGCTTGGACTCAGGCTTGACCACCCGCAGCAGCACGTCGCGTCCCACCATCAGGCGGGCCAGCTCGGCGGCGCTGGTCCCGGCCGTCGGCCGGTTCCCGACCACCCGGCCGTCGCGCATGACCGTCACCTCGTCGGAGATGTCCAGCACCTCGGAGAGCTTGTGGGTGACGATGACGATGGTCTTCCCCTGCTCGCGCATGCCGCGCAGGATGGCGAACAGGTCCGCCACGGCCTGGGGGGAGAGGACGGCCGTGGGCTCGTCCAGGATCAGCAGCCGCGCCTCGCGGTAGAGGGCCTTGAGCAGCTCCACCCGCTGCCGCTGCCCTACCGAGAGGTCCTCGACGAGGGCGGTGGGATCGATGGCCAGCCCGAACTCCTCGGAGAGGGCGCGGATACGCGACTCGGCGGCCTTGAGGTCCAGCGCCAGGGAAGAGCCGGGCTCGATCCCCAGGACGATGTTCTCGGCCACCGTCATGGTCTCCACCAGCATGAAGTGCTGGTGGACCATGCCGACTCCCAAAGCGATGGCATCGTGGGGGCTCTCCAGCCGGCGGACCTCGCCGTCCACCACGATGTCCCCGGAATCGGGGCCGTAGAAGCCGTAGGCGATGCGCATGGCCGTCGACTTGCCGGCGCCGTTCTCGCCCACGAGGGCGTGGATGGTGCCCCGCGCCACTGTAAGGCTGACGCGGTCGTTCGCCAGCACGTCGCCGAAGCGCTTGGTGATGTCCCGGAGCCCTAGCATGAGATGAAGTCGACCATTGGCTATTGAGCCATGGCGTCGGTGACCTTGATCTGGCCGGCGATGATCCTGGCCTTGGCGGCCTCGACCTCGCGGATCACGTCCGGCGGCACGAGCTTCTCGTTGTACTGGTCCATGGCGTAGCCGATGCCGCCGTCCTGCAGGCCGTAGACGTGGATGCCGCCCTGGAACCGGCGGCTCACCATGTCGGAGATGATCTGGTAGACGGCGTTGTCGACCCGCTTGACCATGCTGGTGAGCACGAAGCCGGGCTTGACCCAGTTCTGGTTGGAGTCGACTCCAATCACGAATTTCTTGTATTGCTCGGCGGCGTCGAAGACGCCGAGCCCCGAGTTGCCGGCGGCGGCGAAGATCACGTCCGCGCCCTTGCCGATCTGGGCCACCGACAGCTCCTTGCCCTTGCCGGGGTTGTTCCAGGCCGCCTCGGTGACGCCGACGAAGTTCTGGATCACCTGGACCTTGGGATTGACGGCCCGCGCTCCCTCCGCGTAGCCGGTCGCGAACCGGTGGATCAGGGGGATGTCCATGCCGCCGACGAAACCCAGGACGCCCGTCCTGGACTTCCTGGCGGCGATCATCCCCACCAGGTAGCTCCCCTCATGCTCCTTGAACACCAGGGAAGCGACGTTGGGCAGGTTGCTGACGCCGTCGACGATGGCGAAGTTGATGCCGGGATAGTCCTTGGCGACCGCTTCGACGATGGGGGTCTGGGCGAAGCCGATGCCGATGACGAGGTCGTATCCCACCTCGGCAAAGGCGCGCATGGCGGGCTCGAGCGAAGCCGGATCGCCCGGCTCGGCGTCGCGCAGCACGATGGGGAAGTCTTTGGCCGCCCGCGTCACGCCTCGGAAGGCCGCGGCGTTGAACGAGCGGTCGTCCTTGCCGCCGCTGTCGAAGACGATGCCGACGTGGATCTTCTTGGGATCGCCGGCCGCGTAGCTGAGATCCCGGCACCCCGACGCCACGAGGGCAAGGGCAAGACAAAAGCCGAGAAACAAAGAGGCTGTATGGAGCCGCATGATCGTCTCGGGAGGGTACCCCGGGGGGAGGGGGGAAGGCAAGGCGGGGTTGGATCCGCCGTTGGCCTCTGCCTTGCAGTACATCTTTCCTGCCGTAAATCCGAGTTGCAGCACAACTACAACCAGGAGATACACGATATGAACGACGACAAGTATTCGACCACCGGCAAGACCACCACCGCGGAGCTCGAGCACGAAGCGAAGATCGACGCCAACCGCGATCCCATCACCGGCGAGCCCGGCGCGCATCCGGTCGGCACCGGCGTCGGCGCCGTCGGCGGCGCCACGACGGGCGCGGCCATCGGCGGAGCCGTGGGCGGCCCCGTGGGCGCCATGATCGGCGCCGCCGTGGGCGGCATCGCCGGCGGTCTGGCCGGCAAGGGCGTCGCCGAGGCGGTGAACCCGACCGAAGAAGACGCCTACTGGCGCTCCTCCTACGCCAACCGCCCCTACGCGGCGAACCGCTCCTACGACGACCTTGCCCCCGCCTACCAGTACGGCTGGCAGTCCCGGACCCAGAACGCGGACCGCGGCTGGAACGAAGTCGAGAACGACCTCGAGCACGGCTGGGAGCAGGCCAAGGGCAAGTCCCAGCTCGCCTGGAGCGACGCCAAGCACGCCACCCGCGACGCCTGGGACCGGGTCACCAACCGCACCGAGAACGACAGCTACTGGAGCCAGAACCACTCGTCCCGTCCGTACGCGGGCGGCCGCAGCTATGACGAGTACCGTCCGGCTTACAACTACGGGTGGGATTCCGCCCATCGCCACCAGGGACGCACCTGGGATCAGGCCGAGAACGACCTCGAGCACGGGTGGGAGCAGGCCAAGGGCAAGTCGCAACTCGCCTGGAGCGACGCCAAGCACGCCGCGCGCGATGCCTGGCACCGCGTCGAGCGCGCCCTTCCCGGCGACTCCGACCGCGACGGCCGGTAGTCTCCGGAAGGACCCCTCGTCGTTTTACATAGAGAGCCCGGGCGCCTCCAGCGTCCGGGCTCTCAGTCCGTTCAAGAAGAAATTTCTTCCATTCCGGCGCACAATAGAGCCCGAATCGCGGGGTCCAGCCTGGCCGTCCCGGGTCCCTAGACGACCCCGCGGGGGAGAACCATGAGCGAGTACGTCGCGTCGTTGATGGCGGAGGTGAAGGCGAAGAATCCAGCGGAGCCCGAGTTTCACCAGGCGGTCGAGGAAGTGGCCGAGTCGCTGGCCCTCGTCCTCGACCGGCATCCGGAGTACCGGCACAACAAGATCCTGGAGCGGATCCTGGAGCCCGAGCGGGTCGTGATGTTCCGAGTCCCCTGGCAGGACGATCAGGGCGAGATCCACATCAACCGCGGGTACCGCATCGAGATGAACAGCGCCATCGGCCCCTACAAGGGCGGCCTGCGCTTCCACCCCTCGGTCACCCTCGGCGTGCTCAAGTTCCTCGCTTTCGAGCAGGTCTTCAAGAACTCCCTCACCACCCTGCCCATGGGCGGCGGCAAGGGCGGCTCCGACTTCGATCCCAAGGGCAAGAGCGACAACGAGGTGATGCGCTTCTGCCAGAGCTTCATGAGCGAGCTCTTCCGCCACATCGGCTGCGACACCGACGTGCCGGCGGGCGACATCGGCGTCGGCGGCCGGGAGATCGGCTACCTCTTCGGCCAGTACAAGCGGCTGCGCAACGAGTTCACGGGCGTCCTCACGGGCAAGGGCCTGAACTGGGGCGGCTCGCTGATCCGCCCCGAGGCCACGGGCTACGGCTGCGTCTACTTCTGCCAGGAGATGCTCGCCACCCGGGGCGAGACCCTGGAGGGCAAGACCTGCCTGGTCTCGGGCAGCGGCAACGTCGCCCAGTACACCGTGGAGAAGCTCCTCCACTTCGGCGCCAAGCCGGTCACCCTGTCGGATTCCGACGGCTACATCTACGACGAGCACGGCATCGACCGCGAGCGCCTGGACTTCGTCCTCGACCTGAAGAACGTCCGCCGGGCGCGGATCACGGAGTACGCGGAGCGGTTCTCCACCGCCGTCTACACCCCTCTCGATCCCAAGGCGGACCACAATCCCCTCTGGGATCACAAGGCCGACTGCGCCTTCCCCAGCGCCACCCAGAACGAGATCAGCGGCAAGGACGCCGCCAACCTGCTGCGCAACGGGGTCTACGTGGTCGGCGAGGGAGCCAACATGCCCACCAGCGTCGAGGGCGTGAACCAGTTCGTGGACGCGGGCATCCTGTTCGGCCCCGGCAAGGCCGCCAACGCCGGCGGCGTCGCCACCTCGGGGCTCGAGATGGCCCAGAACAGCATGCGCTACGGCTGGACCCGCGAGGAGGTGGACAACCGCCTCCAAATGATCATGAAGAGCATTCACGCCTGCTGCGTCGAGCGGGCGGAGCGCTTCGGCACTCCCGGCAATTACGTCAACGGCGCCAACATCGGCGGCTTCCTGAAGGTCGCGGACGCGATGATCGATCAAGGGCTGGTGTAAGAAGGGACATGTAAGGAGAGCCTATAAGGGGAAGGAGAGCCCCGATGCCCGTCCGCTTCAGCGACTACCAGGACCTGATGCGCTACCGCATCATGCACGTCCTGCTGGTCGCGACCCCCTACGACCGCTTCCTCCTGGAGGAGGCGGGCGAGCTCAGCGAGCGGATGCTGGGGGAGTTCCGCAACCTGGACCTCCATTACGCTCCGGGCCTGACGGGCGTCTCGACGGCGGCCGAGGCCCTGGAGCTGGTCCGCCGCGAGGAGGGCATCAACCTCCTCATCACCACCCCCCACGTGGCGGACATGGACCCGGACCGTCTGGCCGCGGAGGTCCGGCAGGTGCGGGACGTGCCGGTCGTCCTGCTGGCCTGGGATCCTGCCGATCTCAACGGCTTCGGGGCCCGCCGGGGCTCGCCGCTCGAGCGGGCGTTCCTCTGGCAGGGCGACGCCCGCATCCTCCAGGCCATCGTCAAGTCGGTGGAAGACTGGCGCAACGCCGAGCATGACACCCGGGCCGGAGGCGTGCAGGTGATCCTCCTGATCGAGGACAACGTCCGCCACTACTCCTCCTTCCTGCCCCTGATGTACTCGGAGCTCCTGGAGCACTCGCAGCGGGTGATCGCCGAGGGGCTCAACCTGTCGCAGAAGATCCTGCGCATGCGGGCCCGGCCCAAGGTCCTTCTCTGCACCGACTTCGAGCAGGCTGAAGGAGCCTTCGAGACCTTCGGCGGCGACGTGCTGGGCATCATCTCGGACATCGAGTTTCCCCTGGAGCCCGGCGGCACTCCATCCCTCACGGCGGGGGTCCGGCTGGCCGAACGGGTGCGCGCCGCCTACGAGGACATCCCCATCGTCCTCCACTCCTCGAAGCCCGAGAACGAGAAGCTGGCCGGGCAGACCCGGGCGCGGTTCCTCCTCAAGGGGTCGCCCCATCTGCTGGAAGACCTCCGGAAGATCCTGACCCAGGACTTCGGCTTCGGTCCGTTCGTCTTCCGCCGCGAGGACGAGACCGAGGTGGACCGGGCGGAGAACCTGCGGAGCCTGGAGGAGAAGCTGCGGACGATCCCGCCGGAATCCCTTTTTTACCACGGCCGGCGGAACCACTTCTCCCGCTGGCTCAAGGCGCGCACGGAGTTCGCCCTCGCCCACGCCCTGCGGCCGCGCAAGCTGGAGGACTACGCCGACGCGGAGGCGCTGCGGAAGGACCTCACCCAGGCCATCGCCGACTACCGCTTCGAGCGCGGCCAGAAGGTGGTGGCGGACTTCGACCGCGCCACCTTCGACCTCGGCAGCGACTTCTACCGCATCGGCGGCGGCTCCCTGGGCGGCAAGGCCCGGGGCCTCGCCTTCGTGCGCCGGCTGATCTCCACCCACGGCCTGCGGTCGCGCTTTCCCGGCGTGCGCATCTGCATTCCCACCACGGCGGTGCTCGGCACGGACGTCTTCGACGCCTTCCTCGGCGCCCAGGGCCTGCGCTCCTTCGCGATCGACTGCCAGGACGACGGCGAGCTCTGGCGGCGGTTCCGGGACGCCCCCTTCCCAGAGGATGCCAAACGGGACCTCGCGGCCTTCCTGGAGAAAGTCCGCCAGCCCCTGGCCGTGCGCTCCTCGAGCCTGCTGGAAGATTCGCTCAACCAGCCCTTCACCGGGGTGTACGACACGCTGATGGTGCGCAACAACGCCGCCAGTCTGGAGGAGCGGGTGGAGCAGGCGGTGGCGGCGGTCAAGCGCGTTTGGGCCTCCGCCTTCTCGCAGCACGCCAAGGCCTACCTCCAGGCCACCTCGTTCCGCCTGGAGGAGGAGAAGATGGCCGTGATGCTCCAGTCGATCGTGGGAGCGGTCCACGGCCCCCGCTTCTATCCCGACGTCTCGGGGGTCGCCCGATCGCACAACTTCTATCCCGCGCCGCCCATGACGGCCGGCGACGGCATCGCCGCCGTGGCCCTGGGGCTCGGCCGCGCCATCGTCGAGGGGGGCGCCTGCCTGCGCTTCTGCCCGCGCTACCCGCGGCACGTGCCTCAGCTCTCGTCGGTCGAGGAGGCGCTGGCGAGCACCCAGCGGGATTTCTGGGCGTTGCGCCTGGAGGGGGAGGACGGCCTCGCCATGCGCGAGGAGCTCTTCGGCCTCGACGCGGCCGAGGCGGACGGCACCCTGGGCCGGGTGGGCTCCACCTACTCGCCGGAGAACCACGCCATCCACGACGGGCTCTCCCGGCAGGGGCCGCGGGTGGTGACCTTCTCGCCCATCCTCAAGCAGGGCCTGTTCCCCCTGGCGGAGATCCTGCGGACCCTCATGGCGGCCGGCGAGCAGGGGGTGGGTGGGCCGGTGGAGATCGAGTTCGCGGCGAACCTCGACGTGCCGCGGGGAAGGCCGCGGGACTTCGGCTTCCTCCAGGTGCGCCCCTTGGCCCTGGCCCGCGAGTCGGAGGCCATCGAGATCGGACCGGTCGATCCCGCCGCCGTCCTCTGCTCGAGCGGGCGGGTGCTGGGCAACGGCCGCATCGAGGGGATCCGCGACCTCGTGGTGGTCGATTTCCGGCGCTTCGAAAGGGCCCGAAGCCGCGAGGCGGCGATGGAGATCGGCCGTCTGAACGGCCGCCTGCTGGCTGACGGCGCTCCCTACGTGCTGATCGGCGTCGGCCGCTGGGGCTCGCGGGACCCGTGGCTGGGCATCCCCGTGACCTGGGACCAGGTGGCGGGCGCCAAGGTGATCGTCGAGGCGGGGCTGCGGGACCACAAAGTGGCTCCCTCCCAGGGCAGCCACTTCTTCCAGAACCTGACCTCCTTCAACGTCGGCTACTTCACCGTCAACCCCGAAGACGGCCAGGGCCTGCTGGACTGGGACTGGCTGGACGCCCAGTCCACCGAGACCGCCGCCGCCCACGTGCGCCACCTGCGGCTCGCCGAGCCCCTGCTGGTGAAGATGAACGGGCGGAAGGGGGAGGGGATGATTTTGAAGCCGCCTACCCGCCCACGATCTGCCTGAGCAACGCGATGTTGTCCCGGTGCCCCGTCAGCCGCGCCGTGACCTTGCCGCGGATGGGATAACCCGCGAGGTAGAGGTCGCCGATGATGTCGAGGATCTTGTGGCGGACGAACTCGTCGGGGAAGCGGAGCTCGGTGTTGACCACCTCGTCCTCCCCTACCAGGATGAAGTTGTCGAGCCGGCCGCCGGAGCCCAGGCCCAGCTCGTTCAGCATCTTGATGTCTTTCATGAAGCCGAAGGTGCGGGCCGGGGCGATGTCGCGCTTGTAGTCGCCGGCGGAAGTCAGGGTGAACTCGTAGGCCTGCTCTCCTACCGGCGGCGGATAGCGCAGGAGATAGGAGACTGAGAACCCGTCCGCCGGCTCGATGGAGAGGACTTTCTCGCCGTTGCCGTTCACCTTGTAAGGGCGGTCGATGACGATCTCCCGCTGCGGCTCCTCCTGCTCGGCCAGCCCGATGTCCTCGAGGATCTTGCAGAACTCCAGGGCCGAGCCGTCGAGCACGGGGATCTCGCCGTGCACCTTGATCAGGAGGTTCCCCACCCCGTAGGCGTGGAGCGCCGAGAGGAGGTGCTCGACGGTGCGGATGTTCTCCCCCTCGCCCGACAGCGTGGTGGCGTAGTCCGTCTCCGCCACGGCGCGCACGTGGGCCGGGATCTCGACCCCCGTGGGCAGGGTCACGAAGTGGATGCCGCTGTTCTCGGGCAGGGGCTGGAGCACCATGCCGGTGCGCTGCCCCGAGTGGAGCCCCAGGCCATAGACCACCGTCGACTGGCGGATGGTGCGCTGCCGCCGGCCGGTGTCGGCGAGCAGCGCCAGGGCGGGCGGCGCCTCGAACCGGCGCTCGGCCTCGGCGCGGTCCCGCGGCAGACCCGGGACGGCCTCCACGCCCCCCTCCTGAAGGGTGCGCTTGTAGGCGAGGGCGCCGGCCGCGGCGTCGACGGCTCGCTTGTAGGAAAGGGGCTTCTCCAGATAGTCGTAAGCCCCCATCTTGATGGCCTTGACGGCGGTCGAGGCGGTGCCGTGCCCCGACATCATGACCACGGCCGCCGTGGGGTCCACCGCGCGCAGGGCCTCCAGGGTCTCGAGGCCGTCCCGGTCCGCCAGCCAGATGTCCAGGAAGACCACGGCGGGCCGCTTCTCCTCATAGAGGGCGAGGGCGTCCTCGCCGCTGGTGGTGGTGAGGGTCGCGTATCCCTCGTCGGCCAGGATCCCTCCCAGGGCCGAGAGGATTCCAGGCTCGTCGTCGACGATCAGAACTAGCTCAGGCATCGGTTTCAAGGTTCTCCTCGGAGCCTAGGATAACAGCCGGAACCGCACGTAGAGATGGCAGTCGAGGAAGTGCCCGTCCTTGAACGCGCTGCGCCGCAGCGTCGCCTCGTACTCGTAGCCCGCCTTCTCTAGCACCCGTCCCGAGGCGGGATTGGTGGCGAAGACCCAGGCCTCCAGACGCTCCACGGGAAAGCTCTCGAAGACGTAATCGGTGAAGCTTCGCAAGGCCTCCGCCGCGAAGCCGCGGCCCCAGAAGGCCTCCCCCAGCCAGTAGCCGACCTCGGCGTTGAAGCGGGCGACGTCCGTCATCGCCATCAGCCCGATGCCGCCGATGGCCTCGCCCTCGTGCTCGATGGCCAAGTTGGACTTCGGATCGGAATCCTCCGCCCGGCGAGCGATCCAGTCCCGGGCGTCCTGAATCGTGTAGGGATGGGGAAAGCGGTCCCGCAGGTTGAGCCAGACCTTGCGGTTGTTGGCGTGGCGGACCAGGGCCTCTTCGTCGCCCGGCTGCCACGGACGCAGCACCAGCCGCTCCGTTTGGATCTTCATGCCGTCCGAGTCTACCCCGTGACAAGATGATACTCACCATGGACACGAGCGCGATCCAGGCCAGGCCGGTCGCCGAATTCACGGCCGCCGAAGTGGCGGACGCCGCGACGAGGTCGTTCGAGGGCTATCTCGTCCCCCTCCGTTTCACCCCCGAGGCCTACGAGCGCCGGTTCCGGGGCGAAGACCTCGATCCCTACGCCAGCCGCCTCTACTTCCGGGAGGGGGATCTGGTGGGTGTGATGCTGATCGCGCGCCGCGGCTGGACCCGCCGCGTCTCGGCCATGGGCTTCGTGCCGGCGGCCCGCGGCCAGGGACTGGGCCGGTGGGCCCTCGGCGAGGTGATCGCGGAAGCGCGGGCGCGGGGCGAGCGGGCCGTGGTGCTGGAAGTCATCGAGCAGAACACGCCGGCCGTGGCCCTCTACACCAAGGTCGGTTTCCTCCCCCGCCGCCGGCTGATCGGATACCGGTGCGAGCCCGGCCCGGGATCGGATTCGCCGGCTCGTCTCCAAGAGATCGATCCACTGGAATTCGCCCGCATCGCGGCCCGGGAAGGCGAGCCGGACCTGCCCTGGATGCTCACCGCCGAGACGCTCTCGGCCGCCGCTCCCCCCGCCCGCGCCTACAGCCTGGAAGACCGCGCCTTCGCCCTGATCAGCGATCCCGGCAGCGAGCGGATCGCCCTCGCCGCCCTCGTCGTCCCCCGGTCCTGCCGCCGTCAGGGCTGGGGGTCGCGCCTGCTTCAGGCGCTGGGCGCCGCTTTCCCCGGACGCCCCCTGTTCGTCTCGCCGATCGTGCCGGAGGACCTGGCCCCCGGGTTCTTCGCCCGGCTGGGCTGGGAGCGCCAGGGGCTCAGCCAGCTCGAGATGCGGCTGGAGATCTAAGGACTGCAAGGACTTCAAAGACTGCAGAGACAGCCTCTCTTGCTGTTCTTGCTGTCCTTGATGTCCTTGATGTCCCTGCAGTCCTTGCAGTCCTTTCCTGCTTTTCCTCACTCATACCGGATCGCCTCCAGCGGCTCCACCGCCGCCGCCCGCCGCGCCGGCAGCCAGCTCGCCATCAGCGCCACCGCCGTCAGCAGCACGGGCACGGCCACGAAGGTCGTGGGATCGGTGGGGCTGACGTCGTAGAGCAGCGCCAGCATCAGGCGCGTCAGGGCCAGGGCGAAGGCGAGGCCGATGCCGATCCCCAGCAGGGTGATGGCGGCCCCTTCCCGCAGCACCATGCGGGAGATGTCCACCCGCGCGGCGCCGAGGGCCATGCGCACCCCGATCTCCCGCGTCCGCTGGCTGACGACATAGGAGATGACGCCGTAGATCCCCACCGCGCCGAGCAGCAGGGCCACCGCCGCGGCGATGACCAGGAGCGTCATCGTGAAGGAGGTGCGGGCCATGGAGTGGGCCACCACCTCCTCCATGGGACGCACCCGGGAGAGCGGCAGGTTGGGATCGATCGACCAGACCGCCTGGCGGATCTGCGGCGCCAGGGACGCGGGATCGACCCGGCCCTTCACCACCAGGGCGAAGCCCCGCGGCACCCACTCGTCCTCATCATCCGCACCGTTCTCACCGTTCTCACCGTCCTCGTTATCCGCCGGGCCCTGGCGGGCCCGCAGCACCGGGAAGTAGACCGCCTCGTGAGGCTTCTCGTGCAGCCCGAGGTCGCGGGTGCTCCCCACCACGCCGACGATCGTGTACCACCGGTTGCCCTCGGAGAGGCCCTGGGCCAGCCGCTTGCCGAGGGCGCTCTTGCCGGGCCAGAAGCGCCGGGCCAGGGCCTCGCTCACCACCACCTCGTCCGACCGGCGGGCGGGATCGATCCCCTCGAAGACCCGCCCCTCGATCACAGGGATGCCCATCGCCTCGAAGTACCCCGGGCTGGCGAAGCGGGTGCCGAGGATGGGCGGCACCACGTCCGGCCCGAGGGGGAAGTCCTCGAAGGAGTAGCCGCTGTTGGAGTTGCCGCCCGAGAGCGGCAGGACCGTGGTGGTGCCGGCGCTCACCACCCCGGGCACCGCGCGCACCCGCTCGAGCAGCGCGCGGACGAAGCGGGCCGTGGCGAACACGTCCTGGTACTCCGTCTCGGGGAGGCTCAGGCCCATGGTGAGGACGCCCTCCGGATCGAGCCCGGGGTCCACGGACCGCAGCTTCCAGAAGCTCTTCACCATCAGGCCCGACCCCACCAGCAGCACCAGGGCGAGGGCCATCTGCACCACCACCAGCACGTTGCGGGCGCGGTGACGCCCCTTGCCCGCCGTGCCGCCGCGCCCGCCTTCCTTGAGGGCCGGCACCAGATCCGGAGCGCCGTAGCGGAGAGTCGCGAGGCCGCCGCAGAGCAGCCCCGCCAGGACGGCCAGCAGGAAGGTGAAGGCGAGCACCGCGCCGTCCACCCCGATCTCCGCGAGCCGCGGGATCCCCTCGGGCCGCAGGCTCACCAGCAGCCGCACGCCCGCCGCCGCCAGGGCCAGCCCCACGATGCCGCCCACCAGGGAGAGCACCAGGCTCTCGCCCAGGAACAGGCGGGCCACGGCGCCGCGCGTGGCGCCCAGCGCCGTGCGCACCGCCACCTCCCGCTGGCGGCCCTCGGCCCGCACCAGGAAGAGGTTGGCGACGTTGGCGCAGGCGATCAGCAGGATGCAGCCGACGCTGCCGAGGAGCAGCCAGAGGATCCGCTCGACGTCGCCCACGATGTCGTCCCGCAGGGGACGGACGAGCACCGAGAGCTTGGAGCTCTCGATCATGCCGCGGCTGATCTGCGAGCCGGGGAATTCCTCGGGGATGCGCCAGACCAGGGCCGAGAGGTCGCGGGCGGCGGCCTTCGGGGTGATGCCGGGGCGCAGCCGGCCGATCGCCCCATAGTTGAAGTTCCCCGCCTCGAGCTTGGCGGGGTCGATCGTCATCGGCAGCCACAGCTCGACCTCGTCCGAGGGGAAGCCGAACCCCTCCGGCATGACGCCCACGACGCGCCTCGCCACGCCGTCGACCCGCAGCGTGGAGCCCACCGCCTTCGCATCGCCGCCGAAGCGCCGCCGCCACAGCCCGTGGGAGAGGACGGCCACCTTTTCGGCCCCCGGCTCCTCGTCCTGCCCCTGGATCGTCCGCCCGATCAGCGGCGGCACGCCGAGCACGGAGAAGATGGAGGCGGTGGCGCCGGCGGCGTCGACCCGCTCGGGGGTCTCGCCGCCGGTCAGGGTCACGCCGCTGTCCCAGTAGATCCCGAGGTCCTCGAGCACCCGGTTGCCCTTGCGGTAGAGCACGTAGGAGGCGTCCGAGTGCTCGAACTGGTCCATGTCGAGCCCGGGCGCGCTGTGCCACACTCCCACCAGCCGGTCCGGCTGATGGTAGGGCAGGGGCCGGATCAGCACGGCGTTGACGACGCTGAAGATCGCCGCGTTGGCGCCGATGCCCACGGCGAGCGTGAACACGGCGATCAGCAGGAAGACCGGGTTCCGGCCCAGCTCCCGCATCAGCGAGCGGACCGGCGATAGGATGGACGTCATGGGCTGCCTCCTCGGTACGGGACGCGGGTTGCTCCTCCTCGAGACTACGAAAGGCCGGCCCGGGAAGTTACAGCCGCCGAAAATTTCTCCCGCCGGGTATCGCATCGGCCGCCTGTGGTTTAGGATGGCCGTAAGATTGCAGGACTCGATCGCTTGATTTCGATCCTTTGAAAGGAGTCGGCACATGAGAGCGCAAGAGGCGGCGGTAAGGGCGCTGGCACGCCCGTCAGCTTCGAAAACCTTCCTGATGGTCTTCCTCCTCCTGGCGGCGGTGCTCCTGGCGGCGCCGTCTCAGGCCCGGGCCGACGGCAGCGTCACCTTCCTCCAGATGAGCGCCGAGCGCTGCACCGACTCGGGGGAGTGCATCTGGAAGCTCTCCTGCGGCGTCGGCGGCCCGCAGGAGACCGAGCTCATCGCGGGCGGCCGGGCGAAGACCAAGTACAAGCTGGACATCAACCACACCCTGCCGGTCCAGCGGTTCCCCGCCACCGTCCACTGCACGGCCTGGGAAGACGACGGCTGGTTCGGCACCACCTGGGAGAAGGTGGGCAGCGCTTCCCTGGAAGTGCCGGCGGGCGGCGACTACAAGCTCGACATCTCCAGCAAAGAGCAGGGCACCGTGCGGGTCCGGATGGCCGTCGACAGCCTGGAGATCGGGACGCCCCCGGCCACCGCGGCGGCGCCGGCGAAGAAGGGCGCGGCCCCGGCGAAGCCGAAAGCCCCCCAGCAGGTGCTCGCCGTCTTCAACCCCCAGACGCAGGGTCACGCGGTGGTGGTCGGCCTGGAATGGGCAGCCTTCAAGGAGCGGGTGAACCAACTCGCCAACGAGGGTGTCCAGATCGACGACATCGAGACCTTCGAGCAGGGCGGCAAGCGGCTGTGGAGCGGCATCTTCCGCAACAGCCAGGACCAGGTCCAGCTCATCGCCGACCAGGACTGGGACAAATTCAGCGGCAGCTGGAAGAAGCTCACCGGCGGCAAGATGCGGCTTACCGACATGGAGGTCTACGCCAGCGGCGGCAAGAACAACTTCGCCGGCATCTTCCGCGACCTTGGGGAGTCCCACTCGCTCTGGGTGGGCCAGGCCAGGAAGGACTTCGAGCAGAAGGTCGGCGAGCTCTCCTCCTTCAAGGGTCAGAAGCTGCTCGACGTCGAGGTCTACTCGACGGCCGACGGCGTGCTCTACGCCGGCCCGTTCCGCCAGGACGACATCGAGGCCCAGCTCTGGACAGGCCTCAACCGGGCCGCCTTCGACGCGAAGGTGAAGGGGCTGCGCGGCAAGGAGTGGCACCTCATCGACGCCGAGACCTACAAGGAGGGCAAGGAGCGCTACTTCGCAGGCGTCTCCCGCAACGGCGGCCCCCCCGGCGAGGTGGTGATGGGCGACGCGGCCACCTTCGCGAAGCGCTGGCGCGACCTGGTCGCCAAGGGTCAGCGGCTGGTGAGCCTGGAGATCTACGAGGAGTAGGCTGGCCCGGTAAGCAATCGCTGTAGGGGCGACCCCTATGTGGCCGCCCCTACAGGCCTTCCCCCCGCCCGCCTGCTATCATCTTCCGCAGCGTTCGTTCCTCAGCTCTTCCGAACCGAAGGAGTCCAATCATGCCGAGATATCCCCTTGCCGTGGGGCTGCTCTGCGCCCTCCTCGTCCTCCTCATCCTGCCGCCGACGCCCGCGCTCGCCCAGTCGCAGGCGACGGGCGGCGAGATCGAGGGCACCGTCACCGACGAGGCCGGCGGCGTGCTGCCCGGGGCGGTCGTCCTCATCATCAACCTGGGGACGGGGCTCACCCGCGCGACCACCACCGACGAGTCGGGCCGGTTCCGCGCCCCGCTCCTGCCCGTGGGGACCTACGAAGTGAAAGCCGAAGCCGACGGCTTCGCCACCAACCTGAGCCCGAACTTCGTCCTCAACATCGGCCAGACCCTGACGGTGACCATCCCCCTCCAGTTGGCCGCCTCGGACCATCTCCTGGTCACCGCCGAGGCGCCCGTGATCGAGGTCGGCCGCACCCAGCAGGCCTCCACCGTGAGCGAGCGGGCGGTCGCCAACCTGCCGGTCAACGGCCGCAACTTCATCGACTTCGTGCTCACCACGCCGGGCGTCACCCGCGACGTGCGGCAGGGCGACATCAGCTTCGCCGGCCAGCGCGGCACGCTCAACAGCCTGGTGGTGGACGGCGCCGACACCAACAACACCTTCTTCGGCCAGACCCTGGGACGCACCGGTTCGGGCCGCGCCCCCTACCAGTTCAGCCAGGACGCCGTGCAGGAGTTCCAGGTCAACCGCAACGCCTACTCGGCCGAGTACGGCCGCGCCGGCGGCGCCGTCATCAACGTCGTCACCAAGTCGGGCACCAACGAATTCCACGGCTCGCTGTTCGAGTTCTACCGGGACAAGAGCTTGAACGCCAACAGCTTCGTCAACAAGACCGCCGTGCCGGAGCGGCCCAAGTCGCCCTACCACTTCGACCAGTTCGGCGGCTCGCTGGGCGGCCCCATCAAGCGCGACAAGGCCTTCTTCTTCGTCAACTACGACGGCCAGCGCAACGAGGTGCCCAACGACGTCAACATCGACCAGAACCTCGCCGGCCTCACCCTGCCCAACGACGCCGACACGGCGGCCGGGCTCGCCCGCCTGCGGGCCCTGGGCAACAGCTACACCCGCGGCCAGGACCAGGACGTCCTGCTGGCCAAGGTCGACTGGCACCTGAGCGAGGCCCAGCTCGTCACGGCGCGCTACAACCAGCAGGAGTTCACCGGCGTCAACTTCGAGAACGGCGGCCCCACCAACGCCGCCGAGCACACCGGCAACAGCCTGGTGAAGACCAAGACCCTGAACGCCTCCCTCTCCTCGATCTTCGGCTCCGCCCTGTTCAACGAGGCGCGCGCCCAGTACGCCAAGGACGAGGAGCCCGGCGAGGCCAACAGCGCCCTGCCGGAGGCCACCATCCGCCAGAGCGGCCGCACCATCCTCACCGTCGGCCGCAACTTCTTCAGCCCGCGCGAGACCACCATCGACCGCCTGCAGGGCGCCGACACGCTCACCTGGGTGAAGGGCGACCACACCTGGAAGACGGGCTTCGACGTCAACCGCGACGAGATCCTCAACTTCTTCCCCGGCAACTTCTCCGGCGCCTACACCTTCAACTCGATCGCCAGCTACAACCGGGGCATCCCCGACGCCCCGGGCGAGCGCTACGTGCAGGCCTTCGCCGGACCGGGGACCACCGGCGCGACCACCAACCCGGACATCTTCGAGACCGCCGTCTTCCTTCAGGACGAGTGGGACGTCCGCACCAACCTCAAGCTCACGGCCGGCCTGCGCTACGACCGCCAGGACTTCGAGCAGCCGCAGGTGCGCAACCCCGACCCGCAGCTCGCCGCCGCGGGCATCGACACCAGCTTCCTCAACATCGACGACGACAACGTCGCCCCCCGCCTGGGCCTCGCCTGGACGCCCAACCCCCGCCTGGTCGTGCGCGGCGGCTACGGCCTGTTCTACGGCCGCACGCCCTCGATCATGGTGGGCACCGCCCACTCGAACAACGGCATCAACGTCCAGACCGTGACCTTCACCGGCAGCCAGGCGCCGCGGTACCCCTTCGTCTTCCCGACCCTGCCCACCGGCGCCGCGCTGCCGAAGCCGACGATCTTCGTCTTCGATAGCGAGTTCGAGAACCCCGAGGTGCACCAGGCGAGCTTGGGCGCCGACTACCAGCTCACCGACGACATCGCGATCGGCGCGGGCTACCTCTACGTGCGCGGCCGCAATCTGCAGCGCTCGACGGACATCAACCTGTTCGCGCCGGTGCCCACGCAGGTCGCCGTCCAGGGCGGCGGCACGGTCACCGTGCAGCAGTTCCCCACCGCCCGTCCGTTCACCAACTTCGACCGCATCATCCAGTTCGAGAGCACGGCGGAGTCGGAGTACAACGGCCTGACCTTCGAGCTGCGCAAGCGCTTCGACGGCCGGCTGCTCTACAACGTCGCCTACACCCTGGGCAAGGTCGAGGACACGGTGCCCGACGCCACCGCCGTCGTGCCCAACGGCTCCGACGACGCCAAGTTCCCCTCCAACCCCTTCGACTTCGACGCCGACCGCGCGCCGGGCAACAACGACCAGCGCCACCGCCTGGTGGTCAGCGGCCTGTGGGACCTCGACTACCGGCGGGAGGCCTCGGGCCTTCAGCGCGCCCTGCTCGGCGGCTGGTCCCTGAGCTGGATCGCCACCTGGCAGACCGGCCAGCCCTACTCGCGGACGGTCACCAACGACCTCAACCGCGACGGCAACACGCGCAACGACATCGTGCCCGGGAGCCGCAACTCGCAACGCCTGCCCGACACCTACAACCTCGACCTGCGCGTCGCCAAGCGCATCCCCCTGACCGGCGGCGCCAACCTCGAGCTGATCGGCGAGGCGTTCAACCTCTTCGACCGCGACAACATCAACCTCCAGCGCAACGTCTTCTACAACTTCACGGGTGGCGTGCTCGTGCCGCAGACGAACTTCGGGCAGGACACCGGCGCGGCGGACAACCGCATCGTGCAGCTCGCCCTGAAGCTCACTTTCTAGCCGGCGGGATAGAGCTCGACGCCCTCGGCGTCGGGGGTGATCAGCGTGCCGGCCTCGCCCCGCGAGATGCGGCCGAGGTCGGCCAGCGCGCCGATGGCGGCCATCTTGCCCGTCCGCTCGGCGAAGTCGACGGCCGCCTCGACCTTGGGCCCCATCGATCCGTCGGCGAAATCGTGGGCGGCGAGCGCCCGCGGCGAGGCCCGGCGGATCGCCCTCTGCTCCGGCTTGCCCCAGTCGAGATAGACGGCGCTGGCGTCCGTCGCCATGATGAAGAGGTCGGCCTCCAGCTCGCGGGCCAGCAGGCAGCTCGCCCGGTCCTTGTCCACCACGGCCTCGATGCCATGGAGCTGCCGCCCCGGCTTGTACATGGTCGGGATGCCGCCGCCGCCGGCGCAGATGACGATGCACCCCTTCTCCAGCAGCCACTTGACGGGCCGGATCTGGAAGATCCGCTTCGGCAGGGGCGAGGCGACGACCCGGCGGAAGCCCTTGCCGTCGGGGGCGATCTGCCAACCCTTCTCTTCGGCGAGACGGCGGGCTTCCTCTTCGGAGTAGACGGGCCCGATCGGTTTCGTGGGGTTCTCGAACGCCGGATCGTCGGGGTCGACCTCGACCATGGAGAGGATGGTGGCGAGCGGCTGCTCGAAGGGCAGGAGGTTCCCCAGCTCCTGCTCGATCATGTAGCCGATCATCCCCTCCGTCTGGGCTCCCAGCACGTCCAGGGGATAGGCCTCCACCGGGTCGTAGGCCGCGCTCTGCAGGGCCAGCAGGCCCACCTGGGGGCCGTTGCCGTGCGAGATGATGAGCTGGTGCTCGCGCCCGAGCGGCGCCAGCGCCTCGGCCGCGATGCGCACGTTCTTGCGCTGGTTCTCGGCCGTCATCGCCTCGCCTCGCCGCAGCAGGGCATTGCCGCCCAGGGCTACCAGGATTCGCATTCGGAGCTCCTCAAAACGCGAAGTCTACCCTCGTTCTCGCGCGGCCAGCCCGAGATCGGAGAGGGATGGCATGAGAGCGGTTAATCTATCCCAGGATATGGAGGTCAGGTCATGAAGAATCTGCTCTACCGTGCCCTCGCCCTCGCGGGTTTGGCCCTGCTCGCCACGCCCGCCACGGCCGAGGTGCAGCGCATCGAGATCGACATCGCGGGCTACCTGTGCGGGGCCTGAGTGTATGGAATCAAGACGGCCGTGCGCCGTCTCGAGTTCGCCCCCGAGAACAAGGAGATGGAGGTGACGGACATCGCCACCGGCCGCTTCGTCTTCCGGCCGCGCCCGGGCAAGGCGGTGTCGCTGGCGGCGCTGCGGAAGTCGGTCGTCGACGCCGGCTATGAGATCGAGGGCACCCGGATCGAGGTGTCCGGTTCGCTCACCGAGGATGGACGGCTGCGGGTGACGGAGACCGGCCAGGTCTTCCGCCTCGAAGGAGAGAAGAAACCCCAGGCCGCTGCGGACGGCAAGGTGACCGTGGCGGGAGCCTGGTCGGCCAAGGACGGCGAGGAGGCCATACGGCTGGAGGACGGTAAACCATGAAGCGGCCGGTCGCGGTCTGCTCGGCGATGGCCGCGATGATCGCGATGATCGCGCTGGCCGTCCGCAGCGCCGGAGCCAACCCGATCCGGGCCAACACCCCGGGCACGGGAGTGTTCCAGCGCAGCGGCGTGCTGGCCGGAGTCGTCGTGGACGATAAATCCCGCGGCGGCACGGAGCTCCTGGAGCTGTCCTCGTTCGCGGAGTTGCGCTACACGCCGGCCACGCACTGGGTGCTCGGCCTGCGGGTGCCCTATCAGGTCGAGAGCCGTCTGGAGCTGCCGGGGATGGCCGCCCAGACGGCTTCCGGCCCAGGAGACGTCCTGGTTTCGGTCAAGCACCGCTTCTACCGCTGGGTGGGGCCGTGGGCGGACCGCCACGCGGCGGTGGAGGTGGGGCTCAAGCTGCCGACGGGAGCCACGGACCGGCCGGTCGATCCGCGGCTGCCGGTGACGCTCCGGCACCGGCTCCAGCCGGGAACGGGCTCGACGGACGGGTTGATCGACTTCGTCTACCAACAGGCCCGGCGGCGCTGGGTGCTCGCGGCGGACGCCGGCTACCGTTTCAACTCGGAAGGGGAAGGCCGCTTCCGCCGCGGCGACGAGGCGCGGCTCAACCTGAGCGCGCAGTACATCCTCTTCCCCCGGGTCTACACCCAGCCGGGGCACGAAGTGTTCGCCGTCATGGAAGCGACCGTCACGGACGCCGGCGCGGACCGCCTCCGCGGAGCGGCCCTCCCGGGCACGGACCGCACGGCGCTCCTGCTCGCGCCCGGGCTCCAGTACTTCGCCACGGAGCGGCTCTTCCTGGATCTGTCGCTCCAGCTCCCGGTCTGGGAGGAGGTAGGCCGGAGCGAGCTCCGCAGCCGCTGGAACACGCTGTTCCAGGTTCGCTACGCGTTCTGACGGCTCGGATCGTGGCCATGGTCCGCCAGAAAAACCTTGGATCTATTGGATCCGGCTCCCGACCCGGTAGAAAAACTTCGGACCCATTGGATCTCGCTTCCTTCCTGGTAGAAAAAAACCTGTACCCATTAGAAAAAACCGTCAACCCATTGGGTAAAAGCCGCGACCCATCAGAAAAACCGTCAACCCATTGAAAAAAAACCGCAACCCATCAGAAAAAACCTTCAACCCACTGGGAAAAAACCGCAACCCATCAGAAAAAACTGCCGACCCATTGGAAAAAGGCCGCAACCCATCAGAAAAAAACGCCGACCCATTGGAAAAAGGCCGCAACCCATCGGAAAAATCCCGGATCCATTGGGTCGCGGTCGAGATCCAGTGAAAAGTCCGCCGACCTCATAGGTTGGGACGCCACTCCACGGGAAAAACCGGGGCTCCTGATCTCTCTGCGCCAATCCCAGAGAGGATGGCCCCGAACGGGACCACCCCAGGATCTCCCTTCAACGGCCGCGGTCAGGAGCACCAGTAGCCGATGCTGTAAAGATTGCCGGACTTGTAGCAGGTCGACGGGCTGGGATTCGTGGTCGTGCCGCAGCGGCCGCACTGCCAGAAGGCTCCCGAGGCGTCCCGATAGACGTCCTTGGCGCCGACGCAGTTGGGATAGGGAGACCAGCATCCTTCGAGATACCAACCGGGCGGGAGAGCCTGCAAGGCGAAGCCGGACAGGGCCATGGCGGCCGTGAAACCGAGGGCGCGGAGGGTACGATTCTTCATAGGGCGATCTCCTTTTCGAAACAGAACGGGTAGCCGGTTCACGGTCACCCTCCAGGTTGCCTCTCCTTATCGAGAGGCCGCTATAAATGCTAGTGCCGTGCCTGGCCGTCAGCGGGACTCCAAGGCGAGTTTTGGCGACCGCAGCCGCTCCTGCCACCGGTGCACCAGCTCGTAGAAAGTCGGCAGGGCCAGCAGAGTGAACAGCGTCGAGGTGACCAGCCCGCCGATCATCACCACCGCCAGGGGGCGCTCGATCTCCGTGCCGTGGAGGTTGAGGACGAGCAGCGGCAGGAGGCCGAGGATGGCGCAGCTCGCCGTCATCAGCTTGGGGCGCACCCGGCCCAGGCTCGCCTCCCGCAGGGCCTCCTCGAAGGGCTTCCCCTCCGCGATCAGCGAGCGGGTCTGGGCCACCAGCACGAGGCCGTTCTGGACGGCGATGCCGAACAGGCCGATCAGGCCCACCAGGGACGAGACGTTCCAGGTCTCGCCGGCGATCAGGAGCGCCAGGATGCCGCCCACGAAAGCGTCCGGCAGGGTGGCCAGGATGACCAGCGTCTCGGCCATCGATCCCAGGGCCAGGTAGAGCAGCACGAAGACCGCTAGGAGGGCCACGGCGATCGCCAGGGTGAGCGAGCGGGCGGCGCGCGCCTGGCTCTCCACCCGGCCGCCGACGTCGAAGAAGTAGCCCGTGGGCAGGTCCAGCTCTTTGGTCAGGCGCTCATGGACCTCCTTGGCGGCGCCCCCCAGATCGCGCCCCGCGACTCCCGCCTCGACGGCGATCCGGCGGCTGCCGGCTTCCCGCTGGATGGCGGCCGGCCCCGAGGTCTCCGCAATGCGGGCGAGTTGGCCGAGCGGGATGCGGGTGCCGCCGGGCCCATCTACGAGGAGCGAGCGGAGGGCGTTGACGTCGCGGCGCTGGTCATCCTGCAGGCGGACGACGAGGTCGAAACGCCGCTGGCCGACCCAGATCTGCGAGATCTCCTCGCCGGCCAGCCCGACCCGCATGGCCTCGATCACCTCTCCGGGCCGGAGGCCCGCCCGGGCGGTGCTCTCGCGGTCCACGGTGACGCGGATCTGGGGCAGGCCGGTGAGCTGCTCCGCCCGCAGGTCCGTGATGCCTTCGATGGGCTCCATGATCTCCCGGGCCTCCCCGGCGATCCTGGCCAGCCGGTCGAGGTCGGGGCCGAAGATCCGCACCTGGAGGTCGGCCGGCGTGCCGCCCAGCCCCTCGTCGATCCGCATGCCGAGCGGCGTGGTGAACAGGATCGCCACCCCGGGAACGAGCTCCAGCCGCTCGCGCATGTCCTCTTCGATCTCTGCCAGGGAGCGCGAGCGGCCCGGCTTCAAGACCACCAGCACATCGGAGACGGTGTGAGGCATCGGGTCCTCCGTGCGCTCCGCCCGGCCGGTGCGGCGGACGACGTCCTCCACTTCGGGGACCTGGCGGAGGATCTCCTCGGCGCGGTGGTTCAAACGGTCCACCTCGTCGAGGGAGGCTTCCGACGGCAGCACGGTCTGGAGCAGGAAGGCCCCCTCGTCGAGCTGGGGCATGAAATCGGAGCCGACGTAGAAGGCGAGGACCAGCGCGGGGATCGTGACGGCCAGCGAGACCACCCGCACCAGCCCCGCCCGGCGCATGCAGGCGTCCAGCACAGGGGCGTAGACGGCCTTGATCCGCCGGATGATCCAGACGTCCTCGTGGGCTCCGGCCCGGGCCGGCCGCAGGAACATGCCGGCGAGCACGGGGACGATGGTGAGCGCCAGCACCAGGGCGGCGGCCACGGCGGCGACCACGGCGGCGGCCAGGGGGTGGTACATGCGCCCCTCGATGCCCGACATGGCGAACAGGGGCATGAAGACGGCGATGACGATCAGCGTCGCGAAAGCGATGGGCCGGCCCACCTCCAAGGCCGCGCCGAGCGCCTGCCGCCGCCGCTCCGCGGGAACGGCCGAGGTGATGCGGTGGAAAATGTTCTCGGTCATGATGATCGCGGCGTCCACCAGGAGGCCGACCGCGATCGCCAGCCCGCCGAGGGTCATGGTGTTGATGCCCACGCCGAGGGGCTTGAGGATCAATCCCGAGAGGGCGATCGACAGCGGCAGGGTGAGCGTCACGACGAGCGCGGCGCGCAGGTTCCCCAGGAGGGCGAACAGCACGCCGACGACCAGCACGGCGCCCAGCAGGACGGCGCGGCCGACGCCGCCGAGGGCGAGGGTCACCAGGTCGGACTGGTCGTAGACGAGGCGGAGGTGGACGCCTTTCGGAAAGGTCGGCTGAAGGTCCTGGATGACCTGCCGCACGCGGCCGGCGACCTCCATGGTGTCGGCTCCGAACTGCTTGGCGACCCGGCAGCTCACCACCTCTCCCGCCAGGCGGTGGGCGAGCCCCCGGCGCACGGCGGGCGCTTCGCGCACCTCGGCCACGTCGCCGAGCAGGACGGGAGTGCCGCCGCGGACCGCGACGACGGTCGACTGGAGGTCGGCGATCGTTTCCGCGCGGCCGACGGCGCGCACCGTCCACTCGATCGCTCCCTGGGTGACGAGGCCGCCCGCCGCCGAGAGGTTGGACTCCTCGACGGCATGGAGCACCTCGCCGAGGCTGACGGACCGCGCCACCATCCGCTCGGGGTCGAGCTGCACCTGGAACTGGCGCAGGTAGCCTCCGAGCACCTCCACCGCCGCCACCCCGGGCACCGCGAGAAGACGGTTGCGCACCTCGAACTCCGCCAGATCGCGCAGCGTCATGGGATCGGCGGCGCCGGGATCGGCCTCCAGCGTGAACTCCAGGATCTCGTTGAGCCGGCCGGTGAGGCTGGAGACCAGGGGGGCGTCCGTCCCCGGCGGCAGGTCCCGCGACACCTGGTTGATCCGCTCGCCCACCAATTGGCGGGCGCGGTAGTAGTCCGCGTCCGGCTCGAACTCGACCCGTACCTGCGCCACGCCGAGCTGGGAGGTGGAGCGCACCCGCCGCACCTCGGGCAAACCCGAGAGCGCCACCTCGATGGGTACGGTGATCCCCGTCTCGAGCTCCTCGGCCCCCATGGCGGGGTTCTGAACGATGACGCTGAAGACCGGCGTCGAGAGGTCCGGAAAAACGTCCCGCGGCAGATCCTGGAGCCAGACGGCGCCCAGGCCGACCCCCGCCAGCACCAGGATCAGCCCGAGCACGGGGCGGGCGAAAGAGCTTTGGATGATGCGTTCAACCATCAAGGTCTCCTTCCGAGAGGGCCCCATTTCGAGCCGTGGCCCCCGCCCGGGCATCAATGCCCGGGCTATTGAAAAGAGCCCCCTAAAGGGGACTCAGTCGGCTTCAGCCGGCTGTTTTACCTAGCCCGGGCATTCATGCCCGGGCGGAAGCGTCGCGACCAATGACCCCACCCAACACGGTCTCCCGTCCTAATGATGATGATGCTCGCCGCCGCCGTGGGCCTTGTCGGCCTCGGCCTTGAGCAGGAAGGCGCCGTCGACGACGACGGTCGTGCCGGCTTCGAGGCCCGAGAGGATCTCGATCTCCCCGCCGAGGTCGCGGCCGCGGCCGACCGGCCGCACCTCGAAGACTCCTTCGCCGCGGGGGAGGAAGACGCTCCATCCCTCCTCGATCCGCTGGAGGGCGGCGGCGGGCACGGCGACGACGGTGCCGGCCGAGTCCGACAGCGGCAGCCAGGCCGTGGCCGACATGCCCGGCCGCAGCAGCCGGCCCTCGTTGACGAGGTCGATCCGCACCGGCACCGTCCGCGACTCCGGCGCCACCTCCCCTCCCACCCGGGCGACGGTGCCGCGCAGCGTACGGCCGGGGAGCGCGGCGAAGGTAACCTCGACCGCCGAGCCTTCCGTGAGGCGCACCGCGTCGCGTTCGGAGGCCTGGACGACGAGCCAGAGGCGGGAGAGGTCGGCGACGCGGAACAGCGGCCGCGCGGGATCGGCCGTTTCGCCGCGCAGGGCGGTGCGCTCGATCACCGTGCCGCCGATTGGAGAGTGGAGGGCGAACCTCGAAGGATCGCCGCCGCCGGCCCGCGAGCCCTGGACGCCGAACGCGGCCAGGGATGCCCGGGCGGCCCGGAGCTCGGCCTGGGCCCCCGCGGCGGCGGCCTGCGCCTCCTGGAGCTCGCCGAGCGAGACGATCCTCTCGGCCGCCAGGCCGCGCTTGCGCTCCAGGGTCTGCTCGGCCAGCTCGGCGCGGGCGGCGGCCGACTCATGGTCCGCCCGCGCCCTGCCGAGCTCCATGCTCTGCAGCTCGGCGAGCACCTGTCCCGCTCGCACACCCTGGCCCGGCTCGGCCCGCAGGACGACGACGCGCGCCGGAATCGGCGGCGACACCGCCGCGTAGGCGTTCTCGTTCACCTTCAGCTCGCCGAGGGCGGCAACGCGCTGCTTCGCCTCCCGGGCCTCGGCCCGCGCGGTCGTCAGCTTGAGGTCGCGGAGCATCTCCGGGGCGATGCGGACGAGGTTGTCCTCCCCCTCCGCTTCTCCCTCCTCATGCCCCGCCTCCTCGGCGTGCCCGTGGGGTTCCTCCGCGGCAGGGCCGTTCTCTTCGGCGGGCTTCATCTCGCTCTTCTCACCGTTCCGGCAGGCGGCCAGAGGGAGCCCGAGCAGGACGGCCAGCAAGAGGGGCAGACTCTTTCTCATCTTTATGAGATCACTCATGGGGTCACTCCTGCTCTCGTTTCCAGCTCGACCGCCGCCAGGCGCGCTTCGAGCATCAGGTCCAGATGGGCCAGGCGGGTCTCCAGGATCTCCCGGCGGATCAGCAGCAGATCGCCGAGGCCGATCTCCCCCACCTCGAAGCTGCGCTGGGCCAGCGCCTCGTTGTCCTCGATCGCCGGCAGGGCCGTGCGCTCCAGCTCCTCGACCGCCCGGGCCCGCTGCCGGTAGGCCTCGAACGCCCCGCGCACCCCGGCTTCCGCCGCGCGCCGGAGGGCCGCCGCCTGGGCCGTCAGGCTGGCGGCCCGCGCCTGCCCGACGGCGCGCTCCTCCTGCCCCTTCTGGAACAGGGGCAGCGCGATGGCGACGCCGGCGGACACCACGTCGGCGCCCTCCTCCCGCTGATACCCCGTGCGCAGCGCGAAGTCCGGCCGCGCCAGGGCCTCGCCCAGGAGGACCTGGGCCTCCGCCTCGCGCGCCTCGGCGGCGAGCGCCCGGAGGTCCGCCCGCTCGGCCGTGCGGGCCAGGAGCGCGGACAGCTCCCAGGCCGGCAGCTCCCGCAGGGTGCCGGTGAAATTGAAGGCCTCGCCGGGGTCCAGGCCGAGGAGGGCCCGCAGCTCCCCGTCCGCGCCCAGACGTTCCCCTTCCGCGGCGCCCTGCTCGGACCGCGCCCGCGCCGCCGCGATCCGCGACCGGTTGAGGTCGATCGCCTTGATCTCGCCCATCTCGTGACGGCGCTCGATCGTCTTCAGCAGATCGCCCGTGAGCCCCACGGCTGCCGAGGCGAGGCGCACGCGTTCCCGCGCCGCCACGGCCCGGAAGTACCCCGCGGCGACCTCGCCCAGGTACACCCTCCGCACGTCTTCGAGCCCGGCCTCGGCAGCCTCCACGGCCGCCCGGGCGCCGGCGGCGCGGGCGCCTCGGCGGGCGGCGGGCTCGAAGCCCTGGCTCAGGGCGATCTCATAGTCGGTGAACGTCTCTTCAGCCTGTCGCCGGCCGCCTCCCAGCTCGACGACCGGGTTCTCGCGCAGCCGCCGGCCCGCCGGCAAGAGCCGGGCCCGCGCCTCCTCCACCCGGCCGGACGCCGCGATCACACCCGCCGCCCGCGCCCGGGCAATATCCAGCGCCTCCGGCAGCGTCAGGGCACGCTCCTGGGCGACCGCTGCGCTCGGCAACAGCAGCACGGCGCCGAGCAACGCCGCAACAGCGTTTCTCATGCCTCATACCTCACGTCTTCTTTAGGGCGGGCCCCATCTGGCCGCCCTGGTGGTGACCAGGATCTACGGTGAAGCGGGGCTCAGGCGGGTTTCGGGACGTGGAACACGTCGTGGGGATCGAAGGAGGCGCGGCGGCTTTCTACAGGCTCGCCGGCGAGCAGGACCAGCGAGGGGCCGCGGTCCACCCGGGGCGGGGTGGACAGCTCCGTGGACGCCGGGCCGCAGCAGAGGCACAGCGAGCAGGCCGGCGGGCAGCAACCTGAATCGTCCGCATCGCCCGTGAAACAGGTGCCGCACGTCTCCAAGCCAGAGGCCAGGGGCAGCAGCAGCACCAGGGCGATCAGGGCGAGGGAGAAGCGGACGCGCTGCATTTGGGTGTTTTATACCATGACGGCTGTTTCGTGAACCTAATCGAGCACATCCCCGAAGTGCTCCATGAACGACTTCTTCCCGCTGACGAACAGCGGCGTTCCCGGCTTCCTCTCGAGGACGGGGCGCAGAAGGGTCGTGGCCTGGAGCGAGACGAGGCAGAAGACGGCCAGCCAGAGGAACATGGCGCTGCGGGAGCCGACGGCGCCGAGCGCCTGGCGAAGGAATCTCCAGGCGAGGCCCAGGGCCAGCAGCCAGAGCGCGAAATGGAGCAGGACGGCGGAGCTGACGTAACGGCTGCTGGCCGAGAAGAGCCAGTTGATGGGCAGGAGCGCCAGGAGGATGAGGGCCAGCGTCCCGGCGAAGCCCGCCAGCACGGCGAAGAAGGCCTTGGGCGTCCAGTTGGCTCCCGACACCGCGGAGAAGACATAGAGGCTGGGCACGCACAGCAGCAGCGAGAAGAGGATGATGAGCGGCGTCTTCAGGGCCGCCACGAGGATCTGATCGCCGCCCTGGAAGAAGCCGGCCGCCGCGCCGTAGAAGGCGTAGCACACCACGGAGCCGGCGAGCAGGCGCAGGGGCGAGGCATCCCCGCCGCCCCGCGCCCGGTCGAGCCCGGCGAGCGGGCGCGTCAGGAGCTCGTTGAAAGTCTCGAGAAGGCTCGAAGGTCGCCGCCGCACTTCCATGTCAACCATGTCCATGACGAAAAATCCTCCAAAATAGATCAGAGATCCCGTAACAGGTGGGGAATGATGTCGGTGAAGATGAACTCGTAGACGTTGCCGCGGAGCGCGTCCGGCCGCAGGAACACGACGGGCATGTAGACGCTCCCCACGAACGGGCGCAGCACCCAGGCCACCTCGCCGCCCACCAGGGCGAAGGCCGCCACCCAGACGGCGTAGACCGCCCGCAGGGTGCGCTCCGGCGCCTCGAGCCGCCGCATGGCCTTCCAGAGCGCCACCGTGCCGGCCAGGCCGCAGGCGCCCACGAAGGCCGTGTGCAGCAGGTAGAGCAGGTTGTGGGCCGTGCGCTGCTGGTCCGACGGCGGCGGCGCGGAGAGCGTGAACAGCCCGGCGACCGGTGCCAGCGAGGCGAGCAGCAGGCTCCCCACGGCCAGGGCGAGGAACGTCAGCACCGCCACCTGGCCGAAGCGCAACGGCAGCCCGAGCACCGCCGACGCCATCCAGGCGAAAGCCACGGTGAGGGCCGAGGTGAGCAGGAGCACGAGCGGCAGCTTCACGGCGCAATAGAAGGCGAGTTCGGGGCCGTGCCAGAGCCCCAGCACGGCGCCGTAAGCCGAGGCGCAGACGGTCATCCCCAGGCACAGGCGGGCCCAGTGGCGCAGGAGGTTGCGGCCGGCCGCGATCTCGGCCAGGAAGGCGTCCGCCCCTTGCAGCAACTGCCAGCCCGTGGCCGCGGCGCGTGTCTCCATCGGCAGGTCTCCCGTGTGTAACAGCTTCCTGAGGTATACGGAGGCTGGCCGCGGAGCGTCAGAGCCGACAATCTGCGAAACTGAGAGACTGAGACCGCACGTCTAGTGCCCGCGGACGCTCGGGCCATGGTGGCTCAGCGCCGCTCCGCGGACAGGGGGAGGATTGCAATGGTTCCTCGAGCTCTTCGACGCGCTTTCGCCGCGGTGGCCCTCATTGCCGCTCTCATGCTGGCGCTCCCGGCTCGGGCCGAAGCGGCCCCTTGGAGCGGATTCGAGGATTTTTGGGGATGGCTGGGCAGGATCACGGCTCTGTGGGACACGACCGGCAAGACAGAGCACCCCATAGAGCTACAGGACAAGGCCGGCGCCTGCATCGATCCAAATGGCTGCACGGATCATCATGCAGTCGCGTGCACGAAGTGGAATGACGCGGGAGCCTGCATCGATCCCAACGGTTGACCCAGGCCATCGGAGGGAGGCGGTTTCGCCGCCGTCTCCCCTCCCAGCTCCAGCCTGAGATATACTGTGGGCAAAGAGCTAGTTCGTGCTGGGATGATCCTCCTGCCAAGGTGGAGCGCCAAGAGGCTCATCAGTCGTACCCTGATCCAGGGTTGCGCGAGTTCTCTCATGAGAGAATCCGATGCGGATTTATGAGAGAATGCGCGGGTTCCCGAAAGGAGGCGCGGTTGACCGAGCATCCCACCCCGGCCGAGTTGCAAGCTTTCCTCGAGGAGGCTCTCCCTTCGAATCGGTTCCGGGAGATCGTCGAGCACCTTCGCCAGCACTGCGAAGAGTGCCGCGCCGTCCTGTTCCCCATCTACCTGGACATGATGGATCCCACCCCCCCTGAAGAGCCGCTGGCGAACGACAAGGAGTACGACGCAGCCATCGACCGCGCCTTCAGGACCGCTCGCATCCACGAACGCCACCTCCGCCTGCAAAATGCCCGAGCCCGGAAGAGGTACGCTCCCGTGCTCGCGGCCGAAGGCGTGCGGGAGCTTCTCAAGGAGGTTCCGCTCCGAGGGCTGGGGTTGTTCAACGCTCTGCTGGAGCAAAGCTGGGCCGTCCGGCACGAGGACCCCAAGGAGATGGTGACGCTCTCCAGGTTTGCGGTCGACGTCGCTCAAAACCTCCAAGTCCGCGTTTACGGGCCTGAGATGCTGGCCGACTTCGAGGCCAAGGCCTGGGGCGATCTCGGCAACGCGCTGCGGGCCGCGGACGACCTGGACGAGGCGGAGCGCGCCTTCGGCATGGCCCTCAACCTGCTCCCCCTGGGCACGGGAGACCCGCTGCTCAAGGCCCGGCTCTACGACCTCCACGCCTCCTATCTGGGCACCCGGCGGCAGTTCCACCTGGCCTTCGCGGCCCTCGACATCGTCCACTCGATCCACCTGGAGTTGAACGATGGCCATCTCGCGGGCCGGGCCCTCCTGGTCAAGGCGATCTACACCCACTACAGCGGCAAGCCCGAGGCAGCGATCCGCCTGAACCATCAAGGGCTGGAGCTGATCGACAGCGGCCGCGATCCGGACCTGGCTTTCTTCGCGGCCCACAACCACCTTCTGTTCCTTGTCGCCTGCGGCCGGTTCGCCGAGGCCGAGAGAGCTCTCGTCCTGCATCGGCCGTCCTTGCGGGAGACGGCCGGCAAGGTGAACGCCCTCAAGCTGCGCTGGCTGGAAGGCCAGATCGCCGCGGGATTGAAGGAGTGGGAGAGCGCCGAAAGGGCACTGAACGAAGTGAGGACCGGTTTCGAAACGGCGGGAATGGGGTTCCATGCCGCCCTCTCGTCCCTCGAGCTGGCCCTGGTCTGGATGCATCAGGGCGAGTACCTCGCGAGCACTGACATGGTCTTCCATACGGTGGAGGTGTTCGTGGCGCTCCGCATCCGCCGGGAGGCTCTCGGGGCGATGATGGTCCTCAGGGATGCCTTCGAGAGGGGAACGGCGACGACCGGTCTCCTGGAGAGTGCCGTAGATTACCTCCGGCGCCTGCAGATCGATCCCGACGCCCACTTCGATCTCAGCGAGGAATGATGGCGGGCCCGCCCCCCGGGCGGCTCACCCGCACCACGTGCCGCTCCCCTTCCCCCGGCTCTACCTCGATGCGGACGTCGAGGAAGCGTGGGATGAGCTCCACCTGCGTAGTGGCGTGGAGAGAGAGGGGCAGGGTCGCAAAGGTGCCGGAGCCAGCCAGGGCCAAGGGCAGGAGGAGCTGGTCCGCGAGGTGCTCGCCCACGGGAACGCCGGCGTCGAGGTAGCGGCGGAGCTCGCGGAGGGCGCGGTCGGCCACCTCCTCGGCGGGGACGCCCTTCTCGCCGAAGCCGGCGAAGACCTCGGTCACGGCCTCGCTCTCCACTTCCAGTAGAAGGATGTTGCCCGGCCCCGGGGAGTCGACCTCCCGGACTTCCAGGGCGGAGGGGTGCCAGCCGGTCTCCCGGGCCACGTGACGCAGCTCGCGCTCGGCGATGTGGCCGGGCAGCCTGGAGAGCACCGCCGTCGCCCGCCGGCCGCGGATCTCCCCACGCTCTAGCAGCTCCAGGCCGGTCAGACCCGCCGCCGGATCGATCCGCACCCGCATCCTGCCGCCGCCCGCCGGGTAGAACCCCGGACGCTCCAGTGCCGCCTCGACCCGCGCTCCCATCCGCCGGACCAGCGGCAGGAACGACCGGTCGAGGAAGTCGAACGGCGGCGCTTGGGGATTGTGGGTTCCGCCTTCGAGGACCAGGGTCGAGGGGCCGGAGGCATGGAGGAGAGCAGGGAGAAGGGTCTGGAGGATCAGCGTCGTGCTGCCCGCCGTGCCGATGTCGAACCGGTACTCCCCGGAGCGGACCTCGTCCGGCGCGAACGTGATCTCGCGCGAGCCGACCTCCGCGCCCGCGACCCGGGCGCCGCTGACGCGGGCCGCGGCCTGCACGGCCGTCAGGTGCTGGCGCATCAGCCCGGGCCGGGCCCGCCGGGCGCGGATGTCGTGAATCCGCACCGGCGTGCCGGTCATCATCGAGAGCGCGAGCGAAGAGCGGAGGATCTGCCCGCCGCCTTCGCCCATGGATCCGTCGAGCTCGAGCATCCCGGTTTTCATCATCAAGAAGCATGCCGCAAAGGAAAGGGCCCCGGGAATCCCCGGGGCCCTCGAAGCCCAGCCTGACGCGGTTCGCCTTACGGCAGGAAACCTGTGCGGTCGTACAGGCCCGGCAGGTCGTCGAGACCCGGCCAGGGACCCGCCGACACGTAGTACTTGACGCTGCCGGTGCTGAGCTGCTCGATCCAGACCTCGACCGGTGAGGTGGTGAACTTCGCGACGTGGGGCCACAGGTAGCCGTTGGGCCGCGGGCCGACGACGCGCACGAAGACCTCCGAGCGGCCCGGCACCGCGCCGCTCACGCAGAGCGTCTCCGACACGCAGTCCGGCTCCTGGATGCCGGTGGTCGTGCCATTGATGCGGACCTTGAAGCGGAAACCGGGGAGCTGGCCGGTGGTCAGCCAGGCGCCGGGCGGCGGGGCGGGAGCGCCGAAGGAGGCGGCGCCCGAGGCGCTGCCGTTGTAAACGGCGACGCTGTCCCGGCCGCTGCCGTTGAACGACCAGACGGCCAGCAGGCCCTGCACCGGCCCGGTGATCGGCCCCGCCAGGTCCGCCTGGATCTGCGCCTGGGTGCGGACCACGTTCCACAAGTTCACCTCGTCGATGGCGCCCGCCGGGGTGAGGAGCCACGACACGTCGCTGCCGATGCGCACGGCGGCGGTGCTGGTGGTCAAGGGTCCGCCCTCGACCGGGTTGGCGAGGGGCGCCTCCACGCCGTTGATGTAGTGCCGGCGCGTGACGCCGTCCGAGGTGACGGCAATGTGCGTCCAGATCCCTCGCGGGATGACGCCGCCGGTCTTTGACGAGCCGCCGCCCCGGAGGTACGAGCGAAGCTGGGGGCTGCCGCTGACGTTGCAGACCCCGATCCACCAGGCAGCGACGAAGCTCTTGCCCGCGATGCTGCGGCAGTCCTCGCCCGTGGTGTTGTTCGAGACCGAGACCCAGGCTTCGAACGTGAAGGCGCCGGTCGGATTGAGAGTCGCGTTGGCGGGCACCTCGATCCAGCCATCCGAGGGCTCGCCGGTCAGGATGAGCCAGCCCCCGAACGGCTGCGCCTGCGCCGCGGGAGAAACGAGCACGGCCAGAGTGAGCCCCAGCAGAAGCAGTCCAATGAAACGTCCCGATTTCATGCCTTCCTCCTTTGATTTTCGTCGTTGAAACAGACGTTCTCGATGAAGACGCAGGCGAAGCTCGCCTGGAATCTCGTTACTAGCGTCTCTTCTGGCGATGGGAGGCGATGAAACGTTACATCTTGGCGGAAGAAACGGCGGCGCCCCTGGAGAAGATCGCCAGGTAGGCTTCCAGGGCTTCGAGGGCCAGGCGGTCGGCGGGGGTGTTGACGACCCGGATGCCGCCGCGGCGCAGGTGGCGGGCGAGCCGGCGGTTGGCCAACTGGATCTCCAGGCTCGCCACCTGGGCGAAGGCCTGCGCCGGGGTCGCCGGCCCGGCGGCGGCGAGCGCCCTCAGCTCGGGGTCTTCGAGGTTCAGCAGCAGCGCCCGGTGCCGCCGGCCGAGACGCAGCAGGGACTCGCGCAGCAGCTCCGCCGCGGCGAGGTCGACCACCGAGGTGAAGAGCACGGCCGTGGCGCTGCGCGCTTCGACGGCGAAGACGGCCTCGGCCGCGAGGTCGTAGGCCGGCTCGGCGAGCTGGGCCTCGACATCCTAGAGCGCAGCGTAGGCGTGCGCCGCCCCGCGGCCGCCGGAGCGCACGCGGACGGTGCGCAGCACGCGGTCGGCGAAGGCGAGGATCGTCACCTGGTCGCCCCGCGCCGCCGCCACCCGGGTGAGGGCGAGGGTCGCCGCCAGGGCATAGTCGAGCTTGCTGCGGCGGCCGTCCATGGAGGCCATGGCGCGGGCGCAGTCGAGGAGGATGACCAGACGGGCGCTCCTCTCCCAGGTGTCCTCCCGGCTCACCGGCCGGCCGTGCCGGGCCGTGGCCTTCCAGTGGATCTTGCCGATCGGATCGCCCGGCAGGTACTCGCGCAGGGCGTAGGGCTCGGTGCCCACGCCGTGCATCTTCAGGGGGATCTGCCCCATGCGGCGGCGCTGGGCGAGGGCGAGGAGCTGGCCGACCTTCCCATCCCAGCGCACCTGGGGATAGACGCGCACCGTCTCGCCCGGCAGCAGGTCGCGCTGGGCCCAGGCGAGCTGCCACGGGCCCAGGACGCGGGCGGAGAGCGGCGCCGTCCGGTGCTCGCCGCGGCGGCGCGGCGCCAGGGTCCACGTCCAGGCGACCTCCCGCGGGCCCCGGATCTCCAGCCGCCGGCGCAACGGCCCCTCGGCCAGGGCCGGATGCAGCCCTTCCCGCAGGAGAACGGTGACGGTGCGCGGGGCCGCCGTCGCGACCGTCACCGCCACCTCGGCCGGGGCTTCCTGCACCATCAGGGGCGGCCAGCGCCGCGAGGCTTCCAGAGGGGTGCCCGCAGCGCGCCGGAAGTCCACCAGCACCGCCAGGGCCAGGGCCGCGTCCAGGCCGATGGCGGCCCAGGCCAGCCGCGGGGCGAGGAAGGACACGACCAGCAGGAGCGTGATCAGGCCGAGGAGCTGGAAGCAGCGGGCGGCAGGCATGGTGTCCGGGTGCGAGGTGTCCGAGTGCGAGACGAGCGGCTCAGTGCGGCACGGGCACGGCCGCGGCAACCGCCTCCAGGATTCGCCGGGCGTTGAACCCCTCCAACTCGGCCTCGGGGGTGAGGAGGACGCGGTGGGCCCAGCAGGGCACGAGCAGGCGCTTCAGGTCGTCGGGGATCAGGAAGTCCCGCCCTTCGAGCAGGGCGCTGGCGCGGCCGGCCTCGAGCAGGGCCAGGGCGGCGCGGGGGGAGACCGGCAGGTCCACCTGGGGCGAGCGGCGCACGCCGTCGGCGAGCTGGCCGAGGTAGCCGAGCAGCTCGTCGGCCACGTGGACGCGCCGGGCGGCCCGGCGCAGGGCCAAAGCCTCCCCGGGGCGCAGCACGGGAGCCGGCAGCGAGCCGCCGAAGTCGACCAGCTCGCCGGCCACCGCCTTGCGGTAGAGGTCGAGCTCCGCCTCGGGCGCCGGCAGCCCCATCTCGATCCGCACCAGGAAACGGTCGAGCTGCGCCTCCGGCAGGGGATAGACGCCCTCGAACTCGATGGGGTTCTGGGTGGCGATGACGAAGAAGCCCGGCTCCAGGGCGAGCGGCGCGCCGTCGATCGTCACCTGGCGCTCCTGCATGGCCTCGAGCAGCGCCGACTGGGTCTTGGGCGGTGTGCGGTTGATCTCGTCGGCCATCAGGATCTCGGTGAAGACGGGCCCGCGCATCAGCCGGAAGGTGCCGGTGGAGCCGTCGTAGACGTTGGTGCCGATGACGTCGGCCGGCATCAGGTCGGGGGTGAACTGCACGCGGCTGAAGCGCACCCCGAGGCAGGAGGCGAAGGCGCGGGCGAGCAGCGTCTTGCCGAGCCCCGGCACGCCTTCGAGCAGGGCGTGGCCGCCGGCCATGAAGGCCACGATCAGGGTCTCGATGGCGGCGCGCTGGCCGAGGACGGCGCCGTCCAGGGCCGAGGCGAGCCCCTGGGCCGCTTCGATCAGGCGCTCGTTGGTGAAGTCGGACGGCTCGGTCTGGCTCATGCGTCGGTCTCCTTGAAATTCCTCTCTCCCCCCGGCCGCCCGCCGCTCCGCAAACGCGCCACCTGCCGCGCCAGCTCGACCAGCTCGCGGGGGCCGGCGCTCGCGGCGCGGCCGTCGAGGTCCGCGGGCAGGACGAGGTTGCGGTCGAGCTCGCGCGCCCGCTCGAGCAGCCGGCGCGCCGCTTCCGTGTGGTGCCCGAGGCGATCGTGGAGCGCCCCGAGGCCGAGCAGGAACGAGCCCGCCGAGCCGGTCACCACCGGCGGCTCGCTCCACGCCGGCCCGAACCGGCGGGAGAGCGTCAGCAGCGCCACCACGTACAGCACGGCGAGGTGCAGGAGGATCAGGTCGAGGGTCGTGCCGAGCGCCGCCGATTCTACCGGCTGCCGGCCGGCCAGACCGTGATGGTACTCGTCGAACGTCCAATCTTCTCCCAGCCGGCGGCGCAGGGCCTCCAGGAGATCGGCGTTGCCGGGGTTCTCCAGGCGGGAGTTGGCGAAGGCGTCCGCCGGCAGGAGCCAGAGCCGGCCCCGGTGGCGCTTGAGGATGGCGCCGGCGGGACGGCCCTGAGGGGAGCGGAGGATCACCCGCGCGTCCTTCGGGACCTCGGGAGCGAAGCGCGGCGCCCAGATGCGCACCCGCTCCACCCCCGCGAGCTCCCCCGCCGGGCGGAGGTCCCACTCTTCGCGGGCGAACCGCCGCCATTTCAACGGATTGAGCACCACCTTGCGAATCTTCTCGAGCGGCAGCCCCAGCCCTTCGAGCGCCACCATCTCGCCGGCGTTGCCCTGTTCGCCCGAGTAGGCCAGGACGACGTCGCCGCCGCGCCGCAGGTGCTCCTCGATCTGCTCGCCGGCTTCGGCCGAGAACCCGCCCTGCCAGGGGAAGGAGGAGACCAGCACGCCGCGCTCCTTGACGCGGTCCAGCGGCCCATCGAGCAGCGCCACGCGAGCGCCCCGGGCTTCGAGGTACTTCCGGGCCGCGAGCCAGCCGTTCGGCCCGCGGGAGAGGACGCTGCCCCGCGCCTCGCCCGGACGCGAGAGGAACAGCGTGAGGGCGATGCAGACCACGATGAACAGGGCCATGCCAATCACCACGCGGTTGCGGGTGAGGCCGTTCATGCGAGGGCCTGCTCCAGCCGCCCCACCAGGCTCCGCAGGTCGTCGATGCCGGGCTGCCGGGGGCCATAGGTGAAGGCGTCGAGCCGGCGGACGAGATCGCGCAGGTCTTGCCGCCGGGCGCGCGCCACCAGGTCGCGGCTGGTCCAGTCGGGCTCGACGCGGTCGCCGGCCAGCGAGCGGGCCAGCCACCACCAGAGCGCCTCCAGGGCCTCGGCGATCCGCCCCTCGGCCAGGCGGCGCTCCAGCTCGGCCCGCCAGGCGGCGGCGTCCCGGGCGGCGGCGGGGATCCCCAGCGCGGCGACGGCGCCGTCGCCCTCCACCGTCCCGGCCCTGCCGCGGCGGCGCAGACGGGAGACGACGGCCCGGACGATCAGGAGGACCGCGAGGGCCGCCAGTCCCCAGGCGATGCCCTCGAGCACCCGCGGCGGCAGGCTCAGCATCCTGCCGCCGCGGAGGATGGCGTCCAGAAGAGCCTGCTGCGCGGCCCGGAAGAGCTCACCCAGGTAGGAGGCCTGCGGCGGCACCGGGACGCGGTCGACGCCCGTCTCCGCCAGGATGCGCTCCACCAGCGCCCGGTCCGCGGCGGCGTTCAAGAGAACGGCAGCTCCGGAGGCGGGTCGCCGAACACGTCGTCGATCTCCGAGCGCAGATCGGTGCCCTCCTTGCGCCCGCGGGTATCGAAGAAGAGCAGCGTGATGCCGAAGCAGATGTAGAGGTAGACGGCGGTGCTGACCAGGGCGTTGAGGAACTGGGCGGGCACTTGCAGCCAGAGCCAGCGCGGCATCGCCTGCAGCGTGTCCTCGCCGGAGGCGACCTTGCGGAACATGTCGATGTACATCGGGATCTGGAACGGCAGCGCCACCAGCAGGCCCAGGAGATAGGAGATGAGCAGGCCGACGCCCAGGAACAGGAGCACCTTCACGGCCGGACGCTCCCAGAGCCCCTGGCCCGGGTCGTAGCGGGCCAGCTCCGTGCTGCGGGAGAAGGAATCAGCCCAGAACCGGCCCTCCTCCACCATGAGCGGCGAGACGAAGGAGAGCAGGGGCACCACGACCAGCGCCGGCAGGCAGCAGCACACCACCGAAGCGATGGTGGCCACGTACCACAGGAACAAGGTGCCCAGCACCCGCCCCTGGACCGCGAACCGCCAGGCCCGCCTCATGTCCGCCGGCCGCCCCGACAGGACGTCGATCACGGCCACCTGCATGGCCATGTACGCGACCACCAGGAGGCCGATGTAGGCCAGGGTCAGCAGATAGATCCCCGGGGTCACGCCGAACACGGAGGCTCCCGACGTCAACTGGGAAAACCACAGGGCCTGGGCCACGGCCAGCAGGGTGGCCAGCACGGCGGCCGGGATCGCCACCTGGGGATAGATGGCGCGGAAGTGCCGGCGCGCCAGGCGCAGCGCCTCGTCCAGCAGGATGCGGAAGGGCATCGGCCCGGGGCGTTGGAAAACGAGGTCGTTCATGGATTCGGCTCCCTGGTTTCGTTCGTTTCGGCACGCACCGGACGGCAACCCATGGCGAGGAACAGGCTCTCGAGAGCGAGCCCGACGATGATCTTGAAGAACAGGGGCAGGTCCGGCTCCGGCGACACCAGGACCTCCACCAGGGCCAGCACCACGAACCAGGGCACGCAGCCGAGCAGGACGGCGAGGGCGTCCCGGCTCGCCTCGCGCACGGCCAGGACGCGCGGCCGGTCGCCGGCGGCCACCAGGGCACGCCCGATCGAGAGGCCCGCCGCCGCCGAGACCAGGATCAGGGTGAGCTCGAGCGGACCGTGGGCCGCGATGAACTCCAGCAGCGCGCCCGCCATCGAGTAGTGCAGGGTGACCCCGACCAGGGCGCCCAGCAGCAGCCCGTTGAACAGGACGATATAGAGGGGCAGGGCGCCGGCCAGCACGCCGCCGGCCCAGGCCGTCAGCGCCACCGTGATGTTGTTGGTGGCGATGCCGGACGACGAGACGCTCGGCGGCACCGTGGTGACCAGCGACTCGGTCCACAGGCGCCCCTCCTCCAGCCCCCGGATCGACTCTGGACCCAGGATCGTCATCCCGAGCCCCGGCCGGAGGACCCCCAGGGCCAGCCCCCACAGGCTCGCCACCAGGAACAGGGCCACGGCGACGCCGGTGACGCCGAGCTGGCGCTGGAAGGCCCTGGGGAACGTGTGGCGGAAGAAATGGAGCAGGCCGCCCCGGGCCTCCCCGCGCTCGCCGGTCAGCCGGCGCGTGCCCTCAAGGACCAGCGATTGCAGCCGGCGGGCGGCGGCGGTGCCGGGGAAGCGCGAGCCGGCGAGCGCGTGATCGTGCAGCACCTGGCGATAGCGCAGGGCCATGTCCTCGAGGCCGCCGTAGCCGAGGTCCCCGAGGCGCCGGCGCGAAGTCTCGAGGCGGCCCTCGAAGGCGTCCCACACGGGCCGGCGCAGGCGCACGAAGCGGGCGTAGTCCATCTCAGCCCTCCTCCACCTGGAGCGCCTGGCGGAGGGCGGCCACGGGGTCGGTCCGCGTATCGACCCCGGCCAGCAGCTCAGGGGCGTCGCGCCGGATGCGCTGGAGGATGCGGTCCGCCATCTCCCAGGTGGCGGCCGAGTCCTCCAGGCTGAGGCTCCTGGCCCGGGTGAGGAAGGACTCGGCCAGGGCCACCTCGCGGGGCCCCCAGCCGGGCGGCACCCGCCCCAGCACGGGCCCCGTCTCCCGCCCGCGGTCGTGGACGACCAGGGTGCCGGCAAGGCGGTCCCCCAGCCGGCGGGCGAGCGGATCGATGGCCATCAGCGGCACGCCGAAGACGATGTCGACGGTGCGCACGAGGTTGCGGATCAGCAGCGAGCCCGCGCCCGGCGTACCGCCCTCGGCTGTCACCACCCGCAGCCGCAGGGCCATCTTGCCCGGGGTGCGGCCGCCGGTCGCGATCTCGAAGCCGGCGAAGTAGCCCCAGTCGAGCAGGAAGCTGCCGCCGAACAGGAAGACGGCGGCCCAGCCCGGCAGGAGGGCGGCCAGGATGATCCCGCTGAGCAGGGACCAGAGGAGGAACAGGAGGCACAGGACGAGATAATCGAGGAATGCCGCGAGCGTGCGGCTGCCGACGCTCGCCACGGGAAGGTCGAGACGGATGTTGTCCAGTCCCAGGATGCTGTCACCTCGTAGCTCGCCCAACCCGAACGACTCCTGTCTTTGAATGGAGTCAAGCGTACGTTTACGCCGGGGCGGCGTCAAACGGGCCCTCGCTCGAAGAGCAGGACCGGGGAGCCGAGCGCCTATTTCCGCCGCTGGGCCTCGCCCGTCATGGGGACGAAGCGCACGGGGAGGACGTTGCTGCGGTCGAAGCCGCCGTCCTGGCGCCGGGTCAGGACGACGAGGTCCTGGAAGGTCCCGCCCACGGGGATGACCAGCTTGCCGCCCACCTTGAGCTGCCGGAGCAGCGGCTTGGGGATCTGGGCGGGTGCGGCGGTGACGATGATGCCGTCGAAAGGGGCGGCGTCGGGCCAGCCCTCGTAGCCGTCGCCGACGCGCAGGTGGACGTTGCGGTAGCCCAGCCCGGCCAGCGTGCGGCGGGCCCGCTCGGCCAGCGGCTTCAGGATCTCGACCGAATAGACCTCGCCCGCCAGGCGCGAGAGGACCGCCGCCTGATAGCCCGAGCCCGTGCCCACCTCCAGCACCCGGTCGCCCGGGCGAATCTCGAGCAGCGAGGTCATGAGAGCCACGATGTAGGGCTGGGAGATCGTCTGGCCGGAGCCGATGGGCAGCGGCC
>DATFNZ010000154.1:0-41375 GCA_035266085.1 Thermoanaerobaculia bacterium
GGCCGCCATCGCGCGCCGGCTGGGCATGCCGCCGCGGTCGTCGGCCTTCGCGGCGATCCTCTTCGCCTCGATCCACCGGGTCTGGCCGGTCCTGGCGCTGGGGGCCGGCAACGATCACAGCCTGTCCTTCTTCACCCTCGCCGCCGTCGACGCCGGGCTCGCCCTCGTCCGCCGCCCCCGCCCGGGCGCCGCCGCCGCGGCCGGCGCCGCCCTCGGGCTGCTCCTCGCCACCAAGTACATCGGGGTCCTCTTCGTGCCCACCCTCCTGGGCGTGCTGGCCCTCGCCTGGCTGGTGGAGCGGCGCGAGGAGAGGGTGCCGGCGCGCGTGATCGCGGGTCTCGCCGGATTGCTCGCCGCCGTCCTGGCCGTCACCGCGGGCTACACCTACCTGCGGAACGCCGTCACGACGGGCAATCCGATCTTTCCGGCTCCCCTGAAGCTCTTCGGCGTCGAGGTCTTCCCGGGCTGGGAGGTGGCGTCGATCTCCCACCGTGACACCGCACCCGAGTTCCAGATCGATCTCTGGAGCTTCCTCACCCGCCGGCGGGAGCTCTTCGGCCCCTTCTTCCCGCTGACCATGCTGCCGGCTGCCATCCTGGCGCCGTTCGCCGCCCTCTGGCGCCGGCGGTGGACGACGGCACTCGTCTTGTCTCTGCCCGCCGCGTTTTTTCTTCAGTTCCTGTTCCTGATGCACGACCACCGGGACATGCGGTACTTCCTGCCCGGCGTCGCCCTGGCCGCCGTGGCGTTCGTGTGGCTCCTGGACTGGATCGGCCCCCGGGCCTTCCCCCTGCGCGCCGCCCTGCTGGCGCTGATGACCTACCAGGCGGCCCGCCGCCTGGGGCTGAACGGCGTGCAGGAGGTCCTGCTCACCCTGGCTCTCCTGGCGCTGGGCGCTCTCGCCGAGCGGGTGGTGCGGCGCCAGACGGCGATCCGGGCGATCCCGGGTATCCCGGCGGCTCCATGGCGCTGGATCGCCGCGGGGCTTCTCGCGATCCTGGCCCTGCCGCTCGGCTGGGCGGTCGAGACGTACCAGGAGGTGAAGCTCAGAGACCGGCCGGCGCCGTTCGCCCTGGAGCGGCTGGCGGGACCGCGCGGAGCGCGGGTGGCCTACGTGGGGCTGAACCAGCCCTATCACTTCTTCGGCAGCCGGCTCCAGAACGACCTGCAGATCGTGCCCCGGAACTGGGACCTCGCCGCGCAGTACTACCGCTGGGGCTCGCCCACCACGGACCCCTTCACCTTCACCACCTACCGGCGGTGGCGGCGGATCCTCGAACGGCTGGGGATCGAGCTGGTGGTCGTCACCCGGACGCCGTGGAACGATCCGGAGCGGAGCTGGATGGGCCGGCGGACGGATGAGTTCCGGCTTCAGTACGTGGATGCCGACGCGGAGATCTGGCGGGTCCTCCCAAGGAAGGCGGGAGCCAGGGAGCGCGGCGGAGCAGGTCGTTGAGAGCGAAGGAAAGGAGGACCAGGAACGGGATCGTCCCCTGGAGGAGGAACCGGTTCCAGGTCGTCCTCACCAGCGCCTCGGGCTGCAGGCTGACGGAATAGGCGGCCCAGGCGACCGCCAGGGGAGCCAGGAAGGCGAACGCGAGGCCGGCCGCGGCCCGCCGCCTGAGACCCCGCCATCCCGCGAGCAGCACCAGGGGGGCCACGGACCAGAACAGGCCCCAGTGCTTGAGCGAGATCATCTCGAAACGGATCTTCGGCAGCAGCAGTGGCAGGCGGACGGCCGCCGCCGGCCAGAAGGCCCCGAGGCTCAGCAGGCTGCCATAGTCCTCGTCGTAGCGGTTGGGGATTCCCGAGCGCCAGGAGACCAGCAGGCCTAGCGCCAGGGCTACGATGACGGCGGCGACCCCCACCGCCGCGAGCCCGCGCCGGCGTCCCGAGGCCAGCGCCAGCGCGGCGGCGAGGGCGAGCGCCGCCAGGGCGAGAAGGGCGCCCTCGCTCTTGCACAGCACGGCGGCGGCAAGCAGCAGGCCGGCCGCGACCCCGTCCGAGATCCGCCGCCGGGCCGCCAGGAGCAGGAGCAGGCCCGCGCCATAGAAACAGGCGAGCGGCAGGTCGCTGTAGGCGCTGGTCGCGCCGCCGCCGCGGTAGAAGGCGGGGAACGGCAGCAGGGCGGCCAACAGGGCGGTCAGGGCCGCGGCCTTCCGGCCCGTCCAGATCCTCGCGCCGCCGTAGAGGACCGCCAGCCAAACAGGGAAGAAGAGGGCGTAGAGGGGCCGGTAGAAGGGCTGGTCGTCTCCCGCCCCGGTCAGCTCGAGCACGCCCGCCTGCGCCACGGGCAGGAGGAGCGGATACCGGGGATGGGTGACGTACCACTCCGGCTGCTTGAAGATCTCCGCGTTCACGGTGCCCTCGGCGAGCAGGTAGCGGGCCTGCGCGCTCCAGGTCATGCGTCCATCCCAGTCCACCAGGGGATTGGTCAGGGCATCGCAGAGGACGCCGGCCGAAAGGACCACGCCGGCCGCCACCGCCGCCCGCGTCAGGAGGTCACGCCGGACGCGGCGGCGGGACGGAGCCGCCGGCGCCCCGCGGCGGCGCAGGAGCCAGTGGGCCAGGCCCGCGGCGGCGGGGAGGGCGGCCACGGCGAGAATGGCGGGCCGCCGCAGGGGGACCGCCAGGAAGTGCGAGAGCGCGTAGAGCAGGCCCGCCGTCCAGGCGATTCCCAGGAGATAGGCGTAGGCCAGCCGGCGGGCCGGCGGCAGGGCGCGGATTCCCGGCAGGATCTCGGCAAGACCGGCGCCGGGCGCGGCGACGGCGGCCGCACCCACGAGGGCGGCCAGGGCCTCAGCCGGGACCACGGCCGAGCTCCAACCGGCGCAGGAAGTCCTGCCGCTCCACCAGGAGCGGCGGCTCGCGGTCCGGGAAGGCAATGACGACCCACCGCGGGCCGGCCGGCAGGCTCGCCGCCGGCCGGCCGCGGACGGCGAGCTCGCGCAGGGGGCCCAGGTAGCGGGCCCGCCGCGGAGCGAGGTCGAAACGCACCCAGTACGGCCCCCCCTGCCACTCGGCGGCGCCGTTCACCAGCAGGTACTCGCCGTCGCGCGGCAGGGTCCGGCGGATCCGTTCGATGGCGTCCACGTAGGCATCCCCCTGGATGCGGCGCCAGGCGCCGGCCGAGTCCTCTCCCGCCTGGGCGGCCGCCTGGGCCACCCGCGCTCCCACGTGGAGCGCCGCAGGCGGGAGCGACGCCAGCAGGTACAGGCCGAGCAGCCCGAGAGCCACGGCGCGGAAGACGGAACCGGCGAAGGAGAGCACGGCGGTGCTGTTTATCACGGTTTTCGAAAGGTTGGGAGGGCGGGGGATACGATCCCGTGGGGGATACAATCCGGCGCCATGTCCGGCCCCCCCGCCTCCCCCACCATCGCCGTCGACCTCCGCGCCCTGGTGCCCGCGCCCACCGGCATCGGCGTTTACACACGGTCGCTGCTGCTGGCGCTGGCCGACCGGAAGGGTCCGCGATACGTGGGGATGGCCCACCGCCCGCCGCGCGAAGCCGGGGAGCTCGAGGCCGCGGGCCTCCGGATCGAGCACCAGGAGGCGCCCCTGGGCGTCCTCTGGCAGCAGCTCCGGCTGCCGCGGCGGCTGGCGCGGGGGGACGTCGACCTCTTCTGGTCGCCCCTCATCACCCTGCCGCTGCGCTGCCCGGTGCCCGCCGTGGCCACCGTCCACGACCTGACGGCCCTGCTCTTCCCCGAGGTCCACACGTTCAAGGTGCGGTGGAGCCTGCTGCCGTTCCTCCGCCCCTCCTTCGAGCGGGCGCGGCGGCTGGTGACGATCTCCCAGGCGACGGCCCGCGACCTCGCCTTCCACTTCCCCCAGTGCGCGGAGAAGATCCGGGTGGTCTACCCCGGGATCGATCCCGAGTTCCGGCCGGGAGAGCCTGAGGAGATCGCCGCCACCCGCCGGGAGGTCGGGGCGCCGCAGGGCTACATCCTCTACGTCGGGACGCTCGAGCCGCGCAAGAACGTCGGCGCGCTGGTGGACGCCTGGGCAGCCCTGAAGGCAGCGGACCCGCAGGTGCCGCCGCTCGTCCTCGCCGGTCCTTACGGCTGGGGGAGCGAGCGGCTGGCCCGCCGGATCGCGGCACTGGCCTCCGAGGGAGTGGTCTCGCTCGGCCGCATCGAGAGGTCCCGGCTGGTGCGGCTCTTCCAGGCCGCGCGGATCTTCGTCTACCCCTCGCTCTACGAAGGCTTCGGCTTCCCCGCCGCCGAGGCGCTCGCCTGCGGCGTGCCGGTGATCGCCTCGAACAGCTCCAGCCTGCCGGAGGTGGTGGGCGACGCGGGCCTGCTCGTGCGGCCGGGGGACGCCGGAGCCCTCGCGGCGAGCCTCCGGTCCCTCCTGTCGAGCCCCGAGCGCGCCGCGGCGCTCGCCGCCCGGGCCGCCGGGCAGGCCGGCCGGTTCCGCTGGGACCGGGCGGCGGCGGAGATGGAAACGGTTTTTTTGGAAGCGCTGGCAAGCCCTGGCGAAAGAATGGGTTAGAATCCCAGGTTCCTGAACCCCGGGAGAATTTCTGGTTTGCCTTATACGATCGGTATCGACGCCCGCAAGATCCAGGATTTCGGCATCGGCACCTACGTCCGGAACCTGATCCGGTCGCTGGCCGCCATCGATTCCGAGAACCGCTACGTCCTGCTGGCCAAGCCGGGCGACCGCGAGGGGCTCCTCGACCTGCCGGACAACTTCCAGGTGGCGCTCGAGACCTCGCCGGTCTACTCGGTGCGAGAGCTCTTCGCCCTCTCCTGGCAGCTCTACCGGCGCAAGCTCGACCTCTATCATTCGACCCATTACGTGCTGCCGGCGTGGGTGCAGTCCAAGGTGGTGGTGACGATTCACGACATCATCCATCTGCTCTACCCGGAGTTCCTGCCCAGCAACCTGGCGTTCCTCTATGCCCAGCGGATGATCCGCCGCAGCCTGACGCGCGGCGACCGCATCGTCGCCGTGTCGCAGACCACCCGGACCGACCTGATGCAGCACTTCGACGTCGACGGCGGCAAGATCCAGGTGATCCACAACGGCGTCGAGGACTCCTTCCGCAAGCGCCTGCCGCCCGACGAGCTGCAGCGCTGGCTGCGCGACCTGGGAGTCGCCCAGCCCTACCTGCTCTTCGTGGGCAACCCCGCCAAGCCGCACAAGAACCTCGACACCCTGGTGCAGGCCTACGCGCGGGCCCGGCGGATGGCGCAGTTCGACGCGCCGCTGATCTGCGTCGGCAGCCGCCAGGGGTCGGAGTTCAAGATCCGCCAGCGCGCCGAGTACCTGGGGATCGGCGACAAGGTCCGGCTGCTCGGCCACGTGGCGCAGGAGGCCCTGCCGGCGATCTACCAGGGGGCCACCCTGTTCCTCTACCCGACCCTCTACGAGGGGTTCGGGCTGCCGGTGATCGAGGCCATGGCCTCGGGAGTGGCGGTGATCACCTCCAACACCTCGGCGCTCAAGGAGATCGCGGAAGGCTACGCGCTCCTCGTCGACCCGCTCGACCTCGACGGCATGGCCAAGGCCATCGCCCACCTGATGGGGAGCCCCGAGCGCCGCGCCGCCTTCGCCGAGCGCGGGGCCGGCCGCGCCGACGACTTCCGCTGGGACCAGGCGGCGAGGAAGACGCTGGACGTCTACCTGTCGGTGATCGAGGGGCGGCCATGATGGCGGCAATGATCCCCGAGCTGCTGCCGCCGCCGCCCAAGGGCAAGCGCCGGCCGCGGGTCGCCCTGGTGCACGACTGGCTCACCGGCATGCGGGGCGGCGAGAAGGTGATCGAGCACCTGGGCTCGCTCTTCCCCGAGGCCCCCCTCTACACGCTCTTCCACTTCGCCGGCAGCGTCAGCCCGCAGATCGAGGCGCACCCCATCCGCACCAGCTTCCTCCAGACGGCGCCCGGCATCCGCCGCCACTACCGCGGCTACCTGCCGCTCTTCCCCGCCGCCATCGAGGAGTTCGACCTCTCGGGCTTCGACGTGGTCGTGAGCTCCAGCCACTGCGTGGCCAAGGGGGTGATCGCGCCGCCGGACGCCTTCCACCTCTGCTACTGCCACACGCCCATGCGCTACGCCTGGGACCAGGAGCACGCCTACTTCCCCAACCGCAAGGGGATCTCGGCCCGGCTGCGGTCGCTGGCCCTGACCGGACTGCGGGCCTGGGACGTCTCCTCCGCCGCGCGGGTCAACCTCTTCGTCGCCAACTCGAGCTTCGTGGCGCGGCGCATCCAGACCTACTACGGCCGGCCGGCCGAGGTGGTCCATCCGCCGGTCGACGTCGGGTTCTTCACGCCCGGGCCGGCCCGCCAGGCCGCCCGCGCCGCCGGAGAAAGCTACTGCCTGATGGTGTCGGCCCTGGCGCCCTACAAGAAGGTCGAAGAGGCCATGGCGGCCTGCGAGAAGCTGGGGATCGAGCTGCGGGTGGTCGGCGAGGGCCCCGAGCGCCAGCGCCTGGCGGCCATGGCCGGACCCAAGGTCCGCTTCCTCGGCAAGGTGGGCGGCGAGCGGCTGCGCGACCTCTACCGCGGCGCCTGCCTCTTCCTCCAGCCGGGGGTGGAGGACTTCGGGATCGCCTCCGTCGAGGCCCTCGCCTGCGGCACGCCGGTGGTCGCCGTGGCCCGCGGCGGCATCCTCGACGTGGTCGAGGATGGGCGGCACGGCGTGCTCTATCCAGACTGGGAGGGCCCCGCCGCCCTGGCGGAGGCGATTGACAAAGCCCGCGGGATCGGATTCAATGCCTTGGACCTGCGCGATCGAGCGGAATCTTTCTCCGTAGCGCGATTCACCGATCGCATACGTTCTCTTCTGTCTCACCGGTTACCGAGTTGAGGGTGCCTTTCATTTGATTCAAGAACGCCACAGGAAGACGGCTGGCCTCTACCTGTTCACCGATCTGGCGGCGACGCTGGCGGCGTTTCTCGGCGCCTGGCTGCTGCGTTTCGAGCTCGAGGTCATCCCGGTCACGAAGAACGTGCCCGACTTCGGGCCCTACCTGCGCCTGGTGCCGTTCGTGCTCGTGCTCTGGCCGGTGGTCTTCTACTTCCACGGCCTCTACCAGAGCCGGCGCGGCCGCAGCCGGGTGGACGAGGTGCTCACCATCGTCCTCGCCGTGCTGCTGGCGACGGTGCTGCTCTCGGTGGTCATCGCCTGGTACCGGCCGCCCGCGGCGCCCGGCAGCCACGACTACTTCACCTACAGCCGCGCCTTCGTCGGCCTCTTCGCGCTGGTCGACCTGCTGTTCGTCGCCACCACCCGCATGGTGGTGCGCTCGGGGCTGCGGCGCGTCCGCAGCTCGGGTCACAACCTGCAGCGCATCCTGGTCGTCGGCGCCGGCCTGCTGGGCCGCGAGATCACCACCAAGATCCTCGCCCACCGCGAGATGGGCTTCGAGATCGTCGGCTTCCTCGACGACGATCCCGGCAAGACGGGCACCCTGGTCTGCGGCGTGCCCGTGCTCGGCACCACGCGGCAGGCCGAAGAGGTGCTGGCGGCCCAGCGCATCGATCAGGTTTTCATCACCCTCCCGCTCGAGGCGCACAGGAAGGTCCTGCAGCTCCTCGACCTGATGGCCCGCGAGTGCGTCGAGATCAAGCTGGTGCCCGACATCCTGCAGTACGCGACGCTCAAGGCGGCGCTCGAGGACGTCGACGGCACGCCGGTCATCAACCTCTCGCAGATGCCGCTCCAGGGTTGGAACAGCATGGTCAAGCGCGCCATGGACATCGCCGTCGCCGTCGCCGCGCTGATCGTCCTGCTGCCCGCGCTGCCCATCATCGCGTTCGCCATCTGGATCGAGGACCGCGGCCCCGTCTTCTACCGCCAGGAGCGCATGGGCCTCGACGGCCGCCCGTTCATGATCCTCAAGTTCCGCTCCATGCGCGTCAATGCCGAGGCCTCGAGCGGACCGGTGTGGGCGATCAAGGACGACCCGCGCCGCACGCGCGTCGGCAGCGTTCTGCGCCACTGGTCGATCGACGAGCTGCCGCAGATCTGGAACGTCATCACCGGCGACATGTCGATCATCGGCCCGCGCCCCGAGCGGCCGACGTTCGTGCGCGAGTTCAAGCACAAGATCCCCCGCTACATGCTGCGCCACCGCGTGAAGTCCGGCATCACCGGCTGGGCCCAGGTCCATGGCTGGCGCGGCAACACCTCGATCAAGAAGCGCATCCAGTACGACCTCTACTACATCCAGAACTGGTCGCTGTCGCTCGACTTCAAGATCCTCTGGATGACCGTCCGTCACGCGTTGCGGCTCAACGCGTACTAGCTCTCTACCCCCTCGGCTCCCGGTTTAACAATCGGTATTCGCCAGCAGCCGGCGTCCGGAGCCGGCTCGCCGGACCCTGCTTTCTGGACTCTCGAAGCCGGCACTAAGGGTTGAGGCGTAAAATCACTTGACGCCCAAGATGTAGTGGGCGTAACCTAAACACATCATCAAAGCCCCGGTTCCCGGGCACCTCAACAAAAAGGAGATTGGAATGGCCATGACTAGCAAGAAGGCGGGCGACAAGCCGGCGAAGAAGACGGCTGCCAAGGCAGCCCCGAAAAAGGCAGCCGCCGCGAAGCCTGCGGCGAAGGCGGCTGCCAAGCCGGCGGCGAAAAAGACCGCAACGAAGGCCGCTGCCAAGCCTGCCGCGAAGAAGACCACGAGCGGCGCGAAGAAGACCAAGACGGTGACGGCGGCCAAGAAGGCGCCGGCGAAGAAGGCCACCGCAGCCAAGAAAGTTACTGCCGCGAAGAAGCCGGCGACTGCAAAGAAGACCGTGGCGGCAAAGAAGACCGTGGCGGCAAAGAAACCCGCGGCTGCCAAGAAGCCTGCGGCAAAGAAGGCCAAGTAAGGCAGGTTTCAAAGAGGTCCAAGGGCGACGTCTGGGCTCTTTCCGGGGCACCGTTTCATTGTCGACCTTCTCTGTTTCTTCGCCTGCGTCGCCTAGCACGGCGTAATCGCCTCCGCCCCGCGGCGGGAACGTCGTGCCGGTTCCAAAAGCTTCAAACGGCGGACTTCAGCAGACGAGCCGCCGCTCGATCCACCATCCACAGAACGTTCCCTTCCACCACTTGCGCGGGATAGGTGTCCGGCTGGCGTTCGCCCTCGATTCGTCCCCCTTCGAACACGGCGTGCAGGGCTTCAGCCTTCTCCTCGCCGCTGACGAGGAAGACCGTGCGCCTCGCGTGATTCAGCATCGGTGGCGTGAACGTGATCCGGAAGGATCGCAGCGATTCAACCCAGGGCGCCACCACCAGCCGCTCGCGCTCGTGGATCGCGGGGCTGCCGGGGAACAGCGATGCCGTGTGGCCGTCCTTTCCAAGACCGAGAAGACTGAGATCGAAACTCGGCCAATCCTCGAGCGTTGCTTCGTACTCCGCCGCCGCGCGGTGCGCGTCGGGCTCCTCGGCGCGGATGCGGTGAACGTTCTCCGGCGGCACCGGCACGGCGTCGAGCATCGCCTCGCGGGCCATGCGGTAATTGCTCTCCGGGTGATCGGGAGGCACGTGCCGCTCGTCGCTCCAGAAGAAATGGATCGCATGCCACGGCAGGCGATCGCGCCAGGCGTCGCTTGCGAGCAATCGATAAAGACCGCGCGGCGTCGAGCCGCCGGAGAGCGCCCAGGTGAACCGGCCGCGCTCGGCGACCGCCTGCTGCGCGGCCGTCACGATCTCATCGGCCGCCGCCGGCGTCAGCTCCGCGGGGCTTTCGAACACGCGGAGGGCGCTCAATCCCGCCACTTCCTGCCGTCCCGCTGGATCAGCTCGTCGGCCTCTTTCGGCCCCCACGTGCCTGCCGCGTAGTTTGGGAAGCTGCGCGGCGCGATCGCCTTCCAGACGTCGAGGACCGGCGTCACGACACACCATGCCGCCTCCACCATGTCGCTGCGGATGAAGAGCGTCGAGTCGCCCATCATGCAGTCGTAGAGGAGCGTCTCGTAGCCCGTATGCGGCTGGCTGCCGAAGTAGTCGGCGTACTCGAAATGCATCCTCACCGTGCCCAGGCGCACCACGGGCCCCGGCACTTTGCCTTCGAAACGCAGCGAGATCCCTTCGTCCGGCTGAATCTTCAGCACGAGCAGATTGGGGCTCAGGCTCTCGACCGGCGTGTCGCGGAAAAGCATGAGGGGCGCCCGCTTGAACTGGATCGCGATCTCCGTGACCCGCTTCGGCAGGTGCTTGCCGGTGCGCAGATAGAACGGCACGTCGGCCCAGCGCCAGTTGTCGATGAACAGCTCGAGCGCCGCATAGGTCTCTGTGTTGGAGGCCGGCAACACCCCTTTCTCCGAGCGGTAGGCGGGCTCATTTTTTCCGTCCCCGCTTCTTCCCTCTCCATATTGCCCGCGCACCGCGGAACGCAGCACGTCCTCGTGCGACAGCGGACGGATGGCCGACAGGACCTTCACCCGCTCGTCGCGCACGACGTCGGCCGCAAACGAGATCGGCGGCTCCATGGCCGTGAAGGCGAGGAGCTGGAACATGTGGTTCGGCACCATGTCGCGCAGCGCCCCGGCCTCTTCGTAGTAGCTCCCCCGAGTCTCGACGCCGACCGTCTCGGCGACCGTGATCTGCACGTGATCGACGTAGCGGCGGTTCCAGATCGGCTCGAAGATGCCGTTGGCGAAGCGGAACGCCATGATGTTCTGCACGGTCTCCTTGCCGAGGTAGTGATCGATTCGATAGATCTGCTTCTCGTCGAGCACCTCGCGGATCCGGCGGTTGAGCTCGCGCGCCGACTCGAGGTCATGGCCGAACGGCTTCTCGATGATCACCCGCCGCCAGCGGCCCTCGTCTTCGCGCATCAGGCCCGACTCGCCGAGGTTGCGGATGGTCTCGTCGAAGAGGCTCGGCGGCACGGCGAGATAGAAGAGGTAGTTGCCGCTGGTGCCGACCTCCTCGTCGAGCTTCGCCAGCGCCTCGGCGATCCGCCGGCAGGTCTCGACGTCGCCGGGATCGCCGGCGACGTACCGGAGCTGGCACGTCAGCCGCTCGGCCTGCTTGCCGTCGACTTCGACGGTTGCGTACTCGCGGAGGTCTTCTTCCATCCGCTGGCGGAACTCGTCATCCGAAAGCGGCGTGCGGCCGACGCCGACGACGGCGAACTCTTTCGGCAGCAGCCCGCTCTCGATCAGGTTGTAGAGCGCCGGGAGGAGCTTGCGCTTCGTCAGGTCGCCCGTGGCGCCGAAGATGACCATGGCGCACGGCGGCGCGGGGACGGCCACCCGCTCGTCCTTCTTCTCGTCCGCCTCCTTCGCCGTGCCGGCCGTCATTTCTTGACCTCGACGTGGCCGCCGAACTTGTTGCGCATGGCGGAGAGCAGCTTGTCGGCGAACGTGTGCTCCTGGCGCGAGCGGAAGCGGGCGAAAAGCGAGGCGGCGAGCACGTCGACGGGCACGGCTTCGTCGATGGCGGCCTCGATGGTCCAGCGCCCTTCTCCCGAGTCCTGCACGAAGCCGGTGTATTCGGCGAGGTCCGGGCTCTCGGCGAGCGCGCTCGCCGTCAGGTCGAGCAGCCAGGAGGAGACGACGCTGCCGCGCCGCCACACCTCGGCGATGTCCGCGAGGTCGAGATCGAACCGGTGGCCTTCGGGCAGATCTCTCGAGCCGGCGTTGCGGAAGATGTCGAACCCTTCGGCGTAGGCCTGCATCAGGCCGTACTCGATGCCGTTGTGCACCATCTTGACGAAGTGCCCGGCGCCGGCGGGCCCACAGTGGAGATAGCCCTCCTCGGCCGTGCTCTTCTTCCCGGTGTTTTTCATACCTTCGCGTCCAGGCGCCGGCGGGATCTCGCCGCGCCCGGGCGCCAGCGTCTTCCAGATGGGGTCCAACCGCTCGACGGCCTCGCGCTCGCCGCCGATCATCAGGCAGTAGCCCCGTTCCAGGCCCCAGACGCCGCCGCTGGTGCCCGCGTCGACGTAGAAGATGCCCTTCTCCGCCAGGGTGCGGGCGCGCCTCACGTCGTCCTTGAAGTGGGAGTTGCCGCCGTCGACGATCACGTCCCCCTTCTCCATCCGCTCGCCCAGGGAGCGCACCATCCCCTCGGTGGGCTCGCCCGCCGGCACCATCACCCAGGCCGTGCGCGGCGGCTGGAGCCGCGCGACGAACTCGTCCAGCGTGCCGGAGCCCGCGCCGCCCTCCGCCACGAGCTCCGCGACGGCGTTCGGATTCAAGTCGTAGACCACACACTCGTGCCCGCCCCGGAGCAGGCGGCGCACCATGTTGCCGCCCATGCGCCCAAGGCCGATCATGCCGATCTGCATTGCCTCTCCCCTCCCTTCCAGAAGAGTCTATACCCGGGCCCGGCGGCGGACAGGCCCCGGCTTTGCAGGGACGAGAGCGTGAAGGAGGAACGGCATGGGCAAGCATGGGACGGGAAGGATCGCGGGGCTGACCGCCCTGCTGGGCGTCTTCTGGGCAACCTGGGCCGCTCCCGGCCGGGCCGAGGTGGCGGTCGCCGCCAAGGCCGGCACGCTGGGGGCGGGGGTCGAGCTGACGGCGGGCATCGTCCCGCGGTTGAACGCCCGGTTCGGCGCGAACGGCTTCAACTACTCCGACCGGCGCGAGGCGAGCCAGATCGAGTACGACGCCGAGGCCCAGCTGCGCACGGCGACCGGCCTGCTCGACTGGTACCCCTTGGGCGGCGGCTTTCACCTGACGGGCGGGCTGGTCTACAACGATTCGAAGGTGGAGGGGAGCAGCATCGCGCCGCCCTCGGGCACCTACGACATCGGGGGAGTCCCGGTGCCGGTGAGCCTCGTCGGCACCCTCGACGCCACGGCCGAGCTCGATCCCGTGGTCCCCTATGCCGGCTTCGGCTGGGGCAACGCGGTGGCCGCGAACCGGAAGGTCGGCTTCTACGTCGACCTCGGCGTGGTTTTCCAGGGCAAGGCGGACATCACGCTGATCCCGATCCTCCCCGCCGATAGCCCGATCAACACCAATCCCATCGCCCGGCAGGCGTTCGACATCCTGCTGCGCCGAGAGGAGCAGGACCTGGAGGCCGAGGCCGCCGACTACGATTACTATCCGGTGCTGTCGTTCGGGGTGTCGTACAAATTCTAGGAATCCTCCCGGGCAGGCTGATGTTGTCAAAGAGAGGGGCCTGCTTCATGAGGACGAATCTGCAAGCGTGGCGACTTTTCGCGGCAAGTCTCAGCCTGCTTCTACTGCCGGCATGTCTCAAGACTCAGGCCGACGGGGTACCCCGGGAAAACGATTCGATGAGAACGATCGCCAGCGCGGGTCCGATCGAATTGGAGACCGCCCCCAAGCAGGTCTCCCTCCGCACCGAAAAACCGCTCGCCTCCTTGTTGGACACCCTGGGACCGGGTCAGCATCTCTATCTCGTTCTCCGCGGCCTGCGGGCCGACGAGCAGCCGGGCGTGCTGTACCACCTCTATCTCGGGCCGGGGGCTGACGATGCCCGCTATATCGGCACATTTAATTTTTATGATGCGATCCCGATCCGCGATGAGAACGAGACGGCGCCCTTGCCGTCCGGCTTCAACAGCTACGACATCACGGAGCTGGCGACAACCTTGCGCGGCCGGGGAATGTTGAGCGAGCCCACGACCGTCACGATCAAAGCCGGAGGCACTCCACCCCCAGGATCGAAGCCGGTGATCGGCCGGATCGAATTGGTCGTCCAATCTGATAGGATTTAGGAAATCAGATAACGGTCGACTTTCTCTGGAGGCGAGACGATGCCCCACTTGACGCGCCGTTCCTTCCTCGCTGGTGCCGCGGCCATTCCCTTTTCCGTGTGGCTTGAAAGGTACGCTGGAGCGCAGCCGGCGCAGCCGCGCGTCCGCTTCGACGCGACGAGCACGCAAGGCCAGGCGATGCTGAGGATCTATGCCCAGGCGGTGAACAAGATGCAGACCGCCACCCAGGAGCGCGATCCGAGGAGCTGGGTGTTCCAGTGGTACACCCACGCGGTGAAGAGCTCGACAACCAAGACGGCCGAGCTCGCGCGCATCTATCCCACCTCGAGCCCCCAGCGCTCGCTGGCCGTCGAGATGTGGAACACCTGCCAGTCCCACGGCGGGCAGGACGAGAACTTTTTCCTCCCCTGGCACCGGATGTACGTCTTCTTCTTCGAGAGCATCATCCGCAGCGTGAGTGGCAACGCCACGTTCACTCTCCCCTACTGGAACTACTCCACGCCGGTCACGGCGCTTCATGGCGTGATGCCCGCGCAGTTCCGGCAGGCGACCGATCCGACGTTCAAATCGCTGTTCGTCAGCAAGCGCAACTCCGGGGTGAACACCGGACAGGCCATCGACAGGGGGCAGCCGCCGCAGGTCCTTGGCCTGTCGTCCCTCGCCGAGTGCTCGTACTCGCCGCAGGGCGTGCGCCAGGGGTTCTGCATGAACCTCGACCGCAATCTGCACGGCAACGTGCACGGCCTGATAGGCAATGGACTGAACATGGGGGCGGTACCCTGGGCTGCGGGCGATCCCATCTTCTGGATGCACCACAGCAACATCGACCGCCTGTGGGCCAGTTGGAACGCGGGCGGCCGCAAGAACCTGGCAACCGCTTCGTTCCTGGCGAAGACGTTCGTGTTCGCCGACGCGAACGGCCAGAGGGTCGTCGCCAAGATTTCCGACTTCCTGGACGTCGCCAGGCTGGGCTACCGCTATGACCGCCTGGAGCCGGTGCCGGCGTGCCCGCCCACCCCGGGCCTGGGGGCCGCACCGCCGCCGCCGCCGGCGAGCCGGGCGAGGGTGAGGGCTCCGGTCCCACTGGCGGCGACGGCCGTGCGGGTGACTCTCGAGCTGCCGCCGGCACTGGGGGCGGCGCCGCAGGTTCCCCTCGCGGACCGCGTCCGGGCGCTGCCACCGGCACGGCGCCTCTTCCTCGTCATCAAGGGGCTTCGCGCCCAGGTGCAGCCGGAGGTCCTGTACCACGTCTACCTCGAGCTGCCGCCCGGCACGGCGCCCGAGGGCGAGTTGCGCCACTATGTCGGCACGGTGAACTTCTTCGACGCCGTCGGCCTCACCGGGCACGAAGATCATGGGCCCGCGGCGGCGCCCGGAACGGTGCCCGACAAGTTCTTCAGCTTCGACGTCACGGCGCTCGCCAAGGAGCTTCTCGCCAAGGGGCAGTTGACCGCCAGGCCGGCCCTGACGATCGTTCCCGCCGGCCAGCCCGTCGCCGAAGCCAAGCCTGTGATGGGCGATATCTCGCTCGTCGAGCAGTGATCCGGCCCGGCCCGGGAGTGCTAAGCTCCCGGGCCGTTATGAAACGCCTGCTCGTAGCTCCGACCCTCTTTCTGCTGCTCGCCGGCTGCGCCGCCCAACGGGCGGCGACGCCGCACCGTGAGGATCCCGCCTCGATGAACGGTATCGCCGAATCCTACGTCAAGCTGGCGCTCGCTCTCGGGCAGCACGACACGGACTACGTGGACGCCTACTACGGCCCCCCGGAATGGCGGACCGCGGCGCAGACGGAGAAGCGCCCGCTGCCGGCGATCCGCGCCGAAGCCGAGACGCTGATCGCCGCGATCGCCGCCCTCGAGACGCCGCCGCCGGGAGGGGACGAGCTCGTGCGCCTGCGCCATCAGTACCTGCTGCGCCAGCTCCAGTCGATGGTCTCCCGGATCGACCTGCTCGCGGGCAGGAAGATGACCTTCGACGAGGAGTCCAAGGCTCTCTACGACGCCGTGTCGCCGGCGCTCGACGCCGCGCACTTCCAGCGCGTCCTCGATCAGCTCGAGAAGGCCGTCCCCGGCGACGGCCCGCTCGGCCAGCGGGTGGAGGCGTTCCGGCAGAGGCTAGTGATCCCCCTCGACCGGCTGGACGCCGTCTTCAAGGCCGCCGTCGACGAATGCCGGCGGCGGACTCTGGAGCACGTCGAGCTGCCGCCCGGCGAGAGCTTCGAGGTCGAGTACGTGACGGGCAAGTCGTGGAGCGGCTACAACTGGTACAAGGGCGGCTTCCACAGCCTGATCCAGGTCAACACGGACCTGCCGATCTTCATCGACCGGGCCATCGACCTCGCCTGCCACGAGGGGTACCCGGGGCACCACGTCTACAACGTCCTGCTCGAGAAGAACCTGATGCGGGACCGCGGGTGGCCCGAGTTCTCGGTCTACCCGCTCTTCTCGCCGCAGTCGCTCATCGCGGAGGGGACGGCGAACTATGGCATCGAGGTGGCCTTCCCCGGCGAGCAGCGGACGGCCTTCGAGCGCGAGAAGCTCTATCCGCTGGCGGGGCTCGATCCCAACCTGGCGGAGCGGTACGCCGAGGTGCAGGAGCACCTGCGGGGGCTGACCTATGCCGGCAACGAGGCGGCCCGGCGCTATCTCAACGGCGAGATCTCGCGCCAGGACGCGGCCGGCTGGCTCGAGCGCTACGCCCTCATGTCGCCCGAGCGGGCGGCGCAGCGCGTGCGCTTCATGGACCAGTACAGGAGTTATGTCATCAACTACAATCTGGGCCAGGATCTGGTCGGGCGCTACGTCGAGAGCCGGGGCGGCACCGCCGACCGGCCCGGGAAGCGCTGGGAAGAGTTCACCAAGCTGATCTCCTCGCCGCGCCTGCCGTCGGGCCTCGATGGATCCAATTGAACGGATTGAACCGACCCTGGAGGATAGCCATGAGCAAGCGTTTTTCCTGGACCGCCGCCGCCGCACTCCTGTCGACCCTGGCTCCGGCCGCGATCGGCGCCCAGCAGCAGCCCGCTCCCACGACGCCTCCGGCGACGGCTCCCGCGGCTCCGGCGCCGCCCGCCTGCTCCGGCCCCGAGTACCGGCAGTTCGATTTCTGGATCGGCGATTGGGACGTCAAGCTGCCCAACGGCAAGGTCGCGGGAACGAACAGCATCAAGAGCATCCTGGGCGGCTGCGCCCTGCAGGAGAGCTGGCAGGGGAGCGGCAACATCAACGGCCACAGCTTCAACATCTACGACGCCACGGCCAAGAGCTGGCACCAGACGTGGGTGGACAACGCCGGGTCCCTCCTGAACCTCAACGGCGGTATCCAGGACGGCAAGATGGTCCTCTCCGGCGACAGCAAGGATGAGAAGGGAACGACGGTGACGAACCGCATCACCTGGACCCGCATCGACGCCGACCACGTCCGCCAGCTCTGGGAAAGCTCCTCCGACGGCGGCAAGACCTGGGAGATCGCCTTCGACGGCATGTACACGCGGAAGGCCTCTTCCTAACCGTCAACTGGCCTTGCGCATCTTCTTTTCCGCCTCGGTCAGCGCCGCCTTCAGGGCCTCGAGGTCCTCGTCCTCCAGCGCCTGCCCGCCGAAGCTCTCGCGCAGGTAGAAGTCGATGACGCGGGCCGTGGGTCCGGCCGCCGCCGGGTAGCGGGCCTCGGCCTCCCGCCGTACGGTGAGCGGCGGCACGGAGGCGGGCAGCGATACGCCCGTCCGGCCGAGGCGGCGCCTCAGGCGCCTGTAGGCCACGGTCGCGGTGAGCGGCGGGCGGAGGCGGAGGTAGAGGATCCATGCCGCCGCCGCGACCAGCGTCAGCCCGAGCGCCACGGGCAGGGGCACGTCGGGGAGGCCGCGGGGCGCCTTCGGGACGTCCGGCTCGGCGGCGCCGAAGCCATCCAGGCCGCTCGAGGCGTCGGCCGGCCGCGGCTTCTCGCCCCGCTTGAAGAGCGACCAGAGGTCGTTCCACATCTCGCGCAGGCCGCCGAAGATGCGGATCTGATCGTAGAGGCCGAAGGTCAGGACGTAGCGGTCCCACCGGAAGAGGACGAAGTCCCACGCCTGCCGGGCCAGCAGCATGCCGCCCTCCCGGCCGTCCTCCGGCCGGCCCGCCGGCGGCGTCGGATCGAAGATCCGCCAGCCTCCTTCACCGGCCAGGTAGGCCTCCACCCAGGCGTGAGCGTTGTTCTCCCGCACGATGTAGTAGCCCTCGAACGGGTTGTACTCGCCGCCGAGGAAGCCGGTCACCAGCCGCGCCGGGATCCCCTGCGAGCGGAGCATCAGCACCATCGAGGAGGCGAAGTATTCGCACTGGCCGCTGTGATAGCGGAAGAGGAAGTCCTCGATCGGGTTCTCCGGCGAGCGGCCGACGAAATCGAGCGTGTAGGTGTAGTTCTCCGTCAGGTGGCTCTCGAGGCGCCGGGCCCGCTCGGCGGCCGGACCCTGCCCCATCACCTCGGCCGCCAGCGAGGAGATGCGCGGCGTCACGCCGCGGAGGTTGAGCGACGGGTCGGCCGGGCCGGACGGGGCGAGGCCCGCGAGGACCGGCGTGCGGGCCAGGCCGACCCGGTACTCCGTGACCTCGAGCGGGCTGATGGCGAGCGAGACCGCTCCCCCTTCGTCGATCATCAGCGACGGCGTGCGGGGCTCGACCAGAGTGGTCTCGACCGGCAGCGGCAGGCTCGAGCTGTGGAGCGGCTGCAGCCAGATGGTCGCCCAATGGGAGGGCTTCGCGGGGCCGAGCCGAAAACGGACTCCCCGCTCGCGGGGCAGGTTTCCCCGCGGAGGCGAGCGCTGCCAGGTGCCGTCCTGATAGACGCCGTAGGTGGCGGCCTTGAAGCGCATCTCGCGATCGGGATTGGCCCCTCCCTCCTCGAGCAGCCGCATGGCCACCTCGCGGCTGCCGCGGATGCGGCCGATCGAGTCCAGGGTCACCTGATCGGAGAAGCCCGCCGCCTCCAGCGTCAGGCCGCCGCCGCCGCCGCGGCCCACGATGAACGGCGCACGCACGCGGGGCAGGAGCAGGAACAGCGGCACGGCGAGCGTCAGGATGGCGAGCGTCGACAGGGTCAGGAAGCCGCGCAGCGGGATGCGGGCGAGCGTGGGGTCCTCGCGGCCGAAGCCGGAGAGCACGTGGAGGAAGGCGAAGCGGGTCAGCAGCACCAGCGCCAGCACCAGAAAGCCGGCCAGGTAGAGCACGATCACCGGATGGACGCTGGTGCCCATCGCGGCCAGGAAGAGGAAGAAGATGCCGACCGAAGCCTGCCACTTGTCGCGCTCGCGGACGATGGCGAAAAGCTTCACCAGCACGGCGAACAGGCACAGGTGGAGCACCGGCCGCACCAGCCCGCCCCGGCCGAGCAGGTCGAAGAAGAACAGCGGCAGATAGGCGAGGCCCAGGACGTTCATGCCCCACAGCGGCAGCCAGCGGGGTGGATCGGCGCTGGCCCGGCGCAGGAAGAACAGGATCCCCACCAGGTAGAGGGCCACCGCCGGCCAGCCCAGGACGTCGTTGAACGGCAGCGGCACGGGGGCCAGCAGGGCCATCCAGCCGAGGAGCAGCCGTTTCTGCCGGCCGAAGCTCATCCCGCGAGCCTCGCCGGCGAATCGCCGTCCAGATGGACGCGGATCTGCGGCGCCCGCTGGTCGCCCGAGGCCAGCGGCTCGCCGCCGCGCGGCAGGGGCTGGATCAGGGCCAGGGCTTCGAGGATGGCCAGGCGCTGGCGGGCTCCGGCGGCGAAGCCGAGGGTGCGGTCGCGCGTCACCAGCTCGATCTCGTAGCCGCGCGCCAGGTGGTCCACGGCGATCGTCGCCGCCTCGCTGACCAGCCGCTCGAACCGGCTCTGCTCCGCCGGATCCTTGAGCTCGCCCACGGCGTTGTCGAAGAGGATCGAAAGCCGGCGGCTCCGCTCGGAGGCCCGCTCGGTGAAGATGATCTCGCCGGTGCGCGCCGTCTGCTTCCAGTGGATGCCCCGCGGGTCGTCGCCCCGGCGGAAGGGGCGGAGGGCGTACAGGTCGTGCCCCCAGCCGCTGCGGCGGCTGGTGTCCTCGCCGGCGTTCTCCGTTTCCCGCGGCTGGCTGCCGCCCGCCGGGAACAGCTCGGGGAAGACCAGCACCTCGAAATCCACCCGGTAGCGCACTCCCTTGCGGAAGAAGCCGAAGGGGAAGAGGCTCGAGACGTGGACGAAGGGGAAGCGGTGGACGCCGCGCGAGGCGACCATCACCTCGAGCTGGCCGACGCTCCTGCCCCGGCGCGGCAGGTAGGGGATGAGCAGCGGCTGCGCCGAGCGGGACAGGGTGAACAGCAGGAACCAGCGCGGGAACACCAGGGCGCGGCTGCGCAGGGAGAAGCCGACGGCGAACGGGCGGTTGGCGAACACCTCGCCCGGCGGCTCCAGCGCCGCCTCGAGGCCGCGCACGTTCTCGCGCGAGGCGACCCCGGAGAGGATCAGCACCGAGAACATCAGGGCCAGCACCATGTAGAGGGCGTTGTTGCCCGTGTTCGTGGCGGCGATGGCCACCAGCACGGTGAGCAGCACGTACCACAGCCCCACCGTGGTGATGCGGATGCCCTCGGGCACCGCGCGGCGGGAGAAGAGGCCGTGCTTCACAGGGGTACCGGGGTCGCCGCCACCACCCGCTCGATCGCCTTCCGCGACTGCTCCAGGTCGGCCGTGCCCCGCTTCAGGACGACGCGGTGCGACAGCACGGCGGCGGCCAGGCGCTGCACGTCGTCCGGGATGGCGTAGCCGCGCCCCTCGCAGAGCGCCAGCGCCTGGGTGGCCCGGAACAGCGACTGCAACCCGCGGGTCGAAACGCCGAGGAGGAAGTCGCCGCCATGGCGGGTGGCCTCGGCGAGCGACAGCATGTAGTCCGCCAGCTTGTCGGCCACGCGGACGCGCGCCGCCCGCGCCTGGAGCTCGATCAGCCCCTCGCGGGAGAGCACCGGCTGGAGCTGGTCGAGCAGGTCCTCGACGCCGCCGGAGAGCAGGAGCTCCCGCTCGTCGGCCCGCGGCGGGTAGCCGAGCGAGAGCGCCATCAGGAAGCGGTCGAGCTGCGATTCCGGCAGGGGAAAGGTGCCCTGGTACTCCAGCGGGTTCTGGGTCGCCAGCACCACGAAGGGCTCGGGGATCGAGTACCGCTTGCGCTCCACCGAGACCTTGCGCTCGCTCATCGCCTCCAGCAGGGCCGACTGGGTCTTGGGGGTGGCGCGGTTGATCTCGTCCGCCAGCACGACATTGGCGAACAGCGGGCCGGGCACGAACTCGAACGCCTGGGTCTTCTGGTTGTAGATCGTGACCCCGATGATGTCGGACGGCAGCAGGTCGCTGGTGAACTGGATGCGCTGGAACGACAGGCCGACCGAGCGGGCGAGGGCCTGCGCCAGGGTGGTCTTGCCGACGCCCGGCACGTCCTCGAGCAGGACGTGCCCGCGGGCCAGGAGGCAGACGGTGGCGAGGCGGATGACCTCGCGCTTGCCGCGGATGACGGTGGCGACGTTGTCCTCGAGCAGGCGGATCGGCTCGGCGGCGTGGAGAGCGTCGCTGGTTTCGACGGCGATGGATTCCATTCTGGATTTCTACGCTGGTGTCCTGGACTTTGTTTGAAGCCGTGCGTTGGACGATGAGCTGGCGTTTGGAAGATGAGATTATAGAGAAAGATCTTCCCGGAAGGATTTGACCGCCGCATTTACGTCTTCTAAGATAGGGGAGTCGAACCGCGTCGACGAGCCTTTCCCCTGTAACAGAGGAAGCGACGTACAATGGAGCCCAAGGCGCCCCCTGGGCACAGAAGGAGCGAATAAAATCCATGGCAGACACGAAATCGGACCGTATGAAGGCGGTCGACGGCACGCTCTTACAGATCGAGAGGCAGTTCGGCAAAGGGGCGATCATGCGCCTGGGGCAGCGCGAGACGCTGGCGCTCGAGGCGATCTCGACCGGCTCGATCTCGGTGGACCACGCCATCGGCATCGGCGGCTTCCCCCGCGGGCGCGTAGTCGAGGTCTACGGCCCCGAATCCTCGGGCAAGACGACCCTGGCCCTGTCGGTGGTCGCGCAGGCCCAGAAGCGCGGCGGCATCGCGGCCTTCATCGACGCCGAGCACGCTCTCGACGCCGAGTACGCGCGCAAGCTGGGCGTCGACATCGACAACCTCCTCATCTCGCAGCCCGACAACGGCGAGCAGGCGCTCGAGATCGCCGAGATGCTGGTGCGCAGCAACTCCGTCGACGTGGTGGTGGTGGACTCGGTCGCCGCCCTCGTCCCCAAGGCCGAGCTCGAGGGTGAGATGGGCGACTCCCACGTCGGCCTGCAGGCGCGGCTGATGTCGCAGGCCCTGCGCAAGCTCACGGCCATCGTCGCCAAGTCCAAGACCTGCCTGGTCTTCATCAACCAGATCCGCGAGAAGATCGGCGTCATGTTCGGCAACCCCGAGACGACCACGGGCGGCCGGGCCCTCAAGTTCTACTCCTCTGTGCGCATCGACATCCGCCGCATCGCCTCGATCAAGGACGGCGAGGTGGTGACGGGCTCGCGCTCCAAGGTCAAGGTGGTCAAGAACAAGGTGGCCGCCCCCTTCCGCCAGGCCGAGTTCGACATCGACTACGGCGAGGGGATCTCGAAGAACGGCGAGCTGGTCGACCTCGGGGTGGAGCACAAGCTGGTGGTCAAGAGCGGCGCCTGGTACTCCTACGGCGACCTGCGCCTCGGCCAGGGCCGCGACAACGCCAAGTCGTTCCTGCGCGACAACCCCGACCTCGCCGAAGAGATCGAGGCCAAGATCCGCGAGCGGCTGGGCCTGCCCACCCCCACCACCGCCGCCATGCGCGAGGCCGCGGCGGCGGACTGAGAAGAGGCCAGGCAGCAAGAAGAGGTCAGGAGGCCGCCCGGAACACCCGCCGCCACCAGCGCTGAAAGGCGGGCTGGGCGTGCCTCTCGGCCTCCTCCTCGAGGCGCGCGACGGGCGCGGGGAGGAGGGCCAGGCGGCCCTTCTGGAGCTGCAGGAGGAGGAGGTCCATCTCGCGGCCGCGCACCCTGGGGTCGCCTGAGAAGGCGTCTCCCAGCGAGGTGAGGCCGTCGAAGCGGGCGTAGAAGTCCCGCGCCCGCGACGGCATCCGCGTCTGCTCCTCCTCCGAGGGCTCCCCCACCCACACCGGATAGCAGCGCTCCAGGAGGTCCAGCGGCACCGCCATGTGCCGGCGGGCCACCAGGGCCTGCTCTTCGGTAGCCTGCTCCAGCAGGAGGTCGTAGACGCTCATCTCCTGGGTGCCGCGCTCGGCCGCGTCCTGCACGTCCTCGATGTCCAGCACCATGCCGACGCAGAGGCGGAAGGCGCTCTCGAGGAACCGGAAATAGGAGCCGCGGATCTTCTTGTGGAGGTCGCCGAGGGTCCTCTTGCCATCCACCGCCTCGACGAGGAGCTGCTGGATGACCGGCAGACCACCGCCTCCCGGCCAGCGCTCGCCGCGCCGGAGCACCACGCCGTCGTGGACCAGCACCCGGCGGATGCGGGAGACCTCGTCCAGCCAGCGGGCGCCCTCCATCGCCAGCCCCATGGCATCGATGGGCTCGGGCAGGATCTCCTCCTCATGAGGCATCTCGGCGTGGAAGAAGAAGATCCCCCGCTGCCACAGGAAGAGGTCGCAGATCACGTCCTCGATCTGGGCGCGCAGGCTCTGCTGGATGGCCTCGGAGGACAGCATCCCGAGCCCCAGCAGGGCCTCGCCCAGCCGGACGCCGTTGGCGGTGCACTCGCCGAGGGCCCTGAAGAGCTGATCCTCGCCGAGGTAGCCGTGGAGGAGGAGATGCTGGCCGTAGAACTCCGCGGGGTCGTTTGAGAGGCACCCCACGACTTCTCCGGCGTGGAAATAGATCCGTTTCTCGCGCTCGCTCCGGCGGATCACCAGCGCTCCCGTGCAGCGGTCGTTCCTGGCCCACTGCAGGAGATCGCCCAGGGGAAAGGCGGACAGTCTTCCAGAAAATTCCATAGAATTGAACCTGATTCTAGCAGGGTGGCGCGAGAATTTCCCCCCGGAAGGCGGCTGTTATGCTTGCTGCCATGCATCGATCCAAGTCCGTCCTCCCAGGTATTGCCTTGCTGTGTCTCGCTCTCCCCGTGGGAGCCGCCGATCTCCAGTGCCGGCCGTGCGCCGGCCTTCGTCTCTACCCGGCCGTCGCCGACCCGTCGTCGGTGGAGACTGGAGCCTCTGTCCCGCCGCCCGCCGGCCCGATGGACGTCGTCCGCACGCTCAAGGCGTCCGGCGGGCTCGAGCCGGGAAGCCCGCTCTTCGTGGCCTGGGAGGTGACTCTCGCCGGGGACGCCGCGGCCGACGCCACTCTGCCCGCCGCCGTCCGCGACAGCGGCGCGACTCCGTGGGTATCCCTGGTCTTCCGCACTCCGCCGCCCCTCGCCCAGGCCTCCGACCGCCTCCAGGCCGAGCTGCGGGCGGCGGCCGACCTCGCCGGCAAGGCTCCGGCGGGGACCTGGTTCCAGGTCGTCTGGCGGCCGGAGAGCGGCGAATTTACTCCCACGGAGTACGCGTTCCTGCTCAAGCGGGCCGCCGTGACGCTGACCGGCGCCCAGACGGAAGCCAGGGTGGCCACCGGGCCTCTGCCCGCCGATCCCGAAGCGCTCAAGGCGTTCTACGGCGAAGAGGTGGCGGCGTACCTGGAGGCCGTGGCCCTGCAGCCGGCCGGCGAGGAGGGGCTCACGGCGGCGATCGCGGCCTTGCAGGAGCTCGACCCGGGCCGCACGGTGGTGCTCGACGCCCTGCCCCTCACGGAGCCCGCGGCCGACCCCGCCGAGGTGCTGGCCACGGCCGCCCGCAACGCCGCCCTCGGCGTCGACCTGACGCTGTTCCGGGCCCTGGGGCTGGAGACCGGCAGGCTGATCCCCGTGCTCGCTCCCTTCGCCCTCCTCGCCCGCGAGTTCAAGGGCGACCTCTCCTATGACGCCGCCTCCTCGCCCACCGGCGGCGAGAAGGCGTGGACGTTCGTCCGCGGCCAGGACCTGTCGATCCGGGTGATCTCTCTGGTGACCCTGAACGCCGAAGAGCTCACGCTCCGCTTCAGCGATCCCCAGCTCCGCCGGCCCGTGCGCTTCCCGGTCGGCGGCCAGAGGGTCCTGCCGCCGAGCGGCCAGATCGTCGACGGCGCGCTGGAGCTCAAGGTGCCCTTGCCCGGGCGCGTCGCCGTGCTCGGCCTCGACCGGCCCACGGCCGCCGAGCTCCAGGGCGTCGAGGAGAAGGTGACGGTCTCCGGACAACGCGACATCCCGGTGGAAGAGATCCTGCGCCGCCTCCAGGCCTTCGAGGACGCCCAGAAGCGGCGGCTCGACCACTACAGCGCGCTGAACACGACCTCGCTGCGCTTCCAGCCCGCGGCGGGCACGCAGGCCATCGAGGCCACCCTGGAGGGTCCCTTCTTCTTCGATCCCAAGACCGGGGCGGACTGGGCCTGGCAGACGCTCTACGTCAACGGCGTCAAGTGGCGGGGCAAGACGCTCCCCGAGATCCCCCTGATCCAGCCGGAGAAGGCCGCGTCCCTGCCGCTGGAGATCTCCTTCACCAAGCAGTACCGCTACCGGCTGCGGGGCAGCGACACCATCGGCGGACGGGAGGCCTGGGTGGTGGACTTCGCCCCCGCGGTTGCCGGCGAAAGCGGCAAGCTCTACCAGGGGTCCGTCTGGGTCGACAAGCAGGTCTACGCCCGTCTGCGCACGCGCGCCGTGCAGGCGGGGCTCGAAGGCGAAGTCCTGTCCAACGAGGAGACGCTCCACTACTCGCCGGTCGACTCGAGCGGCGCTCCCGGTCCCTGGTCGGCCCAGAGCTTCGTCCTGCCCCTGCGCCTCGTGGCCCAGCAGATCCTCTCGGTGGTGAACGCCGCGACCGTGGTGGAGCGCGAGACCCGGCTCACCAACGTGCAGGTCAACGGCCCCGGCTTCGAGGAGTCCCGCAAGCAGGTCGCCGCCTCGGACGTGACCATGGTGCGCGACACCGACAAGGGCCTCCGCTACCTGGTCAAGGACGAAGCGGGCCAGCCCGGCGAGCGGGTGGTGAAGGAGGGCTTCGACACCGGCAAGCTGTTCGCGGTGGGCGGCGTGTTCTACGACGACGCCCTCGACTATCCGCTGCCGCTCGCCGGCATCAACTACTTCAACTTCGACTTCAAGGGCACGGGCAAGCAGGTCAACCTCTTCTTCGCCGGCGCCCTGCTCACCGCCAACATCGCGGAGCCGCGGCTCTTCGGCAGCCGGTTCGACGCCGGGGCCGACGTCTTCGCCCTCGCCATCCCCACGACGGACACGCTCTTCCGGGGCAACCGGGAGGTGAACGAGGAGGACGTCGAGCAGCGGATCGGCAACGTCGGTTTCAAGCTGGGCCATCCCATCGGCAACTTCGTCAAGGTCAGCGCCGAGTACGAGATCCTGTCCCTGAGCTTCGCCAAGGCGGACGACACGGCGGACGAGTTCGTCATACCGAGCGACAACTTCCTCCACTCCCTGGAGCTCTCCACGACCTTCGCGCGCTCGGGATACCGCCTGGCGGCGAACGGCAGCTACAGCCGGCGGTCGAAGTGGGACTTCTGGGGACTGCCGGGCAACCCGGACTTCGACGAGGACAAGCGCGACTTCATGCGCTGGGAGGCGCGGGCGAGCAAGAACTGGTATCTGCCCTCCTTCCAGAAGGTCGGGCTCGAGCTGGACTATGCGTCCGGCGCGGACCTCGACCGCTTCAGCAAGTACCAGTTCGGCTTCTTCGGCGGCACCCGCGTCCACGGCTACCAGAGCAACCGCGTGCGGGCGACGGAGGTCTGGGCCGGCCACGCCTCCTACGGCTTCGAGATCGGCCAGGCCTTCCGTCTGGAGGGGATCGCGGACGCGGCGCTGGCCACGGACGAGGACACCGGCCTCGAGCGCGAGCTGCTGGGCGGGGTGGGATTGCAGGGGACGTTCATCGGTCCCTGGCAGACGGTGGTGAACCTCGACCTGGGCGTGCCGGTCGCCGGGCCGGACGACGGGTTCGTGCTCTACCTGGTGTTCCTGAAGCTGTTCAAGTAGGTTTCTTCTTCGCCTTGACCTCTTCCCGGAGGGCCCGGATCTTCTCGAGCCGGGCCCTCAGCTCACTTTCGAACCCTTCCCCCTTCGGCTCGTAGAAGCGCGTCCCCTGGAGGGACTCGGGCAGGCAGTCGATGCCCCCCACGCCCTCCTCGGTGTGGGGGGCGTAGACGTAGCCGGCGCCGTAGCCGACGTCCTTCATCAGGCGGGTCGGAGCGTTGCGGATCGCCTTCGGCACCGGATCGGCCGGCCGCTCCTCGACGGTGCGCCGGGCGGACTTGTAGCCGTCGTAGAGGGCCACGCTCTTGGGCGCGAGGGCCAGGTAGACCGCCGCCTGGGCCAGCGCCAGCTCCCCCTCCGGCGAGCCCAGCCGCTTGTAGGAGTCCCAGGCGGCCAGGGCCTGGGGCAGCGCCTGGGGATCGGCGAGGCCGACGTCCTCGCTGGCGAAGCGGACCATGCGCCGGGCCAGGTAGAGCGGGTCCTCGCCCGAGGCGAGCATGCGGGCGAGCCAGTAGACGGCGGCGTCGGGATCGCTCTCGCGGAGCGACTTGTGAAGGGCCGAGATGAGGTTGAAGTGCTCCTCGCCCGACTTGTCGTAGAGCAGCACCTTGCGCTGGCCCACCCGCCGGACGGCCTCCGGATCGATCACTCCTCCTTCGGCGTCGGCGGCCGCCAGCTCCAGGAGGTTGAGCGACCGGCGGGCATCCCCGGAGGCGAGCTGCGCCAGCATCTCCAAGGCCTCGTCGTCGGCCTCCATCTTCAGGTCGTCCGCGAGGGCGCGCCTCATCAGGCCGGTCAGGTCGGCGGGCTGGAGCGGCTCGAGGACGATGACCCGGCAGCGGGAGAGGAGCGCCGCGTTGAGCTCGAAAGAGGGGTTCTCGGTGGTGGCCCCGACGAGGACCACGTCGCCGGTCTCCAGGTAGGGCAGGAAGGCGTCCTGCTGGGCGCGGTTGAAGCGGTGGATCTCGTCGACGAAGAGGAGGGTGCGCCGGCCCTGGGCCTTGCGCAGGCGGACGGCCTCGGCCATCACCTCCTTGACCTCCTTGATGCCGGAGGTGACGGCCGAGAAGGGCACGAAATGGGAGGCGGTGTCGGCGGCGATGATGCGGGCGAGCGTCGTCTTGCCCGAGCCCGGCGGGCCCCAGAAGATGAGCGACGGCACCCGGTCGGCGGCGATCGCCCGGCGCAGGAAGCCGCCCTCGCCCACCACCTTCTCCTGGCCCACGACCTCGCCCAGGGTGCGCGGGCGCATCCGCTCGGCCAGGGGGGAAGGAACGTCGGAGGGCGCCTCCGCCCGGCCGGCGGGCGGCGGCGGCTCCTGGTCGTCGAAGAGGGAGCGGGCCATCAGGAGGGGACCCTCTCGACCTCCACCCGGGCGTCGTTGAAGCAGGCCCCCTGGCCGAGGTCCGTGAAGGTGTCCGGCGCCACGGCGTTGGCCGTGGTGCCGGAGAGGGTGTTGTGGCTCCACAGCCCCTTGGGCAGGAAGACCACGCCCGGCCGCAGGTCGGCGTTGAGCCGCGCCGCCACCCGCACCTCGCCGAGGTCGTTCCACACCCGCACCACGTCGCCGGCGGAGATCCCCCGCGGCGCCGCGTCGTCCGGGTGGATTTCGACGGGGATCTGGTCGCGGACGAGCTGCCCGAGGGTGGAGCTGATCGTACGGCCGGTCGCCGGCGAGATCAGGGCCAGCGGGTAGCGCTCGGTGACCGGGTCCGCCTGGAAGCCGTAGATCCCCAGCGGCGCCTCGCGGTCGAGCGCCTCGGGGACGAGGTGGATCTTGTGGTCCGCCGTGAGCGGGAAGGCGTCAACAAACTGGACAGGCATCGCGCCGCAGTCCGGCACCGCCATGCCGTCGCGCTCCAGCTCGGTCCGTACCCGTTCCGACGGCCGGACCAGGGCGGCGGTGAGCTCGTCGGCGGTCTCCAGGTCCCCTGGCCGGGCGAGCCCGAGCCGGTGGAGCAGCTCGGCGAAGACCTCCAGGTTCGAGCGCGCCTCCCCCGCCGGCGCCACGACCGGCCGCGTGCGGTAGAGCGCGTACGAGCCGTAGCCCCGCACCACGTCCGAGTGCTCTAGGAAGTGGGTGGCCGGCAGGACGAGGTCCGCCACCCGGGCGCTGTCGGTCCACACCTGGTCGAAGACGACGGTGAACAGGTCCTCGCGGGCCAGGCCCCGGCGCACCTTCTCCTGGTTCGGCATGGTCGCCAGCGGGTTGCAGTTGTAGACGAAGAGGACCTGGACGGGGGGATCGGCGCGCTCCAGCAGCGTCTCGCCAAGCCGGTTCATGTTGATGGTTCGGGTCGCTGGCTCGGGCTCCCCCATCGCCGCCGCGGTGTCGAGGTTCCACACCCCGGAGTTGCTCATGGTATAGCCGCCGCCGCGCACGCCGAACTTGCCGGCCACCGCCGGCAGGGCCAGGGCGGCGGCCACGGCCGAGCCGCCGTTGCGGTTGCGCTCCATCCCCCAGCCGGTGCGGATCACGGCCGGCGAGCTCGCGGCGTAGAGGCGGATGAACGCCTCGATCTCCCCCGCCGGCACGGCCGAGGCCTCGGCCGCCCGCTCGACGGTCCACGGCAGGGCCCGCCGCCGCAGCTCCTCCCAGCCCGTGGCATGCTCCGCCAGGAACGCGAGGTCCGCCTGACCCTCCTCGAAGAACCAGCGGATCGCCGCGAGCGCGATGGCGAGGTCGCCGCCCGGCCGGGGGGCCAGGTGGAGGTCCGCCTTCTTGGCCAGGGGCGTCCGGCGCGGATCGATCACCACCAGGCGGGCGCCGGCCTTCTGCGCCTCCTGGATATGGGGCACCAGGTGGATGCCGGAGGCCGAGGGGTTGACGCCCCAGAGGACGATCAGCCGCGAGTGACGGAAGTCCGGCAGGGCCACGCCGGCCATCTTGCCGTAGAGCCCGATCGCCGCCCGTCCCGTGGCGGCGGCGCAGACGGTGCGCGCCAGGCGCGAGGCCCCCAGCCGGCGGAACAGCCGGCCGTCGTTCGCATCCTGGGTGAGGAGGCCGTTCGAGCCGCCGTAGCAGAAGGGGAGGATCGACTCGCCCCCCCACCGCTCCCTGGCTTCCCGGAGCTTCTCCGCCGCGAGATCGAGCGCCTCGTCCCAGGAGATCGCCTGGTACTCTCCAGACCCCCTCGGGCCCACCCGCCGGCAGGGGTGCAGCAGCCGCTCCGGGCCGTAGAGGTGCTCCGGCGTCCGCCGCACCTTGGCGCAGATGTAGCCGTCGGTGACCGGGTTCAGATGGCTGCCGTCCACCTTCACCACCCGGCCGTCCTCCACCCGCACCTCCAGGCTGCAGGCGTCGGGGCAGTCGAGCGGGCAGGCGCTCGTCAAGATCTCGGCGGTCAAGCCTACGCCCCCGCTCCGCTCTCCAGCGCCTCGACGATGGCGTTCGTGAACTGGCTCGTGGTGGCTTCGCCGCCCAGGTCGCGGGTGCGGATCTTCCGGTTGACGACCACCTCTCTCAGGGCCCTGCGCACGCGCTCGGCCACCTCGTCCTTGTGCATGTGGTAGAGCATCATGATGCCGGAGCGGATGATCGCCAGCGGGTTCGCCAGATCCTTGCCCGCGATGTCCGGCGCGCTGCCGTGCACCGCCTCGAAGACCGCCACGTCGAGCCCGATGTTGCCGCCAGGCACCACGCCCAGGCCGCCGACGAGCCCGGCGCAGAGGTCCGAGAGGATGTCGCCGTAGAGGTTCTCCATCAGCAGGACATCCCACTCCTCCGGCCGCATCACGAGCTGCATGCACATGTTGTCGACGATCTTGTCGTCCGCGATGATCTCCGGATACTCCGTCGCCACCCGGCGGAAGCAGTCGAGGAACAGCCCGTCCGAGAGCTTCATGATGTTGGCCTTGTGGACGGCGGTCACCCGCTTGCGGCCGTGCCGACGGGAGTACTCGAAGGCGAAGCGGGCGATGCGCAGCGAGGCCTTCTCGGTGATGATCTTGAGGCTCTCGACCACGCCCGGGACCACGATGTGCTCCAGGCCGCTGTAGAGGTCCTCGGTGTTCTCGCGCACCACGATGAGGTCGACCCCCTCGAAGCGGCTGGGGATGCTCGGCAGCGACCGCGAGGGGCGCAGGTTGGCGTAGAGGTCGAGCTCCTGGCGGAGCTGCACGTTGATCGATTTGAAGCCCTTGCCCACCTCGGTGGTGATCGGCCCCTTCAAGGCCACGCGGTTGCGGCGGATCGACTCGAGGACCTCGGGCGGCAGCGGGTTGCCGTACTTCTCCAGGGCTTCCTTGCCGGCGATGTGGCGCTCCCACTCGATCTCGGCTCCCGCGGCCTCGAGCACCCGCACGGCGGCCTCGCTGACCTCCGGGCCGATGCCGTCGCCCGGCAGGAGTGTGACTGTGGTCTTGCTCATGGATTGACGCTCCCAGATGTGGGGCGAGGGCACTCCGTGGCCGCTCCCCCGCCGTCCGGTCGGACGGCGGGGGCTAGGTTATCACGGCGGAAAACGGCGGCTCAGCGGACCGGCGGGCGGACGCCGCCGACACCGCGCGGCGAGATCCGGCGCGACTCCTCCAGGGCGCGGGTGGCCTCGGGGTCGTCCTTCTGCCGCTCCAGATCCAGGATCACGGACGGCGGGAAGTAGTTGGGAGCCGGGGCGTTCGGATCGATCCGGGCGACCTCGGCCTCGGGCTGCGCGGCCCCGTGGCCCGCCTTCTCGAGATCCGCGGCCAGCTCCTCCAGGCGCTGGCGCGCCGTCGCCGACCGCCGGTTCAGAGGCTCTTCGCGAGCCTCGCGGAGGTCGTCGAAGAGGAAGACGAGCCGCCGGTCGTCGCCGCTGGACAGCATCCACCGGATGGCCCGGGCCTGCTCGACCGGCGTGGCGCCGCGGAGCCGGGGCAGGGCTTTCTCCACCGCTCCGGCCGGCACCGCCGAATCCGCCAGCGGCGCCGTGATGGACGACGGCAGGGCCGGGGCGGAGCTGAGCTCGGATTTGGTGAAGCTCGCCGCCGCGCTGGCCCCGCAGACGCCGCACACCGAGCAGGCGTCCGGGCAGCAGTCGCCGAACGACACGCAGGAGCTATCGCAGAAGCAGCTACCGGCCGAGAGGCCGCAGTTCCCGGAACAGGAGCCCGCCGTCGCCAGGGTGAAGGAAGTGGTGTCCACCTTGGTGCTGAGCTGCGACGAGCAGCCGGTCCGGTCGTGGACGGACAGCGAGCAGGTGCCGTCGGTCTTGCGGAAGGCCGCCGGGCACTCCCAGCCGCAGAACTTCTGGAACGCGTCACCGCGCGGGCTCCAGTACTCGCGGTTGAAGCCGTGGCCGATGTCCATCTCGCTGTAGGCCTCGCCGCCCGCGACGGTGAGGACCGAGGGGTTCCAGGCCTCGGGCCAGGGGCCGCCGATGTTGCGCGAGGCGCTCACCACCTCGCGCCCGGAGCCGGTGTTCAAGGCGTTGCGCCAGGTGCCCACGAAGCAGTCGCAGGTCGAGCCGCAGAAGTCGTCCTCGGAGCCGGCGCAGTGGGTCGAATCCGCCTCCCGGCCCGGCCAGGAGCCGTGCGAGTCCTCGTCGGCGGCGACGCTGATCCAGTTGGTGCCGAGCGCCCGCGCCCGGGTCTCCAGATAGGAGCCGGAGAAGTAGTGGTCCCGGTCGTGGTGCGCGTAGTAGGCCTGGTAGAGGTACCAGGTCTTCAGGTCGTAGCTGTAGAGCTCCACCTTGATGTGCTCGGAGTCCCCCTGATGGCCGCCGAAACCGACGGTCGAGCGGCAGTCGTGGGGATAGTTGAAGAAGTAGGAGACCCTCACCCACTTCGCCACGCCGTCAGTGGGGCTCCAGTTGCTGATCCCGCCGCCCTGCGGCCGCACCTGGAAGAAGTCCTGCCGGGCGAAGTGGAAGGCGGGCAGGCCGTAGGTGTTGCGCCAGCCGCTGCAGTCCTCGTCCTCGTCGTAGAAGTACCAGGGCGCCACCGCCCACGCCAGATTCCCCTCTTCCGTGTTGTCGAGGCAGTCGCTGTCGGCGTCCCCCGAGCAGGCGCTCTTCTTGAGCTCGCTCGACAGGGTGTAGGTGAGAGCGGCCTCGGCCGCGGTGGAAACGGCCAGCCCGAGGGCCAGGGCCGCAAGTGGGACCAGGAGCCTGGCTCCACGGAGACGTTGTGGTCCGGTCATGTTGAGCTCCTCTGATGTGTTCCCGTTACCCCTTCTCACTTTCTTTAGTTTGCAAATTTGATTCCATGCATGGAAGGGCGGGGCCAGCCGGATCGCAAGCCCGTAGGGCGCCAGACTCCTAGCCCAGGGCGTGAGCCCTGGGGGGTACGGCGTCCACATCTACGGGAGCCCCGTCAGGGGCGGCAGACTGAATTCTGCCGCCCCTGACGGGGCTCTAGGGATCTTAGGCCGGCGCTTCCCAGGGCTGACGCCCTGGGCTAGGGGTCTGGTGCCCTACGGGCTCGCGGTCGGGGGACCGTGCCAGATCGGGAGGAGGAATCAACCCCGGCCGTCGAGGGCCAACGGGTACCGCAAGGTCTTCTGGAGCCACTCGCCGTTCTCCCGGACCTTGCCGGACAGCTCGGCGACCAGGCGGTCCCGGAGGTCGTAGAGCCGGTACCCCTCCTGGGGGCGGAGATAGCCGCGGGCTTTGGGGGACTCGGCGAACAGGGCTTCCTCGCCGATCTCGGCGGCCCGGCGGGCGTAGCGCTCGCGGTTGTCGAGGAGGGCCTTGACCACGAACGGCATGATCATCGAGAAGTCGCCCTGCACGCTCTCCGTGGTCTGCTGGTAGGTCTCGCGGTCCACCTTGCCCCAGGTCACCGCCTCCGCCGGCGGGCAGGAAGAGAGCGACCCTTCCGTCACCGGCGCGCTGACGATCTGCACGTCGAAGGTGTAGCCGCTGATGTTGGGCAGCCCGAGCACCTGGCCGAGCGCTGGCTCGGGCTGGAGGTTGTAGTTCTTCGGCACGCCGCCGCCCAGGATCAGGGTCGCCAGCGAGCGGACGGGGTTCTCGAACAGCCCCCAGTAGTGGTAGGCGCAGGACTCGAAGACCTCGGCGTGCAGGTCGAGCGCGAACTCGTACCGGTCGAGCAGGCCGGCCTGCTTCATGGCCCACAGCTTCATCGAGTTGAGGAAGAGGCTGCCGTCGCCGGGCGCGCCGACGAGGATCGGCACGGCGAGGCGGTGACAGGTGGCGAGCAGCCCCGGCGGCACGCCGTTCTTCTCCTCCTGGGCGGCGTAGATCCGCCCCAGGAGGTAGCGCAGCTCGGTGCCGCTCATCGTCTTCTGGAACTCGGGCCGCAGCAGGCAGGCGGTCATGAAGCGGTCCTGATCGAACAGGACGTCCTCGTCGAACGCCATGTCCGTGACGCGGATGGTGTGCTCGTCCCGCAGCGCGCCGTCGTCGCCGAAGATGGGGACCTCGAAGACCGGATCGCGGTGCTCGTCCAGGCTGCGGTGGCCGTCGTGATAGCAGACGGCGTCCGTGGTGCTGAGATAGGCGATCCAGCCCGTTTCCAGGAGGGGGATCAGCCAGGCCTGGTGCTGGCCGGAGACCGTGATCGGCCCGGCGATGGCCAGGGTGAGCGGGCAGCCCGCCCCGATCGCCGCGTCCAAAATGCCGTAGACCCGCCGCAGGTAGGCGCCGCCGAAGGCCGGCAGGCAGGAGTTGAAGATCTCGTCGAGCGTCTGGCACTCGTCGACGCGCTTCACGTGGACGCGCCGGCGGGACTCGAGGTCGATCGCGAGGGGGTCGCGAGGATGATGGTGCTGGTGCCCGTGGTCCATGCGGCGTACGGTACAAGGTCCGCCCAGGGGGCGCAACCGGGCTCGACACCATCCCCTCTCCCGGCCCAGCGCGGTCGCACCGTCGGAGCCCTCATCACCCCGGCCCTCTTCTCCCAGCCTCCCTCCCGCCGGCCGGGAGAAGAGGGAGAAGTTTGTCTGAAAAAGCGAAAGGACCGATTTTCTTAAGCCCCCTCTCTCCCGGCGGCAGGGGGGGAGGCTGGGAGAGAGGGGGTTGGGGGAGTGAGGGACGGCCCCGAAGGGGCCGCGGCCTTACAGCCGGCCCCTACGGCCGTCCCAGCTCTTCGATCCGGGCCACCACGTCGCGGTAGGTGTTGTTGATCCCGTAGAGGTCGACGAACGCCTTGTAGGCGGAGGTCTTGTCGTCCAGCACCAGATAGGCGCAGCCGAGGTCGTAGAGGAGGCCCAGGGTGTCCTCCTCGGCGAGATCGGGCGCTTCGAGGCCGCGGTTGTACCACTTGACGGCCAGCTCGGGCAGGCCCTTGTCGAGGAAGCAGAGCCCGAGCATCGAGCAGCAGAGCACGAGGTGGCGCGTGTCCTTGGCCGCGATCTGGAACTCGCCGATGGCCTCGTCCAGCAGCCCCATCTCGCGGTAGGCGATGCCGAGGTTGAAGTGGGTGTCGTAGTCCGTGGGCGAGAGGTGCTCGGCGACGCCCTTCTTGAATCCCTCCACGATCTCCTCGAGCGACTGCTCGGCCGGCTGCACCAGCTCGCCGCTCTGGAAGAGGTCCTCCTGCGAAAGCTCGTGCTCGAGCTGCGCCGCGAGATCGAAGAAGTCGTCCTCGTCGTCGAACAGGCTCTCGGATGCGCCGCTCTTCACCGGCCGGCCGCGATCCGCCTCGTCGAGCCAGCTCCCGCCCCCCGTGTCGTCGAGGCTGGGGGCCAGAGAGGAGGGGCCGAAAGAAGGGGGAGCGGCGGCGGCCGGCGGCAGCGCGGGAACGGGCGGCGAGTAGGAGAGCGGCGCGGCGGCCGGCTCTTCCCAGTCGAGCTCCTCCCGCTCGATCATCTCGCCGATCTCGAGCGGGTTGAACATGATGGGCTGGGCCGGGACCGCGGGCGCGCTCGGCGGCGCGGGAGCGGGCGGCGGCGGCTCGACGGCAGCGGCCGGCGGCGCCACGGGCGAAGGCGGAGCGGCCGGACGGGGCGCGGGACGCTTCGGCTTGTCGTCCAGCAGCCCGCGCAGCATCTGGTCGATGTCCCTGGATGCGGGCCGCTTGCGGGCGGCCGGCGGCGGCTCAGGAGCCGGAGCCGGGGCGCTCGCCACCGGCGGCAGCTCCGGCACGGGCTCGGGCTCAGCCGCGGCCACCGGCTCGGGCTCCAGATCGGGGAGCGGCTCGAAGACGAGCTCCGGCTCAATCTCCGGCTCAAACTTCAGCTCAAGCTCCGGCTCGGAAACTGGCTCGAGCTCCGGCTCAATCTCCGGCTTGGAAACCGGGGCGGGCGCGGGCTCCGCCACCATCCCGTGCGGACCGGCCGCGACGAAATCGCCGTCGAGGCGGTAGCCCGCCTCCATGAGCTGCTTCCTCATCCGGGGCCAGACCTGCGTGTCGCCGGTCTCGCCGGCGGCCCGCGCCATGGCGTTCGACAGCTCGACCACGCGGTCGTGGCGCCCCTTCTCCAGGTGGAGCTGGACCATCACGGTGTAGGCGGCGAGGTTGTTGGGCTTGAGCAGCAGCGCCTGGCGCAGGCGCTCCAGGGCCTTCTCCTCCAGGCCGTACTTGGCCAGCACCTCGGCCTCGCTGACCAGATCGTCGTCGTGCTGGATCGTTTCCGGATGCAGCTCCGACGCCGTGCGCTCGAGGAAATCGGCATCGATCCTGCCGGCCGCCGGCGCGGCCTCCTCGACCTTCTGCTCGAGATTCCAGGCGGCCGAGTCGAGGTTCGGCAGGTACCCCTCGTCGAAATCGAGGACGATCTCGCCATTGGCGTCCACCCGCGGCATCTCGAGGGAATCGAAGGCCTCCAGTCCCCAGGCGGGAGCCAGTTCCTCCGCGGGATCGAGCTCGATCTCCACCTCGGCCTCGAAAGCGGGAATCGGCGCCTCGGCCTCCAGAGCGGGAGCCGGCCCCTCGGCCTCGATGGCGGGGAGCGGCTCCTCCGTGGCGGCGCCGTGCGACCAGGCCGAGCCCAGACGGAGGCCCTCGCCCGCCATGTCCGATGGCGGCCTGACGAGGCTCGCCGGCTCGTCGTCGCTCTCCATGTCGAGCACGAAGACCTCGTCGAGGTCCAGCTCGATCTCCTCGCTCTCCGGCTCGGGCTCGGGAGCCTGGAGGGGCGCGGCCGGTGCCACGGCGGCCTCGGCCTGCTCCATCAGGGACGCGAGGTCGTTGCCGAAGGCGTCCGGCTCGTCGAAGGTGTCCTCGAAGTCGAAGGCCGTCTCGTCCCCCTTCGCGGCGGGCGGAGCGACGGACCGGGGCTCGGCGGCCAGCTCGGGCTCGGCCGTCACCTCGGGCCCGTCGATGCCCGCCAGGCGGGCGATGCGCGCCGCCTGCGGGTTGCGCTCGGAGGCGATCGAGAGGAAACGGGCCGCCGCGGCGGTGTTGCCCGACTCCTTGAGCTTGAAGACGGCGTCGTTGACGAAGCCGATGTTGCTGCTGTCGATGTCCAGCGCCCGCTCGTAAACCTGGGCCGCGTCCTGGGAGCGGCCGTGGGCGATCATCATCTCCGCGATGACGCGGTACTCGCCCATCGCCTTCTCGATGAGCTGCTGCTCCTGGTAGATCTCGGCGAGCTTGACGTGGTAGGTCGGGTTATTCGGCTCCAGATCCGCCATCTTCTGGTAGATGGCGATCGCCGACGCCGCGTTGTCGTGCTTCTGGTAGTAGTCCGCCAGCACCTGGTACTGGGTGCGCGCCTCGTTGACCAGCCCCTGCTTGTGGTACAGCTCCGCCAGCTTCTCGTAGACCTCCAGCAGCGTCGGGTCCAGCTTGATGATCTTCTTGTAGATCGCGATGGCTTTGACGAAGAAGCCTTCCGTCGTGTACTGCTCCGCGATCTGGGTGAAGAAGTCGACGGCCTCGTCGATGCGCTGGATGCGGGCGTAGAGGTCGCCGATCCGGTTGAGCGTGTTGATGTCGTTCGGGTTGTCCGAGAGGAGCTTGCGGTACTCGCGGATCGCCGGCTCGATCTTGCCCCGGGAGACGTACTTCTCGGCGGTCTGGACGACCTGCTCGCGCTGGATGGCCATCAGCAGGGGCTCTCCGCGCGCGGCAGCACCGGCTTGAAGGTGAGCCGGTGGACGGGCGAGGGGCCGTAGGCCGCCAGGGCTTCCAGGTGCTCGGGCACGCCGTAGCCCTTGTGGGCGGCGAAGCCGTACTGGGGGTACTCGCGGTCGAGCTCGGTCATCATCCGGTCGCGCGCCACCTTGGCGACGATCGACGCGCAGGCCACCGCGTAGCTGAAGCAGTCGCCGCGGACCACGGGGACGCAGGGAAAGCCGAAGCCGGAGAGCCGGACGGCGTCGACCACGGCGCAGTCGGGCGCCGGCTCGAGCCGCGAGAGAGCCTGGCACATGGCGAGACGGGTGGCCTCGAGGATGTTGACGCGGTCGATGACCTCCGGCGAGACGTCGGCGACGGCGACCGAGACCGCGGTGGCCCGGATCGCCCCGGCGGCGCGCTCCCGCTCCGGCGCGGTGAGGCACTTGCTGTCATCCACGCCGGGCACCAGGCAGCGGGTGTCCACGATGACGGCAGCGGCAACCACGGGGCCCGCGAGCGAACCGCGGCCCACCTCGTCCACCCCGGCGATCAGACCGTAGCCGCAACGCGCGAGCCCCTCCTCCAACCCGCGGAGCAGGTGGAGGCGGTAAGCCTCGAGAAACAGCTCGATCATCGCCCGGGCCGGGGCCACCGGTCTCGCCGCCGCCCTAGTCACCACCGCGAATCCTTTCCGGCCGGCTGGCTCTTATCCCCGCGGCTGGTCTTCCCGGCGCTCGTCGATGCGAGCCGCCTTGCCGCGCAGGTTCCGCAGGTAGTACAGCTTCGCGCGGCGCACCCGGCCCCTGCGGATGACCTCGATCTTGTCAACGTTCGGGGAGTTGTTGGGGAAGATGCGCTCGACGCCGATGCCGCCGGAGATCTTGCGCACCGTGAAGGTCTCCCGGGTGCCGCCACCGCGGCGGGCGATCACCACGCCCTGGAAAACCTGGATTCGATGCTTGTCGCCCTCGACCACGCGCACGTGGACGCGGACCGTGTCCCCAGGCAGGAACTCGGGCTGCCCTTGCCGCAAATAGACACTTTCGACCTGATCCAACTGATTCATGACTCACCTCGCAGACCCGACGGATCGCCCAAAGGGGGACGGTGCCGTCATTATTTCCATTTCAGAATGACCACGCAAGCGGCCCTTCAACTTTTCTCCGTGCCAATCGTCTCCATGCTCCGCAGCGCCGCGGCCTCCCGCCGCTGCTCCGGCGTCAGCCGGCCGAGCGCCTCGGCCCCTTCCAGCAGGTCCGGGCGCTTCTCCAGGGTAGCCCGGAGCGCCTCGCGCTGCCGCCAGCGGCGGATCTTCTCGTGGTCGCCTCCAGTCAGCACCTCGGGAACGGCCAACCCCTCCACCACCGGCGGCCGCGTGTAGTGCGGATGGTCGAGCAGGCCGCCGCGGAAGCTGTCGTTCTCGACCGAATCCGCGAGACCGACCACTCCGGGCACCTGCCGGGAGAGCGCCTCGATCAGCACCATGGCCGGCAGCTCGCCGCCCGACAGCACGAAATCGCCGATCGAGACCTCCTCGTCGACCACCGTCGCCCGCACCCGCTCGTCGATCCCCTCGTAACGGCCGCACATCAATACCAAATCGCCCCGGCCCGCCAGCTCGCGCACCCTGGCCTCGTCGAGCCGCCGGCCCTGGGGCGACAGCAGCACGCGCCAGGAGGACGGTCCGGAGACCGCCCGCACGGCGCGGATCCAGGGCGGCGCCGTCATCACCATGCCGCCGCCGCCGCCGTACGGCTCGTCGTCCACGCTGCGGTGGCGATCCTCCGTGAACTCCCGGAGGTCGTGCACCCGCGCCTCCAGGAGCCCCTTCTCGATCGCCCTCCCCACCAGGCTGGTCGAGAGGAACGGCTCGAACAGCTCGGGGAAGATCGTCAGGACCTGGACGCGCATGTCTCCAGCAGCCCCGGAGGCAGCGACAGCTCGATCCGGCCCCGCGCCACGTCCACCTCGCGCAGGAACTCGTTGACGAACGGCACCGGCACCCTCAGGCCCTCCCCCTCGACGATCAGCATCAGGCCGCCGCCGTCCTCCAGCACCTCGATCACCCGGCCGAGATCCTCGCCGTCGTTGCGGCAGAGGCAGCCGAGCAGCTCGTACTGGTAGTAGGTGCCGGGAGGCGCCGGCGGCACCTCCGAGCGGGAGACCTCGAGGTCCAGCCCGCGCAGCTCCTCAGCCCGGTCGCGGTCCTCGAACCCTTCGAAAAGGACCACGGCGCCGCTCTTGTGGACGCGGCCCGCCGACACCACGAGCGGGAACGGGACACCGCCCCCACGGCTCGCCATCAGCCGGCTCCCCTTCTCGAAACGGCCGGGCACGTCCGAAAGCGCCGCCACCACCACCTCGCCGCGGATGCCGTGCGGCCGCAAAACCCGGCCCACGGAGACGGTCTCCGGCAAGTCGTCCCGTTCCAGCAGGTCCTCCCGTCGGGAAGGAACGGCTGGCGAGACGGGCGGCGCTTCAGTCTTCGAGGATTTCGAGCTCATGGCGCACCCCCCGCCGGTCCTCGCGGGTTTCCAACAGCGTGCGCATCGCCCGGGCCGTCCGCCCCTGGCGTCCGATCACCTTGCCGAGGTCGTCAGGGGCGACCGTGAGCTCCAGCACGCCGCCCCCCCGCTTGCTCGGAATCTCCTGGACCTCGACCTCGTCGGGCTGGTCCACCAGCAACCGGGCGAGCTCCTTGAGATCGTCGGCGAGCTCAGGCGTTTCAGGCACTCTTCTTCGTCCTGGCCAGCAGTTTCTTGACCGTGGGCGACATCTGGGCGCCGCGGCCGACCCAGAAATCGGCGCGCTCGGCGTCGATCGTCACCTTCGCGGGGTTCTTCGTGGGGTCGTAATGACCGATCTCTTCCACGGCGGCGGCGGTCGGGGTGTTGCGCGAGTCCGACACCACCACGCGGAAGAAGGGGTTGTTCCGGGCGCCCATGCGGCGCAGCCGAATCGTCAGCATCTAAAGCCTCCAAGTTCTCTCTGTTGCAATGCGCGGACAGGCCACGGCCCGCGGGCCGGAGCCAAAGGCGGGTGATTGTAGCAAGGAACGGCCGGATCGGCAAACGGGGGATCAGCCGCCTCGGGGAGGAAGCTGATCCTCACCACTTTGGATGGTCAACAGAAGTTGGTCGTGCAGGTTGCCTGACAGGTGCCGCAGGTCTGATAGCCGCTGTACGGGCAGGCCCTGGGACTGGTGGCACCGCCTGCTGCTGCCTTGAGCTCAAGCTGGTCGAGCGCGGTCAGAGTCTCTCGATGAAGTACGAGTCTTTTTTTCAGATGCTTCTTCAAAACGTTCTCCTTTCGGCGATCAGGCTTGTCATCAGAACACTCCCGATCTCTACGGTGCTCGCCGGATCCATAAGCGTGCCACCATCGACCCGGGAAGCAGCCTTCTCCCGGCACCCAACTTTCAAGCGCAACGGGCTGTTTTTGCCCCGAAGGGGCCCAATCTGAATAGCCCGGTGCTTTAGCGCCGGGAAGGGAGGCCAACCCTTTCCCGCCCCAAAGGGCCGGTACCCCAACTTTCCGCGGCTTAGGGAGGCACCGCTGAGAGGCACCGCCCCCTCGGGGCGGATGGAAGGACGGCGCGTGTCAAGGTAGTTGTCGCCTCGTCGTTCATGCGGCTTTTGTTTGGCGCTCAGCCCCCCGGTGGTACTCGGCCACCACGGCGTCGCGCTCTGGGTTAAGGGTGACGGCGTGGATCGGCGACCAGTCCCGAGTG
>DATFNZ010000155.1:0-37686 GCA_035266085.1 Thermoanaerobaculia bacterium
AAACAGCCGGCTGAAGCCGACTGAGTCCCCTTCAGGGGGCTCTTTCGAGTAGCCCGGGCATTGATGCCCGGGCGGTGTCCGCGTCCTGTTCCTCGCCCCCATTTGCTCGCTCGCCGAGCTGACAGAGCTAAAGGAGAGGGATGGCTAGTCCCGAAACGTTCTGCTATAAGATCCCTCTCCTTTAGGAGAGGGGCAGGGGTGAGGTCGCCGAAGGGCAGAACGGCCCGAAGACCAAGATGCGTGGAATGGCATGGCATAATGCCCGGCTACTTGAAAGAGCCTCCTGACGGGGCTCAGTCGGCTTCAGCCGGCTCCCAAGTGGGTCCACCGACGAGCTCACGTCCGAAGCCTGAGCGGAACGAGCGGCTCGCCGGACCTTAAAGTTCGTTCGCTGGCCGGAACGATCGGCTCGCCGGAGCCTAAAGTTGACTCGCCGACCGGAACGAGCCGTCCGCCGGTCGGAACGAACGGCCCGCCGGACCCTAAAGTCGGCTCGCCGGACCTTAAAGTTCGTCCGCCGGTCGGAACGAACGGCTCGCCGGAATCAAAAGTTGGCTCGCCGGCCGGAACGAGCCACTCGCCGGTCGGAACGAACGGCTCGCCGGAGTCGAAAGTTGGCTCGCCGGCCGGAACGGACCACTCGCCGGTCGGAACGAGCCACTCGCCGGCCGGAACGAGTCGCTCGCCGGAGCCGGCGGACGGCCCGCCGGGCTTCCGTCCTGCCCTACGACGCACCGACGAGGGAGGCAAGCCGCTTGGGAGCGACGAGGCGGTAGCTGTTGGCCACGAGATGGGCGACCTCGTCCCAGTCGACCTCGCCGACATCCAGGCGCAGCGCGACCCAGCCCTTCGGGCCGATGTAGGCGGGCATATAGAACCTGTCGGGGTTCTGCGCGATCATGTCCGCGTTCTCCCCCAGCGACGTCTTGCAGCAGAGGGAGACGATCCCATCCCCATGGTGATCGTCGAGGAAATAGGCAAAGGTTTTTTTGCGGACCAGGAAGGACGCATGCTTTCCCATGTCCCGGCGCGTGGCCTCGGGGAAGGCGAGGCAGATCTCCGTCAGGCTAACGAGGCGCCGGTCTTCCTGGGATTCTGCCGTCATCTCGAAGTCTTCCGCCAGTAGGGAATGCTCAGCGGAAGGCGCCCTTCTCGTTATATCCCAGGATCTCGTCCGCGTCCCGTGTGTCGAGATCAGGCAGGGAACTGCACCGCCGGCCGATCGCGATCAGCGTCTCCGCCAGGTCAGGAGCGGACCGCTGGCCCTTGAGGCGCTCCAGGCGCTCCTCCAGAGAGTGAATCACGGCGTCCGTGAGGCTCTCCCCGGCCTCAGCCGCCACTTGCCGAGCCAGGCTCTCCGCCTTGTCGTTCTTGATGTTGATAGCCATGGAACTCCGCCCAAGAAATCTAGAATCTCCAAGAAATTCTAGAATCTTCCTCTGTCGTGGTAAGGCTCCGGGTCAAGCACAACAAAGCGCATGCCACCTCGTTCCCGTCCCTCGTTCCCGTCCCGCTAAGCCACTTTACCGATCTCCCGCGCTAGACTCAAACAGTTGACGGTGCTCAAGGTTTTACCTACGTCTGGTTAGATCGTGAGGATGCGCCAAGCGCGCAAGATACGCACCGTATTGAGAAAGTATCGCGGTTGCGTATCTCTCACGCAGCCGCCCTACTCGTTGCAATCCGAGATCCACTGACCAGTCTTTAATTGGATCTTTGCCTTCAACCGCCAACAATGTAGTGAATGGTGTCCCCAGAGGAAGTCGCAGGAGTGCCTTTAAGGTCTCAGCCCGAAGACCTTCATCACCACTCTGTAGATTTCCCAGCATCTCCACAATGGGCTTAGCTCTCTCCTTGAGAATCCCAAACCTCTTTCGCCAAGGACCAGGAAGAAGCGCGGTCGCCTCCTGATCACCGCGCATCCTGCATTGACCGTTTTCATTTAGCACCCCTAGATCAAGCAACCAAATGGGCAAAAATAATACGTCGTTTAACCCAGCAAAGCAGTGATGGGCGGCAAACTCATCGAAGTGGACGAGTTCAAACTCATGTTCCTTAAAGCTTTGCTCCTTGGTGGTTATCTTCCCCTTCTTAGCGATGAGTGCAAGTCTCGCCATCTGCCGTTGGTCCCGTTCCAGGTTCTTACGAAGCCCGTCGCCCCGGACCATAAGGTCGCATGGCTGGGCCAAAAGCATGTATTGTTCTTTAGTAACGCAGTCCTCGAATATGTCGCCAGAATCCAGGGGCATATTAAATCTATTAATTTCCGATCCATCATAAATTTCAAATCTTTGCAATTTTTTAGCAATCGAGAAACATCTGAGGAGACTGATCCAGCAGAAAGACCACAAAGAGGATCAGCATCTGCGACAGCTCCGTGCACCTCGGGGTCGCCTCGTAACTCATTACGAACGTGCCGCTCCTGAAACACGGAAAAGATCCGGACGAGCGTTTCTGGAGACCATGCGCCCTCTATCTGGGAAGAACCAAACACAATCTGCTCGAAAGCGTCAACTTTAAGCTCCTCAATTTGCTTCATGGCTTCCGCAGCAGCACTAGATGTCGCAGAACCCAACTTGCCCTTAACAACTCTAAACAGTGGCAAAAGCAGCGCAGATTTGAGGCGATGAACAAATCTCTGAGGCTCGTCTGTCAAGCGCTCCTTAGCAATAACAATGACAAGGCCCTGAAGGTCTGGCAATTCGCTCCCTATCTCACCTTCAATTCGATTTTCGTCGTCATCGCTCCGCGCATTGTGGGTCAGGAGAGCATAAGCATATTTCCGTCCATGCTCTAATACGTTCAGATTAGCAATAAGTCTGCGCCCTTCATCTTTTGGATATCCCTCTAGCCCAAAATCCTCGTCAAATATGAAGAGAGTTGGAACGTTGTTAGCCTCAGCAGCCAATTTTGCTTCTTGAGCCTTCCACTCGGCCCTACTTAAACATTGCAAATCAACCACACCGCCGATCAGGCCAGAAAAGACAGTAGCCGCCCTATGGTCTTGCTCACTCTGAGATCCATTTATGGCGGCAAGCAGGTTAAAGGTTTTTCGGAGCTGTGATTCTGCCAACTCACCTACATCAGCCAGAATTCGCCGCTCTCGCAATAAATCTCCCGCCCCCGCAACAAAGTTCGGGAAAGCTTCGGAGGCGGCAATCTGTCCGTCAGACATGCCCCGGCACAGGTCTAGTATTCGCTCAGGAGTAACACCAAACTGATCGTCCACATAAACTAGCCGCTTTATGCCAATTGCCTCGAAAAAGCTCTGAACTATCTGCGTCTCGGTAAGTTTAGCCATTGGCTATACCACTCAGATCAAGTATGAACTTGAAGTAACGTCCAAAACTGTTTCTCTCCCTGCACAGGTCTATTCCACATCCTTCAGATTGGAGAAACTCACGTACAATGAACAGCCCGAGACCGCGACCGTTACTTTTAGCTGTCGCAAAGGGTTCGAATAAAGTTCCTTCAACGGACAAGTCAATTCCGGTGCCATTATCGCTGACCAACAGATACGGGCGCTGCACTTCGATTGTGACTATGCCACTTGGCATTCGCCCCCGCCTGATGTCTTCACGAAGCCAATACTCACTATTCAAAATAAGATTGTCAACGATTTGCGTAAGCTTTCCACGATTTATCTGAACTTCAAATCCGGGATCGTTACGCATCCCGACTAAGTCAATTACTAGCTTGGCATCTCTCCATCGCGCTTCGTGGTACTGTTTCACTTCGAAAAGGAAGTCCGCAAGAACAATCGATACACGCCGCTCGCGCACATACCTTAAGGACGGGTCCAAGTGACCCAGTTGCTTGCGAAGAGCACTGACGGTTGCATCGACATGACGAACGAAGGCGCGAATGCGGTCGTCACTGTAACTCGTCTTTTCAAAATATTTCCTGATATCTGCGACTCTCTGGGCGAGGCCATCGGCTACGGTAGCAATCTCGTGTACTAGCGCCTCAGCCGTAAGACCTAAACTCATTGTCTCATATGCTTGCGCTAGGCGGTCATTGAAGCGGTCGATTTGTGCTGTGAGAAGCGCATGGGCATCCCTTATCTTTGGAGTTTGGTCAATAAGGGCCGCCACCTCTTTCAGGGCATGCTCCGAAGCGGTTATATCTTTCCTAACTTTGTCGAGGGCCGATTGGGTCTGCCTCGATTCCTCAGTGTTCCGAAATAGCCATTGACTTGAGGTTTCATAGGCCTTTTCGACGTCACGCCCTGATGCCGTAACGGCTCTCGCCAATTCCGAGACCTTTTCCTTAAGAGCTGCACTCGCCTTGAGGTGCTCACCGATTCTCTCCGCAAGCTCACTCGGGGTCATATTGGGCGGTACTTCGGCATCCTGCTCCACGAAGCGATCACAAAATTTTATGGTCTCTCGCCTAAAGAACTCTAACATGTCGTGAGTAAAGCCGACGAATTTGGCAAGCAGGGCCTCAAAATTCACAAGATAAGGGGTTTTTTGAAAACCTTCTCTATCTGTTGTCTCGACAAGCAGGGGATTGTCACGCGCCGAAATGGCAATAAAACCAATCGTACTGCCAGGCTTCAGCCCGTAGTATGATTTACCGCTGGTCCACGCCTTCCCGAGCTTCAGGAAATCTGTATCCACCCGTACGCCAAACCCGTCGCGATAGACACGGACGCCGGCGAGCCGCCTCATTCGCTTTCGAAGCTCCTTTACGCTTCCTAATGCTTCATTCTCTCCGTCATGGCTAAGGTCGAATCCATCCACCTCTCCCCGAAACGGACCGGGATTCGCTGGCACTCCTTCTAGTAGCATTGCGATGCCATCAATATGATCTAGTAAGAAATCGCCATTGAAGGAGGCAAACCATGCTCGACGTTGTGATGGCATCAATTGAAATGTACGCCCTTTACTCGCGGTCTGAAGCTGCGCCAGCAGCATCTGTCCATTGTCTCGCTCGCAGTACTCCTGAAAAGCTCTTTGCCTTGCTTCATTTCCTGGCTCTAGCAGCTTCAGCTTAAGCTGCCCCTTAATATCGAGCCTCTCCCCGTCGAAGGTAAACTGAAAGCTTACCCCTGCTTCGTCACGAACTTTTTTGCCAATGCGGGCCATGTCTAGATTAGTACCATCTACCGTGATGACTAGTTCGAAGGCAGCGATCTTTTCAAAAGGAGAAACCAGCTCCGCAAAACGTTCCTCGAGCTCAGTCTTGGCTCCGGCTCCACGCCACCGATCCGGATCAACCAACCCAGACAACAGGGAAGTCGTTCCCTGCTTGCTCTTGGTTAGTTTAATTTTAGGTCCTTCTATGGGAACATCGTGAAGCGCAGGAAAGTCCCAGAACTTTTCCCAAGAGAGGCCGACGTGGTATTCCTCTTTGGACCCCTTCGGGACTGTCATAACTTCGAGGTTCTTCGCTAGTCGCTGAGAACCGAGCCGACCAAGCCCCTTGTCACCGAGCGGTGTTCGTCCACCCCCGGCTAATCCCTTTGTTTTCAGCTTCCTCTTCAACGAATCTGAGACGATCAGCCACCCTTGCCGAATGTCCTCGAGAGACATACCTTGACCGTCATCTGTAATCCTGATGTAGCCCACTGAATCAGGAAAATATGTTTCCGGAAACGCGCAAGTTACCGGTTCGTGCGTGTTGATGTCAATGTGAACGTATGTAGCTTGCGCGTCGTAGCTATTCTTGACCAACTCTATTAGAGCCTGGCATTCATCACTAACGAGATCCGCTCCGAGTTGGAATACAACTGAGGGGTGAACATCGAAGTGTAAGCTGTCGTCCCGCACCCCCATTACGCGCCCTTTCGCATCACTAAAATTGTTTCCCGAGACATTGTCTTGGCGATGCCATTGCGGAGGGCCATTCGCTTGGAATGAATATGTCTCTCTAAAATAGCGACTGGCACACCACCACGAGCAGTCACAAGCTCTGCAAGAATCTCGTGCATAGGAACTACTCGGTCTCCCACACGCCGATTCCCAACTACCCAAACCATATAAGCATTGGCACGCAAGGCGTCGATAATTGGCGTCAAGCATCTGTCCAAATCTCGCCAGAAGGCGGCAACACGAAGGCGGCGGTCACGTGGCTCAAAGGCTAGCAATTTTAGAGTTCTAAGAAGGCTGGGTGACATTTCGCATGCAGGCTGCACGCCTTCGAGAGCATTCTTACGGGAGCCTCCTAAACTGCGGGTATCCAGTGAGTGAGTATTGGCAACAAGTTTTTGATCTAGCTCATGGCTAATGTCATCAAGGTCAATCCATCGAAGAGGTAGGAAAGAATGCTGACCATAAGGAACGGTACTGACATTATCTCCATACGGGGGCGAAGTGACAAGAAGGTCCGCACGATTGTCAGCTTCGATGCTCTTGGCGTCATCGGCTGCGTGCGCAAGTTTAAGGGTTATATTCCCTGTATAGTGCCCAGATCTTAGGCTACCTGCATTTCTAAGCAGCTCAGCGTTTCTCTCTGTTCGGACAAGGTTTCGGTCGACAACTTTCCTAAAAACGGAGATTGGATCAACGCTTCGCTCCTCCAGTTCTTTTGACGGACGGAGGTGAAGCTTAAAGGTAGAGGTACGGGAGTTACTTGTAATGCGGACTGTCTCCGCTAGGGCCACCCAGAAGAAGCGGCGGCTCCACAGATCCTTGTCCCTCCGGATTGAACGAACGATTCGTGACAGGCAAATAGCGACTTCCCCTGTAAACCACTTGCATAATCCGAAAAAGGAAGACTCGACCTTGGAGCATTTGTCGGCTCGAATCTCTGCCTCGATTTCCCTCCATCTGTCGCGAAGCGCCGTCACGTAGAAGGGCCCTGCTTTAACTCTGGCCAAAAGAATCGCCAGAGGATTTATGTCACAGCCATGGAAGTCAAGCCCTCGCAGCATGGTCTCGGTCAGGACAGTGCCGGATCCAACAAAAGGATCGTAGACTTTCTTGATCGAGGGATCTATTGCCGTAAATTCTGCGAGTAGCCGCTCCTGCATTTGCGGCACCATCATTGCCGGGTACTGGAAGAAAGCATGAGCATGCTGACGTACTGCATTTGAGCGAAAAGACCAAAAATCTGGGTCGTTTTCACCCAAGACGCGTAGTTGGGCCGAGAGCGCAGCATCTCGGAGAGTCCAGTCGATGGTCTCAGGAGAGTGAGTTCTTTCTTCGGCAAGGATTTGTTGGCCGGCCATGAAACTTCCCACAATGGAATACCAAAGGTGAGTTACTTAATCTTCGACTTCTAGATAGGTGCGAGTAGCTGATCGATCATTTTCGGATGCTGAGTGCTGTTCCCTCTCCGCCATAGGACAAAGTGGGTAGCTCGTGCCCTCACCACCTCTCCGCTGCCTCCTGCGATCCTCCGCGGCTCTTCCCGGCCCGTGCCCATGCGAACACTATACCTTATGCCCCATTGACTCAGCGACCTACAAAGTGCCTAGAACGGTCCGTCAGCGCCCGGCGAATCGGATGGCACGTATCATAGGGGATAGTGGGTAGGCAAGACCGGTCGACACGAAGTCTCCTCGGAGCGCAGGCCTCTTCAGGGAAGCCAGGCCGTGACGAGACAGAATCCTCCCGCATCCTGGATGGCGTCGAGTCGAGCAAGGAACGGCGGAGGCGTCAGGACAGATTGGCCGGCTGGAGCGGCAGACCCTCCGAAGAGACGTCCCGCGGTCGGGGTGACCCAAGGAACGGTTGTGGTTACGACCTGGGACGTCTCTACCCGCCCGACATCTGGGTCCGAGATCCATCAATCTCAGGCTGAACCACTAGTCCCAAAGGGCCGGCATTCCTTCCCTCGGGCAGGCCCGGTTCCGGCTGCGACGAAATCTGCCAACCCTTCGGGGCTTGAGGGGTGTGGGGAACTACCGTTCCCGGGGTTGCCACCCCGGGCTGGTCAAATCCCGCCCTTTCAGGGCGACGCTCCTGCCTTCTGGTCGTCCTTCGGCCGGCATGCAGCGCAACGCGCTCGCGTTGGGTGAAATGGAATCGCCCTCTCCGCCATCTGTTTACGGAAGCCTGTATGGTGATATAACATTTCCTTCAGATCGAGGGGGTCAGAATGCTTCGGAGTCACGAATCCAGAGGGAAAAGAGCGGTCCGGCCGGCCGTTTTGGCGGTTCTGCTGGTGGCGGGGATGCCCGGGCTCAGCGCCGCCGCTCAGGTCGAGCTGGTGTCGCGGACTCCGTGGCGGCGCGCTCCGGAGACGGCGGGCGGGGGGCTTCCCGGCCGGGCTTCGTTGAGCGCGGATGGACGCTTCTTCGTCTACGCCAGCTCCGCCGCCAACCTCGTTTCGGGGCAGGTCGATGCCAACGCGGGGTCCGACGTCTTCCTGTACGACCGGCTGCAGGGGACCACGGCGCTGGTGAGCCACGCGGCCGGCTCGAGCACGAGGGCGGCCGTCACGCCATCGCAGGACCCCGTCATCAGCGCGGACGGCGGCTATATCGCGTTCGCCAGCTCCGCGCGCGACCTCACGGCCGGCCTGGAGGACTCCGAGGGGCGGCAGGTCTTCCTCTATGAGCGGGCGACCGGCAAGGTCACCCTGGTGAGCCGGCGCGCCGGGAGCACGGAAGCCGCCGACGCGCCCTCCGACATCCCCTTCCTCAGCGCCGACGGCAGCTATGTCGGTTTCACCAGCGCCGCCTCGGACCTGCTCCCGGGACCGCTCGACGGGGACGCGAGCGCGAACGTCTACCTGTATGAGCGGACTTCGGGCACCACGATCCTGGTCAGCCGGCGGGGGTCTGCCGCCCAGCAGACGGGCAACGGCTCGGCCGGCCTGTCCGCCATGAGCGCCGACGGCCGGTTCCTGGCGTTCATCAGCGACGCGACCGACCACGTCGCCGGCCAGAACGATCCCAACGGGGCCCTCGACGTCTTCCTCTTCGACCGCCTCGCCGGCGCGGCCACCCTGGTGAGCCACCAGGCCGGCTCGGCCCTCACGGCGGGCAAAGCCAGCTCCGTCTCGCCGACCCTCAGCGCCGACGGCCGGTACGTGGCGTTCGCCAGCAAAGCGACGGACCTCGTCCCGGGCGTGAGCGACGGCAACGGGCAGCAGGACGTGTTCCTCTACGACCGCCTGATGGGCACGGTGTCGCTGGTCAGCCGGTCCGCGGGCTCGCCGAACGCCGCAAGCCCCAATGGCGGCGGCGCCCCCGTCATCAGCGAGGATGGCAGCGCCATCGCCTACTACGACGGCGAGCGGGAGAGCTCCCCCCAGGAGGTCCAGCTCCTCGTCTTCGACCGCCTCTCCGGCGACACGGCCTTGGTGGCCCCGTCTCCCGGACCGGTCTTCACGCCCCCCGCTCCAGGGCAGGACGCCTTCGCCCTGTCGGGCAACGGGCGGTACGTGGTCTTCACGAGCCTCGCCAGGAACCTGGCGCCCGGCCAGGACGACCCCGCCGAGACGCGCGACGTCTTTCTCCACGACCGGGCGACCGGCGCCACCGTCCTGGTGAGCCACACGGACAGCCTTCCAGGGCAGGCGGCCCGCGGCCAGTCTCTGGTGCCCGCCATCAGCGCGGACGGCAGTTGGATCGCGTTCGCCAGCGACGCGGGCGATCTGGTCGCCGGCAAGCGGGATTCGAACGGGGTCCTGGACCTCTTCCTCCACGAGACGGCCACGGCGGCGAGCCGGATCGTCACGCTCCACCCGCCGGGGATGGCCTCGCTGAGCCCGTTGAGCCCGAGCGGGATGCCCTCGATCAGCGGCGACGGGCGGTACGTCGCCTTCGCCAGCCTGGCCGCGGGGCTCTTCATCGGCCACGCGGACGTGAATGGCGTCTCCGACGTCTTCCTCTACGACCGGGTCACCAAGACGACCGTCCTGGTGAGCCGGACGATCGGCTTCCCCTCGAGGTCCGCCAACGACGCCTCCGAGGCGCCGATCATCAGCCGGGACGGCAATTACGTCCTGTTCACCAGCCGGGCCACCAACCTCGTCGCCGGGCTGCACGACGCCCTGGCGACCCCCGACGTCTTCCTGTTCGACCGGCGGACGGGCACGGTCGTCCTGGTCAGCCGGTCGACCTTCCCCGACAACACGGCGAGCGGCACCTCCATCGCCGGCGGGTTGAGCGCGGACGGCAGCGTCGTGGTGTTCACCAGCCTGGCCACCGATCTGGTGCCGCAGAAGGATGAGAACGGGATCTACGACGTCTTCTGGTTCGACCGGCGGACGGGCAAGGTGCACCTGGTGAGCAGGACGGGCAACCGCGCGGGCCGGACGGGGAACGGCTCCTCGTTCTTCTCGTCCATGAGCCCCGACGGCGCCTTCATCGCTTTCGACAGCGCCGCCTCGGACCTGGTGCCGGGCGCCGTGGACGCCAACGGCGCGGGCGACGCGTTCGTCTACCAGCGGAGCACCGGCAAGATCTCGCTGCTCAGCCGGACCCGCGGCACCTCGGGGCCCGCTGCCTCGGGCGAGCAGCCGGCGATCAGCGCCAAAGGCCGGTACGCCGCGTTCCTCAGCCCCATCGGATCGCGGGACGTCGTCCTCCTCGACCGGAGCTCGGGGAAGGTCTTCCAGGCCGGCCCCCACGCGCGTCCCGGCGCAGCGCCCGCCTTGAGCGACGACGGACGCTACGTCCTGTTCAGCAGCTCCGGCACCAATGTCATCCCGGGGCAGAACGACTTGAACGACCATCCCGACCTGTTCCTCTTCGACCGTGTTTCCGGAGAGAGGCGCCTGGTGAGCCACGTCCCCGGCTCGCCGCTGCGGACGGGCGGGCAGGGCGCGTTCTCCGGCCGCCTCAGCGCCGACGGCCGGTACGTCGTCTTCACCAGCCAGGCCCCGGAGCTCCTGCCCCCGGGGTCGGCCATCGTGCCGCACGTGTTCCGCTACGACCGGACGTTCGGAGAGGCGGCGCTGGTGACCCGCTCCCTGCTCTCACCGGAGCGGGCGGCCAACAGCTTTTCCCAGGACCCCGTGGTCAGCGCCAGCGGCGGCTTCGTGGCCTTCGTCAGCTTCGCGTCGGACCTTGTGAATCGGGACTTTGGGGGGACTCGGGATGTGTTTCTGTACGTTCCTTAGTTCCACTTTGTGAGATGCAGGAGGTCGCACCGTGGAAGCCCTCATCACCCCGGCCCTCTTCTCCCCGCCTCCCTCCCGCCGGCCGGGAGAAGAGGGAGAAGTTTGTCTTAAAAAAGCTGTTTCATTCCCCTTCTCTCCCGGTCGGCGGGTGGGAGGCGGGGAGAGAAGGGGGTAGGGGGTTATGAGGGTGAACAGCCGGCCCCAAAGGGGCCGCGCCTCCGACGGAATCCCAACTCGCTACGTATACGGCGCAAGGACTGAACGACATCTTTTCCTGCCATCCAGCGCATGGCAGGAATAGAGGAGGAGCTCGGCATGCATCACGGAACGGCATTTCGGCGGGCGGTCAGTGGCGGCACTCTGGTTCTGGTCCTGATCGGCACGGCCGCCGCCGCCGCGGGGCAGGTCGAGCTCATCTCCAAGGCCGATCCCATACCTGATACGAATGGCCACAGCTTCCCGTTGTCGATCAGCGCCGATGGGCGCTACCTCGTCTTCGCGAGCGACGCTCCCAACCTCATGGCGGGGCAGGTCGACAGGAACGCCTCGAACGACATCTTCGTCCGCGACCGGGTGATGGGGACGACCACCCTGGTGACCCACGTCACCGGCTTGCCCCGCAGGGCGGTTCCCGATCCAGGCCTGCCCGGGGTCCTCGGGGCCCAGATCAGCGCCGACGGACGCTTCGTCGTCTTCTCCAACTCGTCCGGCAGCCTGGTGCCGGGAGACGGCAACTTCCGGAGCGACGTGTTCCTCTACGATCGGGCCGCGGGCACCACCACCCTGGTCTCCCACGCGAGCGGCGATGCCGGCAGCCCCGGGGACAACAACTCTTTCGAGGCCCGGATCAACGCCGACGGCGGCGCCGTCGTCTTCAAGAGCTCGGCGCGGAACCTGGTCGCCGGCCAAGCCGGCCCCCTGGGAGACAACGTCTTCCTCTATCGCCGCTCTTCGGGCGCCATCACCCTGGTCAGCCGGCAGGCCGGCTCGGCCGCCACCATGGGCAACGCGATGTCCGACACGGCCGAAATCAGCGCCGATGGCCGCTTCGTCGCGTTCAACAGCCTCGCCACCGACCTCGTCCCCGGTCAGGCCGACACCAACGCGAGAGTCGACGTCTTCGTCTTCGACAGCTCCTCCGGGACGGTGTCCCTGGTCAGCCGCGCGAGCGGCTCGCCCCTCCAGACGGCCAGTGGCAGCTCGAGGAACCCGCGCCTCAGCGACGACGGCCGCTGGATCGCGTTCGCCAGCGACGCGCCGAACCTGGTCCCCGGCCAGGTCGAGGGCGGCGGCGCTCTCGATGCCTTCCTCTACGACCGCGTCTCCGGCGAGATGCGGCTGGCGAGCCACACCGCCGCCTCTCCCCTGGCCGCCGGCGGCATCGTCTCCGGCCTCTCGCTCGATCTGAACGCGGACGGCCGCTACGTCGTCTTCGTCAGCGGCGCGCGCAACCTGGTCACGGGTCAGGTGGACACCAACAGCCGGGCGGACGTGTTCGTCTACGACCGGCTCACGGGGACGTCGGAGCTGGTGAGCCACACACGAAGGTCGCGAACCACCGCGACGGCGGAGCCCGTTTCGGCCAGTTCTCCCGGCATCAGCGCGGATGGCCGCTACGTGGCGTTCCAGAGCGGCGCGACCGATCTCGTCCCCCGCCAGACCGACCGGCGCTTCGACACCGACGTCTTCCTTCACGACCGGTTCTCCCAGACCACGGTCCTGGCGAGCCACGCCGCCAGCTCGGCCACCACGGCCGCGAGCGGCCAGTTCCCGATCCTCAGCCGGAACGGCAACGTGGTCGCCTTCGTCAGCTTCGCGCTGAACCTGGCGCAGGGCCAGGTCGACCCGAACGGGTTCAGCGACGTCTTCCTCTACAGCCGGGGCACGGCGGAGGTGGCGCTCGCCTCGGGCCGCCATCCGGCCCTGCCGGTCGTCACCCCGCATGGCGAGAGCTCGGCCTACGGTATCTCGGCCGACGGCCGGTTCGTGCTCTTCACCAGCACCGGGGCCGGCCTGGTGCCCGGCCAGATCGACCCGCTTCTCCTGACCACGGACGTCTTCCTGCGCGACCGGGCGACCGGCAAGACCCTCCTCCTGAGCCATGCGGCGTCCTCTCCGCGGACCGCGTCCGGCGCGGGATTGTCGCCGCCCGCCCTCAGCGCCGACGGCCGGTTCGCCGCCTTCGAATCGTTGCCCGACAGCCGGCCGCCGACGGCCTTCCCGTTCTACGTCCACGACCGGACCACGGACACGAGGGCCCTCGTCAACCACGTCCCGGGCTCCTTCAGGGTGGCCGACGGCTTCGTCCGCGATGCGGTGTTCAGCGCCGACGGGCGTTATCTCGCCTACAACTGCGGCAGTTGCAGCCTGGTGCCGGGGCAGCAGGCCGGTAACGGGGACCTCGGCAACAACAACGTCTTCCTCTACGACCGCGTGACCCGCACCAACACCCTGGTGAGCCACGCGAGCGGCTCGCCCGTGACCGTGGGGAACGCCAATTCCGGGGAGCCCCGGATCAGCGCCGACGGACGCTTCGTCGCGTTCACCAGCGGATCCACCGACCTGGTGGCCGGCCAGTCCCCCCCGGATTTCAGGTTTCAGGTCTTCGTCTTCGACCGCCAGACGGGCACGAACACGCTGGTGAGCCACACCCCCGGGTCGGCGACCACCGGCGTGAACGTCGACAGCCAGAGCCTCGCGATCAGCGGCAACGGCCGCTGGATCCTCTTCAGGAGCGCGGCGGACAACGCCGTGGCGGGTCAGGTGGACGGCAACCAGGCGCCCGACCTCTTCCTCCACGACCGGGTCTCCGGCCAGACGTCCCTGGTCAGCCACGCGAGCTCTTCCCCCGTTACCGCGGCCAACGGCGGCACGGAGAGCGCGTCGATGAGCGCCAACGGCCGCTGGATCGCCTTCGAAAGCCTCGCGACAGACCTGGTGCCCGGCGTGACCGACACCAACGGCGCCTTCGACGTCTTCCTCTATGACCGTTTCAACGGCGCGGCGGTCCTGGTGAGCTCCGGCAGCCAGGAATCCCGCTCACCCCGGATCAGCGCCGACGGCGGCCGCATCGCCTACCTGAGCGCGGGCAACCTCGTGGTCTACGACCGGACGACGGGCGCCCGGACCGTCGTCGGCCGGGTCCGTGGGCCCGAGCCGCTGCCGCCCCACACCGCCATCTCCCTGATCCCCTGGCAGTCGGCGAACGGCCGGCAGGTCGCCTTCACGAGCAACGCGAACAACCTCGTGGCGGGGGACCGTAACGAGAACTGGGACGTGTTCGTGTTCGACGACGGCAACCCCTGAGGACGGACGCCGCGCCTCTTGCGTATAAGAAGTGTAGAGACATCTTTTCGGTCCGTCTGGCGCATCAGGAAGCAGGAGGAGCTCGGCATGCATCTCTGGCGAACGGCTCGGCGCGGCACTCTGGTTCTGGTCCTGATCGGCACGGCGGCCGCCGCCGCGGGGCAGGTCGAGCTCATCTCCAAGGCCGATCCCATACCTGATACGAATGGCCATAGCTTCCCGTTGTCGATCAGCGCCGATGGGCGCTATCTCGTCTTCCTGAGCAGCGCTCCCAACCTCATGCCGGCGCAAGTCGACAGGAACGCCTCGAACGACATCTTCCTCCGCGACCGGGTGGCGGGCACGACCACCCTGGTGACCCACGTGGCCGGCCTGCCCAGGAGGGCGGTCCCCGACTCGGGCTTGCCCGGGGTCCAGGGGGCCCAGATCAGCGCCGACGGCCGGTGGGTCGTCTTCTCCAGCTCCGCCAACGGCCTGGTGCCGGGGGACGACAGCTTCCGGAGCGACGTGTTCCTCTACGACCGGGCCGCGGGCACCACCGCCTTGGTCTCCCACGCGAGCGGCGATGCCGGCAGCCCCGGGGACAACAACTCCTTCGAGGCCCGGATCAGCGCCGACGGCGGCGCCATCGTCTTCAAGAGCTCGGCGCGGAACCTGGTCGCCGGCCAGACCGGTCCCTTCGTGGACAACGTCTTCTTCTACCGCCGCTCTTCAGGCGCCATCACCCTGGTCAGCCGGCAGGCCGGCTCGGCCGCCACCACGGGCAACGCGATGTCCGACACGGCCGAGATCAGCGCCGACGGCCGCTTCGTCGCGTTCAACAGCCTCGCCACCAACCTCGTCCCCGGTCAGGCCGACACCAACGCGAGAGTCGACGTCTTCGTCTTCGACAGCTCCTCCGGGACGGTATCCCTGGTCAGCCGCGCGAGCGGCTCGCCCCTCCAGACGGCCAGTGGCAGCTCGAGGAACCCGCGCCTCAGCGCCGACGGCCGCTGGATCGCGTTCGCCAGCGACGCGCCAAACCTGGTCTCCGGCCAGATCGAAGGCGGCGGCGCTCTCGATGCCTTCCTCTACGACCGCGTCTCCGGCGAGATGCGGCTGGCGAGCCACACCGCCGCCTCCCCCCTGGCCGCCGGCGGCATCGTCTTCGGCCTCTCGCTCGATCTGAGCGCGGACGGCCGCTACCTCGCCTTCGTCAGCGGGGCCTCCAACCTGGTCCGCGGCCAGGTGGATACCAACCTGCGGGCGGACGTGTTCGTCTACGACCGCGTGGCGGGGACGTCGGAGCTGGTGAGCCGCACGCGGCGATCGTCCACCACCGCGACGGCGGACCCGGTGGCGGCCAGCTCTCCCAGCATCAGCGCGGACGGCCGCTACGTGGCGTTCCAGAGCGGCGCGACCGATCTCGTCTCCCGCCAGGGCGACCGGCGCTTCGACACCGACGTCTTCCTCCACGACCGGCTCTTTCAGAGCACGGCCCTGGCGAGCCACACCGCCCGCTCGGCCACCACGGCCGGGGGCGGCCAGCTCCCCATCCTCAGCCGGAACGGCGACGTGGTCGCCTTCTTCAGCTTCTCCCCCCGGGGGCAGGTCGATCCCAACGGATTCGCCGGCGCCTTCCTCTACAGCCAGTCCTCGGGCGAGGTGGCGCTCGCCTCGGGGCGCGATCCGAGGCTCCCGGTGGTCACCCCGCATGGCACGAGCTTCGCCACCGGCATCTCGGCCGATGGCCGGTTCGTCCTCTTCTCGAGCGCCGCCCGCGGCCTGATCCCCGGCCTGATCGACTTCCCGTTCAACGCCGACATCTTCCTGCGCGACCGGGCGACCGGTAAGACGACCCTCGTGAGCCATGAGCCATCGTCGCCGTCGACCCCCATCGGCGGCAACTTTTCCGTCCTCAGCGCCGACGGCAGGTTCGCCGCCTTCACGACCGGCACCGGTCTCAACCTTTACGACCGGAGCCGGGACGCGTTCTCCCTCGTCAATCACGTCCCGGGCTCCTCCACCAGGGCCAGCGGCGGCCCCCTCCAGCCGGTCCTCAGCGGCGACGGACGCTACCTCGCCTACGCCTGCGGCAATTGCACCCTGGTCCCGGGGCAGCGGCACGACCAGCTCGGTCCGATCGGCACCCACGTCTTCCTCTACGACCGCGTGACCGGCACCAACACCCTGGTGAGCCACGACGCCAGCTCGGCGGTGACCGTTGGCAACGACGACTCCGCGGAGCCGCGGATCAGCGCCGACGGCCGCTTCGTCGCGTACACCAGCCAAGCCACCGACCTCGTCGCCGGCCAGAACAGCGCCTCGGTCCAGGATCAGGTCTTCGTCTTCGACCGGATGACCGGCACGAACGCGCTGGTGAGCCACACCGCGGCGTCGGCGACCACCGGCTCGAACGACGACGCCCAGGTCACCGCGATCAGCGCCAACGGCCGCTGGATCCTCTTCTGGAGCAACACGAGCAACGTCGTCGCCGGCCAGGTGGACGGCAACGACGCCTTCGACCTCTTCCTCTACGACCGGGTCTCCGGCCAGACGTCCCTGGTCAGCCACGCGATCTCGTCTGCCGTGACGGCCGCGAACGGCAATACGGAGAAAAGCGCCTCGATCAGCGCCAACGGCCGCTGGACCGCGTTCGCGACCCTGGCGACCGACCTGGCGGCCGGCGTGACCGACACCAACGGCACCTATGACGTCTTCCTCTTCGACCGGTTCACGGGCGCGTCGGTCCTGGTGAGCTCCGGCAGCCAGGATTCCCGCTCGCCCCGGATCAGCGCCGACGGCAGCCGGATCGCCTTCCTGAGCGCGGGCACCCTCGTCGTCTACGACCGCACGACGGGCGCCCGGACCGTCGTCGGCCGGGTGCACGGGCCCGACGCGGTCTTCGACCCCTTCGGCCCGCTCCTGGAGACCTGGCTGTCGGCGAACGGCCGGCAGGTCGCCTTCACCAGCGACGCGAACAACCTGGTGGCGGGCGACCGCAACGAGGACTGGGACGTGTTCCTGTTCGAAAACACGCCCTAGTCCCTGCCGTCCTGGTTTCGGGCTTTTCTGCCCTGGCCTTCAGGAGCGGCGGCCAGGCGTCGCCAGCTCGGCTTCCTGCTCGGTGTGGGACTTCGAGCCCTCGCCGTGCGTGCGTCCGTCCTCGCTGGGCTTGTAGAGGGTGCCCTCGGGATCCCGGGGCAGCTCGTCGCGCTGCTGGCGGTCGGCCTGCTTGGCGGCCATCTTGTCGCCCAGGGACGGGGCGATCTTGGACATCGTCGTGTTCATCTTGGCCATCATCCCCACCTTGACGTCGCGCTCGGGCTTCCTGGCGGCGCCGAGGATGGCGTCGGCCACGTCCGCGGGGTCGATCATGGGCGTGGGGAGCTTGGGCTCCTGGTCCATGTAGTTCCTGGCGTGCTGGGGGAAGGGCGTATCGACCGCCGTCGGCTGGATCAGCGTGATCGAGACCGGCGCCTCGTCGACCTCCTCGATCTCGACCCTCAGGGCGTCGGTGAAGCCCTTCACCGCGTGCTTCGAAGCCGAGTACATGCCCTGGAGCGGCACCACCGCCTCCGAGACCTCGCTGCCGACGTTGATCAGCGCGCCGCCCTCCTGCCGCAGGTGGGGCAGCGCGGCGAGCGAGCCGTTGACCACGCCCCAGAAGTTGATGTCGAACAGGCGGCGGCTGTCCGCCTCGCTGACCTCGTCCAGCCGGCCGTAGATGGACAGGCCCGCGTCGTTGATCCAGGTGTCGATCCGGCCGAACCGGCTGACGGCCGCCTGGGCGACCTTCTCCATCGCCTGGCGTTCGCTGACGTCGGCCGTCACGGCGATCGCCTCACAGCCGGTGGCGTTGAGCCGCTGGACGATCTCCTCCAGGGCCTGGCCGCTGCGCGCGGCGAGGACGAGCTTGGCGCCCTCCTTGGCGGCGGCCTCCGCCGTGGCCAGGCCGATGCCGCTGGAAGCGCCGGTGATGACGATGACTTGCTGGTCGATAGGCTTGAGCTTGATGGACATGAATCCTCCTTGGTGATCTGCCGGCGGCAGGAACGCCGCCCCTGGGCTCGAAGGGGTGCAACCCCCGTGCCCTTTCACCTCCTCGCCGCGTCTAGGCGATCCACTAGTTCGGTACAATCCCCGGAGGAGGACGATATGGAAGAACGGGAGCTGCTGGAGAGGATCACGGTCAATCCCGGGATCTTCGGAGGAAAACCCGTCATCCGGGGGCGGCGTTTGGCTGTGGAGCACGTCTTGGGGATGCTGGCGGCTGGGGACGCTCCCGGAGTCATCCTGGAAGGGTATCCCTGGCTTGAGATGGAAGACATCCAGGCCTGCCTGGTCTATGCCCGGCGGCTGGTCGGACATGAACGGGTCGAGCCCCTGCTGATGGCGACCGGCACCGACGGATGAGGCTCCTCCTGGACAGTTGCGTCTGGGGCGGAGCGCGCCACGAGCTCGCAGCGCACGGCATTGATGTTGTAGCCGCAGCGGATTGGGAGAGGGACCCCGGAGATGAAGAAGTTCTTGAACGCGCCTATCAGGCCGGCAGGGTTCTCGTCACTCTCGACAAAGACTTCGGGGAGTTGTCCATCATTCAGGGGAAGCCCCATTCCGGGATCGTGCGGCTCGTCGACGTTTCCGCCAAACGGCAAGCAGCGGTCTGCCTCCACGTCGTCGAGCTCTATGGCGAGGAGTTGAAGCGGGGAGCGATCGTGACGGCAGAGCCTGGAAGACTGAGAATCCGTCCTCCCGAGTCATCCCGCTAGCAGAGGAACATCGGCAACCCCATCACGCCGATGATGTTCGGCCGGTACCGCTCGGCGTCGTAGAACCGCTCGACGTTCACCCGCTTCTTGCCTTCGCCGACGATGTCCAGGGGCTCGGTGGTGTAGCGGCCGTTCTGGATGGCGACCAGGCGGCCCGTCTCGCCGGCCAGGATGAGGTCGGCGGCGAGGCTGGCGAAGTTCTTGGCGACCAGGCGATCGAGGGAGTCGGGGGGGCCCGAGCGCATCAGGTAGCCGAGCCGCTGGTAGATCACCCGGTCTCCCGTCTCCTTCTGCAGGGCCTCGCGCAGGTAGCGGCCGACGCCGCCGAGCTCGCGGTTGCCCACGGCGTCGGCCTCGCCCGTCTCGAAGGGCTTGCCGCCGGCGGGATAAGCCCCCTCGGAGACAGCGCAGACGGCGTAGTTGCTGGGGTTGGTCCGCTTGTCCTCGGCCATCATCGCCACCGCCCGCTCGACGTCGAAGGGCACCTCGGCGATCAGCGCCCGGTCGGTGCCGGCGAGGTAGGACGACACCAGGCAGGTCTCCCCCGAGTAGCGGCCGAAGAGCTCGACGACCAGGAACCGCTCATGCGAGCCCGCCACGGTGCGCAGGTCGTTGATGAAGGTGACCGAGCGGGTGATGGCGGTCGAGAAGCCGATGCAGTAATCGGTGCCGAAGACGTCGTTGTCCATGGTCTTCGGCAGGCCGACGATCTTGACCCCCTCCTTGTGGAGGCGGCGGGCGAAGGAGAGGGTGCCGTCGCCGCCGATGGCCACCAGGGTGTCGAGGTTGAGATACCGCAGCACCTCCAGGACGGCGTCGGTCAGGTCGAGCCGGCCGTCGGGGAGCACCTTGTTGGCGCGGCTCCGGAGGTGCTCGGGCACGGCGTCCGGCTTGACCAGCGAGGGATTGATGCGGGAAGTGTGGAGGATCGTGCCGCCGCTCCGGTCGATGGTGCGCGTGCTGGCCTTCGTCAGGGGCACCAGCCAGCTCGAGTTGTCGGCGTCGTGGAAGGGCTTGACGTGGAGCAGGGCCGCCCATCCCCGGCGCAGCCCCTGAACCTCGTAGCCCTCGTCCTCCATCCTCCAGACGAACTGCTGGATGGCCGCGTTCAACCCCGGCACGTCGCCGCCGCCCGTCAGGATGCCTACCCGTTTCGCCTTCGCCATCGCCACCCCTGAGGCCTCCAGCCTACAGCCCGCCCACCGCCGCCATGCGTCCGATCAGGTCCACCACCCGGTTCGAGTAGCCCCACTCGTTGTCGTACCAGGCGACGACCTTGACGTAGCCGTCGCTGGTGGCGCGGGTCGAAAGGGCGTCGAAGACGGAGGAGTGGGGATTGCCGATGATGTCCGTCGAGACCAGCGGCACCTCGCTGTACTCGATGATCTCCTTGAGCTCCCCTTCGGCGGCCTCGCGCACGGTGGCGTTGACCTCCGCCGCCGAGGGACTGCCGCCCAACCGGGCCACCAGGTCGACGATCGAGCCGTCGGGCACCGGCACGCGGATGGCCATGCCGTCGAGCTTCCCCTTGAGCTGCGGCAGCACCTTGCCGACCGCCTTGGCGGCGCCGGTGGTGGTGGGGATGATGTTCTGGGTCGCCGCGCGGGAACGCCGGAAGTCCTTGTGGGGGACGTCGGCCAGACGCTGGTCGTTGGTGTAGGCGTGGACGGTGGTCATGAACCCCTCCTCGATGCCGTACCGCTCGTTCAGCACCTTGGCGAGCGGCGCCAGGCAGTTGGTGGTGCAGGAAGCGTTCGAGACCAGCCGGTGCTCCGCCTTCAAGGTGTCGTCGTTGACGCCGACCACGATCATGGCGTCGATCTCGTCCTTGGCCGGCACGGTGAGGATCACCTTCCTGGCGCCCCCTTCGATGTGCTTCTGGAGCTGCTCCCGGCTGGTGAAGACGCCCGTCGACTCGATCACGATGTCCACCCCCAGCTTGCCCCAGGGGATCTTCGCCGGGTCCTTCTCGGCCGTCATGGCGATCTTCTTGCCGTCCACGTACATGTAGTCCTCGTCCGCCGTGACCTCCTTGGGGAAGACGCGCATGACGGAGTCGTACTTCAGGAGGTAGACGAGCTGCTGGTTCTCGAACAGGTCGTTGATCGCCACGACCTCGATGTCCTGCCGGTCCGAGAGGATTCGGAAGACGCTCCGGCCGATCCGGCCGAAGCCGTTGATGCCGATCTTGACGCTCATTGCGCGGCCTCCTTCTCCAGCCGATCGAACTTCTGGAAGCACCGGATGAGATCCACGACGCGGTGGGCGTAGCCCCAGCCGTTGTCGAACCAGGTCAGGGTCTTGGAGACGTTGCTCCCCAGCACCATGGTCGCCAGGCTGTCGAAGGTGCCCGACTGCGGGGTCAGCAGGACGTCCGAGGAGACGATCGGGTCGTCTTCGTAGGCCAGGATCTCCCGCCAGCGGGCGCTCGCCGCCGCCGTGCGGAGGACCTCGTTGACCGACTCCACGGTGACCGGCCGCTCGTGCCAGCAGACGAGGTCGACGACCGAGCCGTTGGGCACCGGCACGTTGATGGCGAGGCCGGTGAGCTTGCCCTTGAGCTCGGGCAGGAGGCCGGCGACGACCTCGGCCGAGTTGGTCTCCTGGGGAATGATGTTCTCGCCCGCCGCCCGGCCCCGGCGGGGATCGTCGGCCGGCACGTCGGCCAGCCGCTGCTGGTTGCTGAAGGCGTGGACGGTGGTGAGGAACGCCCTCTCGATGCCGAAGGCTTCGCCCAGGATCTTCAGCACGGGCGCCGCGGCGTTGGCCGTGGAGCTGGCGTTCGAGACGATGCGGTGCTCGGAGCGGAGCTGGTCCTCGTTGACGCCGAAGACCACGGTCAGGTCCGGCGGATCGGCCGGCGGCGAGCAGAGGATCACCCGCTTGGCCCCCGCCGCCAGGTGGCGCTCGACCTGGGCGCGGGTGCGGAACTTCGAGGTCGCCTCGACGACCACGTCCACCCCGAGGTCGCCCCAGGGGGGCGTCGTCTCCGCGCCTTTCTCCTCATGGAACATCTTCACCATGCGCCCGGCCGCGTAAAGATTACCGTCGCGCAGGCTGAGCTCGTCGGGAAACCTGCCGAGGATCGTATCGAAGCGGAGCAGGTAGGCCAGCGCGTCCGGGTCGGCCACGTCGCTGATCGCCTGGATCCGCGGGTCTTGACTCTTGTAGAGGATGCGGAAGATGTTCCTCCCGATCCGCCCCAACCCCATCAACCCAATTCCGGTGGGCATTTGAAATCCTCCCTTCCGGCCCCCTCGGGGCCCATCCCCAAACCTAACACGTTCCATGCCACGAGGGCCGGCCACGCCCTTGCGCGTCCGGCCCTATCGCGCTAAAATTCTTATTCTGACCCGATGAATACATAGCGTGCTATAAATAAGGTAAGTTCGCCTCGAGCTGTCCCAAAGTTGTTGGGTAACTGACGGTTTCCCGCCAGGACGGCTTGAATTCCATTCAACGGTTCCCTCCGCTATTGGAAAAAACATGAAATATCTAGATTTAGGGAACGTGGCCAGGAAGAAGGCTGTATTCATCGGGCTGCTCGCCGCTCTGATCCTCTCCGCGGGATCCGCGGCGGCCGAGTCGGTCGTCGTGCGAGTGCCGGCGCAGGCTCGGGCGCAGGTCTCCGCCGCCGAGGTCCGGCCGACTCTGGCTCTGGACTATGGGTCCTTTCAATGGCTCGAGGTGAAGGCCGAGGACCTCGACCGCCTCACGGCTCGCGGCGTGCCCTTCACCGTGGTGCCCGACGCCCGCCAGGTGCGGGTGCCGGGCTTCAGCTTCGATCCGCTCCTGGACGGCGAGCCCAAGCTCCTGCCCGGGCCGCGCGCCGAGGCCTCCCGCCCGGGCTTCCGGCTGGTCCAGCTCGTCGGCCCGGTCAAGGAGGACTGGCTCTCCCGGCTCGCCGCCACGGGCGCCCGGGTCCTCCAGTACTACCCTCACAACACCTACCTGGTATGGGCCGCGCCGGCCGCGAGCGAGGCCGTCGAAAGCCTCGATTTCGTGCGTTGGCAGGGCCTCTTCCATCCGGCCTATAAGGTCAACTCCGATCTGCAGGAACGGCACGGGAAGATCGCCAACGTCGACGTGATGTTCTTCGAGGACGACGATCACAAGGCCACTCTCACGGCCCTCACCCAGCTCGGGGCCGAGATCCTCCAAGTCAATCCGTCCCAGCCCGACAAGGCCTTCTACGACGCCATCATCCGCCTCGACGCCGGGGCGGTGGATGCGGTGGCCGCCCTCGGGACAGTCCTGTGGCTGGGCTACGAGAGCCCGCGGCCGATCCTGGACGACGAGATGTCGGACCAGATCCAGGCCGGCAACCACCCCGGCGGCACCCCCGTCACCGGCTACCTGAGCCACCTCTCGACGCTCGGCGTCGACGGCACCGGCGTCACCTGGGCGGTGGTGGACACCGGCGTCGACTACAACCACCCCGACCTCGGCAGCCACATCGTGGGCGGCTTCAGCTTCCCCGGCATCCCGGCCGGCTGCGACACGGGCTCGACCCCGGGCGCCGACTGCGCGGGCGGCGGCCATGGCACCCACGTCGCCGGCATCATCGGCGGCGACGCCACCGGCGCCTTCACCGACGCCAACGGCTTCCTCTTCGGTCTCGGCGTGGCCCCCGAGTACGGGATCTTCGCCATGAACTCCCTCTCCGCGCCTTCCTGGCCGCCGGCCGGCGGCTGGCAGGAGCACTCGAAGCGGGCGGTCCTGGGCGGCGCCATCGGCGGCAACAGCTCCTGGACCACGGGCGAGGGAGCGGCTCACGGCTACCAGGCCTCCGAGCGCACCCACGACCTGATGGTGCGGGACGGCAACTTCGACACCGCCGGGACGGCCGAGCCCTACATCGCCGTGTTCTCGGCCGGCAACTCGGGGCCCGGTCCCAACACGCTGACCTCGCCCAAGGAGGCCAAGAACCTGATCGTCACGGCCTCCTCCCAGAACTTCCGGATCGGCAGCATCGACACCATCTCTTCCTTCAGCAGCCGCGGTCCGGCGGTCGACGGCCGCATCGTGCCGACCATCACCGCTCCCGGCGAACAGATCTCGTCGACCCGCAACGATCTCGGCGGCGACTGCTCGACGGCCATCGGCGGCACCAACAACCTGTACGCCTTCTGCTCCGGCACCAGCATGGCGTCCCCCCACGCCTCGGGCGCCGTGGTGCTGCTCACCGACTGGTGGCGCGGCTTCCACGCCGGCGCCAACCCGAGCCCGGCGATGGCCAAGGCCCTCCTGGTCAACGGCGCCGTCGACATGGGGACGGCCGACATCCCCAACGCCAACGAAGGCTGGGGCCGCATCAACGTCAGCCGGGTCATCACCCCGGCGGCGCCGGTGGAGTACTGGGATCAGACGACGCTCCTCGCCGGCACCGGCCAGGACTTCCAGGTGACGGTCGGCGTGCCCAACCCCGGCCTGCCGGTGAAGGTGAGCCTGGCCTGGACCGACGCCGCCGGCGCGGTGGGGGCCAACCCCGCCCTGGTCAACAACCTCGACCTGCGGGTGGTGGACGGCGCCAACACCTATATGGGCAACCGGTTCACGGGCGGCACGTCCGTCACCGGCGGCACGGCGGACACGCGCAACAACCTGGAGAACGTCTTCATCCAGAGCCCCGGCGGCAGCATCGACATCACCGTCGCGGCCACTGCCATCAACGGCGACGGCGTGCCCAACAACGGCGACCCCACGGACCAGGACTTCGCCCTGGTCTGCTCCAACTGCGCCCTGACCCCCGACTTCACCCTCGGCGCCACGCCCGCCAGCCTCAACGTCTGCGCGCCGGCCAACGCCGTCTACACCGTGCCGGTCGGCTCGATCCTGAGCTTCACCGATCCGGTGACCCTGTCGGCCTCCGGCAACCCGGCGGGCACCACGGTCGGGTTCAGCCCCAACCCGGTGACCCCGCCGGGCTCGAGCACCCTCACCGTCTCGAACACCGGCGCCGCGGCGGCGGGCTCGTACACCCTCCAGATCGACGGCACCAGCACCACGGGCACCAAGTCCCGGACGGTCGGCCTCAACCTCTTCACCGCCACGCCGGCGGCGGTCAACCTGCTGACGCCCGCCGACGCCGCCGGCAACACGCCGGTGCAGCCCACCTTCACCTGGCAGGCGGTCACCGCGGGCGGCACCTACACCATCGAGATCGCGAACGACCCCGGCTTCACCAGCATCGTCGAGACGGCGAGCGGCCTGACCACCACCTCCTACACCCTGGGCGCCACGCTCAACACCAGCAGCACCTACTACTGGCGGGTGCGGGCCGGCAACGCCTGCGGCACCGGCAGCTTCTCCGCCGTGCGCAGCTTCACCACCGTGCCGGGCCCGGGCGATTGCGGCCCCGGGACGACCCCGGTCCAGCTCTTCACCGAGACCTTCGAGGCGGGCGCGGCCGGCTGGACTCACAGCGGCACGGGAGACACCTGGGCCCTCTCGGGCGTGCGGGTGCACAGCGGCGTGAGCTCCTTCAACTCCACCCACCCGGCGGCCGTCACCGACCAGTTCCTCGTCTCGCCCCCGGTGGCTCTGCCGAGCGGCGCCCTGCCCCTGTCCATGAAGTTCTGGAACCACCAGACCATCGAGGACCGGACGGGCGGCTGCTTCGACGCCGCGGTCCTGGAGATCTCCACCAATGGCGGCGGCGCCTGGACTCGCCTCGAAGCCCAGTTGCTGACCGATCCCTACAACGGCCCGGTCTCCAACTGCTGCAGCAACCCGGTCAACCCCACCAACGCCTGGTGCGGAGACCCCCAGGACTGGACGCTGTCCATCGTCGACATCTCCGCCTTCCAAGGCCAGACGGTCAACTTCCGCTTCCGCTCGGCGACCGACACCTCGGTGGGCCGCGAAGGCTGGTACGTCGACGACGTGTCGGTGCAGGCCTGCACCGGGGCGATCTTCAACGACGGCTTCGAGAGCGGCAACTTGTCCGCCTGGAGCGCCTTCCTGCCGTAACCGGAAGCACGGTCTGACGAACGACAGGGCCGGGGCGTTCGCGCTCCGGCCCTTGTTTTTGACGAAATGTGCTATGGATATGAAAACAGGAGGTTTTCACTCCTGTCACGATGCGTTGACAGGCCCGCCACGCACTTCCTAGAATCTGCCATCCCATAAGGGGTTTGACAAACCGGATGCAATTTCTCCTGCCCGAAACCGGCCGTCCCTCCTTCCGCATCCCGGCGCGGTTGGGAATCGCGGTTTTCCTCGGGTTTGGAGTGTGGCTCGGCGCCTGTAACGGGACAGCGCACCCCCCGGTCACCTCGGCCGGGACGACTGCCGCGGCGCAGCCCACCACCCCCGTCATCAAGGTCGTCCCCCAGGAGAGCTGGCGCGACGCCATCCTCTACTTCGTGGTCGTCGACCGCTTCGCCGACGGCGACTCCGGCAACAACCGGGGCGTCGACCGCCACGCCAAGGGCACCTTCCACGGCGGCGACCTCGCGGGCCTGCGCCAGCAGCTCGACGAGCTCGCGGACCTCGGCGTGACGGCGCTCTGGATCACGCCGGTGGTGAAGAACATCGACGGCTTCGTGACCGGCGCCGGCTTCCCCGACTGGGGCTACCACGGCTACTGGGCGGACGATTTCTACGCCCTCGACCCCCGCTTCGGCTCCGAGGCCGAGCTCAAGGCCCTGGTGGACGACGCCCACGCCCGCGGCATGAAGGTGCTCCTCGACGTCGTCTACAACCACGCCGGCTACGACTCCAACTATCTGAAAGACCCCAAGACCCGCGGCTGGCTCCGCAACGAGGCCCTGGGGACCTGCGGCCAGGACGACCTGACCTCCTGCGTCTCCGGCCTGCCGGACTTCAGGACCGAGCTGCCGGAAGTGGCCGACTACCTGCTGACGGCCCAGCTCGGCCTGGCCAAGCGGGTGGGGGTGGACGGCTTCCGGCTGGACACCGTCAAGCACGTGGACCACCCGTTCTGGCAGGAGCACCGGAAGCGCATCCGCGAGCAGATCGGCCCCGACTTCTTCCTGATCGGCGAGGTCTGGGGCGGCGACGCCCAGTCGCTCGACCCGTGGTTCGCGGGCGACGAGATGGACGCCGGCTTCGACTTCTCGTTCCAGGGCAACGCGCTCGCCTGGGTGCAGGGGCGGGGGCGCACGGTGGCCTTCGACCGCTACCTGAAGTCGCGGGAGAAGGTCCGCGCCGGCCACCTGCTCTCCCCCTACCTCTCCTCCCACGACGTGCCCGGGGCCCTCTTCCAGTTGAACGGCGACAAGGAGCTGTTCCGGCTGGCGGCGCTGCTCGAGCTCACCGCGGGCGGCCTGCCGGCGATCTATTACGGCGAAGAGGTGGGGCGGCCGGGCGGCGACTGGCCGGACAACCGGAGCGACATGCCCTGGGGCGCCCGCAAGGTGCAGCCCGGGGCCGGCAAGGCGCGCGACGAGGCGCTGCGGGCCGACTACAAGAAGATGATCGCCATCCGCCGCGCCCACCCGGCGTTCGCGCGCGGCGTGCACATGGGGCTGTCGACGGACGGCGACCTGCTGGTCTTCCTGCAGAAGGACGAGGCGAGCGGCGACGCCGTGGTGGTGGCCGTCAACCGCGGCGGCTCGCCGGCGACGGCGGCCTTCGACGCGCCCGCCGAGTGGCGGGACGCGCCGGTCCGCGACGTCTGGAACGGCGAGGACGTCGCCCGCGCGGGCGCCAGGATCGAGTCGGCGGTGGCGCCGAGGAGCGTCCGGATCTTCACTGCCAGGCGATAAGTTTTTAAGGGATCAATCTAAAGGGGATCAAATGGCGCAGGTGACGCTCAAGGGGGTCAAGAAGGCCTACGGTCCGGTCACGGTCATCCCGAACCTGAGCCTCGACATCCAGGACCACGAGTTCATGGTGCTGGTCGGCCCTTCGGGTTGCGGCAAGTCGACGGCGCTGCGGATGATCGCGGGCCTGGAGGAGATCTCCGGCGGCACGATCGAGATCGGCAACAAGGTCGTCAACGACGTGCCGCCGAAGGACCGCGACATCGCCATGGTGTTCCAGAGCTACGCGCTCTACCCCCACATGACGGTGCGGGGGAACCTGGAGTTCGGCCTCAAGATCCGCAAGACGCCGCGCGAGGAGATGGACCGGCGGGTCAACGAGGCGGCGCAGATCCTGGGCATCACCGAGCTCCTGGACCGCAAGCCCAAGCAGCTCTCCGGCGGCCAGCGCCAGCGCGTCGCCGTCGGCCGCGCCATCGTGCGCAAACCCGCCGTGTTCCTGTTCGACGAGCCGCTGTCGAACCTCGACGCCAAGCTGCGCGTGCAGACGCGGGCCGAGATCTCCCATCTCCAGAAGAACTTGCAGACGACCACCGTCTACGTCACCCACGACCAGATCGAGGCGATGACGATGGGCGACCGCATCGCCGTGATGAGCAAGGGCGAGCTCCAGCAGGTCGGCACGCCCCTCGAGGTCTACGAGCGGCCGGTCAACCTGTTCGTCGCCAGCTTCATCGGCACGCCGCCGATGAACCTCGTGCCCGCCACCCTCGCCGACGGCGGCGCCGCGGTGGCCGCCTCGGGCTTCAAACTGCCGCTGCCGGCATCGCTGCACGCGGCGACCCGCGGCCGGGAGGGCGGCAAGGTCGTGCTCGGCATCCGGCCGGAGAACATCCGGGAGGCGCCCCGCGAGGGCGGCGGCGAGACGCACACCATTCAAGCCAAGGTCGAGTTCACCGAGCCCCTGGGCCACGAGGTGATCGTCCACGGCCGCGTCGGCAGCGACCTGCTGGTGGCCAAGGTGGATCCGCACCGCTCGCCGAAGATGGGCGACGAGGTGCAACTGGTGATCGAGACCGGCGCCGTCCACCTCTTCGATGCCGTCACGGAGCAGCGCATCGCCTGAACGCAACCGGTTCACCCGTCGCAATAGGAGATACCTCATGAGATCCAACACCCTTCGCGGCATCCTCTGCGCGCTCTCTCTGCTGGCGCTCCCCGCCCTGGCGGCGGCCCAGAAGGAGATCGTGATCTGGCATGGCTACCGGGGCGGCGAGAAGGCCGCCTTCGAGGCTGTCGTCGAGAACTTCAACAAGGCGAACGCGGGCAAGATCAAGGCCACGACCCTGGCGGTGCCCTACGACGCCTTCGCCGACAAGATCACGGCGGCCGTGCCGCGCGGCAAGGGAGCGGACGTCTTCATCTTCGCCCAGGACCGTCTCGGCGGCTGGATCGCGGCGGGCAACACGGTGGAGCCGCTCGACTTCTATCTCGACCCCGCCATCAAGGGCCGGTACCTCAAGGCCACCCTGGACGCCATGACCTACCAGGGCAACATCTACGGCCTGCCGCTCAACTTCAAGACGATCACCATGATCTACAACAAGAAGCTGGTGCCGAACCCGCCCAAGACCACGGCGGACCTGGCGGCGCAGGCCAAGAAGCTCACCAACGCCGCCTCCGGCAAGTTCGGCCTGGTCTACTGGTACTCCGACTTCTACTACCACGCGGCGCTGATGAACGGCTTCGGCGGCGGCGTCTTCGCCGGCCGCAAGCCGACGCTGAGCTCGCCCCAGAACGTCCAGTCGCTCAACTTCCTGTTGAAGTGGGTCAACCAGGGCTTCATGCCGGGCGAGCCTTCGACGGCGCTGATCACGTCGCTGTTCAACTCGGGCAAGGCGGCCATCGTCTTCTCCGGCCCCTGGTTCCTGGGCGAGGCCTCGAAGGACATCGACATCGGCCTGGCGCCGATGCCCAACATCACGGAGGCGGGCGGCAAGCCGATGCGGCCCTGGATCACCGTCGAGGGCGTCTACGTCGCCGCGCCGTCGAAGAACAAGGCTGAAGCCTACGAGTTCCTGAAGTACGTGACGGACGTCCCCGCCGCCAAGGTGCTGGCCCTCCAGGGGCGGCAGACGCCGGCCAACAAGGGGGTCTACGCCGACCCGCAGGTGGCGGCCGATCCCATCCTCAAGGCCTTCCGCCAGCAGGTGGACGTGGCGGTGCCGATGCCGAACCTGCCGGAGATGTCGATGGTCTGGTCGCCGGCGACGACGGCCATGAACACCATCGTCAAGAAGACGGCCACGCCCAAGGAGGCGCTGGACCGGGCCCAGAAGGAAGTGCTCGAGCGCATCAGCAGCCTCCTCAAGAAGTGAGCCATGGCCGGACCTCCGACAGCCGTTTCGCACCGCCGCCGGTTCCTGATCGGCCTCGCCCTCGCCGCCCTGCTGGGCGTCGGGATCGCCGCCGCGCTGCTCACCGGCGCCCGTCAGGCCGAGGCCAACGAGCGGGCCCGGCGGCAGGCCGTCGTCACCCTCGCCGCCCTCACCACCGTCCTGGAGCAGGCGGGCGGCGGCGGAGCCCAGGCCGCCGAGGCGCCTGAGCCGCCCGCGGCAGCCGAGCCGGCAGGCGGCGGCATGGGTCTCGGCGACGAGCTGGCCGCCATCGAGCAGGGCGGGACGGCGGCGCCGGCGGACGCGGGCGAAGCGATGCGGCGCGCGGTGGCGCGCTTCGCCGAAACCCATCCCGAGGTCACGGCCATCCGCGTCCTGGAACTCGGCGGCATCACCCTGGAGGCCTCCACCGACCCGCGGGACCAGGGCGCGAAGCAGGCGCCGCGGCGGCTCGCTCCCGACGAGAAACCCTTCTTCGACCTCGGCCAGAAGCTGCGCGCGGCCGTCGCCGGCAACCGGGAAGGGGCGGAAGGGGCGGCCCGCCAGCCGGAGATCAGCGTCGTGCGGCAGCCGGGCGGCACGCTCTCCCTGGCGGCGCCGATCGAGCGCGGCGGCGAGGTCGCCGGCATGGTGCAGATGGACACCCGGACGCGGCCCGATGCGGTCGAATTCGCCTGGCTCCCCTTCCTCGCCGCCCTGCTCGGACCGGTGATCGCCCTGCTCCTGATCTCCCTGGCGCTGGGGGAGCGGCGCGGGCTGCTGGCCGGCGCCGCGGCCCTGGTGCTGCTGGCGGGCCTCTATCTGTATGGGCGCTACGCCCTCGACGTGCTGGGGCGGGAGCGCCGGACCTCGGGCCAGGCGGTGGCGGCCCGCATCGCGGCGGAGGCCAAGACGGCCCAAACGCTGCTCGCCGAGATCGGCGTTCCGGCGGTCCAGCCGCAGCCGCTCTCGCCGGAAAGCTGGGACATGGACGAGCTCCGCCAGCCGCTCGGCCTCGTCACGTCCGGCGGCCAGCTCGACGAGGGGAAGCTCGGCGAGCTGGTGGGGGCCGACGCCGGGCGGATGACCCGTTCGGTGATCACCCTCGGCCTGATCGCTCTCGCCCTGCTCGCCTTCGTGGGCCTCGGCTGGGCGGCCCGCACCGGCGGCGCCCTGGTCCAGTACCGGATCGCCTACGCCTACACCATCCCGGCGCTGCTCGGCATGCTGGTGCTGGTGTTCTTCCCGTTCTTCTACGGCATCGCCCTGTCGTTCACCAACGCCAACATCTACAACACCGACAAGTCGATCTACGAGACCTGGATCGGCCTCGGCAACTACACCAGCATCCTGAGCGACTTCGGCATCGCCCGGCGGACGGCGGAAGGGCTGGTCTGGAACTACCAGAACTTCTACTACACCCTCTTCTTCACCCTCGTCTGGACGGTGTCCAACGTCGTCATCGGCGTGTCGCTGGGGCTGACCCTGGCGCTGATCCTGAACCTCAAGGATTTCGCCTTCCGGTCGTTCTACCGGGTGCTGCTGATCCTGCCCTGGGCCGTGCCGACCTACATCACGGCGCTCATCTGGCAGGGGATGTTCCACCGCCAGTTCGGGGTGATCAACCAGATCCTCCGGATCTTCGGCGCCACCCCCATCGCCTGGTTCGACGGGCCGTTCACCTCGTTCCTGGCGGTGCTGACGACCAACGGCTGGCTCTCCTTCCCGTTCATGATGGTGATCTCGCTCGGCGCCCTGCAGTCGATCTCCGCCGACCTCTACGAGGCGGCGAAGGTGGACGGCGCCACGCGCTGGCAGCAGTTCCGGGCCATCACCCTGCCGTCGCTCAGGCCGGCGCTGGTGCCGGCGATCATCCTGTCGGTCATCTGGACGTTCAACCAGTTCATCGTCATCTACCTGGTGTCGGCGGGCCAGCCCGCGGGCGCCACCGAGATCCTGATCACCCAGGCGTACAAGCTCGCCTTTGAGCAGTACCGGTACGGCTACGCGGCCGCCTACTCGGTGGTGATCTTCCTGATCCTGCTGGCTTACGGCACCTGGCAGAACCGGGTGACCGGCGCGACGGAGGCGATCGGATGAGCAGGAATATCCGGAAAAAGCGGCGCGGAAACGACGAGCCGCGGCACTGGCCGCTCCACCTGTTCCTGATCCTGATGCTGATCGTGACCTGCTACCCCATCCTCCTGGTGGTGACGATCGCCTTCTCCGGCGGCCAGAGCCTGGCGATCACCGACATCCCGGACAATGCCACCCTGGGCGAGCGCGTGCGGGCCATCACGCCTTGGCCGGAGAACTGGTCGCTCAGCAACTTCCGCTCGCTGTTCGGCGACCAGCCGTTCGCCCGCTGGCTGCTCAACAGCGTGATCGTGGCGTCGGCCACCACGGTCCTGGGCGTCTTCCTCGCCTGTACGGCGGCCTACTCCTTCTCCCGCTTCCGCTTCCCCGGCCGGCGGGCCGGCCTGATGTCGTTCCTGGTGTCGCAGATGTTTCCCGGCACGCTGATGCTGATCCCGCTCTTCATCATCATCCAGTTCCTGGGCCTGGGCTCCACCTACACCGGGCTGGTCCTGTTGTACTGTACGACCGCCATTCCGTTCTGCGTCTGGAACATGAAGGGGTACTTCGACACCATTCCCAAGGAGCTCGAGGAGTCGGCGCTGATCGACGGCGCTTCGCAGGCGACGATCTTCTTCCGCATCGTCCTGCCGCTCGCCAAGCCCGCCGTGGCGGTGACCGCCCTGTTCTCCTTCATGACCGGCTGGAACGAGTTCATCCTCGCCGCCACCCTCATGAACCGCGAAGAGATGTACACGGTGCCGGTGGGCCTGCGCTTCTTCGTCAGCGGCTTCTCGCAGCAGTGGGGTTATTTCGCGGCCGGCTCGATCGTCGCCGCGATCCCCATCATGGTGCTGTTCATGGTCTTGCAGAAGTTCCTGGTTTCCGGCCTCACGGCCGGCGCAGTCAAGGGCTGACGCCCTACAACAAGGAGGTTTCATGTCCAAGTTTTTTCTGTTCAAAAAGCACTGGAAGACTGGAGTTACGGCGGCGGCCAGCCTGCTGCTGGCCGGCGCGGCCTTCGCCCAGAGCGGCGTTTCGTTCAAGGACCCGGCGAACGACGACAACGGGCCGGGCACCTACACCTATCCCACGGACCAGGTGTACAAGCGCGGCTCGTTCGACATGACGGGTCTCGACGTCAAGGTCAGCGGCAAGAAGGTGGACTTCTCCGTCGGCTTCGGCACGTCCCTCGAGGATCCCTGGCGGATGGGGACCGGCTTCTCGGTGGAGCAGGTCTTCATCTTCATCGACACCAAGGAGGGCGGCTTCAAGGAAGGGGTGCCGGGCACCAACGTCACCTTCGCCGACGGCAACGAGTGGGACTACCTGGTGGTCCTGTCGCCCCAGGCGCCGGGAACGGTGAAGAACGAGGTGGACGCCAAGATGCCGGCCGCCACCAAGGCGGCGGTCATCGTCCCGACCCGGGTCAAGGGCGCCGGCCGGACGATCTCGGCGTCGGTCGACCTCGACCAGCTCGGCGGCGGCGATCCCTCGCAGTGGGGCTACCAGGTGGTGGTGCAGTCCAACGAGGGGTTCCCGGACAAGGCCGACATGCTGACCCGCAAGGTCAACGAGTATGAGGGCCAGCACCGCTTCGGCGGCGGCACCGACTCCGACTGCGACCCGCACGTCATGGACATCCTGGCCGGCAGCGGCACGGGCGCGGCGGACGAGGTCCAGGCCCAGCACGACATGCTGAAGTACGAGTGCAATCCGGACGGCACCCGCAAGTCGGGCGCCGCTCTCAAGATGGTCCGCAAGGGCAAGTAGCCCGACAACTCCTGTTCCGAGGAGAGGAGATACCATGAGATTTTTCAGGGGGTTCGCGATAGCTCTGCTGGCTGCCGCGGCAGCGCTGGCACCGATGCCGGCGTTCGCCGCGGACGGCCAGACGATGATCATCACCGGCGAGGACTACACCAAGTGGCTGTGGGGAACCCAGCACACCGACGGCAGCCTCTACAACTTCACCACCATTCCCGGCGAGGGCTATGGCGACAACGGGCAGGGCACGGAGATCAACCTGCTGATCGCCTCCCGGCCCTCCAAGTACATCGAGGTCACGGGCCGCATCCAGTCGCGGTTCAGCCAGAACCAGTGGACCAACTTCGGCGGTTTCGGCGGCCGCAACCCGGCCTTCGAAAATCCTCCGGGAGCGCCCTGCACCGGCGGCGACTGCGGCGAGTTCGACCCGCGCTCGAACGAGTACATCAAGATGCGCGGGCTCACGGTCCGCTTCACCCCGGGCTACAAGTGGCTGGACGCCGCGACCGTCGGCTCGACCGACCTCGGCATGTTCGACCCGTTCACCATCGGCAAGATCCGCTACATCGACCGTGACAACGCCAAGGCCATCCTGTTCCAGGGCCCGCTGTTCGGCTTCCGCCCGATCAGCTACGACCTGATCCGCATCTCGCTGCCGCGCCTGTTCGCCGGCCCGAACTTCACCACCGGCGACTACGCCGCCCAGGACGGCGCCTACGGCCTGCAGCTCCGCTGGGCGCCGAGCTCGCTGTTCGACGTCTCGGCGATCCACGAGCGCGTCCGCGACATCGAGATCGACACCCGCGACCGCAACATCGACGACGGCCAGGACGTGGACACCCGCTTCAGCAACGACGTGACGGGGATCCGGTTCGGCATTCACCCGACCCCGGTCATCGACATCCGCGGCCAGGCCTACTTCTCTCAGGCCGAGTCCTTCGCGCGTTTCGGCGTGCCGACCGGCTTCGGCACCTCCGGCTTCTCGCCCGTGCCGGCCGGCGACCTGGAGGACGAGACCTACAAGGCCAACGTCGACATCAACGATCCGTTCGGCATCGGCCTGTCGTTCAACGTCGAGTACTTCGACATCGGCGCCCAGTACGTCTCCATCCTGGCGGCCCGCCGCGAGTCGGACGTGCTGCTCACCGAGGGCCACGACGGCACCTTCGTCTTCCCCGGCCCCGACAACTCGGCGTTCGGCGTCTTCGCCGGCAACCCCACCCGCATCGGCTACGGCGGCTTCCAGGGCAACGCCCAGCAGGTGGCGAACCTCAGCGTCGACAACGAGTTCACCGACTTCGACGAGCCCATGGCCGAGACGGTGATCGGCTGGAAGGGCATCACCGTCGTGCCGACCTTCTCGTTCGCCGGCATCGACTTCGCCGCCGAGTACAGCAAGATCGACTACAACACCAACTGGCAGGCCTGGGGCGACACGACCCGCGCGATCGACAACTCGATCTATCCCAACTTCGAGTCCGACGCCGGCATCGGCTCCTTCCGCAACGCCTATGCGCCGTTCCAGGACAAGAGCACGGACATTGGGGTCATCCGGGCCAAGTACCTGCTCGACGTCGCCAAAGGCATCGACCTGTTCGGCAAGTTCAAGTTCATCGACGAGACGGACGACCGCATGACCGACGCGCGCTTCCTGCCCTTCCGGCCCGGCGACTGCCCGGGCGGCGGCCAGGCGTGCGCCAACAACGCCAACAACTACGCCAACGGCTTCTCGACGGCGGCCATCTTCGGCAATCCGCCGGTGATCACCGTCAACGGCGTCACCGGCTACCAGTGGAAACCGTTCGACAACGTCTCCGACGACGACCGCGACCTCGACTACAAGATGTACCAGGTCGGCGCCGGCTACCAGGTCACGGGCAACGTGTACAGCTCGCTGACCTACGAGTTCTACGACGTGGACCTGCAGGACGGCAACACGGCGTTCCAGGCCTACCAGCTCCACAGCATCGCGTCGGGCCAGCACGAGAAGAACAAGCTGATGCTCTACACCCGCTACACCATCGGCGGCGCGGAGTTCGGCTTCAACTACGAGCACAACTGGGGCACGTTCACGCCCGATTTCGGCGGCGGCTTCGTGCCGCAGCTCGCCGACCAGGGGATCGCCAACGACTTCGGCGTGCCCGTGGGCTCGCCGGGCTTCCGCGGCCGTTTCGGCGGCTGGAACAGCCTCCTCAAGCGGGACTTCGAGCAGGACCGCCTCAAGGCCTTCATGAAGGTCCGGTTCTAGACCGCTGACAACTCTGTAGGGGCGGCCCTGCGTGGCCGCCCTGCTTTTCCGGTCTTTCTTCTGGAGACGTTTATGCGATTCAGCCGTGCCCTCACCCTCCTCCTGCTCGCCGCCCTGATCGCGGCGCCCTCTTTCGGGCGCGGCAAGCCGATCTTCACCCTGACCGACCCCCGGGGCGACGATCATGGCGATGGCAACCTGATCTATCCCGGCAACGAGGACCTCGGCCCGGGCGATCTCGACATCCTCTCCCTCTCCGCCGAAGACCAGGGCAACGGCACGATGTTCGAGGTGACCTTCGCCAAGCCCGTCCGGGTGCCGGCCCGGCGCGCCATCGACGACATCGGCACGCAGCTCGACGCGGTGGCCCGCTACGGCTTCTACACCCTGAACCTGGACCTCTACATCGACAAGGACCGGGTGCCCGGATCGGGCGGCGTCACCATGCTGCCGGGCCGCCATGCCGAGATCGATCCGGCGAGCGCCTGGGAGAAGGCGGTCATCCTGACGCCGCGCCCCAACGAGGCCCAGGAAGAGCTGAAGAGGATGCTGCTCAAGACCCTGAACGAGGACGCGAAGCGGGACGACAGCGACCTCAAGAACGAAGAGGTCGAGGCGCTCAAGAAGCAGATCCCCCTCGACATCGAGTCGCGCATCTTCTTCCCGACGCAGGTGAAGGTCCGCGGCCAGAAGATCAGCTTCTTCGTGCCCGCCACCTTCCTGGGCGGCCCCGCCCAGGCCACCTGGAGCTACGTCGCCGCCACCTCCGGCGCCGACCTCCTGGTCTCCTTCGACGTCAACCGCGTCCTGGGCCGCGCTCCCGGCCAGAAGTCGCTGATGATCCTCCCCATCTCCCCGGGACGCTGGCAGGACCGCTTCGGCGGCGGCCGCGAGAACGCCGCCATCCAGCCCCCCCTGGTCGACATCCTCGTGCCCCAGGGCAAGAAGCAGGAAGCGATCCTCTCGGACTTTGACTCCCGGGCGAAGGACAAGCGGCCGGTGGTGATTCCGGGAGTGGTGCCGGCGGAGCAGAAGTAAGGGCGGAGCCGGCAGGCAAACGGAAGACGGAACGCTCACAGGTTCCGTGAGAGAAACCCCGCCGCACGTTTTAAAGGCCTCGCCGTGACATCGTTGCCCCTCAGAGAGTTACGCCACTTCCGAGCCCTTAAGAGGCGGAGAACTCGAAGAGGTCGGCCGGGCGCTCCCCTTTCTCAGTGGCAACCTCTTACCCACAAGCGGCCCCGGAGGGGCTCAATTTGAATAGCCCGGCGCTTGACGGCGCGTGTCAAGGTAGTTGTCGCCTCGTCGTTCATGCGGCTTTTGTTTGGCGCTCAGCCCCCCGGTGGTACTCGGCCACCACGGCGTCGCGCTCTGGGTTAAGGGTGACGGCGTGGATCGGCGACCAGTCCCGAGTG
>DATFNZ010000156.1:0-8726 GCA_035266085.1 Thermoanaerobaculia bacterium
CAGGGCCGTGGCCGCAGCCCCGGCCGGGGAGCCTATCTGCGGCTGCTCGACGGCACCCTCGCCCGGCCGGCGGGCGCCCTGCTCGCCGGCGCCGCGGCCACGGCGCTGGCGCTGATCGCCCTCGCCGTCCTGCCGCGCGAGCTGGTGCCGGATGGCGAAACGCGGGACGTCGTGGTGCGCTACCGGCTGGCCCCCGACCTCACGCCCGAGGCGGCGCGGCGCCAGGGCGCCGCCGTCGAGCGGCGCACGGTGGCGGCCCTCGCCGGCTCGCCAGCCTCCCGGCTGGCCGTCCAGCTCCCCGAGGCGGAAGGGATCGCGGGCGGCGGGCGCGAGGAGAGCGGCCGGCTGGAGCTGCGCTTCGCGGACACGGCGAGCGCTTCCCGGGCGATCGGCAAGCTCAAGCCGGCCCTCGCCCGCCTGCCGGACGTGGAGGTCTGGATCGAGCCCCGGACGAGCGCCTTCGCGGAGTCGATCGAGCGCGCCGGCCGGCGCCTGGAGGTGGTGGCTTCCGCGGCGACGCCGGAGCGCGCCCGCGGGCTGGCCCAGCGCGTCGAGGAGCGCTTCCGCCAGGACGCCGGGCTGCGCCGGGCCGCGGGCTCCCGTGACCGCGCCCGGCAGGCCGTCCTCCTCTCCTGGGACGTGCCCCGCCTGGCCGCCATGGGCGGCGACCGCGGCCGGCTGGAAGAGCAGGTGCGCCAGGGGTTGGGCGGCCACGAGACGGGCCGTGCCCGCATCGAGGGAGTCGAGCCCGAGATCCTGGTGCGGGCCACCCAGCCGGAGGACCCGGCGCTGATTCCGGTGACGGCGGGCGGCGGCAGCGTCCCCCTGAGGGCCCTGGCCCGCCTGGACACGGGAGCGCGCCCGCCCATCCTCGAGCGGGAGGACGGCCTCCCCGCCGTGCGGCTGGTCTTCGACGAGGGCCGGCGGCAGGCCCGCTTCGATCCCGTCGAGTCCCTGCGCGGCGTCGCCCGGGCGGCGGACGAGGAGGTCGCGCCCGGCGGCCAGGCCCTGGAGCTGCGGCGCGCCTTCGGCCAGCTCGGGCTGGCGCTCAGCCTCTCCCTGGTGCTCGTGTTCCTCGCCGTGGCGGCCCTCTACGAGTCGCTCTCGACGCCGCTGGTGGTGATGAGCACCGTGCCGGTCGCCCTCGGCGGCGCCCTCGGCCTGCTGGCCGCCGCGGGCCAGACGCTGAACGTCATGTCCTTCCTGGGCTTGATCCTGCTCGCCGGCATCGTGGTGAACAACGCCATCGTGCTGGTCCACCGGATCGAGGACCACCTTCGGGAGGGCCGGGCCATGGACGCGGCCATCCGCCTGGCCGGCGAGGAGCGCTACCGGCCGATCCTCATGACCACCCTGACGACGCTCGCGGGCATGCTCCCCCTGGCCCTCCTGGGCGGCGAGGGGGTCGAGCTGCGGCGGGCGCTGGCCCTGGCGGTGATCGGGGGCATGACGACGTCGACGTTGGCGTCGCTGCTGGTGGTGCCGGTGCTCTACAGGTTTTCCCGGAGGCGGCTTGAGCGCTGACCACCCAACAGCCCACCCAACAGCCCGCCCGATCGCCCGTCTGATCTCGACGCTCGGCCTACTGGTGCTGGGCGGCGTCGCCCTGGCGCGGCTGCCTCTCGACTACCTGCCGCGGCGGAGCTTCCCGGAGCTGGCGGTGGGTCTGGCGCTCGGCGAGGAACGCGATCCCGGCGAGGTGAGCCGGGAATGGGTGGAGCCCGTCGAGAGCGCCGTCCGCTCCCTGGGCCGGGTGCGGGGGGTGGCGGGCGAGGTGCGGACGGACGGCGCCGAGCTGACGGTGCGGTTCGCCCCCGGCACCGATCCCGAGCGCAAGGCCGCCCGGCTCGACTCCGAGCTGGCGCGGCGGCGGGCCCGGCTGCCGGAGGGTGCGTCCCTGTGGGTGGAGGCCGCCGCGGAGCGCGAGGGGGATCTGCTGGCGATCGTCTGGCTCTCGGGCGCGCGGGACCACGCCGGCGCCCGCGCCGCGGCCGAGGCGATCCGCGCCGTGCCCGGCGTGCGCTCGGTCGAGCCGTTCGGCGTTCAGGATGAGGAGGTGCGCGCCGAGCTCGCCGGCGGCACCCTCGACCCATGGGGGCTGGCCGAGGCGGTGCTCGCCGAGGTCCGGCGGTCGCTCCAGGTGCCCGTCCTCGGCTGGAGCCGCCAGGGCGAGCGGCGCCGGGCCGTGGTGACGGCGCCGTCGGAGCTGGCGAGCCTGCCGATCCCCACCGGTGGCGGAGCGGTGCCGCTGGGCTCGCTCGCCAACCTCCAGACCCGGCGCCGGACGGCGCAGGCGGCGGTGCGCTTCCAGGGCAAGCCGGCCCTGGCCCTCTACGTCTGGCGGACGAACGACGCGCCGCCCCTCGCCGTGGACCGCGCCCTGCGCGAGCGGCTGGCGGCGCTGCCGGCAGGCGTGCGCGGCACGGTGGGCTGGAGCGAGGCCGATCCCCTGCGGGAGCTGGTCCGCCGTCTGGCCCTGGCGGGACTGCTGGCCGTGACCCTCGGCGCGGCGGCGGGCGCCTGGCTGGCCGGCCGCCGGGGCGCCCTGGCGCTGGGCCTCGCCGTTCCCGCCGCCGTCGCGGCCGCCGCGAACGGCTTCCTGCTGGCCGGCCTGCCCCTCAACGTCACGACCCTGACCCCCCTCGCCGTGGCCGCCGCCGCGGCCCTCCCCCTCGCCGCCCTGCGCCTGACGCGCCGGACGGGCTTCTGGGCCTGGGGCCTCACCGCCATGGCCGCCGCCGCTTGCGTGCCGGTCGCCGTCTCGCTCGCCGGCGCCGAGTTGGGCCCCCTGCTCGCCGAGCCCGCTCTGGCGCTGCTGGTGGCGGTGGCGGCGGGAATGGGCGCCGTGGCGATCCTGCCCGGAGCGCCTGCCCGGAGCAGAGCCGAGGGATACGGCCTTGGCAGCCTTCGCGCCACCCTCCGCGATCCCGGCACCACCCTCCTCCTCGCCGCGACGGCCGGCTACGTCGTCCTCGCCCTGTTCGGCGGTGCTCTCGCACCCCGTCCGGGCAGCCTGACGCCGGACCAGGGGAACCTCACCCTCCGGCTCCGCCTGCCGCAGGGCGCGACGCTGGAGGAGACGGTCCTGCGGGTCCGGAAGGTCGAGGAGACCCTGGCCAAGGCGGAGGAGATCGAGCGGTTCTGGAGCGTCTCGGCGCCCGGCTCGGGCCGGCTGGCGGCCGAGCTGAAGCCGGCAGCCAGCAGCCCGGAGGCGCGGCGGCTCCTCACCACCCGCCTGCAGTACGAGACGGTGGGAGCAGGAGCGGTGGAGATCTCGTCCGGGGCGCGGACCACCGATTCCTCCCGGCGCGGCGGCAGCTTCCTCGAAGACCTCGAGGACCGGGCCGAGACGGACGAGGAAGCCAGCCGCTACCGCGTCGTGCTGCGCAGCGCCGATCTCACCACCCTGCGCGCCGGCTACGACCGTCTGCTCCAGCGGCTGGACACCTTGAAGGTGCGGCGGTACTCGGTGACCGGCTGGGGAGACCCGACCATCCACCTCGTGCTCCGGCCCCGTCCGGGAACGTCCCCCGCCGAGGCGGCGCGGATCGCCGGCCGCCTGCGCCGGGAGAGCGCGCCGCCCCCGTCGCTGCGTTTGCCGGGCGGCCTGCCGGGAGAAGCGGAGCGGTTCCTCACCGCCGTGCCCGCCGGAGCCCCGGAGGACCCGGACCGGGCCATCCCCCAGATCGCGGAGCTGCTGGGCCGGCCGCTCCGCCTCGCAGACCGGGTGACGATCCCCGGCTCCGCGCTCGTGCCCACGGACGAGGTGCTCTTCCCCCGCGTGGCCCGGCAGTCCGGACGCTTCGTGGTGCCGGTCGAGATCCGCCTGCGCATGTCCAGCGAGGATGCGCGCAAGAAGCGGCGCCTGGACATCGACCGCAGCCTCGGACAGCTCCCGCTCCCCGCCGCCTGCGACCTCGAACGGCCGCCGCTCCGGCCCGCCATCCTGGCGCCGGAGCGACTGCGGGTTTTCGGGCTCGCCCTCGCGGTGCCCCTGCTCCTCTTCGTGGTGGGCGCCTGCCGGCTGGGCTCGCTCGCCCGGGGATTGGCCGCCCTGGCGCCGCTCGCCGTGGGTCTGCTGGCGGCCCTGCCGCTGGTGGCGGTCAGCCTCGGCCAGCTCGACGAGCTGACCGTCTTCGCCTTGGCGGCGGGCCTGGCCCTCGCCCTCCCCTCCGCCGCCGAGATGGCCGGTGCGGACGCGGCGAGCGGCGGCGCCCTCTACCACGCCGTCCGCCGGCAGGCCCCCTGGCTCTTCGCGGCGGCGCCGGCGCTCACCCTCGCCCTGGCGGCCGGCACGATCGGGATCGGCCCCAGCGCCGCTCCCTGGGCCGTGCCTCTGCGGGTAGCGGCTCTGGCGGGCGGCGCCGCTCTCGCCGCCTCGGCGCTGCTCGTGCCGCCCCTCCTGCTGGCGGGGACCCGCTGGCGCGAGCGCGATCCGGAGGAGGCGCGGCGCCGGCGCCGCCCCCCCGTCTGGAACGAGCCCGGAGAGCCGACGCTGGAGGTGCGGAGCCTCACCAAGGTCTATGGCGGGGGTGGCGGAAAGACGGCGGCCCTCTCCGGCGTCAGCTTCACCCTGACGCCCGGCATCGTCGGACTGCTGGGGCCGAACGGCGCGGGCAAGACGACGCTCCTGCGCATCCTCACCGGCCTGATCGAGCCCACCCGCGGCTCGGTCCGCTACCGCGGCGTCGCCGTGACTCCCGAGAGCCTGGCCCACTACCGGCGGCGGATCGGCTTCCTGCCCCAGGAGTTCAACGCCTATCCCGGCTTCACCGCCGAGCAGTTCCTCGACCACTGGGCCCTGGAGCGCGGCCTCTCCGATCCCCGGCGGCGGCGCGCCGAGGTCGAGAGCCTGCTCGCCGCCGTCGGCCTCGCCGAGCACGCCCGGCGCAAGGTGCGCGACTTCTCCGGCGGCATGCGCCAGAGGGTGGGCATCGCCCGCGCCCTGCTGGCGGCGCCGCCCATCCTGATCGTCGACGAGCCGACCACCGGCCTCGACGTCGAGTCGCGGAGCCGCTTCCGCCAGATCCTCCTCGAGCAGGCCGGCGAGCGGATCGTCGTCTTCTCCACCCACATCGCGAGCGACGTCGAGGCCGCCGCCCGGCGCCTCCTCCTCCTCCACCGCGGACGGCTGCGCTTCGACGGCACGCCGGAGGAGCTGACCCGGCACGCCCGCGGGAGGGTCTTCCGCGCCCTCGTCGACGACGCCGGGCTCCCCGCCTTCGGCCACCGGTTCCGGGTCACCTCGCGGGTACGGGTCCTCGAAGGCATCCAGGTGCGGGCGATCGCCCGGCCCGGCGAGGACCCGGCGGGCGAGCTCGTCGAGCCCAATCTCGAGGAGGCCTATCTCGCCGAGGTGGACCGCGCCGACCTCGCGACATAATCTCCCCGTCATGGCCTCGCGGCGCTGGCTCATCCGGATGCTCAACCTGTACCCGCCCTACCTCGGCGCGGGGGTCCACGTGAAGGCCTCGGCCGATCTGCGCACGTTCGAGGTGCGGATGCGCCTGCGCTGGTGGAACCGCAACTACGTGGGCACCCACTTCGGGGGCTCGCTCTACACGATGTGCGACCCCTTCTTCATGCTGATCCTGCTCGATGCCCTGGGGAGCGGCTACGTCGTCTGGGACAAGTCGGCCGCCATCCGTTTCCGCCGCCCCGGCCGGGGGCTCGTGAAGGCCACCTTCCACATCCCCCAGGAGAAGATCGACGGCATCCGCGCCGCCGCGGACGCCGCGGACAAGGTTGAGCCGGTCTTCGCAGTGGACGTGGTGGACGAGCGGGGGCAGGTCGTGGCGGAGGTCGAGAAGGTGCTGTACGTGCGGCGCAAGGACCGCTAAGCTACCGCCACCCCCAAGGGTCCACAGCCAAAAGGAACGCCGCATGCCGAGACGCCTCTTGCTCCCGCTCCTCCTCCTTCTGCTCGCCGTCCCGGCCGCCGCCGACACCCTGCTGACCATCCGCAGCAGCATCGAGGGGCTCAAGGATTCGCCCCAGCCCGGCGCCGTCAAGATCTGGATCGCCGGCGACAAGCTGCGGCGCGACGAGGGGGAGTCCTCCTACGTCCTCCGCCTCGACCGCGGCAAGCTCTACATCATCAGCCATCCCGACAAGACTTACAGCGAGCTCGCCGTGCCGGGCGATCTGCAGAAAATCGTCTCCCCGGCGGCCATGCAGCTCAAGGTCCGGGTGACCGCCACGAAAGAGACCCGGAAGGTGGGGAGCTGGGACGCCCGCAAGTACAAGGTGGACATCTCCAACCCGGCGGGCCTGCACCTCGACACCACGATCTGGGCGAGCAAGGACGTCGCCTCGTACCAGGCCTACAACCGTCTGGCCGCGAGCCTGGCGGCCCTGCAGCCGGGCGCTTCGGACTGGTCCCGCCAGTTGGAGACGATCGAGGGCTTCCCCGTCGTCCAGGAGGCGGACGTCACGATGGGAGGGAGCCGCTTCAAGACCCGGGAGGAGCTCGTCTCGGTCGAGACGCAGGAGGCGCCGGCCGGCGCCTACGAGATCCCCGCGGGCTACACGGCGCAGCCGTTCGGGGACGGGTAGCAGGAAGGGGCTCTACTTCCCCTGCGAGATCTGCCGCCGCAGCAGCTCGTTCTCGAACGCCATCCCCACCTGGGCGGTCGCCAGCTCCAGGATGTCGATGTCCTCGATCGGATTCTCGCTCTCGCCGTTGTCCGTGTAGATGACGGAGATCACCCGCTGGGCTCCCAGGACGGGGAAGATCACCACGTGGCCGTTGCGGGGCGGACCGACCATGGAGCGGAAGGGCTCGGGCAGCTCGGCCTCGTCGAAGGTGATGTTCTGCACCTCGCCGGTATCGAGGCTGCGGGCGAGGCCGCTCTCGAGGTCGAGGGCGACCTTGAGGCCGCGGGTCACCTCGGCGAGCGGCCGGCCGGAGGAATCGCTGCCGAACGCGCCGAGGGCGACCAGGTGGTCGCGCTTGACCAGAAAGAGCACCGCACGCTCCACCGACTCCGAGATGATGTGCATGAGGTTCAGGGCGACCGTGGCCGAGATCAGGCCCGAGCGCAGGTCGCCGAAGACCCGCCGCAGCCGCGCGACGCCGGAGCGGGTGTCCGGCCGCGGCGTGCCGCGCACCAGATCGCGACGGCTCTCGATGACGTTCTCGACGCAGGCCACCACGGCCTCGACGTCGGCCGGCAGGGCGGCCAGCATCCCCGACTCGTAGACCCGGGCGAAGGAGGTGCCCGGCTCGACCAGGGCGACGAAGGACGCTCGCGGACGGGAGCGCCGCAGGGCGGCCGCTTCCTCCAGGGTGACGCCGCCGCGCCGCAGGTCCACCAGGACGATCGCCTGCGGCTCGCCGGCCTCCACCACGCCGGCCTGCTGCAGGGAGGCCATCTCGACCCCCGCCACCTCGTGCATCAGGGCTTCGGCCAGGCTCTTGCCGAACGCCACGTCCTCCGAGACCACATGCAGGCGCAGCAGCTCGGCCGCGTGCTTGGGGCCCTCGATCAGCTCGATCTCGTCCGGCTCGAACGCCGCGGGCGCGGCCAGGGCGGCGCTGGCCGTCGCGGCCGTATCGAGCAGCGCCGGGTTAGTCGAGTCCCCCGCCGCGTAGCTGCCGCCGGAAGCGGGCGCGTGCCGCGGCTCGGCGAGCAGGGCGTTGTCGCGGTTGCGCTCGTCGAAGATCCGCGCGGCCTCGAGCAGCACCATCTGGGTGTTGATGTCCGCGTCCGGCAGCACGTCGCTCGGGTAGAGGGCGATGTCGTCGATCGGCCGCAGGTCGTCGATGGCGAACTCGAAGGTGCCGGTCTCCCAGACCATCACCTCGGAGACCGCCTGCTCGATCTGCTGGGCGATGACCTGGCGCAGGCCCTCGGCGTCGATGGAGCCCGAGGAGATCAGGATCTGCCCCAGGGACCGGCGCTCGAGCTCCTCGGTCTGGGCGCGGATGGCGCCCTGGAGGATGCCGCGGTCGATCATCCCGGAGGAGATCAGCAGGTCGCCCAGCTTGGGCGTGCGCGGCGCCTGGGCGGAGACCAGCCGGCCGCCGTGGAAGCCGATCATCGCCTTCTCGTTCGCCCGGTTGAGCAGCAGCGTGCCCGTCCGGCGGCCGAGATGGATGAACTGCATCACATCGGCGACGGAGACGTCCTTGAGGCTGCCGGATATGCCCATGGGGGTCGCTTCGCCGCTACTCGCCGCGCGCCAGCTTGACCAGGCTTTCGAGCGTGCGCAGCTTGCGGTCCTTGGTGGCGAACAGCCGTGCCGCGAACAGGGCGGAGGCGGCGTGAGCGGACAGCAGGTCGAGCAGGTCGCGGTCCTCGGCCCGCAGGATCGGCTTGTGATCCAGCAGCTTCAAGAGCACCAGAGCGCCCACGATCTCGTTCTGCACCCGCAGCGGCACCGCCGCGAGCGCCTGCGACTCCGCCGTCGGGCCCAGGCGCAGCACGCCGTCCCGGAGGGTGACGTCCACCATGGGGTCGCCGCCGAAGTAGGTCTCGCCGTCATAGGGCGGCACGACGCCGTCGTACATGCCCTCGAACAGGGCGATCTCGCAGCCCTCCCCCTCGTCGCGGCGCAGCAGCAGTACGAACTGCTCGGCGCCGAGCAGGTTGATGGCGATCTCGGCGATGGTCGCCTGCACCTCGGGCGGATCGAGGGTGGCGTGGAGCTGGTAGGTGGCGACGTAGAGGTTCATCAGCCGCCCGCCCTGGTGCTCCGAGTCGACCAGGCGGGAGGCGAGCTCC
>DATFNZ010000157.1:0-82810 GCA_035266085.1 Thermoanaerobaculia bacterium
AGGCCTTCTGCTGGTACCACGGCAGGCTGTTGATCGTGGACCACTGGGGGCTGACCTGCCGGTTCGGCTCCGTGCCGTTGACGAAGGCTTCCTTGACGGCCCGGCCGCCCTGGCCGGAGAGGAGGCCGGAGTAGTACTCGACGTCGCGCTGGATCACCCCCTGCGGCACCTCGAAGATCTCCCCCTTCTGCAGCCAGCCCTTCTCGAGGCCGTCCTCGGCGATGGTGCGCCACATCGGCAGGGCGGCGATGGCGCCGCTCATGTTGTAGCCCAGCGACTTCTTGAGGTCGTAGCCCACCCAGGTGAGGATCGTGTAGCGCGGGGTGTAGCCCACGAACCAGGCATCGGAAAAGTCGTCCGTGGTGCCGGTCTTGCCCGCGATGTCGATCGGCAGGTCGTGGATGTCGTAGGCCGTGCCGTGGTCGATGACCCCCTCCATCATGTGGGTGAGCACGTAGGCGACGGCGGGGGTGGTGGCGCTGTAGGTGGCGGGGAAGTGCTGGTCCAGCACCTGGCCGTCGGGCGTCGTCACCCTCTCGAGGAAGTAGGGAGCGATGTGCGTCCCCTGGTTGGCGACCGTGGCGTAGGCGGAAGCCACCTCGAGCGGGGTCAGGTCGGCCGAGCCGAGGGCGATGCTGGGCCAGGTGGGCAGCGGCGACTGGATGCCCAGGCGGTGGGCGAAGTCCACCACCCGCTTGCCGCCGACCAGGGTGTGCAGCTTGACGGCCGGCACGTTGATCGACTGCTCCAGGGCCCGGCGCAGGGTCACGATGCCGTAGTGCTTGTGGTAGTAGTTCTCGGGCCGGTAGCTCAGTCTGCCGTCGGCGCCTGTGAACGAGGTGGGCGCGTCGAGCAGCGTGTCCGACGGGGTCCAGCCCGCCTCGATGGCGGCGCCGTAGACGAAGGGCTTGAAGGACGAGCCGACCTGCCGCTTGGCCTGGGTGATGCGGTTGAACTTGTTGCGCTCGAAGTCCCAGCCGCCCACCATGGCGCGCACGGCGCCCGTCCGGTTCTCGATGACCACGGCGGCGGCTTCCATCTTGGGCTGCTGCTCCAGCATCAGCCGCGGTTCGGCCTGCACGGCGGCTGCCGCCGGCGGGTCGCCGGGCTTGGCCGGCTTCGCCTCCTTCGCCGCCGGCACCTCGAAGCGGAACCAGGCGACGTCGCCGCGCTTCAGCAGGCTTCCCGGCTCGCGGCGGTTGGTCCAGGAGATCCCCTCCGGTCCCAGGGTGTAGACCTCCTTGCCGATCCTGACGCTGGCGCTCTTCGGTCCCGACTCCAGCACGAGCCCCTGGTACCAGCGGCCGGGCCGGGGCTTGTTCTGTCCCCAGGTGGGGAGCTGCTGGGTGTCGAGGTCGGCCGCCTTCAGGGTGGCGATCGGGCCGCGCCAGCCGCGCCGGTGATCCAGCTTGATCAGGCCGGAACGGATGGCCTTCTCGGCCGAGCGCTGGATCTGCGGATCGAGCGTGGTCTGCACCTGTAGCCCGCCCTCGTAGAGGCTGGTGGCGCCGTACTTGGTCTCCAGAGACTTCCGCACGTCCTCGGCGAAGTAGGGGGCGAACACCTCCTGCTGCTGCTGCGAGGCGACCAGGATGGGCGACTCGATTGCCTGCTGGCACTGCGCGGGGGTGATGAACTTCTCTTCCAGCATGCGGCGCAGCACGCGGTCGCGCTGCTTCTTCACCGTCACCGGCGTCCGGTAGGGGCTGTAGCGGCTCGGGGCGGGGAGGATGCCGGCGAGCATGGCGGCCTCGGGGAGCGTCAGCTTCGCGGCCGGCTTGTCGAAGTAGTAGCGCGAGGCGGCCTCGACGCCGTAGTTGCCGTGCCCCAGGTTCACCAGATCGAGGTACAGGGTGAGGATCTGCGACTTGCTGTAGTTCTTCTCCAGCTCCACGGCCACGAAGGCCTCTTCGATCTTGCGGCGCCAGGTGCGCTCGCGGGAGAGGAAGAGGATGCGGGCGAGCTGCATGCTGATGGTCGACGCCCCCTCCACGACCTTGCCGGCGCGGATGTCGGTGACCGCGGCGCGGGCGATGCCCATGGCGTCGATGCCGCCGTGGCGGAAGAAGTTGGCGTCCTCGGAGGCGAGCACCGCCTGCTGGAGGATCCTGGGCATCTCGTTTTCCTTCAGCATCACGCGGCGCTCGCGGGCGAAGGTGGTGAAGACGGCCCCGTTCTTGTCGAAGAGCTGGGTGACCAGGCTCGGAGTGTAGTCGGCGAGGGTGTCGACCTTCGGCACATGGATGGCCGCGGCCACGGCGACGCCGGTGATGGCGCCGATCAGCAGGGCGGCGAGCACCGGCCAGGTCCAGCGCAGCAGGCGCCGGGACCGGCGGGGAGGCGGAGCGGTGGGGACGGCACGGGAGCGGTTCGCGGGCAAGGGCTCGTACTCCATGGACGGCATTATAGCGGGCGGACGGCGCGGGCGATGGCGGGCAGCTTGCCGCCGCTCCTGGCCGGTGATAAAAAGGCCTTGCCAGTCTGGAGCTCAACGGCACTCGGAGGCCTGAATGGAACCCCCGCAGCCCCCTCCACCCCCCCCAGCGTCCCCCTTCGATCCGGCGCCCCGGCCCAAGACGAGCGGCTGCCCGAAGCCGCTGATCATCGGCTGCCTTGCCATCCTGCTCATCGGCGGCCTGGCCCTCCTCGGCGGCTTCTTCTACATGGCGAAGAACGCCTCCCGCGTCCTCCAGTGGTCGCTCACCCAGATGGAGAACGGGGTGATGGCGCAGCTCCCCAAGGACGTGACGCCCGAGGAGAAGGACCGGCTCCGCCAGGCCTTCGCGGACGTCACCGCGGGGCTCAAGGCTGGCCGGATCACACCGGAGCAGTTCCAGCCCGTGCAGTTCAAGGTCATGGAGATCGCCCGCAAGGGGAGCAACGTGACGAGGCAGGACGTCGTCGAGCTCACCGCGGCCTTGGAAGAGGTCGCGGGCAAGAGGCAGGGGCCGGCCGGGAGCGGGACGGCGCCGCCTCCCTGAGGGTTTCCACGCCACGGCCCCGCCCGGGCATCAATGCCCGGGCGGCGCCGCACCCCGAACCGGCCCCAGGAACAACTCTCCCCCGAACCGCGTTTACAATCCAGCCATGGCAGGTTTTCAGCTCGTCTCGCGCTTCACGCCTCAGGGGGATCAACCCGAGGCCATCCGCCAGCTCATCGAAGGGATCGAGCGGGGTGACAAGGAGCAGGTGCTGCTCGGCGTCACCGGCTCCGGCAAGACGTTCTCGATCGCCAAGATGATCGAGGCCGTGAACCGGCCCACCCTGGTGCTCTCCCACAACAAGACGCTGGCCGCCCAGCTCTTCCAGGAGTTCCGCAGCTTCTTCCCCCACAACGCCGTCGAGTACTTCGTCTCCTACTACGACTACTACCAGCCGGAGGCGTACGTGCCGGCGACCGACACGTACATCGAGAAGGAGACCAGCATCAACGAGGAGATCGACCGCCTTCGCCTGAGGGCCACCAAGTCCCTCTTCGAGCGGCGGGATGTGATCATCGTGGCCTCGGTCTCCTGCATCTACGGCCTCGGCTCGCCCGAGGCGTTCTTCGGCATGCTCCAGTTCTTCAGCCGCGGCGACACGGAAGGGCTCGACCCGGTGCTCAAGCGGCTGGTGGACATGCAGTACCAGCGCACCCAGCTCGACCTCTTCCACGGCAGCTTCCGGGTGCGCGGGGACGTGCTGGAGATCCTGCCCGCCTATGAGGAGCTGGGCATCCGCGTCGAGTACTTCGGCGACGAGATCGAGCGGCTCTCCCGCTTCGACGTGCTGCGCGGCGAGACCGTCCAGGAGATCGACCGCATCGCGGTCTATCCCAAGACCCATTACGTGACCCCGAAGCCGCGCCTGGAGCGCGCCATCGAGACCATCCGCGAGGAGCTGGGCCCGCGTCTCGACGAGCTCGAGGCGCAGGGCAAGCTCCTGGAGCGGCAGCGCCTGGAGCAGCGGACCCGTTTCGACCTCGAGATGCTGAAGGAGATCGGCTACTGCCACGGCATCGAGAACTACTCGCGCCACCTCTCCGGCCGCGCCCCGGGCGAGCCGCCGCCGACTCTCTTCGACTACTTCCCGGACGACTTCCTGCTGGTGATGGACGAGAGCCACCAGACCATCCCCCAGGTGCGGGGCATGTATCACGGCGACCGCTCGCGCAAGCAGACGCTGGTCGACTTCGGCTTCCGCCTGCCCTCGGCGCTGGACAACCGGCCGCTCAACTTCGAGGAGTTCGACGCCCGCATGGGGCAGCGGATCTACGTCTCCGCCACCCCGGCGCCCTGGGAGCTGGCGCGCACGGGGGGCGTCATCGTCGAGCAGCTCATCCGCCCCACGGGCCTGCTCGATCCCCCCATCGAGGTCCGCCCGGCCCAGGGCCAGGTGGACGACCTGGTGGGGGAGATCCGCAAGATCGTGGCCCGCAAGGAGCGGGTGCTGGTGACCACCCTGACCAAGCGGATGGCCGAGGAGCTGACCCAGTACCTGAACGAGCTCGGCATGCGGGTGCGCTACATGCACAGCGACATCGAGACCTTGGAGCGGGTGGAGATCATCACCTCCCTGCGCCGCGGCGAGTTCGACATCCTGGTCGGCATCAACCTCCTGCGCGAGGGGCTCGACCTGCCGGAGGTCTCCCTGGTCGCCATCCTGGACGCGGACAAGGAAGGCTTCCTGCGCAGCGAGACCTCGCTGATCCAGACCTCCGGCCGCGCCGCCCGCAACGTCGACGGCCGGGTCATCTTCTACGCCGACCACGTCACCGACTCGATGAAGAGGGCCCTCGACGAGACCGGGCGCCGGCGGATCAAGCAGCGGGCCTACAACGAGGAGCACGGCATCGAGCCGGCGACCATCCTGAAGGACATCCACAATCCGCTGGTCCAGATGATGAACCTCGACCTCTACTCCGCGGGCCCCGCCCGCCTCTCCGAGGTGTCGGGCGACATGGACATGCCGCTCGCCGAGCGCATCTCCCGCCTGGAGAAGGACATGAAAGCCGCCGCCAAGCGCCTGGAGTTCGAGGAGGCGGCGGCGATGCGGGACCAGATCCGGGAGTTGCGGGAGCTGCAGATCTACGCCGGGTGAGCGCTCTCCTTTCCACCCGGCAGGCGACTCGTTCCGGCCGGCGAGAGGCTCGTTCCGCTCAGGCTTCGGACGTGAGCTGTCGGTGGACCCACTTTGGAGACGATTCGAAGGCCTGAAAGCTCAGGCCGAATCCCGAGCTCGGGCATGGCGCTGCTACTGCCTCTACTGCACCGCCGGGAGCGATTCTATTCTTCCGGTCAATGGATTGACCCAGGAGACCCGACTCTTGGGGAGCAGCTTCTGGGGGAAGATCGCCAGGATCTGATGGTAGGGCGCCTTGGCCGACAGTGATTTGAACCCTTCTAGCCTTGGTGCCGCATAGAGCGCCGCTCCCAAGTCCTGGGTAGGAGCCAGTCCCGTAGGGACCTTGATAGTGGTACCTGGACCGCGCAAACGGTAGCCCAGCCAATCGCCGGTCAACTCCTGGGCTGTAGTCGCCAAAAGACCCTGGGAGGCATAGTCGGTCAGATCGGCAACGTGCTGGAGCGAAACCGTGACGTTGAGGTTGGTCCAGGTGTTGCGGGGGTGTGGGACCACGCCTCCCGGAGTCGTTGGAGATCCCAGGAGAGCTTGGACCTCGAGCAAGGCGACGAGATGATTCTCCGCCAGATACAGGATCTCGTATCCCGGAGAGCTCGGGCTCCCGCCGCTGAAGCGGCTGGGGATGATTGTCGTGTGCCGGGTCGACAGAGCAGTGGGAAGAAAGTGCGTTTGGAGGGCCCTATACCAAATCCCACTCTCCGGGCCCATGGCAACGCCATTGGCCAAAGGGGAGAAGGGCGCCCTCACGTCATCATGCCGTGCTTAACGGACTGGACCAGACTGTGGAGGATCTCTCGCCCCCCGTCCGAGCTCAAGAGAACTCGGGGGGGTTGCCCGCCAAGACGGTCGTTTGGGGTATCGAGCCACGCGTCGGGATAGCGGACGATTTCCGCGATCTCCGTCAGCAGGGGATCTCCGTCATTCAGGGCGTGAGCTTGTCGTGCCATCACGAAACAATTCTACCAGAAGTCCGAGTCACCAGGGGCATCTTACTTCAGATGTTCTCGTAAGAACGCCACCGTCCTCGCCCAGGCCTGCTGAGTAGCCTTGAGATTCGCCCCCTCCCGCCCGTCCTGCTGCCGCAGGAACCCGTGGCCGGCACCCTCGTAGGTATGGGGCTCGTAGGTCTTGCCCAGCTTCTTCATCTCGGCCTCGGCGGGGCCGACGGTGGCGTTGACGCGGGCGTCGTCGCCGCCGTAGTTGCCCAGGACGGGGGCCTTGATCTTGGCGAGGTCGGCGGCTTCGGGCGAGGTGCCGTAGTAGACGACGGCGGCGTTCAGGGCCGGCTGCGCGGCCGCGTAGGCGAAGCTGCGGCCGCCGCCCCAGCAGAAGCCGATCGTGGCGCTCTTGCCGTTGGCGGCAGGGAGCTTGACGGCGTAGTCGCGGACGGCGTTCAGGCGGGCCGTCGCGTCCTCGGGGGTGATGGCGCGCACGAGCTTGGTCACGTCGTCGCGGCTGGGCACGGAGTCGGTGCCGCCGCCGTTGGGGCCGAGGCCGGAGATCAGGTCGGGGGCGACGGCGATGAATCCTTCCTTGGCGAGCTGGTCGGCGACGCCGCGGATCCAGTCGGAGAGGCCGAAGATCTCGTGGATGATGATGACGACGCCGGCCTTGTCCTTGCGCTCGGGGTAGACGACCCAGGCGCGGACCGGCGTGCCACCCGAGGGGAGCTTGATGTCCACCCACTCGCCATGGCGAGGGGACTTCTCCAGAGCAGCCTTGGCCTGCTCCTCTCCGGGCGGCAGGTTCTCGTCGCGGGCCATCGGGGCGGGCGCCAGCTTCGGCGCGGCCACCGTGGGAGTTTCAGGCGCCTTCTGGAACTCTTGGGGAGCCGTTGGCTGCTGTGGGGACGTCTGCTGCGGCGTCATCAGAAGAGCGGTGGAGAGGAGGAGTGCCCACATGTTCGGTCTCCTATGAAGTTGTCCGCGCCGATTCTAGCCGTAGCCCGGGCATTCCCGCTCGGGCTATCCTGTTCTCCCTTCGGGAACGGCCATGTCTGACCAGCACGATCACCTCGCCCAGCGCATCCGAGAGCTTCCGGACAGTCCCGGCATCTATATCTTCAAGGATGCCGGGGGGAAGGTCCTGTACGTCGGCAAGGCGAAGTCCCTGCGCAAGCGGGCCTCCTCCTACCTGACGAAGGACCACGAGCCTCGCTTGGCGGCCATGGTGGCCGAGGCGGCGGATCTGGAGTTCGTGGTGACGGACTCCGAGACCGAAGCGCTGCTGATCGAGAACAACTGGATCAAGCGGAAGCGCCCCCGGTACAACATCCTGCTGCGGGACGACAAGACCTATCCCTACCTCAAGCTGACTCTTCAGGACGAGTTCCCGCGCATCGCCTTCACCCGCCGCATCCGCGACGACGGCGGCGAGTACTTCGGGCCGTTCCTGCCCGGGGGATTGGCCAGGAAGGCCATCAAGCTCGTGCAGAAGCTCTTCCAGATTCGCGTCTGCCGGATCGAGATCGATGGCTCCCTGCCGCGGCCGTGCCTCTACTACGACATGCACCGCTGCCTCGGGCCTTGCTCCGCCGGCCTGACGACGAAGATTGCGTACGACGAGGCCGTGCGGCAGGCCCGGCTCTTCCTCACGGGGAGGAACGAGCAGCTCTCCAAGCAGCTCAAGCGGGACATGTGGGAGGCGGCCGAGGCCATGGACTACGAGCGCGCCGCCAAGGTGCGCGACACGCTGGCCGAGGTCGAGGCGATCAGCCAGCGGCGCAAGCTCTCGTCCGTCGAGGACGAGGATCTGGACGTCTACGGTTTCCACATCTCGGGCGGCAACGCCGCCGTGGCGGCCCTGGTGATGCGGGGCGGCCAGGTGCTCGACCGGCGCGAGCTGTTCTGGGAGGCGGTGGGGCAGATCACGCCGGAGCTGCTGCTCTCCGAGGTCCTGCCCCAGATCTACGACCGCACGACCTTCATCCCCAAGGAGGTCCACCTGCCGGTGGCGATCGACGGCGAGGAGGCCTTGGTCGAGTGGCTGTCGGAGAAGAAGGGGGAGAGGGTCTATCTGCGCATGCCCTCGCGGGGTCCCAAGGCCGAGCGGGTCGCCCTCGCCATGCACAACGCCGAGCTGGCCCACAAGCGCCGGTTCCGGGGCGCCAAGATCTCGCCCGGCGCCTCGGCCCTGGAGCGGCATTTGGGGCTCGAGGAGCCGCCGGCGCGCATCGAGGGCTTCGACATCTCCCACTTCCAGGGCGGCGAGACGGTGGCCTCGATGGTGGTCTGGGAGGAGGGGCGGATGCGCAAGAGCGACTACCGGAGCTTCAACATCCGCGACATCCGTCAGCCGGACGACTTCGCCTCCATGCGCCAGGCCGTCGAGCGCCGCTACCGGCGAGTGCTGGAGGAGACCGGCTCGATGCCCGACCTGATCCTGATCGACGGCGGCCGGGGACAGCTGAACGCCGCCCTCGCGGCGCTCACCGAGCTGGGGGTGGAGGAGACGTCGGTGGTCTCCCTGGCCAAGCGGGAAGAGGAGATCTACATGCCCGAGGCGCCGGTGCCGCTCCGCCTCGGCCGGGACGACGCCGGCCTGCGCCTGCTCCAGGAGATCCGCGACGAGGCCCACCGCTTCGCCGTCGCCCGGCACCGGGCGCGCCGCTCCGCCCGCACGCTGCACAGCAAGCTGGACGAGCTGGCCGGCGTCGGCCCCCGCCGCCGCAAGCTCCTGATCCAGACCTTCGGCAGCGTCCAGGGGGTCCGCGACGCGAGCGTCGACGATCTCCAGAAGGCCCTCGGCCCGTCTATGGGGCGGCGGATTTTCGAGCAGCTCCACAGGGCGGAGACGGCCGAGCCGGGGGGATTGCAGTAGTGGACGCGGTGAATCGCTTCACCTGTATTGTCAACCGCGAGGGAGATGGCTATGTAGCGCTCTGTCCTGAGTTGGACATCGCCAGTCAGGGATCGACGGTTGAGGAGGCGCGTCTCAATCTTGTTGAGGCGCTTGAGCTTTTCTTGGAGTGTGCCGCTCCGTCAGAGGTCGAGGATCGGTTTCTCTTCGAGTCCGAGTAGCCTGCTTCGGGCGTCCTCGGTCATCTTTCCTGGGCACCCGCTTGAGGATGTAGATCGCCTGCCCGTTGCCCTTGTACTCCTTCCAGTAGTAGTGGGTCGGGTAGGACCCGAAGGTCGCTTGGACCTCATAGTTCAGCAGGATCCAAGCGGTGATCTCAGGGGGGATCTTCGACTGGCCGGTACGTTTCACCAGTTGTCCCAGCACCAGATAGTGGTAGCGCCTGCTGATGACGCGATCCCGCGCCCGGCCCCAGGGCTTGACGTCCGTCTCGGGGGTCTTCAGGGTGGCGATCCGGGAGGGCAGGATGGCGATCTCTTCGGAAAAGAGAATCTTGTCCCGCGGGCCGGTGTGCTCGGCGAGCCAGCGGATCGCCTGCTCGCGGGAGTCTTCGACCCCGAGCTGATGGCGGATGTACCCGTTGAGCGCCGGGGCGAAGAGGACGATGGGCAGAACGGCGGCGGCGAGGTCCACCCAGAGGCGGCGGGGGGCCCGCTGGCGGATCTTGGCGTAGAGCAGGGCCACCAGCACGCAGGCCAGGGGCACGAGCGTCAGGAGGTTCCGGAAAGCCCGGAACTTGTAGGGCGCCACGAGCAGGGCCGTGGCAGCGCCGAAGAGGAGCCATCCCCAGACGCTTTTCGACCAGCGGCGGTCCGACAGGCCGGCGAGGAGGCCGGCGGCGGCGAGGACCAGGAAGACGATCCCGACCTCGGGATGATCCAGGGGCAGATCCCACTCGCCCCGGCGCACGGCCTGGTCCCAGTAGGAGCCGGCCTCCTGCATGCCGTAGACGGCGGACATCTCGCGCAGGCCCGCGAGGACCCGGCCCGTCCGCAGCACCAGCGCCGGCATGGCGAGGAGGAGGGCCGCGACGGCGCTCCCGCCGGCGAGCACGAGCCGGGTCAGCCGCTCCCGCCAGGCGGCGTCGGCGAGGAGGATGGCCACGGCGACCGGCAGACAGATCAGGGCCGCGGGATATTTCGTGGCGCCCGTGAGCCCGACCATCACTCCCGCCAGAATCGCATCGCGCCGCGGCCGTCCGCCGTCGCGGGCGCGCTCGGCGAAGAAGAGGGCGGCCAGTCCGAAGAACGCCACCATGGGGTTGATGTTGGCAATCGAGCTGCGCGCCACCAGGGCGGGAACGAGCGCGGCGAGCCAGGCGGCGAAGAGGCCGGCGGCGGGGCCGGCGAGCCGCCGCGCCAGGAGGCCGGCGAGGAGCACGATGCCGAGGGAGAACGCCAGCGTCACCAGCCGGCCGAGGACGAGCAGATCCGTGGGCTCCAGGATCTCGTAGTACCGCATCGGGTCCGGCGACAGGTCTGCCCGGAGCGGCTGGCCATGGCGGGCGGCGTAGAGGGGAGAGTAGGCCAGGGCGGCGCCGGCGACCAGGTAGAAGGGCAGCGAGGGATAGCTGTAGGTGTCCGGCTCCCAGGTGCCCGCGGCCAGGAGGTGGACGACGTGATGGAGGACGTGCCCCTCGTCGACGTAGGTCATGTACGGCAGCCCGGCGGTGAGCGTCGGCAGGCGCACCGCGGCGGCGGCGATCAGGATCGCGAATCCTGTCAGGAGGGCCTTGAAGCGTCTCATCCCTCGGCCTTCTTCTTTTTGGGCACCCTTTTCAAAATGTAGATCGCCTGGTCGTTGCCCCGGATCACCGCGCTGTAGGGATGGGTGGGCGTCGTTCCGAACCTCGCGGCCATCGTGTAGTTCCGCCCGATCCAGGCGCGCATGTCGGGCGGGATCCTCGCGCTGCCGTCACGCCATCTCAGGTCTCCCAGGACGACGTAGCGGTAGCGCCGGGTGAGGATCCTTTGCCGCGCCCTGGCCCAGACCTTGACGTCGGTCACGCGCTCGAGAGACGCGATCCGGGTGGGCAGGATGGTCAGCTCTTCCGCGAAGAGCACGCCGTCGCGCGCGCCGGTGTTCGCGTCGAGCCAGCGGATCGCCCGCTCGCGGGAGTCCACGAGGGTGGCGTGGTGGCCGATGTACTGGCTCAGGGCGGGGGTGAAGAGCACGACCGGCAGCACGGCGGCGGCGAGGTCCACCCAGAGGGGCCGGGGGACCCTCTGGCGGATCTCGGCGTAGAGCAGGGCCACCAGCACGCAGGCCAGGGGGACGAGCCCGAGGAGGTTGCGGAAAGCCCGGAATTTGTAGGGCGCCACGAGCAGGCCCGTGGCCACGCCGAAGAGCAGCCATCCCCAGACGCTCTTCGACCAGCGGCGGTTGCCGAGGCCGGCGAGGAGGCCGCCGGCGGCCAGGATCACGAAGACGATCCCGACCTCGGGGTGGGTCAGGGGCAGGTCCCACTCGGCCCGGCGGACGGCCTGGTCCCAGTAGGAGCCGACCTCCTGAGCCTGATAGACGGCGGACATCCTGCGCATGCCTGCGAAGACCTGATCCGTACGGAGCACGAGCGCCGGCATGGCGAGGAGGAGGGCCGCGACGGCGCTGCCGCCGGCGAGCGCGAGCCGGGCCAGCCGTTCCCGCCAGGCGGCGCCTGAGAGGAGGATGGCCAGAGCGACCGGCAGGCAGACGAGGGCCGCGGGATATTTCATGGCTCCCGCCAGGCCGGCCATCACCCCGGCCATTACCCCGGCCATCACCCCGGCCAGACCCGCGCCGCGCCGTGGCCGCCGGCCGTCGCGGGCGTCCTCGGCGAACAGGAGGGCGACCAGGCCGAAGAAGGCCGCCATGGGGTTGATGTTGACGACGGCGCTGCGCGCCACCAGGGCGGGGACGAGCGCCGCGAGCCCGGCGGCGAAGAGGCCGGCGGCGGGACCGGCGAGCCGCCGCGCCAGGAGGCCGGTCAGGACCACGATGCCGAGCGAGAACGCCAGCGTCACCAGCCGGCCGAGGACGATCAGCTCCCTGGGCTCCAGGATGTCGTAGTAGTGGGGCGGTGCCGGCGAGAGGTCTCCCTGGAGCGGCCGGCCGTGGACGGCGGCGTAGACGGGAGAGTAAGCCAGGGCGGCGCCGGCGATCAGGTAGAAGGGGAGGGAAGGGTAGCTGTAGGTGTCCGGCTCCCAGGTGTCCGCCGCGAGGAGATGGACGACGTGGTGCAGGACGTGCCCCTCGTCGACGTACGACAGGTACGGCAGCCCGGCGGCAAGCGGCGGCAGGCGCACGGCGGTGGCGGCGATCAGGATCGCGAATCCTGGCAGCAGGCTCTTGAAGCGTTTCATCGGCGGCCGAGGGTACGAAATGCCTGTCTCCGCCGCAAGATGAGGGTCCGGTTCCGCCCGTTTGCGGTTAAAATAGAGATCGCCAGCATGGATATCAGCACTCATCGCCCGACGCAGGAAGAGCTGCGGCTTTTCTCCGTGAGGATCGGCCAGCGTCTCGACGACCGGCCCCTCGATCTCGATCCCTCCTCCCACCAGCAGCGGGTGGCGGGCCTGTTGCGGCAGGCCGGGGAGGCGAGTTTTTATCAGCTTCTCGACATCGTGCCTACCGCGACTTCTCAGGAGGTCCACGAGGCCTACGACCAGACCGCCCGCCTGGTGCATCCCGCGAACGCCCGGCGTCTGGGACTGGCGGGTCGGGAAGGGGTGCTCGAGATGCTCTTCGAACGGATCACTCAAGGTTATCTCATTCTCTCCCAGCCGGAGCGGCGCAAGGCTTACGACCGGGAGCTGGCGCCGACCGACTGGTCCGCCGCCTGGAACCCGATGCCGCACCAGCGCCGCGACGAGGCCAGGGAACTGGCGCAGAGCCATTACGAGCGGGCGACGGCCCTGGCCGAGGCCGGCGAGCTGCACTTCGCCATCGAGCTGCTCCAACAGGCCGTGCGCGCCGATGCCCGCCCCGAGTACCACGCCCTCCTGGGTAGGCTGCAGGCGAAGAACCCCCGCTGGCTGCGCGCCGCCTCGGAGAACCTGCGGCGGGCGATCGAGCTGGGGGCCAAGGAGCCGGAGCTGCCGGCCGCCCTCGACCAGGTCATGGAGCGGCTCCGGGCCGGCGAGGCGCTGAGGCCCGATGCGACGGCCGGAGCGCCCGCGTCGCGCAGGAAGCGGGAGGCTCCGGAGGTGGAGGTCGTCGACGTGGGCGACGATTCCGGCCTGCCGTTCTCCCAGCCGCGGCCACCCGGGCGGCGGTAGGTCAATCCGGGATACAATAGTGTTGCCGGAGAGCTTCAGGCAGTCGCTCCGCGGGGCCCGTAAGGGCCGGCGCGGGGAGGAAAGTCCGAGCTCCGACGGGCAGCATGCTCGCTAACGGCGAGGCGCGGCGACGCGACGGAAAGTGCAACAGAAAATAAACCGCCGGGCTCCCTCGGGAGTCCGGTAAGGGTGAAACGGTGCGGTAAGAGCGCACCGCTCCGCCGGTGACGGTCGGAGGCACGGCAAACCCCATGCGGAGCAAGACCAAATAGGGGAGCGGTACGCGGGCTGCCCGTCCCGCCTCCACGTCCGGTTCGCCGGGCGCGGGGCCGCTTCCGGGTAGGTTGCTGGAGGCCGGCGGCAACGCCGGTCCCAGAGGAATGACTGCTTACCGGCGCTTCGGCGCCGGGATACAGAACTCGGCTTACGGAGCTCTCCGGCCTTTGATTTCCCCCGTCCAATGATTTCCCCGGCACAACTGCCCCCTCCCGCCGGCCCCGGCGACCGGGTGGGCGTCGCCGCCCTGTCCGGCCCCGTCGATCCGGCGAAGCTGGAAGCGGGGCTCGCGGAGCTCCGCCGGCTCGGCTTCGAGCCGGTCCTCGCCTCGAACGCGCTCTCCCGCGACGGCCTGTTCGCGGGCGGCGACGCCGAGCGCCTGGCCGGCTTCCACCAACTGGCGGCCGATCCCGGCCTCGCCGCCATCTTCTTCACCCGCGGCGGCTACGGCCTGATGCGGCTGCTGCCCGCGCTCGACTGGGACCTGCTGCGCCGCCATCCCCGCGCCTACGTCGGCTACTCGGACCTCACCCCGTTCCTCCTGGAGATGGTCCGCCGCCTGGGCCTGGTCTCGTTTCACGGCCCCCTGGTGGCCGGCGACCTGGCCCGCGGGCTCGATGCCGGAGAAGAGGAGTCCCTGCTCGCCGCCCTGGCCGGCCGCTATCCGGCCGCGCAGCCGTTCACGAGCTGGGTACGGGAGCCTTCAAGGGATGTGAGCGGCGTCCTGCTGGGCGGCTGCCTGAGCCTGCTGACGGCCACGTTGGGCACGCCGTTCGCCCCGGACCTCGCAGGCGCGCTGGTCTTCTGGGAGGACGTCAACGAGCCGCCGTACAAGGTGGACCGCATGTTGACCCACCTGGGGCTGTCGGGTAATCTCGTCGACATCGCGGGCATGATCGTCGGCCAGGTCGGTGCTGGACAGGGGGCAAACGGCCAGGGTTCAAGGGCAGAGTCCCCGGACTGGCCGGCGGTGGTCGGCGGGAGCGTCGCGGGTTTCTCCTGGCCTCTGGCGTGGGGCCTGTCGAGCGGGCACTCCGCTCCCAACTGGACGCTCCCGCTGGGGTTGCCCGCGCGGCTGGAGCACGGCAGTCGCCGGCTCGTACTCGGTGACTGAAGGACAAGGGTCGACTATGGCCAACCCGGTATTCAAGACCACCAGCGGCGGCGGCGAAGCCACCATCGCGAGCAGCAGCAGGAAGGGGTACGCCCTCGAGCTCAGGACGGGGGATTACATCTTCCGCGAGGGTGATCTGGGGACGGAGATGTACATCATCAACGAGGGCAAGGTGGAGATCATCAACCAGGTCGGCGACGAGGAGCAGGTGCTCGCCGTGCTGGAGAAGGGGGACTTCTTCGGCGAGATGTCGGTGCTGGAGGATCTGCCGCGGGCCGCTTCCGCCAGGGCCGCCACGGATGTCCGCCTGCTCCAGATCAACGGCTCCACCTTCGACCAGCTCCTGCGGGGCAACCCCGAGATCGCCGTCCGCATGATGCGCAAGCTCTCCCGGCGGCTGCGGGAGACGGACGAGATGCTGAGGTCGGTCCTGGGCACCAAGATCACCTCGCGCGAGCTGCCCCGCCCGGACGTCCAGGTGGTGTCCGATGGGCCGGAGCGGCTGGTGCACACCCCCTCCGGCATGGAGTTCCACCTGTCGAACGGCTCCGAGACCACCATCGGCCGCAAGGACCCGGTGACCGGGATCTATCCCGACATCGACCTCACCCCGGTGGACAACCAGCGCTCGGTCAGCCGCCGCCACGCCAAGGTCTTCCGCCGCGGCAGCAAGTATTTCTTCGGCGAGGAGATCGGCACGATGAACAGCACGTTCCTGAACGGCAAGCGACTGGATACCGGCGTCCCCGCCGAGATCCGCACGGGCGACGAGCTGCGCTGCGGCGTGGTGATCCTCCGCTTCGAGGCTTCCTAGGACGCTGGACCTCGACGCTCCCCTCCGGACGATCCGCGGCACTGTCCGCGGTATTGGGCCCGCGCGCGCGGCCGCCCTCGCCGAGGCCGGCCTCTCGACGGTCCGCGACCTGCTCTTCCACATCCCCGATCGCTACGAGGACCGGCGCCAGGCCTGTCCGGTGGCGGCGGCGTCCGCCGGCGCCTCGTTCACCTTCCGGGGCCGCCTGTCGGGGCTGCGCCGCATCTACACCCGCCGCCGCGGCATGAGCCTGGTCCGCGGCGTGCTGGAGGATGGCACCGGCAAGCTGCCCGTGGTCTGGTTCAACCGTCCCTACCTCGTGAGCCAGGTGACTGGGGAGGAGTACGTCCTCCACGGCGCCGTGCGCGAGGGCAAGAGCGGTCTGGAGCTGCTGAACCCCTCCTGCGAACGGCTGGCGGCGACCGCCGGCGGAGGGATCGCGCCGGTCTACCGGGCGGTGGGAGGAGTCGGGTCGGCGGCCCTGCGGAAGATCTTCGACGGCGTCCTCCCGCAGGTGGATCTGCCCCGGGTTCCGGAGACGCTGCCGCCGGAGCTCCTGGGCCGGTATGGCTTGCCTCTCCTCGGGGACTCCCTCCAGGCCCTGCATCATCCGATGGACCTGGATGCCCTGAACGAGCGGCGTACGCCGTGGCACCAGCGGCTCGTCTACGGCGAGCTCCTGGAGCTCCAGCTCGTCCTGGCCCTGCTGCGGGAGCGCGAGAAGGGGGAGCCCAAGGCCCGGGTCCACCGCATCGGTCCCGCGCTGCGGCGGAAGCTGGCGAAGATCCCGCCGTTCCCGCTGACCGGCGCCCAGGAGCGGGCGCTCGGCGAGATCCTGGACGACCTCGCGAGCCCCCACCCCATGCTCCGCCTGCTCCAGGGGGACGTGGGGAGCGGCAAGACCATCGTGGCCGCCCTGGCCCTGGCGGCGGCGCTCGAGAACGGCGACCAGGGCGCCTTCATGGCCCCCACTGAGCTGCTCGCCGAGCAGCATCACGCCAGCCTCGAACGGCTGCTGGGGAGCCGCTACCGGGTGGTGCTGCTGACCGGCGGCGCCGCCGGCGCGGGCCGTCCGCGGGCCGAGCTCGCCTCGGGCCAGGCGCGGCTGGCCGTGGGCACCCACGCCCTCTTTCAGGAAGACGTCGAGTTCCAGCGGCTCGGGCTGGCGGTGATCGACGAGCAGCACCGCTTCGGGGTGGCCCAACGCGGCCGGCTGCGCGGCAAGGGGGACCGGCCGGACCTGCTGGTGATGACGGCGACGCCCATCCCCCGGTCGCTGGCCCTGACGGCCTACGGCGACCTCGACGTCTCGGTGCTCGACGAGCTGCCCCCGGGGCGCTCGCCCGTGCGCACCGAGGTGGTGCCGGCCCGTGAGCGGCGGGCGGTCTATGGGCGGCTGCGCCAGGCTCTGGAGCAGGGGGCGCGGGCGTACGTGGTGGCGCCCTTCATCGAGGAGAGCGGCGCACTCCAGGCCGCCTCGCTGGCCGAGGTGGCGGAGCGGGCGCGGCAGGAGCTCGGGGGGTGCTCCCTCGCCGTCCTCCACGGGCGCGTGCCGGCCGCCGAGCGGGAGCGCATCATGCGGGCCTTCGCCGCCGGCGAGGTGCGGGTGCTGGTCGCCACGACCGTGATCGAGGTGGGGGTCGACGTCCCCGCGGCCACCTGGATGGTGATCGAGAGCGCCGAGCGCTTTGGGCTGGCTCAGCTCCACCAGCTCCGGGGCCGGGTGGGGCGCGGCGCCGCGCCGGCCACCTGCGTGGCGATCCACGGCCGGCTCTCGGCGACGGCGAAGCGGCGGCTGGAGGTCTTCGCCTCGACCCTCGACGGCTTCGAGATCGCCGAGGCCGACCTCGCCATGCGCGGTCCGGGCGACCTGCTGGGCACGCGCCAGGCCGGCCTGCCCGCCTTGCGCGCCGCCCGCCTGCCGGAAGACTGGGACTGGTTGGTGCGGGCCCGCGACGACGTCCGCGAGCTGCTCGGCCGGCTGGACGGGCCGGCCTTGAAGGCGCTCGAGGAGAAGGTGACGGCGTGCGCGTCCTTCTGATCGCCAACACGCTGCCGCCCCGGGACGTTTCCGGGGTCGGCGAACAGGTGCTACAGTTGGCCGCCGGCCTGCGCGAGCAAGGGGACGAGGTGGAGGTGCTGGGCCGCGGTCCGGGCGGGGCCGCGGGTCCGAAGGTGCTCTTTCCTTTCACGATCGTGCCGGCGGCCTGGCGGGCGGTCCGCCGCTTCCGGCCCCACGTGGTGCAAGTTCACGAGTCGGATGGAGCGCTGGCGGCCCTGGCCGTGAAGGCCCTGGGGAAGATGATCGAGCCGCGCCCTCTCCTCGTCGCCCTGCTGCAGGTGAGCTACGTCGAGGAGCTGCGGGCGGTGCGGCCGCTGGCCGCGGCCGGCCGGGAGCTGGGCCGGCCGGGGGGGGCCGAGATCCGGTTCCGCTGGCTGAAGGCGCCGCTTCAGATCCTGCTGGGCCTGATCACTGTGCGGGCGGCCGACCGGGTGCTGGCGCCCAGCGCCGCCACCGCCGCCGAGATCCGCCGCGATTACCGGGTGGACGAGGTGGGAGTGATCCCCAACGTCACGGGAGGGCTGGAGGTCGTGCCCGCCGGAGAGGTGGAGGGCGAGCCGGGCTATCTCCTCTTCGTCGGCCGCCTGCGCATCCGCAAGGGCGTCGAGGTGCTGCTGGAGGCGCTCCGCGATCTGCGGCGCCGCTTCCCGCGGGCCGTTCTGCGGATCGCCGGCAACGGCGAGCACCGCGGCCGGCTGGAGCGCAAGGTTGCGGAGCTGGGACTGGAGGGGGCCGTATCCTTCCTCGGCACCCGCGACGCCGCGGCGGTGCGGACGCTCCTGAAGGGAGCGGCGGCCCTGGTGGTGCCCTCGACGTACGAGGGCATGCCGCTGGTGGTGCTGGAGGCCATGGCGGCGGGAGTGCCGGTGGTCGCCAGCCGGGTGAGCGGCATTCCCGAGGTGGTGGTGGATGGCGGCAATGGCGGCACCGGCTGGCTCGTCCCCCCGGAAGATCCGGCGGCCCTGGCCGGCGCGCTCGCGGAGGTCCTGGCGGATCCCGCGGCGGCGCGGCGCCGCGGCGAGGCCGGCCGGCGGCGGGTCGAGGAGCTCTACGGCCCCGCCGTGGCCGCGGCCAATTGGCATTCGGCGATTGAATAGAGCTTTCGGAGGATTGTTTCGATGATGGGACGTGCCCTGCTGATCGTCGGCCTGATGGCGACCCTAGGTGTCATCGCCTCGGCCGTGCTGGGATATCTGCTCCACTCGCCGACGGACGTGGACATGCCGCGCCACGTGCTGGTGGGGCTGGCCTCGAGCCTGCTGCTCCTGTTCTCCCACTGCTGGATCATGTTCTACCTGATCGGCACCGGCAAGGCGATCAAGGAGGCGGTGAAGGAGCACGGCCTCGAGCCGGCGGCTGCCGAAGCCATCATCGAGGAGACCAAGCGCTTCAAGAACGCTTCCTACCCCTCGATGATGCTGGCCATGGGGCTGGTGATGACCACCTTCATCCTGGGCGGCGGCGTCGCCACGGGCTCCGTGCCGTCGTGGGTGCATCACGCGCTGTTCTATGCCGCGGTGATCGTCCAGGTCTACTCCCTGCGGATCGAGTGGCGCGTCCTCGGCGAGAACGAGCGCCTGATGGCCGACGTCGACCGCCGTCTCGCCACCGAGGCTGCCCCGGCGCGGGCCTGAATCCGATGGATCCGAATTTCGCCTTCTCCGTCCTGGTCCAGATCCTGCTCCTGTGGCTGGCCATCTCCATCCACGAGGCGGCCCATGCCTGGGCAGCCAGCCGGTGCGGCGATCCCACGGCCCGCGAGCTCGGCCGCGTGAGCCTGAACCCGCTGCGCCATCTCGATCTCATGGGATCCCTGCTGTTCCCGTCCCTGTTGATGGCTTTCGGCTGGCCCCTCTTCGGCTGGGGACGCCCCACGCCGGTGCTGGACAAGAACCTCCGCCAACCCGTCCGCGACGACCTGCTCGTCGTGGCCGCCGGCTCGGCGGCCAACTTCCTGGTGGCCATGGCCGCCCTGGTGGCCGTCGTCGTGATGCTGCAGGCGCTGGGGCCCGACGGCCGGGAGGCCGCCTTCCAGGCGCTGTTCCCGCCGTCCGGAGCCGCCAAGGCGCGCTCCTTCCCCGTCATGTTCACCCTGGTGCGGCTGGCCGCCATCAACGCCGGCATGGCCGTGTTCAACCTGATCCCCCTGCCGCCGCTCGACGGCGGGCAGATCGCCCTTCACCTGCTGCCGCCCGACTGGGCCGCCCGGCTTGCCGCCGTCCGCCCTTACGGCTTTATGATCGGGGTTCTGGCCGCGGTGGGGCTAGGCCCCCTGCTCATCGTGATCCTGAGCGTGGTGATCAACTTCTCCTGAGGAGACTGGGAGTGACCGAACAGAAGACCGTGCTCTCGGGCATGCGCTCGACGGGCAAGATCCACCTGGGCAACTACTTCGGCGCCCTCAAGAACTGGGTCGACCTGCAGGACCGCTACCGCTGCTTCTACTTCGCGGCCGACTGGCACGGCCTGACCAGCGACTACGCCGATCCGTCCGAGATCGCCGCCAACTCGATCGAGATGGTGAGGGACTGGATCGCGGCCGGGCTCGATCCGCAGAAATCGACCATCTTCATCCAGTCCCTGGTGCCGGACCACGCCGAGCTGCACCTGCTGCTGTCCATGATCACGCCTCTGGGCTGGCTGGAGCGCGTGCCCACGTACAAGGAGCAGATCCAGCAGATCGAGAACAAGGATCTCGCGACCTACGGCTTCCTGGGCTACCCGGTCCTGCAGACGGTGGACATCGCCATCTACCGCGGCGACTTCGTGCCGGTGGGCGAGGACCAGGCGAGCCACCTCGAGATCAGCCGCGAGATCGTGCGCCGGTTCAACTACCTCTACCAGCGCGACGTCTTCCCCGAGCCGCAGGCCCTCTTCACGCCCACGCCCAAGGTACCGGGCATCGACGGCCGCAAGATGTCGAAGTCCTACGGCAACGCCATCAACCTCTCCGACCCGCCCGACGTCATCCGCAAGAAGTGCATGCAGATGTTCACCGATCCGCAGCGGCTCCGGCGCAGCGATCCCGGAAGGCCCGAGGTTTGCAACCTCTACGACTTCCACAAGCTGGTCTCGCCGGCGGACGTCCAGGAGCGGGTCGCGGTGGAGTGCCGGGCGGCGCAGATCGGCTGCGTCGACGACAAGAAGCTGCTGGCAGAGATCCTCATCGACTTCCTGGAGCCCATCCGCCGCCGCCGCGAGGAGCTCGACGCCGGCACGGTCTACGACATCCTCGTCGAGGGCTCGCGCCGGGCGCGCGAGCGGACGGCCGAAACCATGGAGAGCGTGCGCAGCGCCATGGGCCTCGACTACCGCAAAGTGCTGGAGAAGGTGACCGCCGGATGAGCGACGAGACGCCTGACGACGAGATGCCCGACGAGACGCCCGACGAGACGCCCGACAACGAAGACGGCCTGCCGGAGCCCGCTCCGCTCCGCCCCCGCAAGCGCCGCAAGGGCAGCGCCGTGGCCGCGGCGGTGGCCGCCGCCGGGACGCTCGACGACTCCGGCGAGGAGTCCAAGGGAGGCCTGCCCGAGGGCTGGCGCGTCCACCTGCCGATCTTCGAGGGGCCGCTCGACCTGCTGCTGCACCTGATCAAGCTCAACCGGGTGGACATCACGGACATCCCGGTGGCGACCATCTGCGACCAGTTCCATGCCTACCTGGGATTGATGGAAGAGCTGAACCTCGACGTTGCCGGCGAGTACATCTACGAGGCGGCGCTGCTGATCCACCTGAAGTCCAAGATGCTGCTGCCGCGCCCGCCGCGGGCCGAGGGCGAGCCCGAAGAGGACCCCCGCCAGGAGCTCGTCGAGCGCCTGCTGGAGTACCGGCGGCTCAAGGAGATCGCCCAGGGGTTCGCCGAGGTGGACCGCCTGCGGATGGGGATCTGGACCCGCAGGCCGCAGCCGCTGCCGTCGCTCCCCGAGGAGGACGAGCAGGACGTGGACCTGGGCGAGGTCTCGCTGTTCGACCTCCTCTCCGCCCTCAAGACGGCCCTGGTGCGCTACGACCGCGAGCACCCGCCGCCCATCCAGCTCACCCTCGAGGCCTACTCGGTGCGCGGGCAGTTCGACCGCCTGCTCGGGAGGCTCGACGCCGGCCATCCCTTCGATCTGATCGCCGACATGAAGGAGCTCTCCTGCCGGGCGGAAGCCATCGCGGCGTTCCTGGCCATCCTGGAGCTGGCGCGGCTCAACCTGATCCGCATCCACCAGACGGAGAGCGGCGACGTCCTGCTCTACCGCACGACGCGCGAGCTGGGTGACCGCGAGCGCGAGGAGATCGGCGGATGACGGAGCGGAACGAAATGGAGGCGGTGCTCGAAGCGATCCTCTTCGTCTCGTCCGAGCCGGTGCCGCGGACGAAGCTCATGGAGCTGTTCGAGGAAGAGGAGCGCGAGCTGGCCGCCGAGGCCCTGGAAGCCGTGCTGGCCCGCTACGTGGGAGACGACCGCGGCATCCTGGTGGAAGACGTGGCCGGCGGCGTGCGCCTGGCGACCCGCCCCGAGGTGGTGGGCTGGCTGCGCCGGTTCTTCGACGTCGCCAGCGGCAACAAGCTGTCCATGGCGGCTCTGGAGACCATGGCGATCATCGCCTACCGGCAGCCGATCACCGGCCCCGAGATCCAGGAGCTGCGCGGCGTCAACTCCTCGGGAGTGGTCAAGACCCTCCTCGAGCGCCGGCTGGTCCGCATCACCGGCCGCAAGGAGGTGGTCGGCAAGCCCTTCCTCTACGGCACGACGCGGGAGTTCCTGGTCCACTTCGGGCTCAACAGCCTCAAGGACCTGCCGCCTCTCGAGGAGTTCGAGGAGACCTTCGGCAGCGGCGACGCCTCCGCCGTGGCCGGCCTCGCCGAGAGGGCTGGAATGTCGCAGGACCCCGTGGACCCGGAGTCGGCTGCCGCCGACCGGGAAGAGCAGTTCCTCCGCGAGGTGGCGGAGCTGGAGGAGTTGGAGGAGCGGCTGGGGGATTCCCTGCCGATCGAGGAGACGCCATGAGCGAGGAACGCGTGCAGAAGATCCTGGCCCGGGCGGGCATCGCCTCCCGCCGCAAGGCCGAGGAGCTGATCCGGGAGGGGGTCGTCACCATCAACGGCCGGGTGGCCGAGGTCGGCGACAAGGCGGACCCCGAGCGGGACGCCATCAAGGTCGACGGCAAGCGGATTCAGCACAACCAGCAGCACCGCTACCTGCTCCTCAACAAGCCCAAGGCCTACATGTCCACCGTCGAGGATCCCGAGGGCCGGAAGACGGTGATGGACCTCGTGCCCGCGGCGATGCGCAAGGCGCTGGTGCCCGTCGGACGCCTCGATTACCACACCGAGGGCCTCCTGCTGCTCACCGACGACGGCGAGTTCGCCCAGCGGATCGCCCATCCCCGCTACGGCAGCACCAAGACCTACGAGGTCAAGGTGAAGGGCGCGCCCACCGAGGCTCAGCTCGATCGCCTGCGCGAGGGCATCCTCCTCGACGGCCACCGCACGTCGCCCGCCAAGATCACGTCGCGCGGTCCCAGGAAGCCCACGGGGACCCACCGGCGGGGCGAGCCCGAGAGCGACAACTCCTGGTGGATCGTCGAGATTTCCGAGGGGCGCACGCGCCAGGTCCGCGAGATGTTCTTCCGCATTGGCCACCCCGTGCAGAAGCTGCGCCGGGTGGCGATCGGCCCTCTGCGCGACGCCCGCCTGCCCGTGGGAGCCTTGCGCGAGCTCACCGAGCAGGAGGTCGAGAAGCTCCTGCGGTCCGCCCGCCAGCCGGAAGCGAAGCCCGCCCGCAAGACGCCACCGGCCCGCAAGAAGGCGGCCGCCGCCACTAATGCCGCCGCCAAGCAGCCGGCTGCCGAGAAGCCCGCCCCGAGGGCGAGGAAGCCGGTCAGCAAGCCGGCGAGGAAGCCGCCCACCGGAGTGAAGCGGGCGGGCGCCAGGAAGCCCGGCGCCAGGAAGCAGCCCCAGGGACGGCGATGACGGTCTCCCAGCCTCTGATCGTCGCCATCGACGGCCCTTCGGGCGTAGGCAAGAGCACGGCGGCGCGGCGGCTCGCCCGGCGGTTGGGGGTGCCGTTCCTCGACACCGGCGCCATGTACCGGGCGATCGGCGTCAAGGTGCTGGAGAACGGTGTCGACCCGCACGATCAGCCGTCGGTCGTGGCGATCGCCGCGGGCGCCGACGTCCGCCTGGGCCGGCGGGACGACGGCAGCTTCGACGTCCTCCTCGAAGGCGAGCCGGTCGAGTCGCGCATCCGGACCCCCGAGGTGGGGGAGGCGACCTCCGCGATCTCCGCCTACCCGGAAGTCCGGCAGCGCATGGTCCGCCTGCAGCGCGAGACCGCCAAGCAGTTCGGCGCCGTCCTCGAGGGGCGCGACATCGGCACCCGCGTCTTCCCCGACACCCCCTACAAATTCTTCCTCGACGCCCGCTCCGACGTCCGCTTCCAGCGCCGCTTCGAGGAGCTGGCCGCCGCCGGCCATTCCGTCACCCTCGACCAGGTCGTCGAGGAGATCAGCAGCCGCGATCTGCGCGACAGCACCCGCGCCGACTCCCCCTTGACCCGGGACGGCGCCTACACCTTCATCGACTCCTCGGACCTGTCGATCGACGAGGTGGTGGAGCGGATGGCGCGGGAGATCGAGGGGGGCCCTAGGTTATGATGAGCAGGAATCGAGGGCGAAAGCTCGAGAGAGGATCATCATGTCGCTACCACTGGAAGACATTCAGTACGTCTCGGATTCAGAAGGCAAACCCCAGGCCGTGATCGTCCCTATCGACCTCTGGCGCGAGATCTCCTCCGAAAAGGAGACGGCCTACCTGCTCCGGAGCGAAGCCAACCGGCAGCGTCTCCTGGAAGCCCGGCAGCGCCGGGAGGGCATTACCCTGGAAGAGGTGCGTGCGAAGCTTGGAATTTGATCCAGCGGCGTTCCAGGATCTCGCTTGGTGGGTCGAGCAGGATCGCAAGAAGGCGCTCAAGATCATGAAGCTCGTTGAGGCCATCCAGAGGGATCCCTTCTCAGGCATCGGTCAGCCAGAGAGCCTGAAGCACGACTTCGCCGGCTGCTGGTCCCGCCGTATCGATCAGGAACACCGGCTTGTCTATGAAGTATCGGAAGAGAAGATCAGAATCTTGTCGTGCCGCTACCACTACTGACTAAGATCCTGCATTGATTTGGTTCCGTCAGCTCCTGCCGGCAAACCCGGCAGCCGTCTTGCAAAGCTTCTTCTACATGGCTAGACCGGGCACGCGCCCGCGCTCTGAAGCCGAACCACCACCGCCAAAAAAGGAGCTCGACTATGGGTCTCATCGATTTCGTCAAGAATGTGGGCAGAAAGCTCGATCTCAATAAGGACGACGACAAGCCGCAGAATCCGGCCCAGGCCAAGCCCGCCGCCGCCTCGGGCCCGACGCCGCAGCAGGTTGCGCAGGTCCAGGAGCGCAAGCGGGAAGCGGCCCTGGTCGCCGTGATCAACCAGATGGGCTTCACGGTGCGGGATCTCGCCGTCGACATCGAGGGCGACAAGGCCATGGTGCGCGGCGCCGTCGACACCCAGGCGGAACGGGAGAAGGTCGTCCTGCTGACCGGCAACACCGATGGGATCGCCTCCGTGGACGACCGGCTCCAGGTGTCTCGTCCCGAGCCCGAGGCCCAGTTCTACGACGTCAAGCCGGGCGACACCCTCTCGAAGATCGCCAAGCAGTTCTATGGCGACGCCAACAAGTACAACCAGATCTTCGAGGCCAACCGCCCGATGCTCAAGGACGCCGACGAAATCTACCCCGGCCAGAAGCTGCGCATCCCCGCGGCCAGCGTTCAAGCCTGAACGATCAACCCTGAACGGTTCTTGAGGTGTCCTGTAGGGGGCGGCCCTGTGCGGCCGCCCTTTTTACGTGGTACCTACTGTTTGGGGCTTTGCAGCGGCACGAACCTGGCCTCGGAGAGGCTCTTGCCGTCGAAGGTCCGGAGCACCAGGCCGGAGCCCTGGGCCGTGGCGGCGCAACCGGAGAGGAGAATCCAGAAGTCCCCCTTGGGGACGAGCACCTGGGTGATCTGCAGGCGCTCGCCGCTCTTCGTCTTCACCTCGCTGGGCACGTCGATGAGGCGCACCCAGCCGGTCTGGGCGAGGCGGGTGAGGACGATGACCTCCTCCGTGGACCGCCGGCGGTCGAACCAGGCCAGCCGGAGCGAGCCGCGGTGATCGCCGAAGGGGAAGTCAACCCAATAGTCGTGGCCCTGCCTCCAGATTCCCGTGGTGCCGGTGGCGCCCCAGGGCGTCCAGGTCGAGCGCCGCCAGCTCTTGCCGGAGTCGTCGGAGAGGTAGACCACCCCGTCTCCGGAGACGTACGACGCCGAGGTGCCGGTGAGCGCGATGAGCTGGCCACGCCGCTCCGCCGTGACCCCGGGCAGGCCGGTGACCCAGGTCTGGGCCGGGCCGGAGACGGAGAACAGGCCGGTGCCGGCGAGGACGCCGTCCTTGCGCTGGGGAGCCGGCAGGGCTGCCGGCTGGCCGATGGCGGCCACGGTCATCGAGCCGCGGTTCTGCCACTCCCGGCCTTCCAGCCGGTAGGCCCAGGCCTGGGCTTGGCCCGCCGCCTTCGCCGTTCCAAAAAGCAGGAACCACGGCGATCCCGACAGGTCGTAGGTCGGGGCCACCGTCGACGCGGCGGGCGCCGGCAGGGACTCTCCCGCAGGCTCCCAGACGCCTTCCTGCCAGCGTACCGGCTGCAGGCACGACGGGCCGCAGGGGATCACCGCCAGCACCGGGCCCGGCCCCACCGAGCCGGAGTACCGCCCCTTGGGATCGTCCGGCCAGACCCGCGCCGTCCGGCCATCGCCGTCCATCTCCACCACCCACGAGGCCTTGCCGTCGCCGGACGATACCGAGAACAGCGTCCGGCCGGAGGAGGTGTCCATGCCGATCAGCGTCAGAGGCGTCGAGCCGTCGCAGATCGGGGCCGCGGCCATCGCCGGTCCCGTCCCCAGGAGACAGAGCGCGAGGACGGCTGGAACGCTGGAACGCATGGGGTGATTCCTCCGTGCCTTACGGTTCCGCCGAGCGCCGCCGGACCGTCCGTACCCAGTTCTGGCTGCCGAGCGACTTCACCTGGGAGATCCGCTCCTCGGCGAGCCGTTCGGCGGCCACATGAGTGGGGATCGCCTGCGTCCGGGAGATGTCGAAGACGCGCAGCATGTTGGCGTAGATGCCGCGGGCCAGGCGCATGGCGGTCTCGCGGTTGTAGCCCACCAGCTCATTGTAGACGTTGATCAAACCCCCGGCGTTGCCGACGAAGTCGGGGGCGTAGAGGATGCCCCGGCCGTGCAGCTCCTGGCCGTGCCGCTCTTCGGCGAGCTGGTTGTTGGCGCCGCCCGCCACGATCTTGCAGCGCAACTTCGGGATCGTCTTGTCGTTGAGGATGGCTCCCAGGGCGCAAGGCGCCAGGACGTCGCACTCCACCTCCAGGATCTCGCCGGTGGGGACGATCTCGACCCCGAGCTCCTGGCTGGCGCGGGCGGTGGCCTCGGCGTCGATGTCGGCGCCGAAGATCTTGGCGCCTTCTTCGCTCAGGAACTTCGCCAGGTAGTAGCCGACGCTGCCCAGCCCCTGGATGGCGACGGTCCTCCCCTGGAGCGAGTCGTCGCCGAACTGCCGGTGGACGGCCGCCTTCATTCCCTGGAGGACGCCGAAGGCGGTGACCGGCGACGGATCGCCGCCGCCGCCCAGGAGGGGAGAGACGCCGGTGACCCAGCGGGTCTCGTGCTGGATGACCTCCATGTCCTCCATGTCCGTGCCGACGTCCTCGGCCGTGATGTAGAGGCCGCCGAGCGATTCGACGTAGCGGCCGAAGGCGCGCAGCAGGACTTCGCTCTTGACCTTCTTGGAGTCGCCGATGATGACGGCCTTGCCGCCGCCGAGGTTCAGGCCGGCCGCGGCGGCCTTGTAGGTCATGCCACGCGACAGGCGGAGGACGTCGACGAAGGCTTCCTCCGTGCTGCTGTAGGGCCATATCCGCACCCCGCCCAGCCCCGGCCCGAGAACGGTCGAGTGGACGGCGATGATGGCCTCGAGGCCCACGTCCGGATTGGAGCAGAAGACGACCCGCTCGTGGCCCATCTCCACCATCTGCTGGAACAGATCCATCGAACTCCCTTTCTTGTCTGGAGAACCCTGGCAAGGGTCCGGTGTGGATGCCCGAAGGCGCCGGGTAGTGTACTCGAAGGGAAGGGGCCCCCACCACCCAAAGGCGGCAAGGGCCGGTGTTGCCTCTGGTACAGCCCGCCTCTACAGGGAGTCCAACGCCTTGAGCACCTGCGCGTCGTGCCCGTCGACGCTGACCGCCTTCCAGACCTTGCGCACCTTGCCTTCGCCGTCGATCACGAAGGTGGAGCGCTGGATGCCCATGGAGGTCTTGCCGTACATGCTCTTCTCCCGCCAGGCGCCGTAGCGCTCGGCCACCTGATGGCCGGCGTCGGCGAGGAGGGGGAAGTTGAGGCTGTACTTGTCGCGGAACTTGCCGTGGCTCGCCACGTCGTCCGGCGAGACTCCCAGCACCACGGCGCCCTTGGCCTGGAGGTCCGCGGAGCGGTCGCGGAAGGCGCACGCCTCCTTGGTGCAGCCGGGCGTGTCGTCCTTGGGATAGAAGTAGAGCACCACGGGCTTGCCGCGGAGATCGGAAAGCTTGACCTGACTCCCGTCGTCGGAAGGCAGGGTGAAATCAGGGGCCGTCTGGCCCTCTTCGACCCAGTCGGACATGTGGAATCTCCTCTCGAAATGAAAAGTAGCGGGGCGGGGTAAGCGGCCCTGCCTGGAGGAGGAGTCTATCGCAGGCTGGAGACCTAGACCGGCTTCCGCATCCGGAAGGCCACCCCGTCCCAGAGCTTGAACGGTTGGGTCCCGTTCATCACGAGGGTGAACCCGGTCTTCCGGGAGAGCTTGCGCGCCTCGACGCGGTCTGCCTCCATGGTGTCCCGGTAGGAGTAGTGGAAGATGACGAATTCGCCGCCCGGCACGAGCACCCGCGCGGCCTCCTGGAAGTACGCCTCGACCACCTCCGGGCCGGCCTGGTGGACGTAAGGGAAGGAATCGACCGCCAGGACGAGCTCGAAGCGCTCGTCGGGGAAGCCCGCGAGGTCGCGACCCGAGGAGAGGGAGAAGTGGACGTTGGGCAGTCCCTTGCAGCGCCGCCGGGAGACCTCGATCATCTTCGGCGAGATGTCGATGCCCTGGGCCTCGGCCACGTGGGGGGAGAGGCCCGCCTGCATGCGGCCGATGCCGCTGCCGATCTCCAGGACCCGGCGGTCGGCGCCGAGCAGCCGCCATTCGTCGAGGAGGCTGACGATCTCCGCCGTCACCTGGCCGAGGACCCCGGCGTCGCCCAGGGAGTAGGCGGCCACGCTCGCCTCCTCGTTGCGGGTGACGGAGCGGTCGAAGAAGCGCCGGAAGGTCTCGAGGACCGCCTCGGGCGGGCCGGACATCGTGGCGGGGTCCGGGTGCGCGCGTAGCATCGCCGCCACGCGCTCGCACCCTTCCCGGTGATCGTGCAGCAGGCGAGCGGTTTCCCGCAGCCGGGGGTCGAGGGGGCGCCCCCAGCGGACGGCCACGGCGGCGAGGAGCTCTTCCGTCTCGCCGGTGCCGCCGAGCGCGAGGAGGAGACGCGAGAGGGCGATGAGGGGGGAGATGTCGTCGGCGAGAAGATCCAGCAGGACTTCGCGGGCGATCTCCGGCTCGATCCTCCCGAGCCGGGTTTCGATCTCTTTCCAGTCGAGGGACGCCGGTTCCGTCACCCGGGTATCCTATCTCTCATGGACTCCCGCGCCACCGCCGACCTCCTGAAGACCTGGGCCCTCGAAGCCGGGTTCGACCGCGCCGGGGTGGCGGCGCTCGATCCGCTGGAGCATGGGGACGCCCTGGTGCGGTGGCTGGACCGGGGGGACCAGGCGGGAATGGACTACCTCGGCCGCCGAATGGAGGCGCGCCTCGATCCTTCCCAAATTTTCCCCGGCGCCCGGAGCGTCCTGTGCGTGGCCCTCCAATACCATCCCCTGAACCTGGAGGATGGGGAGCGTCAGCCGGAGCCGAGGGGGGACCTCTGGCGCCGGGTGGCCCGCTATGCCCGTGGCAAGGATTACCACGACGTCATGGGCGTCCGCCTCAGGACGCTCGAAGAGCGCGTCCGGGCGGCGTTTCCCGGCTGCGAGACCCGGCGCTACGTGGACACCGGGCCGGTCCTGGAGCGGGAGCTGGCGGCCCGGGCGGGGATGGGGGCGATAGGGAAGAACACGATGCTGCTCCACCCCGAGGGGGGCTCCTGGTTTCTCCTCGGCGAGCTGTTCCTCGGCCTCGACCTGGCGCCGGACGCGCCGCTCGCCGACCTCTGCGGGAGCTGCACCCTCTGCCTCGAAGCCTGCCCGACAGGCGCCCTGCCGGAGCCGTATCGCCTGGACAGCAACCGGTGCATCAGCTTCTGGACCATCGAGCACCGCGGGCCGCTGCCCCCCGAGGCGCGGCGGATGGTGGGGGGATGGGTCTTCGGCTGCGACGTCTGCCAGGAGGTCTGCCCGTGGAATGGCGCCCCGGCGGGGGCTGCCCATCCCGAGATGGAGCTGCCGCCCGAGAGGGCCGAGCTGGACCTCGCCCGTCTGCTGCGCCTGCCCAGGGAGGAGTACGTGGAGCGGTTCCGGGGGAGCCCCATGAAGCGGGCGAAGCTCGAGGGCCTTCAGCGGAACGCCGCGGTGGCGATGGGCAACCGGTTGGAGTCGCGCTACGCCGCGCCGCTCGCGGAGGCCCTGCGGGAGGGAGAGCCCCTGGTGCGCGGTCACGCCGCCTGGGCGCTGGGGCGGATCGGCGGGGAGGAGGCCAGGCGGGTGCTCGAGGAGGCGCTGGAGGGGGAGATGGATGAGGGAGTGCGGGCGGAGGTCGAGGCTGCTCTGGCACTTTGAAAAAAAGAAAAGGCCCACGCGCCGGCGTGGGCCTTCGACCATGGCTTCTTATGGACCAGGCTGGTCAGCGGTTCGCCTTGAGGGCGAGAGCGCCGGCCAGGGACAGAGCGCCGAGGAGCCCGAAGAGGGGCAGCTCGCTCGCCGTGTTCGGCAGCCCGCTGGTGTCGGCGTCGTTGCCGTAGGTGCTGCCGGCGGTGCGGGTCGTGGTGTCGGTGTCGCCGTAGGTGCTGCCGGTGGTGCCGGTCCCGGTCGTGCCCATGGAGCCCGAGCCCGTGCTGCCGGTCGTGCCCATCGAGCCAGAGCCGGTGGTGCCGGTGCCCGTCGAGCCGGAGCCGGTCGTGCCGGAGCCCATGGAGCCGGTGGTGCCGGTGCCGGTCGAGCCGGTGGTGCCGGTGCCAGTCGTGCCGGAGCCCTGCAAGCTGGAGCCGGAGCCGGTCGTGCCCGAGCCCGTCGAGCCGGTACCCATCGTGTCGTTCGAGCCGGAGCCCGTCGTCCCGGAGCCGGTGGTGCCGCTGCCCGTCGTGCCGCTACCCGTGGAGCCCCCGGCGGCACCGCCGCCGCCAGTGCCCCCGCCGCCGGTCTGAGCCAGCAGGGCGGTGGTGCCGGTCGTGAGGACGAAGACGGTCATGAGCGTGAAGATTTTCCGTTTCATCTGCCTCTCCTGTTCTGATGATCGCGAGCAATCCCGAGAAACATGCGGCGGGGACCAACCCCCGCCCGTTCTGGGGATAGAATAGCTGCAACAACAGTGCCACTGAGGCCGTTGCCGGCGCTGGCGGCCCGGCTTGGCCCGGCTAGCTCGGATTGACTTCCCGGGGCCCCCGTCCTATACTCGAAGGCCCGAGTTCTCAATTACTTAAGTGGAACTCGATGCCCCTGCGACCGCGGGGGACACAGGCCCGAGAGCCTGAATCCAAGCCAAGGAGGTACGTTTTTTCTATGCCGGCTAGCGAAGAACTCGAGGACCAGTCGTTGTTGACGGCTGAGTCCGACGAAGAGCGGGACGCAGAGGAGTACCGCAAGCTCCTCGAGTTGTACGACGAGAGCATGCGCAATCTCACCGAGGGTGAGATCGTGACGGGCCGGGTGATCGGCATCACGAGCAACGCTGTGATCGTCGACGTGGGATACAAGTCGGAAGGCTTGATCGCCATCGAGGAGTTCACCGACCGCGGCGGCGAGCTGTGCGTCAAGGTCGGTGAGGAAGTGGACGTCCTGCTCGAGAAGACGGAAGATCTCGAGGGGCACGTGCTCCTTTCCTACCAGAAGGCCCAGCGCATGCGCCGCTGGACCGAGGTGGAGCGGGCCTACAAGGATGGCCGCATCATCAAGGGCCGCATCACGGACCGCATCAAGGGCGGTCTGACGGTGGACGTTGGCCTGCGGGCGTTCCTGCCGGGATCTCTCGTCGACATCAAGCCGGTCAAGAACCTCGAGTCGCTGCGCGGCCAGGAGCTGGAGTTCAAGGTGATCAGCCTGGACCGCCGGCGCAACAACATCGTCCTGTCCCGCAAGGCGGTGCTCGAGACCGAGCTGGTGAAGAAGAAGGCCGAGACGCTGAAGCGGCTGGAGGAGGGCGCGCGCCTTCGCGGCACGGTGAAGAACATCACCGACTACGGTGTGTTCATCGACCTCGGCGGCATCGACGGCCTCCTGCACATCACGGACATCTCCTGGGGGCGGGTCAACCACCCCTCCGAGCACTTCACCGTCGGCGACGAGGCCGAGGTGGTCGTGCTCAAGTTCGACCCCGAGACCGAGCGCGTCTCCCTGGGCTACAAGCAGCGTTCGGACGACCCCTGGACCCTGGTCGACAAGAAGTACCCGATCGGCTCGCGCGTCAAGGGCCGGGTGGTCTCGATCGTCGACTACGGCGCCTTCGTCGAGATCGAGGAGGGCGTCGAGGGCCTGATCCACGTCAGCGAGATGTCGTGGACCAAGAAGGTCGTCAACCCCGCCAAGATCCTCGAGGTGGGCGACGAGGTGGAGGCGATCGTCTCCGAGCTCGACATGGACCAGCGTCGCATCAGCCTGTCCCTGCGGCAGACCGAGCGCAATCCGTGGGAGGAGCTGGAGGACAGCCACCCCGAGGGCAGCGTCATCGAGGGCAAGGTCCGCAACCTCACGGAGTTCGGCGCGTTCGTCGAGATCACAGAGGGCATCGACGGCCTGATCCACGTCTCCGACATGAGCTGGACCAAGCGGGTCAAGCACCCCAGCGAGGTCCTCAAGAAGGGCGACACGGTCAAGGCGCGCATCACCAACATCGACGTCGAGAACCAGCGCGTCTCCCTCTCGATCAAGGAGTTCATGCCTAACGAGTGGGAAGACTTCGCCGACAGCCACAACCCCGGCGACACCCTCGACGGCCGCGTCGTGAACGTGACCGACTTCGGCCTGTTCATCGACATCTACAACGGTCTCGAGGGCCTGGCCCACATCAGTGAGATCGACGTCCCGGCGGGCGCCAAGCTCGAGGACCACTTCAACGTCGGCGACTGGGTGCGCACGCGCATCCTGCGCATCGAAGAGGAAGAGAAGAAGGTCGGCCTCTCGATGCGCGGCGTGCAGCAGCCGAGCGATGAAGAGATCGCCGAGCTGCAGGCCGGACACGGCGACATCGCGGGCGGCGACCCTGCCGCGGAAGCCGCGGAAGGTACCGACGCCGCGGAAGATACGGAAGCCGCGGACACCGAGGACACGACCGAGGAGTAGCTCTCTTGGGACCCGGAACGGCGGGCGCCTCCCCGGGACGGGGGAGCGTCCGCCGTTGCCACAGAGAAAAGGGGTGGAGGATGACGGAGCTCTTGAAGGACGGCATGACCAAGGCCGAACTGGTGGAAGAGGTCGCCCGCACCACGCAGCTCACCAAGAAGCACGCCGAGATCATCGTCAACACGGTGTTCGACAGCATCGTCCATTCGCTCAAGGATGGTGAGAAGATCGAGCTGCGGGGTTTCGGCAGCTTTCGGATACGCCATCGCGGAGCCCGTACGGGCCGCAACCCCAAGACCGGCGACAAGGTGAAGGTGCCGCCCAAGCGAATCCCCTACTTCAAGCCCGGCAAGGAGCTGAGAGAGCTTCTAAACGACGAGTGCTGACCGGCCGGGCGCCCGCTTTCCGGGCGCCCCGGTCCGATCTCCCCCAACCACAGGATGGAACAGCTCTTCACGCCCTGGAGGTACGCTTACATCACCGCGAATTCGGCGGATTCCGGTTGTTTCCTCTGTGCCGCTGCGAGCTCTCCGGACGATCCGGAGGGCCTGGTCGTCCACAGGGCCCGGCATCACCTGGTGATGCTCAACCTCCATCCGTACTCGAACGGCCACGTCATGGTGGCGCCCTTCGATCACCTGGCCTCTCCGGAGGCGAGCGGGGTGGAGGCGCGGGCGGAGTTCTGGCCGCTGGTGCTCAAGACCCAGCGGATCCTCGGCGAGGCCTACCGTCCCCACGGGTTCAATCTGGGGATGAACGTCGGCGCGCCGGCGGGGGCGGGAGTGCCCGGGCATTTCCACTTCCACATCGTCCCGCGCTGGACGGGGGACACGAATTTCATGACCGTCCTGGCGGAGGTCCGGTTGATCCCGGAGGGTCTGCGCCAGTCGCGCGAGCGCCTGCAGGCGCTCTTCGCCCGAGAGGAGGAGTGATTGTCCGAACCCGGCAGCACCACCGCGCCGCCGCTTCCGCAGACCGCGGCGAGCCCGCGGGGGAACGCGGTGATCGCGGTGCTCTCGGCCTGGCTGATTCCGGGGCTGGGCCACATCTATCTGAAGCGGCGCCTGCGGGGGCTCGCCTTCTTCGTGCTGGTGATCGCCTCCATGCTCATCGGCTTCCGGCTCGAGGGGAACCTCTATCAGGTCGTTCCCGGCCAGCCGCTCACCATCCTGGCGACGCTGGGCTCGATGGGGATGGGGCTTCCCTATTTCCTGCTCCGCTACGGGCTCCACTACCAGGGGAACATCATGGGCGCCGGCTACGAGTACGGCACCGCCTTCCTGCTGACGGCGGGCCTGATGAACCTCCTGCTGGTGCTCGACGCCTGGGACATCGTCCGTGGCAAGAAGGAGTGACGCCGAGCCATGCTGAGCCATTTCCTGCTCATGGTGCTGTATGCACTGATCGTGAGCCTGTTCTTCACGCTCCTGTGGCGCCGCGGGCGCCGGGAGCAGACCAAGCTCTTCCTCCAGATTTTCCTCGGGATGGTGGGCGGCGGCCTGCTGGTGGCCTGGCTGATGTACCCGTTCCCTTCGGGTCCACCGGCCCCCATTCCGTGAAGCCGCGCGAGCTGCTGGTCGTGGCCGGCGAGGCCTCGGGGGATCTCCACGGCGCACGGCTGATCTCCGAGCTCCGCCAGCGGATGCCCGGCCTGCGGACGTTCGGGCTCGGCGGCGACGAGATGCGGGAGGCCGGCCTCGAGGCCATGGCCCACAGCTCCGAGATCTCGGTGGTCGGCATCACCGAGGTGCTGAAGGTGCTGCCCCGGGCGCGGGAGATCTTCGCCGGCCTGCTGCGGGAGGTGGATCGCCGCCGGCCGGAGCTGGCCCTGCTCATCGACTTCCCGGACTTCAACCTCCGCCTGGCCCGGAAGCTCAAGGCCAGGGGCGTCAAGGTGGTCTACTACATCAGTCCCCAGGTCTGGGCCTGGCGGCGCGGGAGAGTCAAAGCCATCGCCAGGCTGGTGGACCGCATGCTCGTCCTCTTCCCCTTCGAGGTGGACTTCTACCGGGGCCACGGCGTGGACGTGGTCCACGTCGGCCATCCGCTGGTCGACGAGGTGCCGGTGATGCCCCAGGGGTGGGACGAGGGCGGCGGGCCCGTGGCCGGGCCCTACCGGGTGGCGCTCCTGCCCGGCTCGCGGCTGAGCGAGGTCGAGTCCCTGTTGCCCACTCTGCTCGAGGCGGTGCGGAAGCTGGCCGCCCGGTTGCCGGTCGAGGCCCGCATCATCAAGGCGCCGACCATCCCGCGGGACCTTCTGGAGGAGCACGTCGAGCTCTCCGGCCTGCCGGTGCGGATCGTTGCCGACGACCGCTTCACCGCCGTCGCCAGCTCCCACCTGGCCCTCTGCGCCTCGGGCACGGCGACGCTGGAGGTCGGGCTGCTCGGCACGCCCATGATCATGGTCTACCGGCTGGCGAGCTGGACCTACGCCCTGGCGAAGCTCCTGGTCCGTCTGCCTAACGTCAGCCTGGTCAACCTCGTATCAGGAAGGCGGGTCGTACCCGAGCTGATCCAGGGCGACGCCAACCCGGAGCGCATTGCCGCCGAGGCCGCGCGGCTGCTCACCGACGCCGTCGCCAGGAACGAGATGCGGGCCGGGCTCGCCGAGCTGCGCGGCCGGCTGGGAGCGGGCGGCGCCAGCGGCCGGGCCGCCGCCGAGGTCGCGGCGATGCTCGCGGAGGTGGCTCGGCCCTGATGGACGAGAAGATGGCCTCCTTCTTCTGGCGCTACATGCGCCGTTACATGGGCTGGGCCCTGCTGGCCGCCGTCGGCATCGTCGTCTACGCGGCGGCCCAGGCGGGCGCGGCCGCCCTCATCCGGCCGATCTTCGCCGAGGTGCTCCTGGCCGGGGAGGGCGTTCCCGGCCCCCTCGGGGCGATCACCGCCCCGACTGCGGGCGCCGCGGCCACCACGGCGAAACGGCCGGAGCCGGGATTGCTCGATGACCTCAAGAGGCGGCTCGACCTAGCGGGGCAGATCGACCGCACCTATCAGTCGCTCAAGCGCCGGTTCGGAGTGGACGGCAACAGCGTGGTCTACTTCCTGCCTCTCCTCTTCGTCTTCGTCTTCCTCCTGCGGTCGGTGGCCGACTTCACCGCCGGCTACGCCTTCCAGCACATCGGCCTGGGGGTGACGACCGACATCCGCAACGACCTCTACTGGCACATCCTGGGGCAGTCGAGCCGCTTCCATTCCGAGCACCCTTCGGGGGAGTTGGTGGCGCGCGTCATCAACGACGTGGCGCTGATGCAGAGCGCGGTAGCGAACCGCCTGCTCGACCTGTTCCAGCAGTCCTTCACCCTCCTGGCCCTGCTGGCGCTGCTGCTCTCGACCCACTTCAAGCTGGCGGTGATCTCGCTGGTGGCGGCGCCGCTGCTGGTCTTCATCATCGTGCGCTTCGGCAAGGGGATGCGCCGCACCAGCCACCGCAGCCAGGAGCGGATGGCCGACCTCGCGAGCCTGATGACCGAGGGGGTGCGCGGGCACCGGGTGGTCAAGGCATTCGGCATGGAGGAGTTCGAGTATCACCGCTTCCGCGAGGCCACCCGCCGGCACCTGCGGGTGAACCTCTGGGCGCAGATGCTGGCCAACTCCTCGGGGCCTGTGATCGAGTCGCTGGGCGCAATGGGCGCCGCGGCGCTGCTGATCTACGCCGGCCAGGCGATCCGGGCGGGGGAGCTGTCGGCGCCGGAGCTGGTGCAGTTCCTCATCACCATGGTGATGCTCTACGACCCGATCCGTAAGCTCAACAAGGTCAACCTGATGCTGCAGGAGGCCGCGGCCTCCGGCCAGCGGGTGTCGCGCCTGATGGCGGTCCCCAACGACATTCAGGAGCGTCCCGGCGCCCGTGAGATCGACACCGTCAGCCAGGGCATCGACTACGAGCGGGTCGCCTTCTCCTACGAGACCCAGCCGGTGCTGCGCGACGTCTCGGTGTCGATCCGCGCCGGCGAGATCGTGGCCCTGGTGGGGCCGTCCGGGGCGGGCAAGTCGACCTTCGTCAACCTGCTGCCGCGCTTCTTCGACCCGACGTCGGGGCGGCTGACGATCGACGGCGTCGACACCCGCGATCTCAAGCTCAAGAGCCTGCGGTCGCTGATCGGCATCGTCACCCAGGACACCCTGCTGTTCAACGACTCGATCCGCAACAACATCGCCTACGGGCGCTCCGACTTGCCCCTCGAGCGGGTTCGGGAGGCCGCGGCTGCGGCCTACGCGGACGAGTTCATCATGGCGCTGCCGGACGGCTACGACACGGTGATCGGCGAGTCGGGCATGCGCCTGTCGGGCGGCCAGCGGCAGCGCCTGGCGATCGCCCGCGCCCTGCTCAAGAACGCTCCCATCCTGATCCTCGACGAGGCCACCTCGCACCTCGACAGCGAGTCGGAGGCGCTGGTCCAGAAGGCGGTCTACAACCTCATCCAGGGGCGGACGACGGTGGTCATCGCCCACCGCCTGTCGACGGTGACCCGGGCGGACCGCATCCTGGTCATGGAGGCCGGGCGCATCGTCGAGCAGGGCTCCCACGGCGAGCTGCTGGCCCTCGGCGGCTCGTACAAGCGGCTGTTCGACCTGCAGTTCAGGGTGTGAGCCCCGCCGTCCTATCGTTCCTGGCGGCCGGGTTCATCCGCGCCCTGCGGGCGACCGTCCGTCTGCGCCACCACGGCGACGCCCGGATGCGGGAGCTGGAGAGGGGCGGCGGGCACTTCATCCTCGCTTTCTGGCATCGCCACCTGCTGCTGATGCCCTACGCCTACCGGGGGCGGCGGATCTCGGTCCTGGTCAGCCAGAGCGCGGACGGCGAGCTGATCGCGCGCACGGTCGCCAGGCTGGGGATCGACTCCAGCCGCGGCTCCAGCAGCCGGGGCGGGATCGCCGGCATGCGGTCGCTCCTGCGCAAGGCCGCCGAGGGCTGGGACATCGCCTTCACGCCCGACGGCCCGAGGGGCCCCCTGCGCGAGGTGCAGCCCGGGGTGATCCTGGCCGCGGCGGCCACGGGGCTGCCGATCCTGCCGGTCGCCATCGCGCCGACCCGGGCCAAGCTCCTTCGTTCCTGGGACCGCTTCGTGGTCCCGCTGCCCTTCTCGACGGTCCACTTCGTCTACGGCGAGCCGCTCGTGGTGGCGCGCCGGGGTGATACCGTGGAGGCCGCCCAAGAGCTCAAGAGGCGGCTGGACGGGGTGGAGGCGGAGGCGGAGAAGTGGGCAAAGGGAGGCTGAGATGCGAAGCATGACCGGCTACGGGGAAGCGTCGGGGGAGAACGCCCGGCATGGGATCACGGTGAGCCTGCGGGCGGTCAACCACCGGTTCCTGGACCTTCAGCTCCGGATCGGCGAGGAGCTGCGGGGGAGCGAGGCGGCATTGCGCGACGCCATCGGCCGGGAGGTCACACGCGGCCGGGTGGAGGCGCGGGTGGACGTCCGGCCGGTGGCGGAGCGGAAGGCGACCGTGCAGGTCAACATGGGCGTGATCCGTGAGGCGCATGCGGCCGTCCATCAGCTCGTCGAGGCGGGGCTGATCGACGGCGGGCTCTCGGCGGGGGACCTGATCCGACTGCCCGAGGCGTTCCGGGTCGACCTGTCGGGCGAGGCGTGGAGCGAGGAGGACGACGAGGCGCTCCTCTCCGCGGCCCGCGCCGCCATCGCCCAGCTCGTCGCCGGCCGTGAGAAGGAGGGCGCCAGCCTCGCCGCCATCATGGAGGAGAAGCTGCGCGGAGTGGGCGAGGCCGTGGCGCGCCTGGACACCCTCCGGGGCCCGGTACGCGAGGAGCTGATGGCCTCCCTCCAGCGGCGCCTGGCCGAGCTCCTGGGCAACCAGTCGCTCGACGAGTCGCGGATCGCCCAGGAGGTGGCTCTCCTGGTGGACCGCAGCGACGTCAGCGAGGAGATCGACCGTCTGCGCTCGCACCTCGAGCACTTCCGCGCCGTCACCGGCGAGCCCGGCGCGACCGGCAAGCGCCTCGACTTCCTCACCCAGGAGATCTTCCGCGAGCTCAACACCCTCGGGGCCAAATGCCGCAACGCCGAGATGACCCGCGCCGTGCTCGACGCCAAGGTGCTCTGCGAGCAGATCCGCGAGCAGGTGCAGAACGTCGAGTAGTGGTACCATAACGCCTTCCTGAGATTCCCCTCGGCACCGTTTGAACGAACCGATGCAAACCGGCGAGCTGTTCATCCTCTCCGCCCCTTCGGGCGCGGGGAAGACGACGCTCATCCAAAACCTCCTCACGGGGCGGTTCTCCGACGTCGGCGGGCTGGCCTTCTCCGTCAGCCATACCACCCGCAAGCCCCGCCAGGGGGAAGTCGACGACAAGGACTATCATTTCGTCGATCACGCCACGTTCCTGGCGATGATCGAGGCCGACGCCTTTCTCGAGTGGGCGAAGGTACACGACAACTATTACGGCACCTCCCGCGAGGAGGTGTTCCCACGGCTGGAGAAGGGGACCGACGTCCTTCTGGACATCGACGTGCAGGGAGCCGAGCAGGTGGCCCTCCGCTGTCCCCAGGCGCACAGCATTTTCGTGCTGCCCCCGAGCTACGAGGTCCTGGAGCGGCGCCTGCGCCACCGGGCGCTCGACGACGAGCAGGCGATCGCCCGCCGCCTCGCAGTATCCCTTGGAGAAATCAAACGTTACGATCAGTATCACTATGTTATCATCAATGACGATGCCCGCCGTGCCAGCGAGGTGCTGGCGGCCATCATCATCGAGAAACGCCACCTGCGGGATCGCATGCAGCCCAGCGTCCAGGAAATTCTCCGCGACTTCCAGGACCGGGGCGCCACCCCTCAGATCTAGACGAATCAACCGGCCGGCGATCCGGACGCCCGGCAAGGAGACAGTTTTCATGGAAGAGAAGCCGACGATGGACAGCAAATTCCGGCGCGTGCTCGTGGCGGCCGGCAGGGCCGAGCAGCTCATGCGGGGCGCCCGCCCCAAGGTCGAGGCCGGCAAGCGCAAGCCAACGCGGATCGCGCTCGAAGAGGTCGACCACTCGTTGATCGACTGGGGCTACGGCCCGCCCCCCCAGCCGGTGGAGGCCGAGGCCCCGGCGGCCGAGGAAGCTCAGCCGGCCGAGGTCCACTAGCACCAACCCCCTGCAGCCTGATGCGAGTCCTGCTCGGCGTCAGCGGCGGCATCGCGGCCTACAAGTCCGCCGAGCTGGTGCGGCGGCTGCGGTCGCGCGGCCACGAGGTGCGCTGCGCGCTCACGCGTAGCGCCGTCTCCTTCGTCACGCCGCTGACGCTGGAGGTGCTCACCGGCCATCCCGTGTACCAGGAGGAGTACCTCACCGCCACCGGCACCGGCGAGGAGGCCCACATCACCGCCGCCGCCTGGGCGGAGGTGCTGTGCGTGGCCCCGGCGACCACCAACGTGCTGGCCAAGCTGGCGCTCGGGCTGGGCGACGACTTCCTCACCACCACGGCGCTCGCCTTCTCGGGCCCCCTCGTGGTGGCTCCCGCCATGCACTCGTCGATGTGGCAGCGGGAGACGACGCGGGCCCATGCCGAGGCCCTGAAGCGGCGCGGAGTCTGGTTCGCCGGGCCGGTCGAGGGGCCGCTCGCCTCGGGCGAGGTGGGCATGGGGCGCATGGCCGAGCCGGCGGCGATCGCTGAGGCGGTGGAGGCTGCCGCCGGCGCCGGACCGCTGGCGGGACGCACGGTTCTGGTCACCGCCGGGCCCACTCACGAGCCGGTCGATCCCGTCCGCTTCCTCGGCAACCGGTCGAGCGGGCGGATGGGCTTCGCCCTCGCCGCCGAGGCGGCGAGGCGCGGCGCCCGAGTGGTGCTGGTCGCCGGCCCGGTGACGCTGACGACGCCGGCCGGGGTGGCCCGCGTGGACGTCGTCACCGCCCGGGAGATGGAGCGGGCCGTGCGCCAGCACGCCCCGGCGTCGGACCTGATCGTCATGGCGGCGGCGGTGGCCGACTTCCGGCCCAGCCGGCCGGCCGGGAGCAAGATCAAGAAGGAGCGGGGGCTGCCGGTGATCGAGCTGGAGGAGAACCCGGACATCCTCGCCGGCCTGCGCGACCTGGTGCCGGGCGCCGTCATCGCCGGGTTCGCCGCCGAGACCGACGACCTGGAGCGGAACGCCCGCGCCAAGCTGGAGCGCAAGCGGGCGGATTTTCTGGTCGCCAACGACGTCTCCCGGTCCGACATCGCCTTCGAGCGCGACGACAACGAGGTCACCGTGTTCCGGCGGGGGGGCACGCCCGTGTTCTTCTCGCGGCGGCCGAAATACGAGCTGTCGGCCTCGCTCTTCGACCTGTTCACGGCTACACTCCTGGACCGTGAGCCGGAACCTGCAGCCAGCCCTCGCTGACCTGATCGCCTACCTGGGCGAGATGGGTTACTGCGATTTCTACCTGAAATCTCCCCAGGCCGCCGGAGCCGCGCCCGTGCCCCCGGCGCCCCGCCGGGCGGAGGCCGTCGCCGTGCCGTTGAGCGGCGAGGCCGCGGCGCGGGCCGCCGAGCTGGCCGTGCTGGCGGAGGCGGCCGCCGGCTGCACCCGCTGCCGGCTCGCCGAGGGGCGTACCAAGGTGGTCTTCGGAGCCGGCAACCCGGCCGCCGAGCTGATGCTCGTCGGCGAGGGGCCGGGCGCGGATGAGGACCGTCAGGGGCTGCCCTTCGTGGGCGCGGCGGGCGAGCTGCTGACGCGCATCATCCAGGCGATCGAGATGACGCGGGAAGAGGTGTACATCGCCAACGTGGTGAAGTGCCGCCCGCCCGGCAACCGCGACCCCCAGCCCGAGGAGGTCGCCGCCTGCCGCGGCTACCTCGAGCAGCAGATCGCGCTGGTCCGCCCCCGCGTCCTGGTGGCCCTCGGCAAGGTGGCGGCCCAGGCCCTGCTGGGCAACGACGCGCCCATCGGCCGCATCCGCGGCCAGTGGTTTCAGGTTCAGGGCATCCCCACCATGGTCACCTACCATCCCGCAGCCCTCTTGCGGAACGCCGCGCTCAAGCGCCCCACCTGGGAAGATATGCAGCAGGTACGCGACCGGTTGCGCGGCGATTGATCTGTTGGAAGTAGTTGATTCCAAAAAGGCTATAAGCTGGACACCTCTCCGGGAGAGTGTTAAATTTGATTCAGAAACCAATTCTTATTTTGGTCTGAATGCTTATCCCGGAAGCCACCGAGAACTCCGACCCCTTCGAGGTTTTCCTGCGGGAGGTCGAGCCCAAGCTCAAGCGGCTGCTGGCCACGTACCGCATCCCGAGCGAGGACGCCGAGGACGTCTTGCAGCAGGCTCTGCTGGCCTTGCTCTATCAGTGGGAGCGGGTGCGCGATCCCGAGAGCTGGCTGTTCGGCACGGTGAAGCGTCACTGCCTGATGTACTGGCGCACGCACCGCCGGCGCATCTACTCGGCGGTGGACGCGACGCTCCTGGAGTGGCTCTCCGATCCGATCGCCCCTTCCCAGGAGCGTTCCGACCTCCTCTGCGACCTCGAGAACCTGATCGATCGCCTGCCGCCCCGTTGCCGCAGGGTGCTGCGGCTCCGGTTCCGGCTCGGTTACGAGCCGTTGGAGGTGGCGCGCCACCTCGGCTATCAGGCCTCGAGCATCGGTAAGATCACCACGAGATGCCTCGCGGCTCTGTCGCGCGAGCTGCTGACCTCGGAGCTGGCCGAGGAGTTTTCCAAGGCCAGGGCGGCGGAGCGCCGCACCCGCTGACGGCGCCGCTGGCGGTCGCGTGGAAGCCTCCTCGCGGGGGTGGGGGGCCTGGATGGTCGTGACCATGGCTGAATCGGTGCATCTTTATCCCCAGATCGATCGTCTGCTGGGCAAGATCGAGGCTCTGGAGTCCCCCCTCGTTCAGCTCTGGGGCTGGCCGGGCAGCGGCAAGACCGTGATCCTCGAGGCGCTGCTCGCGCGCCACGGCTCGCGGGCCGTGGCGCTGCCCCTGGCGGCGGTGGCCAGCGAGGAGGCCCTGGGGGAAGCCCTGGAATCGGCGCACGAGGTCGGCGTCCGCTGGCTGGTGGCGACCGGCGGCCCGGCCGGCGAGCGGCTCGCCGAGGCCGAGCGCTGGCTGCGGCCCGGGCAGCGCCTGGTGTTCGCCAGCGACCGCTGGCGGGGCCCCGGGGCCGTGCCCCGTGCCGTGGTGCCGCCCCAGGAGCTGCTGCTCACCCGCGGGGAGGTGATCTCCCTGTGGCACGTTCTCACCGGTCTGGACCTCTCTCCGGGGGTCGCTCAGGGTCTGCTGGAGGCGACCGACGGCTGGCACCGGCCGCTCTGCCTCGCCCTTCACGCCACCGGCGGGCTCGGGCTGACGGGGACCGGACCGGAGGAGATCCTGGAGATCGCCGGCGTGCGTCTCTTCCTCCGCCACGAGGTGATGGACGCCTTCCCGGCCGAGGAGCGCGCCCTCCTGCTCGACGCCCTGGAGGAGCGGCCGGGGACGGGCGACATGGGAGAAGAGGCCTGGAGCCTCCTCGACGAGCGCGGCCTGTGGATCGAGGGGCCGGAGCGGGACCGCATGCCGCGGCTGCTCGCCGCCGCTCTCGAGCGGGAGCGCGGCCGCCGGCGGCCGCGCGCCCGCTCCGCGGCCGCCCCCTCCCAGGCGGTAAGCGAGGCTCCCGCCGGCAACCGTCCCGTCTACGTGCTGGGCCTGCTCGGCAGCCCCATCGCCCGCGAGCGGGACGAGGAGGGAGAGCGCGAGCTCGACTGCCGCCTCCGCCGCTCGTTCCAGGTGCTCGCCTTCCTCGCCTCCTCGCCCAACCTGCAGGCCGGGCGCGAGGAGCTGATCGAGGCCGTCTGGCCGAACGAGGGCGAGCGCACCATCGAGCGCAACTTCCATCCCACGCTGAGCCATCTGCGCCGCGCTCTGGAAGGCGGCCGCAAGGACCGGGACCAGACGGCGCCCCTGCTGTTCCGCAACGGCGTCTACCGCCTGAACCCCGACGTCACCTGGGAGATCGACGTGATCGCGTTCAGCCGCTTCGCGGAAGCGGGCAAGGCGAGCGCCGAGCGCGACGAGATGGAGGCCGCGGCCGAGGCCTGGAGGCAGGCCTGGAAGCTGTATCGCGGTCCCTTCCTCCAGGGGCATTACGAGGCCTGGGTCGCCTCCCGGCGGGAGGAGTACCAGCGGCTCTACCTGGAGCTGCTGCGCGAGCTCGGCGACCTCTACGTCCACCTGGGACGCAACGAGGAGGCGATGGACGCCTACCGCACCGTCCTGGTGGAAGACCCCCTCCAGGAGCGCATCCACCTCGCCGTCATGCGCCTCTACGCGGCCCAGGGGCGCCGGGACCTCGTGCGCCGGCAGTACGACAACCTCTGCCGGATCCTGCTCGAAGAGCTGAACGTCGCACCCATGCCCCAGACAACCCGCGATTATCATCGATTGATGACATAGGCATTGACTGATGACCGAGCCGCCCGGGTTGATGGCGCAGGCCCCTTCTGCTACCGTCTCGCCGACCCGAGCGACCCCGCTCCGTAGACCGTTTCCGTTCTTCCTCCGTAAGAGAACCCAAGGATGAGACTGCGAGCCCTGCGTGACGCCTGCCTTGGCGGCTTTCTATACGGCTCGCTGCTCTACGGCACCGTCCTGTCGGTGATCCACGTGGTCCACAACCATCTCGCCTCGCCGCGCGACGCGCTGGTCGTCTACGCCGTCTTCTGCCTGCTCTACGGACTCTGGGCCGCCGCCTTCTTCGGGCTGGCCACCCTCGCCGCCAGCCTGTTCTCCCATCCGCGAGACCAAGGGAGGCGCGGCCGCCTGCTGGGGCTGCTCGCCTTCAACCTGTTCTTCTGGGAGATCTGCTTCCTCTACGGGCTGACCTACGACCAGGCGCCCTTCCATCCGGACGGCGCGTGGGGCATGGCGGCGGTGCTGATCGTCCTCGCGGTGCCCATCGCCGCCGTCACGGCGCTGGCCTCCTGGCTGCTGCACCGCGTGTGGGGAGGACTGAAGTGGGCGGCCGTCGCCGCCCTGCTGCTGGGCGTGGCGGTCCACGCCGCGGCGCCGCTCTACACCCAAACCGGAGAGAAGAGTGCCGGCACGCCACCCGCGATTCAGGCGGCGGCCACGGGGCTCAAAGTCGTCCTGGTGGGCTTCGACGGGGCGGACTGGCGGGTGATCCGGCCGATGATGGAGAAGGGCGAGCTGCCCGCCTTCGCCGGCCTGGCGCGGGACGGCGCGAGCGGCGACCTGGCGACGATCCACGATTCCAACTCGGCCGTCATCTGGGCCTCCATCTACACCGGCGAGGACCCTGAGCGCCACGGCGTGCTCGACTTCTACCGCATCCAGCTCCCCGGCATGGCCTCGCCGGGGATCTTCCCCGTCCACCGGACGTATTTCAAGGAGCTGTCCGACCTCGTGGCCCCCCTGGGGCTGACGCGGCAGATCCCGGTCGACCGCTTCTCCCTCGCCGGCGCGCCCCTGTGGGAGGTCGCCGACCGGGCCGGGATGACCGTCGGCGTCGTGGACGGCTACTTCTACTCCTTCCCGGCCCTGCAGGTCTCCCGGCCGGGAAGCTGGTTCTTCTCCTACGGGCTCGACGAGGTGGCCGCGCGGCCGTCGGGGCGGATCGACCTGTTCATGCAGCCGAAGGCGACCGGACTCTTCCGGCGGATCCGTCCGGCCCTGGGGCAGGGGGACTTCCACTGGCAGTCCGCCGTCCTGCTCGATCTCCTCGGAGGAGGGCCGCAGCCCCGGTTCGTCAACTTCTACACCCACGAGCCCGACAGCGCCCAGCACTTCTACTGGAAGTGGTACCAGCCGCGCCGCTTCTTCGGCGTCACCGAGCGGGGGCTGAAGGAGAAGGCGGAGCGCATCCCTTCCATCCACCGGGATTTCGACCGCTTTCTGGCCAAGCTGCTCGCCGAGGTCGGGCCGGAGACGGTGGTCATCGTCGCCTCCGACCACGGCCACAGCCCGACGATCGTCCACAGCCTCTACACCCAGCACCGGCACGGCCCCCCGGGCATCCTCCTGATGCACGGCGGGCCGGTGAAGCGCGGGCTGGCCGTCCAGGGCGCGGACATCTACGACGTCTATCCCACCGTCCTCTATCTCCTCGGGCTGCCGGTGCCGCGGGACCTCGCCGGCAAGGTCCTGCTGGACGCGCTCGATCCCGGCTTCGTGCGGCTGCACCCGGTGCGCACGGTGCCGAGCTATCGGGGCCTTGGCATGCCCGCGAACCTACCGGGAGCGAGCCGCGACGGCAGCATGAACGAGATGGAGATCGAGAAGCTGCGGAGCCTCGGCTACATCTTCTAGAATCCGCGAAGGAGCCCATTCCATGAACAGGCCCTCGAAGCGCGACATGCCGGTGGTCATCCTCTGCGGAGGCAAGGGCACCCGTCTGCGCGAGGAGACCGAGTACCGGCCGAAGCCGATGGTCGAGATCGGGCCCCAGCCGATCCTCTGGCACATCATGAAGATCTACGGCGCCCACGGCCTGGAGCGCTTTCTCCTCTGCCTCGGCTACAAGGGCTGGGAGATCAAGCAGTACTTCCTCCGCTACAAGGAGATGCACTGCGACTTCACGATCTCGATGGACGGCAGCCGGCCGCCCGAGATCCACAACCAGGACGGCCACGAGACCTGGCGGGTCACCTGCGCCGAGACCGGCGCCGAGACTGCCACCGGCGCCCGCCTGCGGATGGTGCGCAAGTACGTCGACGCTGCCACCTTCTGCTTCACCTATGGCGACGCCGTCGGCAACGTCGACATCGACGCCCTGCTCGACTTCCACTGGTCCGAGGGGCGGATCGCCACCGTCACCGGCGTCCACCCCACCTCGCGCTACGGCGAGATGCGGGTGGACGGCCCCAAAGTGCTGGAGTTCGACGAGAAGCCCAACCTCGCCGAGGGCGTCGTCTCCGGCGGCTTCTTCGTTTTCCAGCGCGAGGTCTTCGACTACCTGAACGACGATCCGGACCTGTTCCTGGAGCAGCAGCCGCTGCGCAACCTGGCGCGCGACGGCCAGCTCTCGGTCTACCTCCACGAGGGCTTCTGGCATCCCATGGACACCTACCGGGACTATCTCTACCTGAACGACCTGTGGAAGCGCGGGGAGACGCCCTGGAAGATCTGGTGAGCCGTCCTGGCCTGGCCTGCCGCTTCTGTGGCGCTCCTCTCTCACGGGTCTTCGTGGATCTGGGCGTCCAGCCGCTCGCCAACTCCTACCTGGAGCCGGCGGACCTGGGGAAGGCGGAGGCGTTCTATCCGCTCTGCGTCTTCGTCTGCGGCGAATGCCTGCTGGTGCAGCTCCCCGAGGAGGAGAAGCCGGAGGCGATCTTCTCCGACTACGCCTACTTCTCGTCCTACTCCGAGAGCTGGCTGCGCCACGCCGAGGCCTACGCCGTGGCCATGATCGAGCGCTTCGGCTTCGGCCCCGGCCATCAGGTGGTGGAGATCGCCAGCAACGACGGCTACCTCCTGCGCTGGTTCGCGGCGCGCGGCGTCCCCGTGCTCGGCGTCGAGCCGGCCGGCAACGTGGCCGAGGCGGCCCAGGCGGCGGGCATCCCGACCATAGTCCGGTTCTTCGGCGAGGCCACGGCCCGCGAGCTGGTGGCGCAGGGCACCCGGGCCAACCTGCTGGTGGGCAACAACGTCCTGGCCCACGTGCCGGACCTGAACGACTTCGTGGCCGGGCTCGCCGTCCTCCTCGCTCCCTCGGGAGTGCTCACCATGGAGTTCCCCCACCTCCTCCGGCTCATGGCGGAGGACCAGTTCGACACCATCTACCACGAGCACTACTCCTACTTCTCCTTCACGACGGTCCGCACGGTCTTCGCGGCCCACGGCCTCACCCTGTTCGACGTCGAGGACCTGCCCACCCATGGCGGCTCGCTGCGGATCTACGCCCGGCACGACGCGGACGCCTCGAAGCCGGTGGGGGAGCGGGTCGGCGCGCTGCTCGCCCGCGAGGAGGAGGCCGGCCTGGGCCGGATCGAGACGTACGGCTCCTTCGCCGAGCGGGTCCGCGGGGTGAAGCGGGGGCTCCTGCGTTTCCTGATCCAGGCCCGGGAGGAGGGGCGCACGGTCGCCGCGTACGGCGCGCCGGCCAAGGGGAACACGCTGCTCAATTTTTGCGGGGTGCGGACCGACTTCGTCGACTACACGGTGGATCGCAGCCCCCACAAGCAGGGGCGGTACCTCCCCGGCACGCGCATCCCCATCCATGGTCCGGAGCGCCTGCGCGAGACGCGGCCCGACTACGTGCTCATCCTGCCCTGGAACCTGAAGGAGGAGATCATGGGGCAGATGGCCGACGTCCGCTCCTGGGGAGGCCGCTTCGTGGTGGCCATCCCGGAGGTCCGGGTGCTCGAATGATCTTCCGCGAGACCCCGCTCGCCGGCGCCTGGGTCCTGGAGCCGGAGCGCTTCGAGGACGAGCGGGGCTTCTTCGCCCGCACCTACTGCCGCCGCGACTTCGAGGAGCGCGGGCTCGATGCCGGCATCGCCCAGTGCAGCGTCTCCTTCAATCACCGGCGGGGGACCCTGCGCGGCCTCCACTTCCAGACGGCTCCCCACGAGGAGGTCAAGCTCGTGCGGGTCACCCGCGGCGCGGTCTGGGACGTGATCGTGGATCTGCGGGACGGATCGCCGACGTTCGGTCGGCACTTCTCGGTCGTGCTCTCGGCGGAGAACCGGCACGAGCTCTATATCCCCAAGGGGATGGCCCATGGCTTCCAGACGCTGGAGGACGCGGCGGAGGTCTTCTACCAGATCTCCGCGTTCTACGTCCCCGAGGCGGCGCGGGGCTACCGCTGGGACGATCCCGCCTTCGCGGTCCCCTGGCCCGAGCCGGTGACCATGATCTCGGAGAAAGACCGGAACCTGCCGTTCTTTGCTCCCCTCTCTCAGTGAGAGCCCCCGCCGAGGTCGTATTCGACCTCCGGCGGGTAGACGGTGAGGCTGGCCGCCGCCGGGGCGGCGAAGGTGAGGGGGATCTCCACCGGGCCGTCGCCGGGCGCCGCCGCGGCGAGGGCGGCGGCGAGGGGAACGGTGAGGTCGAAGTCCGTGAAGTCTTCCCGCGCGGAGGGTCCCACCACCGCGCCAGCCACCGTCAGGGTGAAGGCGGAGTCCTCGGAGCCGGTAGGTTCGGCGGGCGCCAGGAGCCGCCAGAGGGCCGAGCGGCCCGGCAGCGACCCCTCGTCCCTCCAGATCCGCCGCGGACCGCCGCGGGACAGAAGGAGGAGGCGAGTGGCGCTTTCTGCGGTCAGCCAGACCGCGGCTCCCCGGGTCGCACGGACCAGGAGCCAGGAGATCCCGGCGGGGAGGGCGACCGGGAGGGGGAGGCGCGCGGTGGACCACAGGGGCCGGCCCGGCTCGCCCAGGCGGACCGCGGCTTCGGCCAGAGCCTCTCCCGCCGGCCGGCCTGCCGCGTCGGCCTGCAGCTCGAAGGCGAGCTCGGTGCCGGCGGCGAGCGGCAGGACCGCGGCGGCGAGCCCGCTGGCGGCGAGGGGCGCGGCGAGCTCGATCCTTTGGGCCGCCCAGGTCTCCCCGGCGAGGCGGGCGCCGCTCCGGCTCGCCGGATCGGCGAAGCCCTCCCCCTCCGGCCGGTGCCCGCGCGTCCCCTCCGCCAGACGCAGCGACGCCCGGCGCACCCGCGCCTGCCGGGGGAGGGAGACCGCCACCGCCGCCGTGGCCACCCGGCCCGCGGGGAAACGCAGGACCTCTTTTTCCTGCCCCGAGACGAGGCGCGCCAGGCGCAACCGATAGGAGACGTCGAGGCGGGAGAGGACGAAGCGGCAAGGGGCGTCGGACTCGACGGCCAAGCGCATCTCCAGCTCTTCAGGGAGTGCCGCGCCCTCCTCGCGCAACGTGGCAAGCCGCCGTTCCAGGAGGCGTGCCAGCGCTCGCGCCAGCTCGGGCCCGGCGTCGACGGCTCCCGCCGCGGCGGGCACCCCCTTGCCCACTTCGCCGGCGACCTGCCACACCGGCGTGGCCGAGCCGGGGTCCGCGGGATCGAGGACGTGGAGGCGGGGTGTCGCCGGATAGCTCCGCAGGTCGATCCGCCCCACGTCCCCGGCCGCCAGGGGGAGGGGCCCGGAGAGGCCGGCGAGGCGGAGGGCGAAGCGGGCGTCGACGAAATCGTCGTCCAGGGTCGCCGCCCGGAGGCGCACCGCGGCGGTGGCCGTCGGCTTCTCGGAGACCGCGTCGCCGTCCATGCGATGAAACTCCAGGGTGTCATGGAGGAGGGGCAGGCGGTCGCGGTCCCGGCCGAGCCTGTCCCTCTCCCTTTCCTGATGCCCGGCGAGGCGGACCCGCACCACCTGGCGCGGCGCCTCCAGGGAGACGACCAGCGCTCCGTCCGGCCCGGGGGCGAGACGGGAGGCGAGCGCCGCCCCTGCCAGCGGGAAGTCGAGGGGCTCCAGGGCGGCCCTGAGGAGGGCCCCCTCCGGCTCCAGGACGAAGCCGTCCGCCCCGGCGAGACGGAAGCGCAGGGGGATCTCGAGGCGGAACGGCGGCCCGGCCGGCCCCAGCACCACTTCGAGCGGAGCCGCCGTGGCGTTCATGTGCCGCCGCCGGGCCGCAGGATGATGCTCGGCCGCACCGGGTTGAAGCCGGAGACCTTCCCCTGCAGGCTGCCGAAGTTGGTGGTCACGGCCCTCTGATGGGCGTCGAAGGTCGCGCTGTCGACCTTGGCGGAGAGGCCGCTCCGGGTCTCCGCCTGGAAGCCGGCGAAGACCGTGGCGTCGAGCTTGCCACGGACGACGTCGTCGAAGCGGGTGGCATCGACCTTGGCGGCGAGCCCGCGTTGAGTCTCGCTGCGCAGGACCCTGACCTCGTTGGCGTCGGCCTTGGTCTGGAGGGCGCCGTCGATCGCGACCACCTTCCCTTCCAGACCGTCGAGCCGGCCGGCCACCTGGCCCAGCGCGACCACCTTCCCCTCGATGCCCCCGAGGCGGGTGGTGACGTCGCGGCGGGCATCCAGCCGGACCTGCCCGACGCCCGCAAGGACCGCGGGGCCGGCCACCGCGAGGGTGCGGGAGGCGGTCCGCACCCCCTGGAAGATCTTGACGCGGGTCTCGGGCGGGAGATCGTCCAGGCGCCGTTCGGTGAAGCCGCGCAGCGAATCCCCCGCCACCTTGCGCCCGACGGTCTCGCCGGCCAGGCCGCGGTGGCCGGCGACGTACCAGTGCACGCGGTCGTAGATCTGGTCGAGGAGGGCGTCGGCATCCTTCCCCCCGGCTTGGCGGGCGAGCTCGAGCTCGTCGGCCAGCGCCGGGTCGGCGCGGGAGACCTCGAGGTAGACGGCATACCAGGCGGCCAGCCAGTCGACGATCTGGAGATGGACCACGGCCACGGCATCGACCGCTCCCTCGGCTCCTGCCGTGCCGGCGGCATGGGCGGTGATCGCGGCGGGGACCTCCGGCCAGGCGGTGAGGGGGGCGGCGGGATTGATGGCTTCGGCGAGGCCGTCGCGCCGCTCGCGGAAGAGGAGGTCCACCGCGCCGCGCAGCTCCCGGCTCGGCTCCCAGCGGTACTGCCGGGCCATGGCCTCCAGCCCTTCCCGGGCGTCGCCGGGCGTGGCGGCCACGGCGTCGATCCCGCCGAGGGAGGAGAGGAGGGCCTCGGTCTGGTCGGCCGTCGGCTCCTCGGCGGTCGGAGGGACCAGGACGGCGCGGGCGGTGCCGTCCGCCGCCGTGCGCAGGTCCAGGGAGGCGCCCGTAGCCGCCAGGGCGCCGGGCAGGCGGAGGTGGCCCCAGGTGGCGGTGAGGACCAGCTTGGCGCCGGCCTGGGGGGCGCCGCCGTCCGTCAGACGGGCGGTGACCGTCACCGGCTGGCCGAGGAGCGGGCGCTCCCGGTCCGCGGTCAGGGTCAGGCGGCGGCGTCCGCCCGCCGCCCGCAGCTCCTCGACCTGCCGGCGCAGCTCTCGGACCTCCTGCAGCAGCACGAGGACGTTGACGTCGGTTTCCATCGCGCTCATCCGGGCTGCCGCCGCTCGAGCGCCGCCAGGCGGTTGGCGATGCCGGTGACGTCGCTGAGCTTCGTCCGCACCTCGGTGGGGTCGATGACGGTGAACTGGGCCACCTGGCGCTGCACGGTGCCGAGCCCGGCGGTGAGCGTCGCCTGCTGGGTGTCGACCTTGCGGTCCACCTGCTCGACCCGCTGCACCAGCGTCGAGACCTGGCCGACCACGTGGGCCGAGCCGACGTCGGCCCGCAGCGCGGCGTTGGTGAAGACCTCCACCGCCACGTCCTCCCGGGCGCCGGGGGTGGAGAGCTGGGAGCGGTCGAGGGTCTGTTGCAGGGACACGGCGTCCGCCATCGCCCGCTTGAGGTCGGGGACGAAGGCGGGGCCGAGGGCATCCGGGATGTCCTCGAGGGCCTGGCGGACCGCCATGTAGCCCTTCTGGCGCCCCAGGACCCCGAGGCCGCGCGTCACCCCGCCCACCCGCTCCCGGAGGTTGCCGATCGATTTGCCGAGGTCGGCGACGACGCCGGCGGAGAGGGGCCCGACCAGGTCCCGCGCCTGGAGCGCAGCCTGCGGCAGGTAGTCCAGGTGGATGAACGGCCCCACCCAGTCGCGGAAGGTGATCTGGATCGAGCTGGCGCCCCGGCTCTGGTCCGGGGTGAGCGGGTCGCTGTCCTTGCGCACGAAGGCGAGGACGGTGGAGCGGTAGTCGGTCCAGGCGTGCACCGGACGGGGGAGGATCGACGCCACCTTCGGCGTGTAGTGGAGATAGTAGGCATCCACGAAGTGGCGGACGCTCGACGAGTCGGTCCGGTCGTACTCGGCGCTCAGCACCTGGAAGGCGCCGGCCCGGCTCGCCTCCATGGGAGTCGCGGCGTCCAGGATGTGCCGGCTGACGCTGCGGCTGGTCGCCGGCAGGCGGGTGGTGAGGGAGGACGCCACCTCGTCGTCGACGTCGTCGGGCAGGCCGTCGGCGTGCTCGGCCCGCACCCGCACCCGCGCCACGCCGGCGGCGTTCACCTGCACCGAGAGGGCGCGGTCCCCCGAGTTGCCCAGGCTGGTGAAGCCGGGGACCGGCTTGAGCTGCCCCCAGGCGACGACGAAGTCGATCCAGGGCAGCTCCCCCCCGTCCGCCGGCCGGAGCGGCTGCCCCGCGAGATCGGTGACGTGCGCCTCGACCTCCGCCAGGTCGCCCAGGGCGTAGCGGACCTGCGTCGTCTGCAGGGTGAGCCGCCAGGTGTCGCGCAGCAGCGGCTCGACCTCGGCCCGCAGCCCGTCGAGGTCGGTGCGGATCGCGGCCACCTCTCCCCGCAGGGAGAGGACCTGGCCGGTGAGGTCCTCGACGACGCCGTCGACGCGCGCCGACAGAGTGGCGACCTGGCCGGCCAGGCCGCTCTCCAGGTCTTCGATGGCGGTGATCAGGCCGTTCCAGTCCTGCGACCGGATGAGCTGGCCGGGAGCCTTGTTGCCGAAATCATTTGTCAGAGAGCCCATTGCGAACGACCTCCTCTTCCAAGGCCAGCGCGGCGCGCACGCCGGCCGGCCGGACCAGTTGGATGCCCTGCCAGACCCGGTCGGTCACGGCCGGGTCCACCACCTCTCCGGGAGTGAGCCGGAGGAGACGGACGAGAACGGAGAGCGGGCGCCGGGGTTGCCACTCCATCCACACCCGCGCCGACGGCAGGTAGGGAAAGACGGCGTCGTCGAAGATCCCGGCGGGCGGCGCGGCGAGGTCGAAGCGCCCGGGGAGGGGAGCCTCTTCGCGCGGCGGCGGCGGCACCAGGCGACCCTCGGGAGTCCACCAGGGGAGCGGCCCCCGGGGCGGCTCGAGGCCCGGCGGATCGAGCGAGAGGTAGCGCCAGGTGGCGGTGCCCGGGGGGAGGCGGGGCAGAGCGGTCAGGCCGCCGTCGGCGATCCGCTCCTCGGTGGGCTTGACTCGCACGGCGAGCTTCGCCTCGGGCACCGGCGCCGTGGGGGTGAACCGGGAGCCGTCCCAGGTGCCCAGGTGGGCCTCCGCCTGGTCGGTCCACAGGAGGGTCCGCACCGCCGTCCGGTTGGAGCGGGGCGCGGGGCGCCAATCGTCCCCCTCGCGCCGGTTCCAGCGTCCCCCGTCGCGGTCGAAGCCCCAGGAGCCGCGGGGGCTGCCGTCGGCGAGGCGGTCCGCCGCGCCCCAGCGCTCCGGGCCGCCGTCGCGGGAGAACAGCCAGAGGTCGCGGCCGTCGAAGGTGGCGAGCCCGCGGCCGGTGCAGAACCAGACCACGCCGCGCTCGTCCTCCCGGATGTCGAGCACCGGCTCGGGCAGCACGTCGGGGAAGGCCTCGAGCGCCGTCTGGTAGGTGGTGCCCTCTCCCCGGGCCACGTAGCGGCAGAGGCCGGCGTCGGTCCCCAGCCAGAGGGAGGAATCAGGACCGCGGAAGATCGCCCGCACCGGCGGCAGGAAGACCTTGCCCTCATTCGGCAGCTCCTGCCAGTCGAGCCCCTCGTCCCCCTTCGTCTCACCCTTGTAGACGTACCAGAGGCCGGTCCCGGGGTGGTGCTGGAGCAGGCCGAGATCGGTGCCGAAATAGAGCACCCCCGTGGCGTCGGCCGCGGCGGCGAAGACCGCCACCGCCGGTCCGGTGCGCTCGACGGCACCCCCGCGGCGCAGGCGCGCCACGCCGGTGGCGGTCCCGGCCCACCATCCGCCATCGCCGTCGGGGAGCAGGGCGTTGACCTCGGCGTCCTCGAGGCCCGGCACGGGCTCGGCGGCGAAGGCGCCGGGCGGCTCCGGCCAGAGCGGCACGCGCCGCAGGCCGGCGGCGGTGCCGGCGAGCAGGGCGCCCGGCTCCTCGGCGAGGCAGCGCACCGCGGGCACGCCGACCGCCGTCCAGGCGCGGCCGTCGAAGCGCTGGAGCCCGGCGTCCGTGCCGGCCCAGAGGGTCAGGTCCCGCGTCTGCCGGAAGGCGTTGACCCGCTCGGCCGGCGCGCCGTCCACCGCCCGCCAGGGGCCGGGGGCCGCGGGGTCGGCCGGCGCCACTTCCGTGGGCCGGGAGCGCGCCCGGCGCAGCCCCGCGTCGAGGCCGATCCAGGAGGAGCGGCCCGGTGCCAGGCGCAGGGTCTCGCCGGCGGCGAGCGTCCCCAGGTAGGCGAGCCCCAGCCGCGCCCGGCCGTCCGCGCCGGCGTACAGCTCGATCATCGGGTTGACGGTGGCATCGATCCGGCCTTCCATGGGCGCGGTCCCCTGCAGGTAGACCGTGAGAGCGACCGGCGTCAGCCCGTCGTTCGAGGCCGTCCAGCGCATCAGCGGCCCCACCTCCTCCGGCAGGGCCAGGGAGACGGTGTCGAGCGGCGGCCTCTCCTCCACCCGGAAGGGGCGGTCTTCGAGCCCGGAGGCCGCGCCCGGGTCGAGGGGGAGATGGACCTCGACGGCCCGGCGCAGCGCCTCCGGAGTGCCGAGCCCCTGGCGGTAGAGAGCGACGGTGCGGCGCAGGCGCCGCCGGTACGCCTCCACGGTCTCGCGCAGGGACGCCGGCTGCTGCCAGGGGGGGAGCGGCACCAGGCCGCCGAGCCGCGCCAGGTCGCGCAGGAAGGGGGTGTCCTGCCGCGCGGGCTCCAGCCGGCCCGGGTAGGCCGCGGCCAGGAGCTGGAGATTCAGGCTCAGCAGCGCCGGCCCTTCGGCACCGGCCGCCGCCTGCTCGCGCAGGCCCTGGGGGAGGTCGATCTCCGCGAACAGAGCCGCGTCGAACAGCGGCGCCCCGGCGGCCCGGGCGCCGAGCTCGTCGATCAGGGCGCGGTCGAGGGCGGGGGCGGGGCGCCGCAACGGATCATGATCGGCGAGCAGGCGCCGCGTGCGGGCGGAGAAGCCCTGCCGCAGGTGGACGGTCAGGGCGCCGGCGCCGTCCCGCATCTCGGCGGCGGCGGACTTGGCATCCACCAGGTCGACGCGATCGGCGGCGAGCAGCACGGGCCGCTCCTGGCGCCGCCGGCTGAGCAGGGACCAGGCGCTCTGGTCGGCGCGGTCGGCATGGTCCACCCAGTGGGCGCTGAGCACCCGGCCGGCCTCCTCCTCTAGCCCGTCGAGCGGACGGGCGACGGCGGCGAGGAGCTGTGCGAGGAGCCCGTCGTCCTCCGGCTCCGGCCGCCAGAGGGAGGGCAGGCGGCCGCGCAGGCGTTCCAGGCTATTCACCGCTTCTCTCCGTGGCCTCGACGCCGTTCAGCGCCAGGCGCTCGGACGGGGTCAGCGGGTAGGCGTCCCCCGCGGCGGCCAGGGCTTGGGTCAGGCCGCCGCGCTGGGACAAGGCGAAGGTCGCCTGGTAGGGGGCGATGGCCGAGGCGGCCGCGGGGTCGAACGCGGCGAGGCTGCCGCCGGGCCGGCCGGGCAGGGGGAGGACGAAGAGGAGCTTGTCGAAGGTGACCGTCCGCAAGCCGGCGTCGCCCTGGGGCACCGTGTTCCAGAAGGCGACCGCCTGGGTGAGGGCCGCGGTGGCCGCCGCCGCGTCGGCGGGCGGGGTGCCCGGCGGCCAGGTGATCACCGCGTCGAGGAGCGTGGGGAGCGCCGGGTCCGCCAGGTCCAGCTCGCCGAGCACGGTGGGGTGGCCGGCGAGGCGCAGCAGCCCGGCCGGGGCGTCGAGGACGCTCACGTCGGCGCCCTCCTCCTGCCAGGTGGCGGCCAGCAGGCGCACGTCCTCGACCCCGGCGACGCTCAGAACCTGGCCGACCAGCCGGTTGACGCTCGCCTCTTCGTCCCTCCCCAGGCGCGCCAGGAAGGCGGCCACCTTGCCGCGGACCGCCTCCTGGAGCCCCCGCAGGTCTTCTTCGAGCAGCCCCTGGGTGGTGGTGAGGGCGAGGGAGAGGTCGACTCGCCGCGGCGCCTCGGCCCCCTTCAGGCGCACCTCGACGCCGGCCGGCCGAGCGTCCTGAAGAGCGCGGTGGAGGCGCTGCACCTGCTCCGGAGTGAGGGAATCGGCGAGCGGCGTGACCTCGACCAGCCCGGGAGAGGGCTCGGCGATCTCCGCCTTCACCCCCTGGCGGGCCATCACCGACCGGAGCGCTCCGAGCGTCGCCCGCTCGCTGCCGTGAAGGAAGCCGCGGGCCCGCTCGCGCAGCTCCTCGTCCGCCTCATCACGGGAGCTCAGGGCGGTGGGCGAAGGGTTCGTCACCCCGGCGATGCCGGCGAGGGGCGCCGGCAGCTCGGTCAGGGCGCCCGCGGGGAGCGGATCGTTCGGTTCCAGGTCGCGGGCCTGGACGCGGACGGTGCGCTGGCCGTCGGCGAGGGTGACGGCGGCGGTCGTCTCGTACTCGATCTCGCCGTCCGCGGTGAGCAGGCGGGTGCCGGCGGGGATGTGGATGGCGCCCCGGGTCCCCTCGGCGCGGGTGAATTCCACCTCGCCGGCGGGGCGGCCGGCGCGGATGCGCTCGACCCCCAGCAGGGCCACGACGTTGTCCAGGGCCGCGCCCTCGGCGAGGTCGACGAAGCCGGAGCGGTAGACCCCCTCGAGCTGGGCAGAGAGGCGGGCCAGCTCGAGGGCGAACGACTCGGCGAGGGTGCGCACCACGCTGCCGGTCTGCACGTCGGTCAGCGACGGCCGGGCCGAGCGGGGGAGATAGCTGACCTCGAACACCGTCCCGGGGTCGGGAAGGTCGGCCCCCTCCGGCCAGCGCAGGGCCGCGCCGTCCTCGGTGAGCACCCAGTCCTTCCCCTTGCGGAAGGCGTGGGGCTGGCCGGCGCGGCTTCCCCAGACGGAGGTCACGTCGGCCGCCGGCGGCCGTTCCAGGGGGTAGTCGTAGGGCGGCGCGGCGGCGCCCTCCGGCGGCGGGAACGGATGGGGCTCGGCGGCCACCCCGGCCGTGAGGCCGGCGAGCAGCCCGTCGAGCACCTCGGGATAGGTCCGGCGGCGAAAGCTCATGGTTCCAGCTCCAGGGCCAGAGGCCCGATAGTCAGGGTGTCCAGAGGCCCGAGACGGGCGGGGAGCAGCTCGATGAGGACCTCGACGAGGTCCCGCCGGACGGGCGACGGCTCGACGACGACGCGGAGCACCTTGTCGATCCGCGGCTCCCTCTCCAGGGTCTCGAGGACGTACAGCTTGACCAGGTTGCGCGTCGTCGCCGTGTTCGTCCGGCCCACCAGCTCGTGGAGGCGGGAGCCGTACTCGGGGTGGCCGAGGGCGGTGAGCTCGCCGCGCGGCGTGAGGAGGCGGGCGAGGACAGCCTGGCCCAGGTTGCCGCGTCCGGAGACGCTCGCCAGGTCCTCCAGGCGGTAGGCGCGCCCCGGCACGCGGCGCAGCTCGGTGGCGACGGCATAGACCGGCCGCCACTCCTGCCGTCCCAGCTCGATCCGGAGGTCGGTCCCCAGGTGCGCGTCGTCAGCCATCTCTAACCTCCGATCAGCACGGTCCCGGCGGCGATGATCTGCCCCGCGGGGAGATCGGCCGGGTCGTTGCAGGTGGTCGCCGGGTCGCCGGCGCGGGCGGCGGGCTTGCCGCCGATGAAGACGGTGGCGCTCCCCTGGAGGACGGTGCCGCGGTCGGCCGGCGGCTTCTGGAACGGTCCGCCCTGGGGGATGTGGGCCGGCGTGTTGGTGGCCGTGGAGCCCACGACCGCGGCGGGCTTGCCCTCGATGTTGACGTCCTTGGCCAGCGAGCCGTCGAGCGTCCCCACGAACGGGTGCGGCAGGGGGGTGGGCACCGGCCCGCCAGGGGACGGGATCATCACGATGTGCGTGTCGGTCGCCATCACCTTGTCTCCCTGTTTCGCCGCCGGCTTGCCCATGGTTCCATCCCTTCCGTCAATTGAGATTGACCGTCCCGCCTTTGAGATCGAGGGTCGAGTCGGCGTCGAGCTTGATCTGCTTCGCCTTCATCTCGATGGCGTCGGCCTCGAAGGCGAGCTTCCCCTTGGACTCCAGCTTCACGGCGCCGTCGCGGTCGACGGTGATCGTCGCCTTGCCGCCGCCGACGTCGATCTGGACCACCGGATCGTCGTCCTGCAGGCGCAGCTCGAGCCCCTCGCCGAGGCGGAGGAGGAGCTCCCGCCGGTCGCCGCTCGAGATCTCCAGATGGACGGCGTCGGCGTCCTCGGCTCCCAGCGGCAGGTGGAGGACCGCCTGGCCGTCGGCGTTCCGGGGCGGCCGCGCCTCGTCGCTGTAGACGCTGCCGGTGACCACCGGGGCGTTGACGTCGCCGCCGACGAACTGCACCAGGACGAGGTCGCCCACCGCCGGCACGCTCACCGCGCCCAGGCGGCCGGTGGCCAGCGGCACCTGGCGCAGCACCAGCCCCGAGTCGCGCAGCACCACGGTGCAGGCGTAGTTGTCCGGGTCGGAGTCGCCGGCGTGGGGGTGCTGCTCCTGGACTACGGCGAGCTCCACCGTGCGCTGCCGCCCCAGCTCCTCGCGCACGATGCGCTGCAGGGTCTCGAAGAGGGTGGCGGTCACAGCAGCCCTCCCAGGAGACCGGCGAGGCCGCCGCCCCCGGCGGCCTTGACGAAATGGATGCGGGTGGTGAATCCGGCGCTCTTCGACAGGGCGTGGCGCACCCGCAGCACCCGGAAGCTGCCGTTCAGGGCGTCCCGCGGCGCGCCCGAGACCTCGACCGTTGCCCCCGGCGTGACCTCGGGAGAGCCGGGGACGAGCAGCCGGCCGGTGAGCGTCCAGGCCTCGGCGGCGGCGAAGGCGGCGCTGGCCGCGCCCTTCGCCGCCTCGGCATTGCGCAGGGCCGGGTCGGAGAGGACCCGTCCGGGAGTGCCCGCCGTCCCCGCCACCGCGGCGGGATCCTTCACCAGCCAGCTCCAGGCGTCCGATCCCTGGCTGCCGGCCGCCCCTTCGCCGACGATGCGCAGGCCGGCGGCGAGCGGCGCGGCCTGCGTCACCTCCAGGGCGAGGACGTCCACGCCGTAGGTGAAGCTCGCCACCGGCGCGCCGTCCGCCGGCGGGCCGAAGCCCAGCTTGCCCTCGGCATCCACCGTCGCCAGGAAGCCGCTGCGGCGGGCGAGCCCGGCGACGTGCTCCCAGGCGGTGCGCCGGTCGTCCACCACATAGAAAGGAAGGTCGGGGCCGTCCTCCACGGTGCCGGTCGAGACCTCCGCGCGCCCCGCCAAGTCGCGGACGATGTCGCCCGCGGTCCGGCTCTCGAAGCTCTGGTTGAGCCGCAGCCGGGCGAGCGCCGCGCCGCCGTCCGTGGCGGTGATCCGGGAGGGGCCGGCGAGGGCGTGGGCGACTCCCGACACGGTGCCGGTGAAGACGGCCGCCGCGCTGCTGTCGGAATACCCCAGGGAGATCAGAGCGTCGTCGCCCACCTCGGCCGGCAACGTCGCCGACAGCTCGGCGTCCGACACCGCCGGCGCCACCCCCAGCTCCACCGCCAGGGCGATCACCGCGCCCGCCGGGTCGCCGGCCGTCGCGCCGCCCAGGGTCACCTCGAAGACCGGGCGGCGGACGGCCGGAGCGGCGGGGGGAGCGAGGAGGGAGAGGAGATCCACCATCAGACGGTCTCCAGAGCCTTGGAGAGATCGGGGAGGGCGACCGCGAGCTCCTCACTCACTCCTTCGCGGAGGCTAAGGGACCGGCGCGCCGGCGGAGTCTGGAGAGACGGGAAGAGGTTGACGAAGGTCAGCATCGCCGCCCTCTGCACCTCGAACACCGGATCGATCTCGCTGTCCGGGAGGATGAACGAGCGCGGATCGGCGGGATCGGGATCGAGCTCGATGGTCATGGCGATCGAACCCGCGGCTTTCTCGAGGACGTAGTCCATGAGCCCCCCGGGGACCTTGCCGTCGTCCTTGGACACCTTCGCCAAGTGCGGGTAGAGGTCGCCGGCTTTGATCCGCGTGTAGTGCCGGCCCGCGGGATCCCCTTTTAGGTTGGCTACCCGCTCGTAGTGCTTCGCCATGTCCTCCTGCAGGGGCGGCGCCGCGTCGGTACGTCCGGCCCACGGGAAGAGCACCCAGCGCCCTCGGGCATGGAAGTCGAGGCTCGCCTTGAACGCCTTGGAGCGCACCAGCTTCTGCACGGCCTGCACCTCCTTGGCATAGCCGGGTTTCGGCCCGCGATAGTCCTCGTCTCCGGGAGAGTCGCTGAAGGCGCCCGCCTTCGCCGACCAGAAGGCGGTCTCGTAATTGCGGTTCAAGTCCACCGCTTCGCGGCCGGCGGGCGGGTCGTTCGTGCGCCACATGCGGTCGGTGGTCACGGTCTTCTCGTGCCCGTCCGGGTTGATGATCGGTACGATCCAGAGGTCCAGGGAGTCGACCAGGCGCTGGATCCTGGGATCGGTGCTGTAGTTCCTGATCAGGAAATCGGCGAAGAGGAACGGCATCTCGACCGAGATCCACTCCCGTGCATGGTGGCAGCCGGCGATGAAGACCGGCATCGCGCGGTTCTTCCCCAGGCGCAGGACATGGATGTCCTTCCCCTGCTCGCTCTTGCCGATCGTGGTCTCGGAGGTGTCCACCACCCCCGGCGGCGCCGCCGCCCGCAGGGCGTCGAAGTCCGCCTTCAGGCTGCGGAAGGTGACCGAGCCCACGCTGGGGACGGTGGCGGTGCCGGCGGTGTCATTGCGATGATATTGAGCCATGGATTTCCTCGGAGCGTCCTCAGGCGATGAACCGGCTTCGCTCGTCCTCGGACAGGCCGGCGAGGGCCTGCTCCTCGATTCCGCCGAGAGCGGCGAGGGCCTCTTCCCGCGATTTCTCCGCCACCGCGGCCACGTACTCCCCCGACGAGGCGAACAGCTCGACCAGGGGAACCTCGGCCTCCTGCAGGAGCCGCAGCTTGCGCTCCCCCACGAGGACCACGAACCCGTGATCGGTGATGTAGAGGATGTCCAGGTGCAGCCCCTCGGGCACTCGTGCGACCAGGACGACCCGATCTCCCTCCGGCATGGCGGCCTCTCCTCTCCTTGTGCCCTAGAGCTTCAGCCCCTGGAAACCGGGCACCTGCAGCTCATAGCTCCCCGCGGGGGGGAGCAGAGCCTGGAAGCGCCCGGCGGCGTCCAGTGTGCCCGCATGGACCTCCGTCCCGGCGGCGTTGACGATCTTGAACGGGACCGCCGGGAAGACGTGGGCCGTGGCGGTCTCCTTGTACTCCGGCGCCACGCTGCGGTCCTCCACCCGTCCCTTGTACTCCGCCTTCAGCCGGTGCACCGCCATCACCGCCGGCCCGCCGCCGCCGGGCTTGAACAGGACGGCGAGCGTCCGGTGGGCCGCCACCGGGGTCCGCGCCGAGACTTCGACGACCTCACCTTTGGCGGCGGTGGCGGCGGGCCCCTGGATCGCCAGCGCCGCGGGCTCCACGCTCATCCACTGGAACTGGCCGGGGAGGGCGGCGCCGCCCCCCGGGACCGCCTTGAAGCGGGCCGTGGCGCCTGCGTTGAGGGACGCGGCCGGCGCGCCGGTCCCGTTCTCCGCCTTGATCTCCACCTGTCCGGCGGGGGCGGCCACGGCCAGTTTGATGTCCTTGTACGTCTCGCCGTCCAGCTCCACCTCCAGCGTGACGTCGGGGACCGCCGAGGAGGTCGCGGCGCGGCCGAAGAGCTCGAACAGGGTGAAGACGTTGCCGGTGAGCGCCTTGTCCGCCGGCCCGCCGGCGCTGTCGAAGCGCACCTGGCCGCTTCCCGAGGAAGTGAGGCGGAGGATCATCCCGACGCCCTCGAGGGTCTTGCCCTTGCGGGTGATCTGTACCGCCAGGGGTGCCGATCCGTTCGGCGGGATGCGGTCCGGGCACATCAGGCGCAGCTCCACGTTCTGGTGCTTCGTCCAGCACAGCGTGCCGCGCGTGAGCTCGACCTTGCGCTCCGAGTACGGCATCTCAGCCTCCCACCTGGAACGTCACGGTCCGCTCGACGAGGGCGCCGCGAAAATTGGGCGGGCCGGCGGTGGCCAGCCTCTTCAGATAGAGCTGGCGCAGCACGGCGTCCCGGCGGTCCCCTCGCACCGGCGGCGCGAGCGTCCGGTCGCTGCCGAATTCCGGCTGGTAGCCCACCCGGAGCAGGGCGGCGCCGGTGGCGCCGGGAGGCGGCGTCAGGGTGAATCGCACGATCCCCTGGGCGTCGGTGGCGCGGTAGACGTCGGTAACTTGGAAGCTGCTCGACGGATCGACCGGGGCCGGCGGGACGGCCAGGCCGTGGTGCGCCTCCGGCGCCTGGCCGGAGAACGACAGGCCGGCCGCCATCGCGTTGGGCAGGGTGAAGCGCAGGTTGTAGCCGGCGAGCGGCGCGCCATTGGCGTCGAGGACGCGGGCGGCCATCGTCCGCGGCGTGCCCACGGTGACCGCCACCTGGCCGGCGAGGACGATCCCGTCGGGACCGGCCTCCGTCAGCGTCAGGCGCGGCGTGAGCTGGTTGTTGATCTCGAAGATCGCCTGGACGACCTGCGGCACGTGGGCGAGCGCGGCATCGCCGGCGGCCAGGGCATGGGCCTCGACGAGCAGCCGGCGCAGGAAGTAGTCGGTGCCCCCCTGGGTGACGTCGGCCTCCGGGATCCGCGGCAGGGTGCGCCAGGGGAGCCGCAGCAGGCGGCAGAAGAGGGCGCTCTTGCCGGCGGCGAGAGCGGCGCTCCAGGGGTGCCAGAACGACGGCGCGTCGGCGAACAGGATCTCCGGCTCGATCAGCGCGTGATGGATCTGCCACAGGGTGTTGGCGAAGTACCCCTCGTTGCGCAGCCCCTGCTCCGGCGCCGGTGCGGGGATGGCGCCCGGGCTGGCCTGCAGGCCGGTGTAGAGGTTGTGCCCGGTCCGCGCGATGTCCGGATTTTCAAAGATGTCGGAGAGCGCGAAACGGTTGTACCCCCGGACGCGGTCGGTGTCGCCGCTGAAGAACAGCCCGCAATACTCGGCGAAGCCCTCCAGCAGGGCGACGCCCCGGTTGGAGAGCAGGTCGGCGGAGTGATGCTCCGGGTAGGGAGGCAGGAACGGGAAGCCGCCCGGGACCGAGGCGTACATGACCCAGTGCCCCATCTCGTGCGCCACGATCCAGTCGCTCCAGGCGTCGAGGCCGCGTCCGCCGACCCGGCCCTTGAGCTTGATCAACCGCTGGTCCCAGAAGAATCGGCTCTCATCGTGCTCGCGGAGGAGGTCGGCGTCGAGCCGCTGGGATTCACCCCGGCCCCAGCGGTGCGCCGCCTCGTCCTCCCGGGTCAGGTACTGGAGCCAGCGCTGGAACTGGCGCGCCACCTTCATCGTATGGACAGCGGGGTTCCAGCGGCCGTCATCGAAGGTCTGGCGCTTCTCGTAGCGGTCCCCCGAGAAATCGTCGGCCCGGTCGTCCTGGGGCCGGGTGCTCAGGGTGAAGGGGTCGCTGGAAGCCGCGTCGCCCACGGTCATGCTCAAGGCCAGCTCGTCCCCCCATTCACCCTTCGTCCGCGCCCGGAACGAGATGTCGGGCAGCTCCTCCCCGGTCTCGAACAGGTTCACCGTGAGATCGGTCCGGGTGCGCAGCAGGCGGACGCGGTCGCGGCCGGTGTCGGCGACGACGAGGAGCCCCCGCTCGTCGAGCAGGGCGCGGGACGGGCGGTCGAGGAGCACCTGGCGCGCCAGCTCGGGAGCCTCGAGGCGGTGGTTCTCCTCGAAGCCCTGCCACTGGAGGAAGAGCAGCCAGTCGCCCTTCGCCACGGTCTGCCCGTCGGTCACGAAGACCAGGGAGCCTGCCGGCACCTGGTGGTCGGTGGACGTGGCATCGCCCGTTTTGGTGAACGCCAGCACCCCCGCGCCCGTGGCGCGGCGCGCGCTTCGCCTCTCGAAGTCCGGCGCCGGCACGGTGGTCAGCCCGCGGAAGGCCACGGTGCCGGCGTCTCCCGTTTTGAGCACCGCGGTCTGGGACACGAACGGCTGGAGGTCCCAGAAGACCTTGAGGCTGCCGTTGTTCCGGTCGATGCGCAGGACCCGCCCGGCGCCGCGGTCGGTGACGATCAGGTCGTCTCCCTCCAGCGAGACGCCGCTCGGCGCCACGAGCTGGAAGCCCGGGTCCGGGACCGTGATGGCGCTGACGAACCGCTCGCCGGGGCCTCCCGTCGTCAGGGGGACGAAGCTGACGATGCGCCGGTTGCCGGTGTCGGCCACGAAGACGATCCCCAGGTCGTCCACCGCCACGTCCTCGGGCTTGCTCAAGGGGGGCGTGGCCGCGGGGAGGCGGCGGACGAAGGTGCCGTCGAGCCGCCACATCTCCACCCGGTCGTTGTCCCGGTCGGCGATCAGCAGGAGCGGCTCCTCGCTGCCGACGCGGCGCATCGCCAGGCCGCAAGGGGCGGCGAGCTGGCCGTCGCCGCTGCCGCCGCCGCTCCCCACCGGCCCCCGGTGGGCGAGGTCCGGTCCCAGGCGCCGGAGGATGTTGCCCCCGGTCTCCGCCACGAACAGGTCGCCGTCCGGCCCCAGAGCCAGGCCGGTGGGGGCGGCAAGGTCGATGGTCGTGGCCGCGGCGGCGGCGGGGCCATAGGAGCCGTCCTCGTTGCGCAGGAAGCGGAGGACCCGGCGGTTCCCCGTGTCGCTGACCAGCAGCCGGCCGTCCGCATCGAACAGGACGCAGGTGGGAGCCGCCATGCGGGCGCGGTCGGCGCGGGAGCGCCAGGGCACCCCCAGCAGGCGCGGCGTGCCGGTGCGCGGAGCGCCGTCCTCCTCGAACGGGGTGGCGCGCACCACCCGGGCATGCTCGCCATCGGCGAGGAAGACGTCGCCGCGCGGGTCCACCGCCAGCCCCGCGAACCCCGCGGAAACCGCCGGGCCGCCGTCCACCGCCGGCGCCCAGAGCACCCGCGGCGCGCCGTTCGCGGTCTCGGTGTCGAACCGCTGCACCCGCCGGTTCCCCACCTCGGCCACGTAGAGCCAGCGCTGCACCCGGTCGAGCGCCAGGGCCACGGGCTCGGAGAGCTCGCCGTCCCCGGCCCCGGCGGTCCCGTCCGGCTTGCCCCAGGTGACGGCGCGGACATAAGAGCCGCCCAGTCCCGAAGGATCCCAGCGGGTGACCTGGTGGCGGCCGCGGTCGCTCACATAGATGCGGCCGTCGCCGTCCGCGGCGACCCCGGCCGGCTGCTGGAGCTCGGCCGGCGTGCCCACGGACCGGCCTTGCGCGCGGGTCACCAGGTCGCCGATCAGGCCGAATTCGACCAGGGCCACCCGCCGCGTCTCGCGGCCGTAGACCACGGCCAGGCGCGTGTCGCCGCTGCCCGGCACCACCGCCAGGGCGTGCGGGTTGCTCAGGGAGACGTCCGGCAACGGGGAGAGCGGATCGCCGCCGCCGCTGAACAGGTGGGCCTTGGCGACGAACTTGTAGCGGCCGTTCAGCAGCACGAAGATCACCAACTGGTCGTGCCCTGTGTCGGCCACGTAGAGCACCCGTTCCTCGTCCACGGCCAGCGCCTCGGGGCCGAGGAACCTCTGCTCCGCCCCCTCCGCCGTCCAGCTCTCGATCGTCTCGGCGAGAGTGCCGTCCGGGTAGAAGCGGTGCACCCGGTCGCCGTCGATCATCCAGACGAAACCGTGCAGGTCGGTGGTGAGCGGGCCCACCGCGGTGAAGCCGCCGCCGCCCAGGCTGCCGACGGGGGCTCCGGGGGGATCGACCCAGGCCCGGAGCGCCCGGTCCTGGCCGGCCACCGAGGGATCGAGGGGATGGAGCGCCGTGGGCCAGACGTCGAAATAGGGGATCTCGTCGTTCATGCCCACGTCCACTACCGCCGGCAGATGGGGGTTGAACCCTTTGCCCTGGAGCGGGTCGTCCGGGTTCAGGCAGTCGAAGCAGTCGCAGAGGAAGACGTCGTAGTCCGCCAGGTGGACGCGCACCGTGCGCTCCGGCAGGGCCAGGGGGTTGCCCTTCCGGGTGGGATGGAAATCCAAGAAGTCCAGGCGCAGCGTGGCGGGCAGGCCGTAATAGATCTTGAGGGCATCGCTCGCCTGCTGGTAGCGGTCCACGCTCCCTCGCGCCCGTTCGGTCTCGTTGTGGCGGGTCTCCCACGAGGCCGGCAGAGGGAGGCGGAGCTCCTCGATGCCGCCTGGGGGGAGGAGGCGCGCCCCCTCCGCCAGGGAGAGGACGAAGTACGGATTGAACCCGTTCTGACGTCCCTCCTCGAAGGTGACCTCCAGGCGGACCTTGCCGTCCGCGCCGGTGGTGCCGCTGGCCAGCTCGGGATCGCGGCAGACGACGTCGTCCTTCATCGTCACCAGCACGTTCGGCACCGGCGCCATCCGCCCCAGCGCCGGATGCCAGGTGACGACCTCGACATGGAAGGGCACGGTGACGTTCGCCATCAGGAGCCTCCTCCGACGCTCACCGAAACGCTCGCGGAGATCCCGCCGCCGCCCACCGCGCCCTGCGCCGCGCCGAGCAGGCGGTCGAAAGCCGACTCGGCCAGCCCCAGGCTCACCAGGAGCTCGGCCTCCAGCTCGTCGAGCTTGCCCACCAGGGGCTGCAGGACCACGGTGAAGTCCACCCCGGCGAGGGCGGTGAGCACCGCCTGCCAGGCCTCCTTCAGCGGCTGCTCGAGCCGGTTCCGGGGGTCGAGATCGGTGAGGATCCCCTTGACCCGGTCGAGCGGCTCGGCGAGGCCGGCCAGCAGGCGCGACGGCAGCGTGCTCTCCACCAGCGCCTGCACCTCGGCGTAGATCCCGTCGAGCACCGCTGCTGCCCGCGCCGGATCGAGCGCCGCCACCACCGCCCGCACGTCCGCCAGGGCGCGGTCGACGTCCGCCGCCAGGAAGTCGACCCGCAGATCGGTCACCGTTCCCTGGAGGCGCGCGAACGCCGCCTTCACCCGCTCCAGCGCCTCGCCGATCTCCAGCCGGTCGACCACGGCGAGCACCTCGTCATAGGCCGCGTCCAGCTCCGCCGCCAGATCCTGCGGGCGGATCGGCAGGAGCTTCGCCTTGAGCGCCTCGAAGCGGGGGTCCAGCTCCTGGAGGAAGCGGGTGGGGTCGGCCAGGCGCATCACCCGCTTGAAGGTCTCGACGTCCAGCGCCTGGCGGGCGAACGGCGGCAGCAGGCCGAGGAGGCGCTCGCGCAGCTCGCCGTAGAGCTCGGTCAGGCCGGCCAGGAGAGGCCCGGGCGCCAGGCCGTCGCGGATGCGCTCCAGGGCCGTCACCAGCTCGGCGTACGCTTCCATGACTTCGCCGAGGTGGGCCTGCGGGTCGAGCGACAGGGTGAGCGCCACCCGGGCCTCCGAGCCGCCGGCCGTGACCGCGCCGTTGAGGTCGAACTGCCGCGCCCGGAGGCGCGCGTAGGCGCCCGGCAGGTCGGCGGCGCGCAGCAGGGCGAGGATCTGGTCAATCCCCTGGCGGATGCGCTCCAGGACCTGCTCGGGCTGGAGGGCGTCGAGCACCCGCAGCGGCGCCTCGAACAGCTCGAAGAGCGCGGTCACCGTGGCCTGCTGTGCCCCCTCCAGCAGCTCCAGGAGGGGAGCCGCCAGACCGGCCACCGGCGCGAACAGCACCGACGGCTTGAAGCGGTCCAGCTCGGCTTCGAGCCGCCCGAAGTCGGCCGTCAGCGGCTCCAGCACCTGCGACGGCCGCACCCCCCGCAGCGTCTCCTGCATCCGCGCCACGGCGCCGGCCAGCTCGTCGATCGGACCGGTCAGGTTGAAGGAGGCCACGGCCTGCTTGAGCTGGCCGAGGGCGGCGTCCGCCGGAGCGATCAGCGCCGCCCCCCGGACGCTGTCGAGCCCGGAGGTGAGCTGCCGGTACGAGGCCGACAGCGGCGCCACCAGGCGCGACGGGGCCAGCCGGGCGAGCGGCTCGGAGACCGCCTGCCGGTGGACCTGGTCGAGCGGCGCGAGGAGGCCGGCGACGTCGACCCGGGCGAGCGCCCCTTCGATGGCGTCGAACGCGGCCAGCAGGGCGCCCAGCAGGCGGAGCGGATCGACGGCGTCGAGGCGGCCGAGGGCTTCACGGTAGCGCGCCTGGAGCTGCTCGATCGCCTGCGCGGGGACCGCCTTGACGGCCGCGAGCTGCTCGCCCAGCGGGGCCGAGATCTCCACCGAGAAGTCGATCCGGATCACCACCTCCAGGGCCGCCGACAGGGCGGCGCGCAGCATCTCGTTGAGCGACGCCGGATCGATCTTCTTGAGCTTCTCCGTGTTCTCGTCCAGCGCCTGGACGACCGGATCGACGATCACCGCGAAGTCGATCGGCAGCAGGGCGTCCACGATCTCCTGCACCTTCTCCTTCAGGAGCAGCAGCTTGCCGGGGACGTCGAGGTCGTTGAGGAAGCCGGCGAACCCCTGGATTCCCTCGACCGCGCCATCCACCGCGCCGGCCGCCGCCTCTTCGACCGGCGCCAGGAGGTCCGAGAGCTGGCCGAGGAAGCCGTCGATGCGGGTCTGGAAGTCGGCGAGGGTGCGCGCCACGCTCGCCGCGTCCGGATCGGCGGGGTCGCCGCCGAGGGCGCGCCGGGCCGCGCCCAGCGTCTCCGTCAGCTCGCGCTCGAAGTGGAAGCGGAAGCTGCCGTCGGCCTGGAAATCGCCCACCGGAGCGAGGAGCTGCCGGGGCTTCTCCGTCAGCTCCGCGCACGCCGCCTGGAGGCGGGCGAGCAGGTCGTCGGCCCCCTCGCGGACGTCCCCGACCGCACCCTCGAGCGTCGAAATCTGGCCGTCCAGGGCCGCTGCCAGAGACCCGAGGTCGGCCCCCTGGATGGCTTGGCGGATCTGGGCGAAGGAGCCGAGGATCTCGGTGCGCACCACCGACAGGTCGATGCGCTCGATGGCCGCGTCGATGCGGTCGAAGAGCGCCTGGAACGGCTCGTCGATCTGCTGCGCGTCCCGCACCTGCACCGCCAGGGCGCGGTCGAGGGCGCCGCGCAGGAACGCCTCGATCCCGCCGGGCTGGAGCATCTCGGACGAGGTGAATTGGCGCAGGACGGCCACGATCCGGCGTGCCCCGGCGCGCGCCGTGAGCAGGCCGGAGAGGGCCGCGTCGACCTGGCCGCGGAAGACGTCGAAGTCCGCGCTCGCCTGCACGTTCAGATAAAGGTCGGCCGCCGCGCCGAAGGCTCCGGAGGCGGAGCCGGTGACCTCGCCGGTGAGCACGCCCGCCGGGAAGTCCTGGAACTTGTCGACGAACAGCCGCAGGCGGGCGAAGCCGAGGGCGTCGAGGATGCTGCCCAGCGTCTGCTCGAAGATGGTCACGGCCAGGGCGCCGGGGTCCGGGGCGTTCCGCGCCTCTTCGATGATCGGCAAGGCTTGCTCGAGCTGGCTCTGGAGGCCGCGCACCCAGGCCTGGATGGTCTCCACCTCTTCGCCGCCCAGGCTGTCGAGGACGCCGAGGATGCGGTCCACCAGCGGCTTGACGATGTCCAGGCGGTCGGCGGGCACGGTGCCGGAGAGGCCGCGGACGGTCTCCAACGCCTGCGCGAGCCGGCTCCCCAGATCGCCGCCGAGAGCCCGCCCCGCCGTGTCCAGGCGGGCCTGGAAGCCGGTCAGGGCATCGCCCGGGGCGAGGCGCAAGGCCCCCTGGAGCTCGCCGAAGATGCCGGCGATGCCGCTCAGCGAGCCGGGGTCGAAGCGCAGCGCGCCGGAGAGCTGCCCTTGGAGGAGGCCCTGGATCTGCCCCAGATCGCCCAGCGGCGAGCTGGCCATCAGCCCCGCCGCGCCGGTCAGGCCGCTGCCGCCATCGCCGACCAGCGAGGTGAGGCCGGAGATGGCCCCTTCGAGGCCGGTGATCTGGATGTGGATCGATCCTTCGGGCATGGCGTCTACTCGCTCGATCCGAAGATTTCGACCAGCGGCCCGAGCGCGTCCCCCAGCCCGGCGGTGGCGCCGGTCACGCCGTCCAAGGCTGAGGTGAGAGGGGCCGTGGGGTCGGTGATGTCGGGGAGGCTGCCCAGCCCGTCGATGAGGCTGAGCGCGCCGGTCACGCTGTCGAGGAAGCCGCCGGCCTGATCCAGCAGGCTGGTGTCCAGCCCGCCCAGGAGGTCGGGCGGGGGCGGCGGCGGCGGGCTCTCGCGCAGCAGGACGAAGTAGGCGGTCTCGCCCGGGCGCGCCGCGCTCTCCTCGATCCGGAGCTCCTCGATGACCACGTACTGCACCGCCGTGGCCGTGACGATGTCGGCCACGAAGGTCACCGGCTCGCCCGCCTGGAACTTCCCCCGCAGCTCGTCGAGGAACTCGTCGCGCCGTTCGTCGCCGAAGATGCTGCCGGCGATGGCGACGCGGGTGGGAGCGCCGTCCAGGTCCTGGAACAGGCTGCCCTGCCGGCCGGGCACGGCGAGCTCGACCCAGGCCCGGCGGTCCTGCGCCCCGATCCACTCGATCGCCGGCACCTCCCAGTCGCCCAGGACCGGTTTGACCGTCATGACAGGTCCACTCCGTGGAGCCGCGCCTGCTCCACCAGGGCATCGTTGACCAGGTCCGCCAGGCGGCGGGCCTCGTCCGGATCGGGGAGCGCAGGAGCGGCGCCGAGGCGGTCGCCGGGGAAGGGGCGGAGCTGGGCGGCAGCCGGCTCGGGGGCGGTGGGGGCCGGTGCGGCGGCGGCGGTCGCCGGACCGGCCCAGGCGGCAGGAGGCCAGGGGTGGTGGGCCGGCCGGTCCGGGTTTCCCTCCGCCTCCCGTCGGGCTGCCTCGGCTTCGGGTAGAGGCGGGTAGGTTACCCGACTGTCCATCCGCTCAAAACTGCCCCTCCTCGAGTCTTCACGTGAGACCGGCCGAGCCCGTTCCCAAAGCTCCTGCGTCAGCTCGGCGAGGAGTTGGCTGGGCGGACAGGCGGGCGGATTGCCTCCGACCTCACCCAAACCCTCTCCTCCTGAGGAAGAGGGCCTGTTTTCCGGGCCAACGGCCTGGGTTCCCTCAGCCCAGCCCATCGGGCTGGGTTCGTGGGATCGGTCGCGGGCTTTCCCGGACGCCGTGCCGCCCACCCGACCCAGGGCGTTGCCCTGGGCTGAGGGATCACGACCCGTTGGGCCTCCTGGAACAGGGCCCTTCCTCAACCCCCCTGTGCTCGCCCGCCGAGCTGACGGAGCTGAAGGAGAGGGCTTTGAGCCAGCTTGACCCAAGTCAGCGGACACGGAGCGGGCAGGGGAGGCAGCGCCCCCTCCCGGTCGCCGCAGCGACAGCCGTGGCATCGGCGCCGGCACCGCCTCCGCCGTCCCCGCGGAAGCCGGAGCCACCGGCCGGCTCTCCCCTTCCTTGCCCTCCTGCCGTCCTTGAGGTCCCTGCTGTCTTTGCTGTCCTTCCCGTCCTTGCTGTCCTTCAGCCAGAGTCCCCCCCGCCCGTCCCCCCGTGCCGCGGGAAGCCACCCCGGCGCCCTTTCCAGGCCTCGCCTCACCCCCCGTCCCCGCCGCCCGGGCCTCCTCCGTCTCGGGCCCCGGCACACCGCCAAAGGGATCTACCTCCAGAATCGGCAGGCGCACCTCCAGGCGCGCCAGGAGGCCCTCCGCCCCCTTCAAGACCGCTCGCGCACCGGCATCCGGCGCGGCGACCGCCTTCCAGGCCTCCCGAGCCGCCCAGAGCGGGCGCCGCAGGCTCACGGCCTGGCCCCCTGCTTCAACATCTGGAGATGGAGCAGCACCTGCCCGAGCGTCAGCTCCTGGATCTCGGCCGGCGTCCAGCCGAACTCCCGGGCCAGCAGGAACGCCGCCCGGGCGACCGGCGCCTCGGCGGCCTCGGCCAGATCCTCCGCCTCCGCCGAGATGCCGCTGATCCGCTGCACGTGATCGAGCAGGAGCTGCACCAGGCCGACGGGCAGGGCGGCCACCTGGGCGGCCCCCATCTCCGGCTCCACCAGCGCCCGCTGGACCATCAGCGTGGCGAGAAGCTGGTCGTTCTCCTTGGCGGCGCGGGAGACGACCTGGAGGTCCTGCACCGTGAGCGGCCGCAGGCGCACCGTCCCCCCCTGAGGATCGGGAGAGCGGCCGAGCAGCGCGGCCGGAACCTCGACCTCCCACGTGAGCGAGGCGCCGGCGAGGAGATCCTCGGCGGAGAGCATCGGCCTAGCCCTCGTCCTGCACCGTCACGTAGAGGGCGCGGAAACCCACCGCTTCGAGGATGAAGTCGTCCTCGGGCATCGCGTAGACCCAACTGTCGAGCTTCACATCGTGGAGCGTCAGCGTATTGCGCGCGCCGGGATGGGCCGGGTTCTCCACCAGCAGCGTGATGTTGATGGCGGGCTGCGCCCAGCTCCCGGCCGGCCGGCTGTCGGCCGCCTCGCCGAGCAGGATCTTGAGCATGGCCCCATTGATCATGGCGCGGCCGATGCTGCCCGAGACCTCGATGTTGCCCGGCCGCAGCTCCGTCGCGTAGCGCTGGCCGATCTCGTTGAACGGCCGGACCGCCGAGCGCACCTCGACGCGCACGTTCTGCACCCGGCCCACCGAGACGAGCTGATAGGCGTCGAGGACCGCCTGGGCCTTCTCGCCCTCCGTGCCCGGGGGCACGGAGAGGCTGATCGATCCGTCGGCCCCCGTGAAGACGTTTGTGTTCGGCATGGTTCCCCTCCTTTACTTGCTGGATACCTACTGGAGCACCAGAGTCACGGCGATGAAGTCGATGCTGAACGTGGGCTGCAGGACGACGTTGACGATGGCCCGGTTGTTGATCTCGTCCTGCCGGGTGGCGGTGACGTCGAGCGTGTAGGTGATGAGCGCCTCGTCCTGCACCATGGTGTTGAGGAAGCCGTCGATCGCCCCCCGCAGCGCCTTGCGCACCCGCTGGTTGTTGAGACGGCCGATGAACGGATTGCTGGCGCGGCGGATGCCCGCCTTGGCGAAATCCACGATGCGGCGGGTGGTCACCTGGCGGAACGGGCCGTCCGTGGCCTGCTCCGTGGTGACGCCGCGCACCACCCGGGTGCCCAGGCGGTCCTCGAGCACCAGGACGCCGCCGCTGATCAGGTCCTTGACCTCGCCGTAGGCGAACTTCCGCGCCACCCGCGCCACCCCCCGCACCGGCTTGTTGGTGGGGCTCGACTGCGGCGCGAGAGTGGCGAGCAGCCCGGCCACCGTCGCGGCCGTATAGGTGCCGGAGAGCCGGACATTGTTCGCATCGACCTTCCCCTGCTCGTCGACCAGCGTCTCGGCGGCGATCACCGCGGGGGCGGCCAGGATGAGCCGCGGGTTGGGATCGGCCTCCGCGCGGATGCTCGCCACCGTGGCCGTGTCAGCCCCGTCGGACCCCACCACCGCGATCACGTCGCGGCTGGTGTTCTCGCCGGTCTCGACGACGGTCGCGAACATCGTCATGGCGGCCTCGGTGGGGAGTTCGGGAGCGACGAGCAGGTTGACGTCCTCCTTGAGCAGCTCCAGGAAGGCGCTCTGGAAGTCCGCCGCCGCCGCTCCCGGAGGGACGGCGCGGGCGTAGACCGTACGGGCGCCGCCGGCGAAGAGGAGCTCCAGCGCGCGGGTCAGATTGCGCTGCCCGGTGCCCGTGCCGGGCGTCGATTTGTCATAGCGGCCGAACGTCTCGACCGCCCCCTTGTAGTCCGGGACCACGCGGGTGACCCCGTAGAGGGCCTCGTCGAACACCGGATTACCGCCCTCGACCACAGGCCGGCCCTGCGCGTCGAGCTTCGGCACCCGGGCGGTGCCGACGATGCCCACGTTGCCGGTCGATACACCGCCGACACCGATGAGCCCCTCGGCCCGCACCTGCACATAGGTGCCAGGGATCACGAACTCGGATAGGTTGAACGTCTCCGCCATGGGAAAACCTCCTCAGGACGCGTCGTTGGATACCGCGCCCGGTTTGGCGCGGCCCTCCGCGGAGCGGAGACTCGGCCGGCGTGCCGGGGACTTCTGCCTTACTCAGGCGAAGCAGGGCCCCGGTTCGTTACAGCGGATGCTCAGGAAGTGAGACGAAGGTCGATCGGGATCTCGCGGATCACCTCGCCGGCCTCCTCGGGACGCTTGATCAGCTCATAGCGCACCTGGAAGGCGAGGTCCATTTCGGCGGCGTTGCCGCCCTCGGGGGAGGCCTTCTCGCCCAGGCGGGCGAGCTGGACCGAGAAGATGCCGCGCTCGGCGAGCGCCAGGCGTCCGGCGGCCACGAGCCCCTGGACGGCGCCCTCGGCGGCGGCGTTGAGGCCGCTGGCCGCGGCAGCGCGGACCGTCACCCGGACCTCGGCATCGATCTGCCGCCCGACGATCTCCCCCTCCGGGTCCTCCTGGAGCCCCACCAGGCCGCCGATGCCCGTGGCGGCGATCCGCTTCGGAAAGATTGCGACCGAAGGCGCGAGGGCCGGATCGGCGGCCGCGGGCAGGAAGCTCCGCACGGCGGCGGCGAGGGCATCGAGGGCTTCGCGGTTGAGAGCGTCCATGGAGGCTTCTCCTTGAAAATCGGCCTGGGCGGCATAGGATACACATCGCCTGCACCGGTTGGCGTCCAGTTACTTGGGCGCCCGGTTACTTGGGCGCCCGGGTATTGCCTTCGTTACATGGAACCTACTCACTCAAGCGCGGGCGACGAGATTCTCCGCTTCATCGCGGAGGCCTATCCCATCTGCCGGAGCATCACGGGCGACGGCGTCCGCCGCACGCTCGCCATGATCCGCGAGCGCATCCCCCTGGAGATCCGGGAGGTCCCCACGGGCACCCAGGTCTTCGACTGGACCGTGCCCAGGGAGTGGAACATCCGCGACGCCTGGATCAAGGACCCGTCGGGACGGAAGGTCGTGGACTTCCAGGCCTGCAACCTCCACGTCCTCAACTACAGCGTGCCCATCCACGCGAAGATGCCGCTGGCGGATCTGAAGGCGCACCTGTTCACGCTTCCCGACAAGCCCGACCTGATCCCGTACCGGACGTCGTATTACAAGGATGCCTGGGGGTTCTGCCTGACTCACCGGACCCTGGAAGAGCTGGGGGAGGGGGAGTACGAGGTCTCGATCGACTCTACCCTGGAGGATGGCTCGCTCACCTACGGCGAGGTCTTCCTGCCGGGGGAGTCGGAGCGCGAGGTGCTCCTCTCGGCCCACGTCTGCCATCCCTCGCTCTGCAACGACAACCTGTCGGGCATCTCGGTCCTGACCTGGCTGGCGGCGGCGCTTCAGGCACGCCAGCGGCGGCGCTACTCCTACCGCTTCCTCTTCATCCCCGGCACGATCGGCTCGATCACCTGGCTGGCGCTCAACGAGGAGCGGGCGGGGCGGATCGCGCACGGGCTCGTCGCCGCCAACCTCGGGGATGGGGGCAAGCTCCACTACAAGAGGAGCCGGCGGGAATTCGCCGAGATCGACCGCGCGGTCCTGGCCGTGCTCCGGGCCTCGGGCGAGGACTTCGGAGTCGAGCACTTCGTGCCCTTCGGCTACGATGAGAGGCAGTTCAACTCGCCCGGATTCAACCTGGCGGTCGGCTCGCTCACCCGCACTCCCTACGGCCGCTACCCCGAGTACCACACCTCGGCGGACGACCTGGACTTCGTCCGGCCGGAGGCGCTGGAGGGATCGCTGCGCACCTACCTGGCGGTGATGGACGTGCTGGAGGGGAACCGGCGCTACCTGAACCTGAACCCCAGGTGCGAGCCGCAGCTCGGGCGCCGGGGCTTGTACCGGACGATCGGCGGCGACGACGCGGGCCGCTCCCGCGAGCTGGCCCTGCTCTGGGTGCTCAACCTGTCGGACGGCCAGCATTCGCTGCTCGACATCGCCGAACGATCCGGCATGGGCTTTGCGGCGATCCGTGAGGCCGCGGACGCGCTGCTGCAGGTCGATCTTCTGCGCGAGATGGAGGAGGGGGCATGAACGGTTTCCGGGGGACGGTGGCGGTGATCACGGGAGCCAGCGGGGGGATCGGCGGGGCCATCGCCATCGCCCTGGCCAAGGAAGGGGCGCGGCTCCTCCTGGCGGGCCGGGACGCCGAGAAGCTCGAGATGATCGCCGAGCGGGCCCGCGACCTCTCGCCGGGCGTCGAGATCTTCGCGGCCGACCTCAGCGAGGACGAGCCCGTCCGCGCCCTGGCCGACCGTGCCCAGGCGGCGTTCGGCGGCGTCAACGTCCTGATCCACAGCATCGGCATCTTCCTGGCCGGGCCGGTCGAGACCACGCCGGTGGAAGCCCTCGACCGGCAGTACCGGGTGAACACGCGCGCCCCCTACCTGCTCACCCAGGCGCTCCTGCCGTCGCTGATCTCCCGCCAGGGGCAGGTCGTGTTCATCAACTCCAGCGCCGGCTTCCACCCTGCCCGCGGGAACTGGGCCGCCTACTCGGCCTCCAAGCACGCCCTCCGCGCCCTGGCCGACGGCCTGCGTGCCGAGGTGAACGAGAAGGGGGTGCGGGTGGTCTCCGTCTATCCCGGCCGCACCGCCACCGCCATGCAGGAGGAGGTGCACGAGTTCGAAGGCCGGCCCTACGACCCCGAGCGCTTCCTCCAGCCCCGCGACGTGGCCGCCACCGTGGTCAACGCCCTGGCCCTGCCGCGGACGGCGGAAGTTACGGATCTGCATATCCGGCCGATGCGTGGATAGAGGTTCTGGCGGGAGATCGAGGAACGGCTGGCGGAGTTGGATGAGGATTAGCCCAAATTCCGTTCCGGTCTTTACGTCACCGCCAGATCTGGGTGCGCCCTCGCCAAGGCGCGTTGCGCCCCGGCGGATTTTCTCTCCGCCCCCGCGAAATTTCCTTGTGCCCCCGCGAGGGCGCAATGCAAATTCGAGAGGGCGCAACGAGAATTCGCGGGTGCGCAACGCAAATTCGCGAATTTGCAACGCGCCCTGGCGAGGGCGCAACGAAAATTCGCGAGTGCGCAATGAGAATTCGCGGGGGCGCAATGAAAATTCGCGAGTGCGCAATGAAAATTCGCGGGGGCGGAGCGATCCCCGGCGATAGGACAGCAAGGACAACAAAGACGCCAAGGACAGCAACGATACCGAGATGTCCCGAGCCTTGCCGTCCTTGTTGTCCTTGAGGTCCTTGCTGTCCTTGGCCTCTTCCTCTCAGCCGGAAGAATCCCGCCGCGGGATGACCTCGATCCCCGACGTGCACAGCACCCGGCTGCCGCTGGGGATGTCCTGGGTCACGATGGCGTTGACCCCGATGAAGACGCCGTCCCCGATGGCGATCTCCCCGATCACCCTGGCGCCCGCGCCGATGAAGACGTTGTCGCCGATGACGGGCATCTTCTCGACCCGGTTCGGGCTTGGCGAGCCGATCGTCACCTGGTGGAGGAGGATGGCCCCCCTGCCGATCCGCGCGTAGCCGCCGATCACGATGCCGTTGCCGTGGCTGATCAGCAGCCCGGGGCCGATCACGGCGCCGGGGCCGATCTCGACGCCGGTCAGGAACTGGTTGAGCCGGGCGAAGAGCGGCCCCAGCACGGGCACGCCCCGGCTTTTGAACCAGTGGGCGATGCGGTGGAGCACCACCGCCTGGTAGCCGTTCTCGAACAGCAGCGATTCGATCACGTACCAGGGGAACGTCTTGGTCTTGAGCTCCCGCATCCGGCGGGTGTCCTCCCGAAGGTTATCGAACACCGGTTTCCTCCTGCGGGGTGGCACCCGCGGGCAGCACCTCGACGGGCAGGCGGAGGGTCTTGCCGCCATTCTTCTCCGAAAACCAAGCGACCGTCTCGAAGACGGGGTCCAGCTCCAGGACGTACCGGCCCGGCACCTCCGGCGCCACCACCTTCTGCTCGACGCTCACCCGCCCGCCGGGGGGGACCGGCAGCGGGATCTGGGTGCGCAGGCCGTCCCTCACGACGACCTTGCCGCTCTCGTCCAGCCAGTGGTAGGAGAGGTTCACGCGGGCGGCGCCGTCGGCCATCCACGTCTGGCCGCTGCGGTTGAACACGCGGGTCAGGACCTGGAACGCCTGGCCGGCCACGGCCCGGGCCGGCGCCACGGAGCTCCCCCACTGAATGCCGTAGACGTCCTTCTCGAGCTGCTCGCCCGTGCCGAGATAGGCGAGGGAGGCGCCGACGAAGAAGCTCTCGTGCGTCTTGTCGTCCTGGACGAAGTAGGGGCAACTGTTCGGCGGATACTCGCGCACCCAGGGCTGGACGCGTCCGGTGCGGGTGGTGACCACCATCTTGTAGACGTAGGAGGTGCCCGCCTTCTGCCGGCGGACCCGGAACGGCTGCCCGGGATCGAGGCGGATGCGGCGGGTCTCCTCGCCTCCGAAGTCCATCACCTCCCGGGCGTCCCCCATCTCGATCTCGACGCGGTTGCCGGGTGCCAGGTTGGCCACCTGGAAGACCGTCTTGCCGATCGGCTGCGAGCCGATGAAGTACAGCTCGGTCCGGTTGGCGCCGCCCACCCACATCTGGTCGCCGCGGGGGAGGAAGACGTCCTTCCTGCCGACGATCCGCCAGTCCCCGACGGGGATCCGCTCGTACCCCGGCACGTTCCTGAGCGACAGCTCGAAAGGGAGGAGGCGGAACGGGCCGTTCCGCACGTGAGCCTGGAGGGTGGGCTCGGGGACCTGCGCTCCGAACGGCGTGAACAGGAGGGGACCCAGGAAGAGCCCCGCCACCACGAACCCCGGGAGCACGAGCCAGCGCGGGCGGATCTCGGTCACCAGGAAGAGGAAGGCGGGGATGACGCTGATGAAGTACCGGTTGCCCACGAAGCCGCCGCCGCCCTGCCAGTTCCAGGCGATGGAGACCAGGAAGAAGAGCGCCACGGCCGAGACCGCCGCCAGGAGCACCCAGCGCTCGCTCGAGCGGCGGCCCCAGAGCAGGAAGAAGAGGACGGCGAGCCCCGCGAAAGGGGTATAGACGAGCATCCCCGTGTGCCGGCCGACCAGGAAGTAGCCGATGTTCTCGGCCATCTCGTAAAGGGTCACGTCCGGAGGGCGGACGAGCCACGTCCAGGCGTTGCCGGTGGGAGAGTGGCCCGCGGCGACTCCCCCGGTCTCCTTGACGGCCTCCGGGGCGATCGGCATCTTGCCCGGCTCGCAGAGCGTCACGCCCTGGCGGCGGACGCCGAGATAGGCCGAGGGGTGGCCGGTGAGGGCCGTCGCGAGGCCCGCGACGGCGGCGAGGCTCAAGGCCGCCCCCAGCACCCAGGCGCCGAGCGCCGGCCAGCGCCGCTGGCGGGCATAGGCCCACAGGGGGGCGAGCCCGACGGCGCCGAACATCGGCTTGTTGTAGACGGCGAGCACCAGCGCGGCCCCGGAGAGAGCGGCCCAGAGCAGCTCCCGGCGGCGGTCGGGAGCGCCCGTTTCGTCCGCCCTGGGCAGACCGAAGAAGAGGCAGGCCGTCACGGCGGCCATGCTGAAGACCTCGGGCTGGATCCAGAAGACGTAGGAGAAGCCTACGCTGAGGAGAAAGAACGCGGCCGAGAACAGGGCGGCGATCCCCGGCGGGTTGTACCGCCGGAGATAGAGGTAGCCCATCCAGAGCATGGCCATCGTCAACAGCATGTTGAAGAAGAGAAGGCCGTTGGCGCCGAAGAGCCAGGCGAACGGCGCGGCGAACAGGGAGTAGATGTAGGGCTTGCCGAAGTAGACCGTGCGCCAGCCGTCGTCGGTCATCACGATCATGTTGTTGACCGGACCGAAGGGGAACTCCTGAAAGGCGCGGTCGACGTCCTTGGCCTCGACCCGCAGGTCGCGGTCGTGGACGAGGCTGAGCGCGGACAGGTAATAAGCCGCTTCGTCCGCCTTGAGATGGGGCGGCAGGCCGGGCTTGCCGAGGGTCAGCGGAAACAGCAGGAAGAACGCCGTCACCGAGGCGAGGACCAGGTTTACGGTGCGGCTCACGAGAGCGCAGTCTAGCGCAGGTGGGGTACGGTACCCCACGTCCCGTCCGGTCATTGATGCCTTGCCATTCCACATCTTGCCCTTGGAGGCGGCATACCCTCCGAAAACCTCACCCTCGGTCCCTCTCCTAAAGGAGAGGGATGGCTGGTCCCAAAACGTTCTGCCATGAGATCCCTCTCCTTTAGCTCTGTCAGCTCGGCAAGCGAGCACATAGGGGCGAGGAACAGGACGCCGACACCGCCCGGGCATCAATGCCCTGGCTACTCGAAAGAGCCCCCTGAAGGGGACTCAGTCGGCTTCAGCCGGCTGTTTTACCTAGCCCGGGCATTGATGCCCGGGCGGCGCCGGATCGCGGGTCGAATTTGGACCTCTTCCTGAGGAGGAGAGGGGCAGGGGTGAGGTCGCCGGAGGGCAGAACGGCCCGAAGGCCAAAATGGAATGGCATTGATGCCCGGGCGGACGGCGCGCGGCAGCCTCAGAGATACAATCCCGCTCGGTACCCGCCATGCCCTCGACCCTCTCCCTCCACTGGCCCATGCTCGCCTGGATGCTGCTCTGCGCCGGGGGCGGGTTCGCCGCCTGGAACCGGCTCTTCAGTCCCCGGATGGAAGGCCGATGGGCCGCGGTCCTGCTCGTCCTGGCGATCGTGCCCCTCCTGCCGGCTCTGCGCGTCGGCTACGTCTACGGCCCGTTCGACACCAACGCTCCGCTCCTGCCGTGGGTCGACGACGCGGACGCTGGCTACCGGGTCCGGGGCGGACGCCTCAACGACGTGACCCTGCAGTTCCTCCCCTGGCAGGCCGAGGCGCGGCGGCAGATGCTCCAGGGCCGGGCGCCGCTCCTCAATCCGTTCTCGGGAGCCGGGCACCCTCTTCTCGGCGACGCGCAGTCGGCTCCCTTCAGCCTGGTGTCGCTGCTCTCCCTGCCTTTCGAGCCTCTGGAGTCGCAAGCTCTGCGCGCCTTCCTCAAGCTGCTGCTCGCTCTCGGCGGCACCTACCTCGCCGCCCGCCAACTCGGCTGCCGCCCGCCGGCTTCGCTCCTGGCCGCCGTGGCCTACGCCTTCGGCGGCTCGCTCTCCGTCTGGCGGCAGTTCCCGCACGCGGAGGTCATGGCCCTCTTGCCGTTCGCGTTCCTGGCCAGCGAGCGGCTGCTGGAAGAGCCGCGGGAGCTGCGGTCCCGCCTCCTCCTCGGCCTGGCCCTGGGGGGGATCCTGCTCTCCGGTCATCCCGAGACGGCCCTCACCGCCTGTCTGGCGCTCGGCGGAAGGTGGCTCTTCGCCCTGCTCCGGGCGCCCCGCGATCCGCGGCGGCGCCGCACGGTGGGGCTTCTTCTGCTCATCGCCGTCCTGTCGGCCCTGGGGACCTCCTTCTTCCTGCTGCCCGTCGCGGAAGCCGTCCTCGGCTCGGAGAAGCTCGACCGCGAGGGGGGCGGCCGGGACCTCGACCGGCCGAGCCTGACCTCGGGGGCGGCGGGCGGCCTCGCGAACCTGGCGGTGCCGGGACTGTTCGGCACACCCCAGGGTAGAGGCGAGGCGGGACCCGCGCCCCTGCACTGGCTGGTGGAAGGAGCCGTGGGACTGCCCGCTCTGGCGCTGGCCCTGGGCGGCCTCTTCGCGCGGCGCGGGCGGGGAGAGACGCGGACCTATCTGATCCTGCTCGCCGTCTTCTCCTATTGGGTCCATCTCGATCCCGGCGGCCTGCTCCGGCCCGTCCTCGCGCTCCCCCTGATCTCGGTCGTGGCCGCCCGCTACTTCGCCTTCCTGGGAGGATTCGCGGTCGCTCTGCTGGCGGCCCAGACTTTGGATCTATGGACGTCGGAGGAGCGGGACCGCCGATTTGTGGGCGGGCGCTTCCCCGCCGCCGCTGGAGCTCTCGCGGCGGCGCTGACCGTCGCGCAGCTCTGGACCGCGCTCGGCGGCTACTACCCCGTGCTGGCCCGGAAGTATGCCTATCCGCCGGTCCCCCTGCTCGAACGGCTGGCGGCGGAGCCCGGGCCCTTCCGGATCATCGGCACGCGAGGCGTCTTCATGCCGAACGCCTCGACCTTCTACCGCCTCGCGGACGTCCGGGCGCACGATCCCATGCAGCCGGCCCGCTACATCGGCTGGCTCCACGAGACCTTGGATGTGGACGTCACCCGGCACAAGCGGCAGTACGGGGCCCCGAAGCGGCGGCACGTGCCGTTCCTCAGGCTGCTGGGAACGCGCTACCTCCTGACCGGCCCCG
>DATFNZ010000158.1:0-4286 GCA_035266085.1 Thermoanaerobaculia bacterium
GACCCCTTCCACATCGGCATCCGCTACGGCGACTTCCACGCCCGCCGCCTGATCGAAGACCTCGATCTCGCCTGGCAGAACGGCATCGTCAGGATCTCGATGGCCCACTACAACACGGTGGCAGAGGTCGAGCGGACGATCGAGGCGCTGGAGACGGTGCTGTAGCCGGCCCTCAGACCCCGTAGAGGGCTTTCAGTTTTTCCTTGCGGCGATCCAGGTAGGCCTTTGCGGGCGCGATGGCTTTTTCCGGGAGCTGCGCGGTCAGGTCTCCGATATTTGCAAACTCGATGGGCGGATAGAAAAAATAATCGAGCTCGGCAAAATCCTTCACCATCGAATAGGGCTGAGAGCCCGCCTCCATGATGGGAACGAAGGGAATTCGCAGTTTCTCCACCGTCGCCTGCAGCTCCTGAGGCACGGAGGGGCCGCTCAGGTCCACGATCACAAAGCTGCACAGGCCCGCCACCGTGATCACCGTCTCCGTATAAGTACGCTGCTGGATCCGCTCGAAATCGAAGATGATGGGGAGATAACTCATTTCGCGCAGCTTGTCGGCGACGGAACGGAGCACTTCGAGCCCGCCGCCGCCGAAGCGGCCCAGGATGAGCACTCCGCGCTCCGTCGTGGCGTTGAACACCGCCCGCAAATTCCGATGATTGAGGAGCACGTAGAGGAGTTGCGCCACCTCCAGGTCGTCGGCGGTGACTCGGGGCTGCCCCGGGCGAGTCACCACGAGGTCCCGCTGCTCGGCGTTGTCCAGCTTCACTTCCCAGGCGGAAATGCCATAGACATGGGCGCCGCTGAGCTTCGAGCCGCGAAGGTCGGCCTCGACGAGGACGGCGCTCTTGAGGTCGGCGTTGCGCAGGTCCGCTCCCCGCAGGTTGGCCGCCCGCAGGTTGACGCCGGCCATTTCGGCCTCGACCAGGGAAGCCTTCTCGAGTTGGGCGCCGCTCAGGTTGGCTTCGCGCAGCTTGCAGCCATCGAGGCGTGCGCCATCGAGATGGGCACGCCGCAGATAGGCGTCGTGCAGGTCATAGCCGGCGAGGTCGTGGCCCTCCAACCGGGCGCTTCGCAGAAGAGGCATGATTTCGGGATTGGCCTTTCGCCAGGCGTTCCAAGCGTCTTTGCCCCGCGCCAGCAACTCCATGTGCTCTTGATTGGGCATGGCACCTCGGTCCGGATTACGGCTTCACCGTGACCTGCGCATCGGGATTGCTCCCGAAACCTTCGCGTGAGGTGGGCTTTCGGACGCTGGACCACCAGAGGAGCGAGATGTAGAGCACCTGGAGAGCGACCCGCGGAAGAATCGGAGTCGCCGGTGTGCCGCGCAGGGTGACCCCTGCGTTGACCGCGTGGATGTTGGCCGGCAGGACGGCGACGAGGAGCAGGATCAGCGCGATGGCGGCAATGCGCCGGGTCCGAGGTACCAGGAGACCGATCGCACCGAGAATCTCACAGATTCCAGTGAACGTGACCATGAACCCGGGATTTGGGACCGCCGGTGGAACCATCCGGATCAGATCTTCGCGCATGGAGCTGAAGTGTACGGCCGCGGTGACGCAGAACATGGCTGCCAACCCGACTCGGGTGGCCGTGGACCACTGGCGTAGCGAGGACGCGCCGAGTTGACCGGCGAGACGGGCGAGCAACGTAACGATCACCAGCGCGTACAAGGGAATCATGCTTTCCTTCCAAGCCTTGGGCTTCGTTGCCTTGGTTCCTGAATCGCTCATTTGACCAGCTCAAACCTGATCTCTCCGCTGGCTGTCCGGCCGACATTGCGCCAGCCCGCGGACTCGTAGAAGCGCTCGGCCCTGGTGCCTGGGCTGGTGGTTAGCCACAACCGCTCGAGGCCCTGCGACCAGAGCCAGCGTACCATCTCGTCATGGAGCCGTTTGCCGTAACCCTGCCCCTCATGGTCAGGGTCGACGAAGAGCGCCCAAATGTTCCCCGTCGTGGAGCTCCCGATGGCGAACGCCAGAACCGTGCCCTCGACCTCGATGACCCACCCGCGACCGGTCGATTCAATTTCGCGCAGATAGTCCGCTTCGGAGATAAGGGCCGAGACGAGCCGGTTTTCGCGAACGGCGAGCCGGACGCGGTGCATGCCGGCGATGTCGTCGCGATGCGCTTGCCTGAGGACTGGGTTCATTGAGCAGGCTCGGGGTCGCTACCATGAGGAAGCCGTCATGCCTTCAGCTACCGAAATCGAAATCCTCGTCGTAGCTCTTGATCACCTTCGTACGGTGCCTGGAAAGCCGGCGCCGTAGATCGCGACTCAGGCCCTTGGGCCGGACCGTGGCACCGGTCACCGTGATGATGTCGTCATCGGCAGTGGTGGCGATGCCGGAGAGCCGCTCCGGGGACATGTCCACCACCCTCTTGCTCATTGGGCTCAGGGAGCGCTTCCGCTTGCGATCACGGCCTCTGCTCCGGCTCCGGCTCCGGTCGCGGGACGAGCGCTCGAGGAAGTGCAAGTGAGCGTATTCGCTGACCGGATTGTTGACGCCGAAGTGGGGTCCGAGATCGGGCACGTTGGCGTGGAAGCTGTTCGCCTGGCGCAGGAACTCCTTCTTTTCCTTAGTCCTCTGGCGACGGATCAGAGCGTCGCGGGCCTCGGTGAAATCGTCCTGCGATCGTTCCTGTCTTGCTTGGAGCTTTTCCAGACCCTCGATCTCATCGTCGTCGTCCGACCTGCGGATCGCTCTCTTGGTCTGCCGGATCTTGTCTTCGCCCGCACGGATGAAACGGTCGGTCCAACGCTCGAAGTCGTCCTCGCTGTCTTCGCCGTCATAGAATTTATTTGTGTTATCGCGAATGTCCTTCCACGACATCCGGTGCGGCATTGCGGCGTTGAAGCTTGGCAGCCCTGGCCTTCGAAGATTGACCTGGAAATCATGCCCGGATAGTAAGTTGTGAAAGAGGAACGCCGACTGCTTGGAATTGCTCGTGAACCCTGGCCGTTTGTCCTCGGCGGGTTGCGCGACGACCGGCGGTCGAGCGGCCCGCAGCGTCGGCAGGGGCGGAGGAGCTGGCCTTGTCGGGGGACGGACCAGAATCGTTGTCGGCTGGGGAAGAACCCGCTTCATTTGTAGAGAGGCCTGTACATGGGGAGCCGCAGGGCGGCCGGCGATCGGCGGCAGGGGAGCCCGCGCCGGGCTCGGCGGCACCGGCGGTTGCGGCCGCGTCGCCACGCGCAGGCTCATCCGTTCGGCCTCGGCCTCCAGTCCCGGGTTCTGGACGATGGCAATGCCCTGAACGAAGGGATGGGGAACGCGGCCTGCCTTCTGCTGCACGACATGCGCGAGCTCGTGGCCGAGCAGGCGCTGACCGTGCCCCGAATGAGGATCGTACTGTCCTGGAGCGAAATAGATGTCCGAGCCTGTGGTGAAGGCCAGCGCGCCGATCGAAGAGGCCTGTGGTCCCACATGGATGCGCACGTCCGCCAGGCTCGTGCCGAAGACGTTTTCCATCTTCGCCTGGACCGCTGGAGGGAGGGGCTGTCCCGGCCTTGAAGCGGCAAGCAGAGGAAAGGAGGAGGGCACTTGAATGGCGTGCGCCCGCGCGAGCGGCTGGACCATGGAGCTTCCTGCCTGAGGCCGAAAGCTCGGCCGGGCGCCCTGAAAGCGTCCCTGGATGACGCGTGGTCTCCCCGGCGGACGGGAGGGTAGGCTCATGACCGGCTCCGGATCTCCATAGCTAGGACGGCTGAAGCCCTTCGAGTCTAGGTCGCCGGTCGATAAGCGTCAAGCGCCTTCAGATTGGGGTGGCCTGAAGCATCATCAAAGATAGCGCTCGACCGCGATACCTGCTTTGGGTTTTTGCCACCTGACGATCTCGGCCCCAAAGCCACTTCCACCCGAGTACCCACGTGAACTCAGCTCGCTTGGCGACCATCTGCGGAAGCGCCGGCTGGACCGAGGTCTCCTTCAGAAGGAGGTTGCCGAGATCCTCGGTGTCACGACCATGACAATCAACGCTTGGGAGACCGGTAGGGATGAGCCCAAGGTCTCGTATGTGCCAGCCATCATCGGCTTCATCGGCTACGCCCCGTTCTCGGGGGAGATGAGCTTCGGAGAGCGGCTCCGGGTAGAGCGGTGGAAGCTCGGGCTCACGCAGAAGAAGTTTGCCCGTCGGCTTGCGCAGAGTTATTGTCAAGAGTTGTGGACGGCAAATGATCAGGCAGCTTTCTTCCCTTCGCTGAGATCCTGTTCTTCGTGTCGCTCTTGCTGCACACCATCTTCGAACTGCACGCCAGCTCTGACGAGGGGAAGCAGGTGGGGAGC
>DATFNZ010000159.1:0-17739 GCA_035266085.1 Thermoanaerobaculia bacterium
GCTCCCCACCTGCTTCCCCTCGTCAGAGCTGGCGTGCAGTTCGAAGATGGTGTGCAGCAAGAGCGACACGAAGAACAGGATCTCAGCGAAGGGAAGAAAGCTGCCTGATCATTTGCCGTCCACAACTCTTGACAATAACTCCGACTCGACCTAACGAGCACGGATGTCACGAACCTGTCGCCGCTGGCTAGCCTCCCGGGACTTGAGGATGTCGACCTTTTTTGCTGCGGGCCCGCCGTCCCCGCCACGCTCCTTCGTATATTCGTAGATCACCCCTGCTTGGCCAAGCTCGTTGCCGACGAGGCGGTAGGCGTTCCGAGGGAGATCCTTTCTCACGACTACGATGACAACTGCCTCCCACGGCTACGCACCTACTTTTCCGAGTTGGAACTTGGAGCCGAGGCCGAGAACGAGGTGAAGGTGATCCTCCTCGGCAACGGCCGCGTTGGCAAGACTCAACTCTGCCGGCGATTCCGGGGTCAAACCTTCGACGAGTCCGTCCAGTCCACCCATGGCGTTCAGATCTGGCGAGAGGAGCTTCAAATCCAGACCGGGGGTCACAAACGAGTCTTCCAGGTCAACTGGTGGGACTTCGGCGGACAGGACATCTATCACGGCACCCATGCGCTCTTCCTGCGCAGCCGTGCCGTCTTCCTGATCCTCTGGACTCCAGAGCTCGAAAACCGGGACGAATACTCCGAGAACGGGATCGTCCTGCGCAATCAGCCGCTCGCCTACTGGCTGGATTATGTGCGGACTCTCGCAGGTGAGGGCAGCCCGGTGATCATCGTGCAGAGCCAGTGCGACCGATTCGCGGACCGGCGTCCCTCCCCGCCAAGGCCGGATGGTCTCGAGTTCTTCGAAAGCTGCTCCTACAGCGCCAAGGAGGATCTGGGGCGGGAAACCCTCGAAGCCCAGCTCCGCGATGCGCTCCGCTATCTCCTCGAACGGAACGGCACCCTCGAGATCGGCCGCGGGCGCGCCGAGGTGCGCCGCCGGCTCTACGAATGGCGAAGCGAGGACCAGAAGCGACAGCCGGAGGAAAGGCGACATCGGACTCTCAACCTTGAAGAATTCCGTGCACTCTGCGATGAAGTCGGAGGCATCGTCTCCTGGGAGCATGCTCTCGACTACTTCCACCAGACCGGCGTGGTGTTCTACCGGTCGGACCTCTTTTCTAACGGCATCGTCCTCGACCAGGACTGGGCGCTCGACGCCGTCTACACCGTTTTCCACCGTGGCCGGACGGCACCCTGGCTGAGAGACTCCGGGCGCTTCACGCGCGAGGATCTCGCCTTGTTGGCCTGGCAAGAGCACTCCCCAGAAGAGCAAGGACTCTTCCTCGGCCTGATGGAGAGCTGTGGCGTGTGCTTCCCTTGCGGAAAGACCGCCCATGGAGAGGCACGCTACGTCGCGCCGGACTTGCTGCCCAAGTTCGAGGCCGTCGCAGGCAGGCTCCATGCTTGGAAAGGGGAGCCCGGCACGCCTACGCTGCGGCTTGAGTACCGCTTCTTCCACCCGGCGGTCATCCGGGACCTGATGGGCCAGATCGGTCGGCGTGCCGAGGATCTTGCCGAGTATTGGAAGTACGGCCTCTGGTTCAAAGACGGCCGGCGGGACGCCCAGCTTCTGGTCCAGTTCGAGAACACCGGTACGGACGACGCACCGGGCGCCGGAGCGCTGGAGCTGAAGGCCCAGGGGCGCGACCCGCTGGGCCTGTTGCGCGAAATCCGCAGGACGATCCTCCAGCGGGGGATAGGCGAGAAACCCGAGGAACTGCTGACCCTGGAAGGAACTACGGTAGCCCGGAGCGCGCTCGCCACCATGATCGACGGCCGCGTTCTCGATCTTCAGAAGAAGCCAGTCCCCGCGGCAGCCTTTGGCGCGTTCTTCGAGGACCGGCAGCACGACCCAGCTCAGACAATCGACATCACCCCACTGCCCCTCTCCGCGATCGAGAAAGGCAGAGAGATCTTCATCTCCTATGCTTGGGGGGATCCGAGCCCTGAGGGAAAGATCCGCTCGAAGGCTGTCGACAACCTGTGTTCGGCTCTCGCCGAGGATGGCTTCCGCCCCGTCCGTGACCACGACCAGATGCGGCCCGGGGACCTGATCTCAACGTTCATCCACCGCCTCACCCGCGCCGATTTCGTAGTGGCCGTGATCAGCGACAAGTACCTGCGCTCGTCTTACTGCATGTTCGAGATCTACAAGCTTTGGCAGAGGTGCCAGGGTGACCCCGACGATCTGGCCCAGCGCCTCGTGCCCATCGTGCTGCCGGAGGTGAAAGTCGGCGATCTCCTGGAGAGGGCACCCTACCTGAGGTACTGGGCTGACCGGGCCAAGAACCTGGAAACACTGATCCGCGACCCGGACCTCAGTCCCAGCAGCGCGTCCGTGCAGGAGGTTCGCTTGGTCCGAGAGTTCGCCCACCACGTGGACGACATCCTCGTGTTCCTCCAGGACGTCCTCATGCCCCGCAAGCTCGAGGCCCACCTGGAAGATGGCTTCCAGGGTGTGCGGGAGGCCTTGCGGCGGCGGATGGCAGTGGGGGAGTCGGTCCGCTGACGGTTGTCTTGGCTGACGGATGTAGGACCCTGGAGGGGTCCAATCTGAATAGCCCGGCGCTTTTAGCGCCGGGTAGGCGTCCCTCCATCCCTTCCCTCCGCCCCGAGGGGGCGGTGCCTCTCGGCGACGTCGCGATCTGCCGTGAAGTGGGTACCGGCCCTTCAGGGCGGGAAAGGGAGGTGGGCCTCTTTCCCGGCGCTGAAGCACCGGGCTATTCAAATTGGGCCCCTTTGGGGCCGCCGCCGACCGCCGCAATCCATCGACGGTAGCACCATCCATCTCTACCCTCTTGTCTTATGTCTCTCCGTCGTGATGCAATCCTGCCTCACAATGACACGCGACGAATTCGAGCAGCGCAAACAGCGGCTCGACGAGCAGCTCCGCGCCGGGATCGAGCTGTTGACGGCGGCCCATGGCCGCCAGGTTCAGGCCCTGAACGTGATCCGGATGACCGACGATCATGGGGAGGAGCTCGCCGCGGCGCCGCTCCCCTTGCCGGCGCCTTCCCGCGCCCCACGGAGGAGTGCCGGAGGGCTCTATCTGGAAGTGCTGGATGCGCTCGCCAACGTCTCGGTGGTCTTCGACCGCAACCACGTCTGCGCGCAGCTCGGCTACGAGCCGGATCGCGGCTCTCTGTACCGGGTGCTCCAGGAGCTGATCGACGAGGGCGTCATCCGCCTGGAGTCCCGCGGAGGGGGCCGAACGCCGACGCGCTACAGAAAAAAGGATCCGGACGGCCGCGAAGCGGGATTGTGACGCTGCCCGGCGTTCGCGGAGCCTTCCCCTCCGCATCACGGCACCGCGGAGCCTTCGTGCGACACGAACGAGCGCTCGGCGGACCCCGGCGAGCTGGTCTGCATCACAACGGCGCCTTCGTGGCTCACGCCCTCGCGGATTGCCTCACTCCCCTCGCGAGGGGAACGACGAATCAGCGAGGGGAATGCCGCAAATCAGGAGGGGAGTGATGCCCCTCGCGAGGGGAATGACGCAATTCGCGAGGGGGTGCATCCCCTCGCGAGGGGAACGACGCAATTCGCGAGGGGCGTGAGGCAATTCGGGGGGGCAGAGCCGAAATCCCCGATTTTGTGAGGCAATCCCCGGCGTTGGTGACGCGCGAGCCGGTTTAGGACACCGCCGCCGCCGATACGGACTCCGCACTCGAGTACGCGGCCGACGCCCTGCGGACCTGGCGGATGACGAGGTACTGGGAGATGCCCGCCGCGAACAGGTAGTTGCCGCCGAGGCCGCGGCAGGCTTCCGCGAGCGACAGGCCGGCCGGCACCGCGCCGGGCGGCAGGCTGACGGCGGCATCATAGAGGAGCCAGGAGAGCCGGCTCGCGGTGATCAGGATCCAGGGCCAGGAGAAGAGCCCGCCGCGCAACGCCACGGCGGTCAGCAGCAGGGGCGTGATCAGGCAGAGCGTGATGATGTCCACCACGGCGGAGACCACGAGCACGAGAGAGCTCCAATCCCCTTCGGACACCACCCGGAATTGCTGAAGCGCCCCCGGCCCGGCCACCAGAAGGGCGGCGGCGGCGGTGATCACCGCCACGGCTCCGACTCCGGACCGGCCGCCCGGCAGGGTGATCGAGGCCATCTTCCAGGACCTGGCGAGCATCCAGACGCCGGCGAGAAGGGCGAGATTGGAGGCGACGCCGAGGCCGGCCTCGACGGTCTGGGCGCCGGGGCTGGCGCTCTGCGGACCGAAGGCCGGCGCCATCCTCAGGAGATCGCGGGTCAAGATCAGGACCGTCGCTCCGCCCATCCAGAACCAGGCGCGGCGCAGGTGCTCGCCCGGCTCGAAGCGGGAGAAGGCGGCGAAGCAGCCCGTGGCGGCGAGGACGCGCACCAGGATCTTCTGCCAGAGCTCGAACGGGGCGAGGGCGTCGCTGCCCTGGAGCGACCAGGCGATGGCCAGGAAGGCCGCGGCATAGACGAGAGGGAAGATGGGCAGGAAGCGAAGACGCATTCAATGCACCTCTCGTCCGATCTGCTGCAGGAGGTTGTCGGCCGTGGCCCGGCCCATCAAAGTCTGGAGGAACGGACGCAGACCGTCGATCAAGGGGGGCAGATGCTGGGCCGTCAGGCCCTCGGGGGCCAGCCCGAGGTCGCGGCGGGCCACCGATTTGATCCACATCTGGGCATTGAACGACCCGATGTACGGCGTCAGCCGCGCCGCCACCTGCTGGGAGATGGACGAGGTATTGCCCGTCAAGCCAACTCTCCTCCGTGAACGTCCTGTGATTGCTGCTCAGGGTGATTCTGAAGGAAGTATAGCCTGTTCGCCAATTCTAGGAAGGGGTATTCACCACGTCCATCCGAAGGACAGGATGACGAAGGCGCTGAAAGGGTACCGCCGTAGGAGTGATTGCAACTTGAAGGGCTGCCGAGGTCAATCCTGGTATTTGTGCCAGACGGCGGCCTGTCCGTACGAGTTCTGCATCCCGAGAGCGGATCCATCGAAGTTGACCTGCGTCGGAATCGGTACTCCAATGACCGCCGTCGGATCGTTGCTCTGCTGGGTCGTCGTCGTCCAGGTGGTCCCCTGCCATTCGAGGACGCCGCGATAGAAGAACGAAGCGTTCAGGGCCGGGTTCGTCACAAACGTTTCGAAGTGGAAACGTCCATCTCCGACCGGCGCCAGGCTCATCGTGCCGGTGATGGGGTACGCGATGCCTTGGAGGGAGTACGAGGCCATCTCGTATTCGCCGGCCAGCGACGGAGCGGCAGGCTCCTCGGGAGCCGGCGCCGGTACGGGTTCCGGATCGTCGACATAGTTTGTCGGACCAAATAGCGGGTCGGGGTTCGACGGGCTCGGTTTCTGGTACGCCAACACCGCCATCACGATCAGGACCACCACGACCACTGCCACTCCGAGTCCGCCCACGAGGCCCAGGGCCAGCCAGCGTCCGGCGCGTGCCTTCGGCGGGGTTGGTGGTGGTGGCTTGTAGGCCTGCGCCGATTGCTGCTGGACGAAGCGGAGGCCGGCCGCGGCCTCCGCGTGCGTCTTGTCCAGCGACAGCACGGACTGCAGGGTCTGCGCGGCCGTGACCCAATCGCCCTTGGCGATGCACGATTCGGCGCTGGCCAGCAGCCGGCGGATCTCCGAGTCCTTGGCGCCGGCGGACTCGAGGTGCGGGTCGGGTCCCTCGTCCTTCAAATGGCTTTCGAGCGCTCGGACCAATCGCGACGAATCGTGATCGAAGTCGTCGTCGTCGATCCGCAGCGCCTGCCAGCCGACGATCGGGGCCACGTCCGCCGGCAGATCGTCATCGTCGGGAACGGCGGCGCCGGCGACGAGGAGCGGGATGATCTTGAGCTTGAGGCGGAGCGCGGTGGTGATCTCAGCGCGCAGCGAGTCTTCCGGGTCGTCGATGCGGCGTGTGCCGCCGGGGCCCCGCTCCAGCCATCGCCTGCCGATCAGGATGACGGCCACCTCGCAGGAACCGAGAGTCTGCTCGATCACCTCGGCCCAGCGGGTGCCGACGCCGATGCCGGCCACGTCCATGAAGACGCGGCCGGGAAACCGCTGATTCAGACGGTCGTAGATCCGTCCGGCGTGCCCCGCCGAGTCCTCTCGGCGATAGCACAGGAAGATCTTGCCCGCAGCCATCTCTTCACCCGCCTTCTTATACGATCGCAAGGATTCTTCTCAGCAGCGGCCCAGCCGTTCAGTTTATGCTGGCGCTTCCCAGGGGTCAAACCACGCTGATTCACTGCACGAAGCGCAGGCGGACCCTGGCGTTTTTTTGAACCGGGTCCAGGCTCAGTATGTCCAGGTGGTAGGTGCCGTCCCGAGCCGGAAACGCGAGGCCCCCCGGGCGCATGACGGGCGGCTGCTGGAGCATTCCTTCCCCGGGCGGAGAGACCCAGAAGCGTGCGAAAGAGTAGCCGTCGCGCTCGAAGAACCGGGCACCCACCTCGGCCTCCAGGCCAGGAATTGAAACGGGGCTGTCTTCGCTCACCACATACGAAGAGGACGTAGGGAGAGGCTTGGGGTCCGATGGTTTCTCGGCGGGCGGTTCCTGAACCTTCACGGTCTTGGGCTTCGATGCCACCGGGGCCGGCGGTTTTGTCTCCGCCTGGAGGGGGGTTGGCTCGGGCTGAGGAGCAGGCAACCGGCGCTCCTCAACGGGGGGATCGGATCTCTTGACCGGCTCCGCCTGGCGCTCCTGGCCGAAGGGCCACCATGCCGCGCCAAGGCCGAGACCCAGGGCGAGCACGCCGGCCAGGAGGAAGAGGTTGCGAGCCTTCCGTGGCGCGGCCGCTGGTGGAGCGGGAAGGGGCTCTGAGAGAGGGGGGGAGGGTGCCGCGGTAGGCTCGGAGGCGAAGAGCCGGCCGTCTTCCGCCCTCAGAAACAGGACGGGCGTGCCCCATTCGAGCAGCGCTCCGTGGCCGCGGGCGATCGCGAGGCGCCCTTCGGTGACAGCGGCGTCGATGGGATCGCCGGCCGCCAGCCGCCGGTACACCGTGCGGCTGAACTCCAGGGCCGATCCGTCCCGGATGGGCCGCTGCATGGCCACGACGGCGGGGAGACCGGCCCGCAGGAGGGCGGTAGCGACGCCGGCGAACGGCGACCGGGAGTGGGAGCGCGCCGTGTCGCAGGCATTGACGAAGACCAGGCGCAGGGAGTCCAGCCCGGCGAGATGAGATGCGAGGAGCCCCCCGCCCACCGGCACCGGAGCGCCGCTGGTATCGGCGAAATAGAGGACCCCTTGTCCGCTTCCCGGATCGAAGCCGCCGTGGCCCATGAAGTGGAGGACGTGGAAGTCCTGCCGCAGCAGAGTGTCGCGCAGAGTCTCGACCGAAGGGTTGTGGAGCGTGAGCGTCTCGACTCCGGGCAGGGTGCCCAGGGCGGCGGCGATCTTCTCCCCTTCATTACCCAACGAAAGCGGTGGCATCGAGCTGGGCTGTGAGGCCACGATCAGCAGGCGCAGAGGCTGCGCGGCCGGCGCCTTCCCCCCGGGCAGGGGAAGGCGCATGTGGCGCAGGATGGGTGTCTTGCGTTGCAGCCCGAGGAATCCGCCGTGCTCGAGGGAGAACAGGTACTCCCACGGCAACTCGGCGAACGGCGCGAGGAGCGGATCGGCGAGGTTCAACTGGAGCTTGAGCCGCAGGCCTCCCTCGGGGCCCTGGGTCGACTCGGCCAGGCTGCGGGCCCAGCAGCCGTGCACCGGGCCGCGGAGCAGGGCCCTGAAGAGGCGGTCCCCCATCGCTTCGAACGAGAGCTCGGCGGCTACCGCGTCCATGGCGGGCCGACCGGCCGGGGCCCCGAGGTCTCGGGTGCTGCATCCCCGGCTTGCCTGCATGGCTGCAAGCCCCGCCTGCCACAGGCCATCGAGCTCCGACGGCTCGATCGGATTGACGAACGGGGCCTCGGCCTCGCCCGCCGGGGAGCGGATCACGCGGGTCAGGAATCCTTGCTCCCCGGGGGCGCGGTCGAGCTGCAGGACGAAATCCTGGTAGTCCATGGGGCTCGGAACCAGCGGACTCGTCTACTGCTGGCCCTTCTTTTTCTTCTTCTTAGGGGGCGCGTCCTCGTCCTCCGCCTCGTCGTCGCCGCCGACCAGCCCTCCGGTCTTCTCCTCGATGATCTGGGTAGCCCTTTTCTCCAGGATATCCAGCACGGTCCCGCCGAACCGCTGCAGGACCCCGCCCTTGCGCTTGGCGGAGCCTCCCCCAGCGCCTCCTTGGTCCTTACCTGAGCGGCTCGCAATGCGTGACGAAGAGGACTCATCGTCCGAAACGGCTATCTTCTCGAAATCCACAGGTCGATAACATTGGTAGCAACATCCATTCGATTCAGTCCAGTACAGCCGGAGACGCTCGACATCCGAGCTATCCCCGAAGTTCGGAAAAGTCATTGACACCCTCGTCGGAACGTTTTTCAGGACCTGCTTGGGGGCGCAGTCTCTCTGGGTCCACTGCGAGTTGGCAATCATCATGTCGGTAGGACCGTACTCATCTCCGGTGTCGTTCCAAGCACGCGAGCCAAAGGAGACCGACAGCCAACGGTCGCGGCCCTCGCTCGTTACCGTTACTGCGCAGGTCAGCGAATCTCCGCTTAACGAGCATCCGTCGAGATCGAAAGACATGCCTTGGTCGCTACGGCTACGCACTGGCGCACGGGAGGACTTTCCCGACTTCTGGGACGCGGGCTTCGCCTGAACCTCGTCTTCTCCATCCTCCGAGGCCATCTTTTCCTCGTCCGAGGACTCATTCGCCAACTTTTCGATCGAGCCGATCCGCATCAAGCTGGCCCGCTCTCCCGTGATCACTTTGGCGGTCTGCAGGTCGATGGCCTTGACGTCCAGCTTGACCGACATCGAGGAGACCATCACGGTGCCGACGATCACGACTTCCGTGCCGGTGATCTTGCCGAGCTCACGGCGAGTGGCCGGATCGATTAGGCCTTCGTCGAGCAGCTTGATCTGATCGAAGAGCTGGGGGAGCTGGGTCTGGTCGACGACTGAGAGATCGTGCGCCGGTTCGGCAAGGGCCACCTGGAGCTTCTGAGACAGGAACTGGCCGAGCTTGTTGGGCTTCTTGTCGAGGTCCAGGAAGTCCACGACGGTGACACGGTCGTGCTTCACGGCATGGATCCGCGCCGCAAGGTCGGTCGCCAGCTTGGTGAGATCCTGTGCCTGGGCCGCCGGAGCGCCGCCGATCAGCAAGGCCAGCAGGATACCGACGACACCCAGGTTCTTCTGAAGAATGCACCTATTCACGGTTCTCCCTCCTTGTCGTTGTGAGCGCCCGCGCCGCGCGGCCACACAACGCCCAGGAGGACCGAGGACCGGTCAGCCGGTGGTTCCCGTGAGTGGGGTGCGGAAAGCGGGACAAGCGTCTGTTCGGAGGGCCAAGACCCGACCTGGGGACAAAAGTTTAGAGCCTCCTAATCCCCAGGGGAGCGGCCAGTGATAACGATCTTTTCGAAGTCCACGGTTTGCCAGTCGCCCCAACAGTGCTCGGACTCCGCCCACACGAGGCTGAGCCGCTCCACTTCCGAGTCGTCGCTGAATCTTGAAAAGGTCATGGAGAGGAGGGTGGGCACGTTTTCCAGCAGCTGCTTTCGGGCGCAGTTGGATTGAGATCTCGAATTGGCGACGATCACCTCTCCGGGGCCATACTCTTCCCCATCGACATTCCAGGCTCTCGAGCCCAACGAGACGGAGAGCCAACGATCGCGCCCTTCGCTGGTTACCGTAACGTTGCAGATCAGGTCATCCCCCTTCGGCGAGCACCCGTCGAGGTCGAAGACCAGCCCTTGGCCGCGGCGGCTGCGTATAGGAGCACGGGGCGTCTCTTGGGACGCGGGCTTCGCCTGCACCTCGAACGGGCCGAGCTTGGTGAGGTCCTGCGCCTGGGCCGCGCCGCATGTCAACAGAGCCAGAGCGATACCGGCACCCACCAGGTTTTTCAGAAGAATGCACCTCTTCACGGTTCTCCCTCCTTGTGTTGTGAGAGCCCGTGCCGCGCGGCCACACAACGCCCAGGAGGACCGAGGACCGATCAGCCGGTGGTTCCCGTGAGTGTGGTGCGGAGAGCGGGACGAGCGTCTGTTCGGAGGGTCAAGACCCGGCTGGGGGACGAAAGTTTAGTCTTTGCTCCCAGCCGCATCAGCCGCGCCGCGTTGCCCCCCAGGATCTTCGCCTCCTGCTCGGGCGGCAGCCGGAGGAGCCGGATCTTCTCGAGCTCCAGGCCGGGGTGGAGCCAGGGGCCGTCGGTGCCCAGGAGGAGCTTGCCCGCGCCGGCCTTGCGGACGGCCTCGACGAGGTAGTCGAAGCGGCGGACGCCCGAGGTGTCGGAGTAGACGTTGGGGTAGCGGACGAGGATGTCCACCATCTGCTGCTGAGCCCGCCAGTCGTCCCAGAAGCTGCCCATGTGGGCCACCACGATCGGAACGTCCGGGTACTGTGGGGCCAGCATGTGGAGGACGTAGGGGCGGCCGACGACGTCGAGCAGGATGGGGACGCGGTTCTCGCGGGCCGCGTCGCAGACCTCCCGCGTGGGCATGGCGTCCGTGCCGTGGACCTTGATTCCCCGGAAGCCCCACTGGCGCACGGCCCGGCGGACCATCTCGCGGATGCGGCCGGCGTCGCGCTTGGCGTGGACGAAGGCGAAGCCGATCAGCCGCTTGGGATTCCGGGCCACGATCCCGGCGAGCTCCTCGTTCGCCTGGTTGTAGTCGCTGTGGAAGCAGGGCACGGCAACGGTGCGATCGATGCCCGCGGCCCGGGCGCGCCGGAAATAGGTGCCGAGGGGGGCGTCGGTGAAGGGGGGGCCCGTGAGGCCGTCTCCGCGGCCGGCGTGGCAATGGAAGTCGATGATCACGCGAGAGCCTCCGTCTGCAGGGGCGCCCCTGCGGTCTGTGCCGGCACGGCGGCCATCTCCTCCAGGAAGGCGAGGCAGGTGGCGATCCCGCGCTCGAAGTTGGGGAGGTGGAAGCGCTCGTTGGGCGCGTGGATGCGGTCGTCGGGCAGGGCGAAGCCCATCAGGGCCGTGGGAATCCCCAGCCTCTCCTGGAACAGGTTGACGACGGGGATGCTGCCGCCCGAGCGCAGGAAGACGGGCGACGCCCGGAAGCCCCGCCGGTAGGCACGGGCCGCCGCCCGCATCACGGGATGGCGGCGGTCGAGCACGGCCGGCCGGGCGCCGAGCTGGGTGGTGACCTTCGAGCGGACCGTGGGCGGCGTGACGCGGGCGAGGTGGCGGCGCACCAAGAGGTCGATCTCCCGCGGGTCCTGGTCGGGCACCAGCCGGAAGTTGAGCTTGGCGGACGCCCGGGCCGGGATCACGGCCTTGCTCCCCTCGCCCTGGTAGCCGCCGGTCAGGCCGGTCACGGCGAGCGAGGGACGGATCGTCGTCCGCTCGTAGATCGACCAGCCCGGCTCGCCCCAGCCCCGGCTGGCCCCGGCGTCGGCCAGAATCCTGGCATTGGCGAGGATACTGGCATCGGCGGGCCCGACCGTCGCCATGTAGGCCCGCTCCCGCTCGTCGGGCAGCCGGACCCGGTCGTAGAAGCCGGGGATGGCGATCCGCCCCTCGGCGTCGTGGAGGCCGGCGACGATCTCGCAGAGGGCATGGAGGGGGTTGTGGACGGCGCCGCCGAAGGTGCCGGAGTGAAGGTCCTGCTTGGCGCCTGCGACTTCCAGCTCCATACCCAGGCCGCCGCGCAGGGAGTAGGTGAGGGCGGGCTGGTCCGGCCCCAGAATGCGGGTGTCGGACATGACGGCCGCGTCGGCCGCCAGCTTGCCGGCGTGCTTCAGAAGGAAAGGCTTCAAGTTCGGGCTGCCGATCTCTTCCTCGCCCTCGAAGAGGCATTTCACGTTGACGGGCAGCCGCCCCGACGTCTTGAGGCAGGCCTCGAGCGCCTTGACGTGGGCGAAGAGCTGCCCCTTGTCGTCGCAGACTCCCCGGCCGTAGAGGTGGGACCCGCGGACGGTGGGCTCGAAGGGCGGGGTCGTCCACTCTTTCAGGGGATCGGGGGGCTGGACGTCGTAGTGGCCATAGATGAGGACGGTGGGCCGGTCCGGCGCGCCCATCCACTCGGCGTAGACGATGGGATGGCGGGGCGTGGGGACGATCCGCACCCCGGCCATCCCGATCCTCTTCAGGTGCTCCGCGAGCCAGCCGGCGCAGGCCCGCACGTCTCCCGCGTGCTTCGACTGCGCGGAGACCGAGGGGAAGCGGACGAGCTGCTTCAGCTCCCCCAGGAAGCGGGCCCGGTGGGCGCGGGCGTAGGCCTCTCCGGTCAACGCCGTCTCGTGCGCGGGTCCTGCCCGGGCCGCCGTCCCCGCTGCTCCTGGCGGCCTCCGTACTGGCGGATCTGCTGGGTGGTCGGCCCGGTCCTGCCGGGGCCCGCCTGGCGGGGCCGCAGGTTGAGGGCCCGGCCGGCCATCAGAGCGGCCGTTGGGACTGGCGTACCGCCGCGAACGAGCTCCAGGGTCCTCCTCTTGGCCTCTGCCAACCTGCCGCTGGTGATGATCCAGAGCATCTGGAGGTTCTGAAGGATGGCCCGCTTGAGCTCGCTTGGCACATAGGGGATATGCGGGAGGTCCATCGCCTCCCCCGCCACTCCGGCCCTCCGGGCTTCAACGTGCACGCGCCGGACGAGGCGGTCCAGCTCCGCCTCGCCCTCTCTCATCTGTTGGTTCGTTGCCATGGCCGTCTCCCTTCCTCTAGTACTCCTGTGACGCGCTGCGGCTGCCGCCCGCCGCCGTCCTCTGCGGCCGCTGCCGGTTGGCGGCTCCGTTGACCAGACGGGGACGGTCCCACGGCAGCACGCGGGCGCTGCCGTTCTCGTTGCGCTGGGACACTCCGAGGGCTTGGGCGCTGGTGAGCCACTCCTCGGCGTACTCGGCGATCTGGAGCAGCAGGGCCTCGAACTGTGGACGCGAGGTCTGCAGAATGTGCGGCTGGGCGAGCCAGCGCATCACTTCCCGGCCGGCGACCGCCATGCGCTGCCGCGGCGAGGTCTGCAGACGCTCGTTGAAGTGGCGGGTCAGGACGTCCTCGATCACGTCCCAGGCCGTGTCGGCGCCGAACAGCCGCCGTATGTCGTCGGTGTTGAGGATGCGGAAGGCCTCGTCGAGGAGCTGCATGACCTCGACGCGCAGCACGTTCAGGTTGCCGAAGGAGGTGAACTTCATGTTGTTGCGCAGGTCGAGGCCGGCCCGGCGGACGATGGCGATCGAGCCGAAGCTCGGGTCGTTGGCCCGCTCGCGGATCACGTCGGAGATCCGCTTGTCGCGCCAGAACAGGGTGATCTGGTTGATCAGGTGGCTGAACAGCCCCTGGAAATCGGTGTTCGGCCGCGAGCCTTGGGGCACCTGGGCGTTGCCGTAGCCAAGGACGCGGCGGTAGGCCACCATGCGGTCGCGCCGGGTGTAGCGCAGCACCTCGCGGCGGTCGAACTGGTAGAGGCCGTAGGCGCCCTCGCCGGTCGACAGGCGCACGGAGCCGCCGCGGAAGAGCTCCTGGAGCTTCTGGACGACGCGGAAGACGCCGATCCGCTCGTGCTGGTAGATGTAGTAGAGGTCGCCCACGGCGATGATGCGCTCGGAGGTGACCGTCTCGTCGTAGGGCTCGACCTGCTGGGGGAGCAGGGTGTCGCCGAGCTTGCGGGCCGCATCCGGCCCGACGCCGATCAGTTGGGCGAGGCCCTTGTCCGGCGGCAGAGGCTTCAGGGCGTCGGCGGCCGCCAAGTCGGTTTCGAGGTCGTTGATCTGCTGGACGACGGCCTCCCCGAGCTGCGGGTTCTGGATGAGATCGGACGACAGCCGGCTCGTCATCGTCTCCCGCAGGGCCGCGATGCGGTCGAGAAGGTTCTGGTAATCCTGTGTGATTGCCATTTTGGCTCTCCTTCGTCAGGTCTGTGGGCTGCGGCTCGCCGCCTCAGCGGTTCTTGCGGGCTTCCGGTTTAAGCGGGACCGGCAATATGAGGACGTGCTCGCGGAGGCTGCGGGCCCCGTCCGGATTGGTCACCAGGAGGCTCCAGTCGCCGGGGCCGATCTCCTGGCTGAAGGTCGCCCAGAGTGTGGAGCCGCTGCCGAAGTGAACGCGACTGGCTTCGACGGAGTCCGCGGATCGGTCGTAGAGGCAGAGATGGACGTGTGCCTGCGCCTGGAAATTCTTTCCTTCGATCCGGAAGATGAGGGGATTTTCGTTTTCCTTCTCGGCGGCCTCGATGGACGGGTGGGGAGTGCGGCTGAGCGGCTGGGCGAGATTCTCGGCGCTGCGCAACTGCAGGAGCACGCTGTCGAGGGCGTTGCCCACGCGGCGCGTATGGACGCCGGGCGAAGGATTGTGCGAGCTCCGGCGGGAGAGCGACACGGCCTGCTCGAACAGCCGGACCAGGCGGTGCAGGGTGGGCCGGAAGGCGATGACGCCGTCCTTGCCCGCCTCGCGCATGAGCTGCGGGGCCTCCTCGGAGGCGAAGCGTTCGGCCCACTCAAGCAGCTCCGCTAGCGTGAGCGCGGGCTCGTTGTGGTGGAAGTGGAGGAGGGTCGTCTCCCGCTCGGCCGGCCCGACGAACACCGAATCGAGAGTGAAGTAGGTCTCCCGCACCTGCTCGGCGATCACGGCGAAGGCGCGTGAGAGCAGCACGAACTGCGGCCCCAGGAAGACGTCGGAGCCCTTGCGGTCGAAGTAGGTGCGAAGGGCAGACCAGCTCATCCAGAGGGCGAAGACGTGGTCGGCCAGGATCAGGAAGTTGGTGAGGTTTTTCTCCTCCTCGGCGTTGTTGACGCGCGAGAGCTCGAAGCCGAGGCGGTCGCGCAGCAGGCCGAGCTGGCCGCCTACCTGGTCGGAGTTGAAGGTGGTCACCGGCTGGCCCGTGATCTCGATGCCCAGCATGAGGTCGAAGAGGGAGTCGACCCGCTGCGGGCGCGGCCCGCCCTGGCGGCCGAGCTCGTCGACGAGTTGGGTCAACCCCATCCGCAGGGTCGCGACGGTGGCGGAGAGGTCTTCGGGATCGGAGTCGGTCTGCAGGGGGTAGAGCCCTTCGAGCAGGGGGAGGCACTGCTGAACGGCCGCCTGCGCTCGGGCCCAGATGCTGGCCTGGGCGCCGGTGACGGCGCCGCCGTCGCTCTGCACCTGCATCACATAAGAGCGCGGCACGTGGGTGGTGACGGTGCGCCCGGCGACCTCCTTGATCTCGAACGACTGCGTCAGGGCGGAGGCGAACCCCTTGGGGTCCTGGAAGGAGCGGGGCCCCCAGTTCAGGACCTCGCGCAAAGTGTTCTTGACCAGGCCGTCGTAGGACGACCGGCCAGGGCTCGCGCCCGGCGAGGCGGTGCCGGCCGTGCCGATCGAGCCGATGTCCTCGGTCAGGATGGGAAAGGCGGTGACGTCCTCGACCGCCCGCAGCAAGCGGTCGGAGGCGCCGCGTTCAATGTTGGTCTCACTGGATTCCATGGCTTCTTGTCCTCTCTAGGCTCGGGGTCTTGTTGGAAGCCGGCGCGCCGGCTCGTTCGGCGATCTCTTGCCAGCACTGGAACAGCGCCTCGCTGACGTCGTGGGTGGCGCCTTGACACTGGTCGATGGAACCGCGGACGCTCGCCACCCAGCTCGTCCACTCCCGCCCCCGCCCATGCGCCAGGGAGGCGAGGTCACCGATACGCTCGAAGGAGGTGACCTCCGAGGAGAGCTGCCGCTGAAAGCGCTGGAAACGTTCCTGGCAGGTGGCCAGGGCATCCCGCGAGGCCTCCAGGTCGCGCGGATACTGGGCGGCCCTCTGGCCCAGGGCGGCCGCCTCGAGCGACTCGCCCAGCCACTCCTCGAGGTCGAGCACGGCCTCGCCCAGGCGGTCCAGCAGAGCGCCGGCGCCTTGGAGGGGCTTGTCCTCGACCACGGCCAGGCGCAGACCCAGCAGGACGTCGCGAAGCCGGTCCATCTTGAGCGAGAGGTCGCCGAAAGCGGTGTCGATCGCCATCGCCTACCTCCTCGCCAGCTCGCGGTAGAAGTTCTTGGCGATCGCTCCCGGCCGCCCCAGGCGGTTGTCGAGGGCGAAGCGGGCGGCGCCGATCATGAATCGCTCGGGGATGATGCCGGGGTCGTTGCCGGCGGCCACGCGCCGGGCCGCTTCCTCGATCATCTGCTGCTCCTTGCGTTCGAAGCGGATGACCTCGGACAGGCGCTTGCCGCCGAGCGACGGGTAGGGCCGGTAGCAGATCGCGTCCACCACCAGGGCCACGGCGCGCGGCCAAGTGGCGAGCACCGGCTCGGGGATCGAGCTGCCCCGCGGATCGGGATAGAGGCGGCTCCAGGCCCGGCCGTAGCCCTCGGCCTCCTCCGGGAAGCCCATGCGGCGCAGCAGCTCGACGGAGAGGAAGGTGCGCAGGTAGGGCGTCGGATGGGGCGCCCGCGGGGCGTAGGCGAGCGTGGCCGCGGGGCCGCGTCCGACCACGTCCATCAGCGAGCCGACCACGGCGGGGCCGCCGAGCAGCAGGCCGCCCATGTCGGCGAAGATCTCCCGGTTCCACCGCGTCCACACGGCGGCCACGGAGCGGCCTAAGCCCGCTTCGAGCAGCCGCCGGGCGATCGCCCGCGGCACCGCCTTGGCGAGGCCGAGGTCGTTCTGCAGGTTGTGGCAGACCTCGTGGAGGATGGCCCCGAGGGTCCACGGATTGACCAGCCGGTGATAGGGGAGCTGGATCAGGGGGAACGGGTTGAGCTGCCGGCCCAGCCGCCGCAGCGGGATGCCGCGGCGGTAGGTGGCCGGGGAGAAGCCGGTGCGCATGTAGGAGAACGGCGGCGGGGCCGGAATGGAGCGCGCTTTGCCGAGCCCCAGGTAGGCGTACTGGTAGCAGTCGAGGGCGATGCGGTCGCACGACAGCAGCCAGTCGCCGAACTGCGATTGCCGCTGGCCGAACAGCTCGAAGTAGAAATCCCACACCTGCTCGATCGCCCGCACCTGGTCGTGGGCCTGCTCCTTCTGGGTCAGCACCCTCTGCAGGCGCGGGGTCACGGGCTCGGCGAGGGCTTCCTCGACGGCGCCCTGGACCCGGCGGGTCCGGCGGAAGAGATCGCGCCGCAGCGTCGAGATCAGCTCGTTGGCGGCGCGGACGTGCGACTCGGTGGGCGCCTCCGCCCCGGCGCCGAACTCGTCGCGGCGGAACGGGCGCAAGGCGGCGGCATGGCGGGTGACGTTGAGCGACTGGGCCCGCAGCCAGGGCCGGAGGACCGCGGCGGTCCGCTCGGCCCTACCCGCGCCCGCCGGCGGTTCGATGCCGGCCGGCGGGGGAGGGGCGCTCCGTTCGAGGGTCTCGAGCATCATGGGGCGCCTCCTTCAACGGACTCCGGCCATGGAGCGGCTGCAGGACCGGCAGCGGCCCGCCGCCGGCCGTGCGGAGGTGACGCCGGGACGGGGCCGTACGCCGGCCGGCCGTGCCGCCGCGGCCGGCCCGGTCGCGGACGCCACGGGACCGGCGGTGCGGTGGAACTGGCGGTCGAGGGCCCGCGAGCGCTGGAACGCCTGGGCGCACCGCTGCGGGCTGCCGATCACCCGCGAGGTCTGCTGGGCCAGCGCGCGGACGGCGGACTGCGGGGTCACCGGCCGGCCCTGCTGGGCCTGGCGGGCCAGGTTCGCCGTGGTCTGGCGGACGACGGCGGGCAGGGCGCGCACCAGCGGCCGGGTGGCGGGGTTGGCGCGCAGGGTGCGGGTGGCGC
>DATFNZ010000160.1:0-5345 GCA_035266085.1 Thermoanaerobaculia bacterium
TCTTCCGGCCTGCCTCCAACGCTCCGTAGAGACGACCCCAGACGGGTCACGAAGAGGTCTCGGAGGCCTCCCGCGTCGGGGCGTCTCCGAGGCGGAGGAAGCGCTCGCTTTGCTAATCCCTTCAACCGTCACGTCGTTCCGACGTCCAGGCTCTCGGTGCAGCGCAAACCCGGAACGAACTTCGGGCTCGTCGTACGAGTACACCGTCAACGCAGAATGATGGCCTGCGTAGGGTGCGCTGTGCGCACCATGCGGCGCTGACGGTGCGCACAGATCCGGCTTCTTCGAGGCGGCGATGGCGTCCGTGGTGGTGCGGTGCCGCCAGATCTAGGTGGCACCTGTTCCGGCACCTGTTCCGGGGGGCTCCTGGCCTCGGGGGGGACGCCAACCGGCGGCTCGCTCCCGGTCGTAATCCCACTTAGGAATTTCTGTATAAGATGGGCGCAGGAAATCCCCGTCCCGGTGGTTTCACTCCTTAGCGGCACCCGGATCGGTGCGGCGAGATCGGAGGCGCAGGATGGGACGACGAGGCGGAGCGTTGTTGTTTGGGCTGCTCTGGTTGGCGATGCCGGTGCTGGGGCAGGACGCCCAGAGGCAGAACGGACCCCCGGAGCACGTGGCCGAGGCGGCCACGAAGGGGGCGGCCGCAGTGCCGGTCTTCGCTCCCGCTCCGGGGAAGTACACGGCTCCGCTGACGCTCAAGCTCACCTCCGCCACGGCCGGCGCGACGATCTACTACACGACCGACGGGTCCAGCCCGTCGCGCAAGACGAGCCCCGTCTATAACGGCCCGTTCAAGCTCAGGGCCACGAAGACCGTCAAGGCCTTGGCCTATAAGAAAGGCCTCAAGGCGAGCGCCACCACCTCTGGCGTCTTCACCATCAGCGCGCCTCCGCCGCCTCCACCTCCTCCGCCACCACCACCTCCGCCGCCCTCCGAGACCGGGGGCAAGCTCTTCCTCGCCACGCTCACGCCGCAGACGGGTGCCGCGAGCGGAGGAGCCGGCTCTTCGACCCTGATCCTGACGCAGGACCAGACCGCCGCGGTGCTGCGCTTCTCGTTCTCGGGCCTCACCGGGCCGATCACCAGCCAGCACATCCATGGCCCGGATGGCGCGATCCTGTTCGACATCGACACGACGCGGCCGCAGCCCGACGGGTCGCGGGTGTGGCGGATCCAGGCGGCCGGGACCTATGACAAGGCGGCGATCCTCGCCGCGCTGCGCGGCGGCCAGTGCTATCTCAACCTGCACACCGCGGCCTATCCGGCGGGGGAGATCAAGGGCTTCTTCCGCCCGACGAACGGCAGCCAGACGTTCACGCCGCCGCCCGCGCCTCCGGCCCTGCCGCCCGGCCCTCCGACCCCGGAAGACGCCGCCCGGTTCCTCTTCCAGGCGACCTACGGGCCGCGTCCCGGCGAGATCGAGGCGCTTCAGCAGAAGGGCTTCGCGCGCTGGCTCGACGAGCAGCTCGCGATGCCCGCGGCTTCCCATCTCGCGGCCTACGACCAACTGGTGGCGGGGGGCGCGGAGGCGTCGCCCGGGCTGGTGCGGGAGTCCTTCATTCAACAGGCCGTCGAGGGCCCCGACCAGCTCCGCCAGCGCGTCGCCTTCGCGCTCACCGAGCTGTTCGTCGTCTCCGACCGCGACGCCGACGTGCGCAAGGGCCCGGACGGCCTGGCGGGATATCTCGATCTGCTGGCCCGGAACGGTTTCGGCAACTTCCGCGAGCTGCTCGAGGCGGTCACGCTCAGCCCCACGATGGGGGGCTATCTCAACATGGCGGGGAGCAGCAAGACGATCCCCGAGCAGGGGATCAATCCCAACGAGAACTACGCCCGCGAGGTCCTGCAACTGTTCACGATCGGCCTCTACCAGCTCCACCCCGACGGCACGCTGCGCCTGGATGCCGAGAACCAGCCGATCCCGACCTACGACCAGGAGGTGGTGAAGGCCTTCGCCCGCGCCTTCACCGGCTGGACGTTCGGCGGCCAGAACCAGGCCGACCCGCGGCGATTCTTCCGCCCGCAACGCAACTACCGCATCCCGATGGAGCCTTGGGCCGCTTATCACGCCACGGACGAGAAGCGGCTGCTCGACGGCGCCGTCCTGCCGGCGGGACAGAGCGCGCAGGGGGACCTCGAGCAGGCGCTCGACATCGTCTTCCGCCACCCCAACACCGGCCCGTTCGTCTGCCGCTTCCTGATCCAGCGGCTGGTGACCAGCAATCCCAGCCCGGCTTACGTTTACCGTTGCGGGCAGGCGTTCGCGAATAATGGTTTCGGAATAAGAGGCGACCTCCAGGCCGTCCTGCGCACCATCCTTCTCGACTATGAAGCGCGGTCGCCGGTGCCGGCGGCGCGGCCGGACGAAGGGCATTTGCGCGAGCCGGCGGTGCGCCTGGTAGGGCTGCTGCGCGCGGTCGACGCCAAGCCGCGCAACGGCCGGTGGCGCTTCTTCGCGCAGCTCGACCGGCAGGGCACGAGCATCGGCCAGACGCCGCTGCGCTCGCCGACGGTGTTCAACTTCTTCGAGCCCGACTACGCGCTGCCGGGGGAGATCTCGCAGGCGGGGCTGGTCTCGCCCGAGCTCCAGATCACCACCGAGACGACGACTGTCGGCGCCGCCAACCTCAACCTGCTGGTGCTCAGCCGGAGCGGGCCGAACGGTCAGTTCCAGCTCAACCTGAAGCCGTTCCAGCCGCCGCAGGCGCCGAACGACGAGGCTCTGCTCGACCGCGTCGACCTGCTGTTCTTCGCCGGCTCGATGTCCGATTCGACGCGCGGCATCCTGCGCGCCGCCCTTGCCGACCCCGATTTCCCTCGCCTGGGCGATCAACGTGTGACGACGCTGCTGTGGCTCGCGAGCCTGGCTCCCGAATCCGTAGTGCAGAAGTAGGAGGGGAAGATGACCGAGATCCGCCGCTCGACGCGCCGCCAGTTCCTCCGCCAGTCCGTCTGCGCCGCGGTCGGCATGACCGCCGTGGGCAATACGCTCTTCGATTTGCAGCGCATCGCCGCCGCGGCGCCGCTGGACGACTACAAGAGCCTCGTCTGCGTCTTCCTCTACGGCGGCAACGACGGCAACAACGTCATCGTGCCGGCCGTCGGCGCCGATTACTCGCGGTACGCCGCGGCACGGGCTTCCCTGGCCTTGCCGCAGAGCGCGCTGCTGCCGCTGCACCCGCTCGCGACACCGCCGGGCGACGCGCGGGAGTGGGGACTCCACCCGAGCCTCGCCAAGGTCCAGGGTCTGTTCAATAGTGGCCGGGCCGCCGTCGTGGGCAACGTCGGGCCGCTGGTGGCGCCGCTCACCCGCGAGGAGTACCTGGGCCGCACGGCGGCGGTGCCGCCGCAGCTCTTCTCGCACAGCGACCAGACGGTGCACTGGCAGACTGGACTGCCCGACCAGCCGTCGCGCACGGGCTGGGGCGGGCGCACGGCGGACCTGCTGCAATCGCTCAACGAGAACGCCCGCATCTCGATGTCCATCTCGGTCGCGGGCACCAACACCTTCCAGGTCGGCAACGTCGTGACGCAGTATCAGGTGTCGCCGGAAGGACCGGTGGGCCTGAGCTCCTATGTCCCGGCGGACCAGGGGGCCGACGCCTCCTCGAACGCCATCCGCGCGATGCTGGCGCGCAGCTATGGCAACCTTTTCGAGCGCGGCTACAGTGGCGTCTTCCACCGCGCGCTCGACAACCAGGAGCTGCTCTCCGGCGCGCTGGCCGGGGTGCCGCCGATCGCCACCCAGTTCCCGCAGACCGACCTCGGGTTGCAGCTCCAGATGATCGCGCGGCTCGTTTCGGTGCGCGAGAGACTGGGGCTGCGCCGGCAGGTCTTCTTCTGCGCCGGCCAGGGCTTCGACACGCACGGCGGCCAGATCGGGACGAGCGCGCTCGACGGCGCTCACGCCGATCTGCTCGGCGAGCTCGACGGTGCTCTCGGGGCCTTCGACGCCGCGATGACCGAGCTGAACGTCGCCGATTCGGTGACCGCCTTCACGGCCTCGGACTTCGGCCGCACCTACGTTTCCAACGGCGACGGCTCCGATCACGGCTGGGGCAGCCATCACTTCGTGCTCGGCGGCGCGGTGCGCGGCGGCCGGATCTACGGGCAGCTTCCCACGCTCGCCGTCGGCGGTCCGAACGACGCCGGCGAGGGGCGCTGGATCCCGACGACCTCGGTGGACGAGTACTCGGCCACCCTCGCCCGCTGGTTCGGCGTGGCGAGCAGCGACCTGCCGCTCGTGCTGCCCAATCTCGGGAGGTTCGCGAACCCGGATCTGGGGTTCTTGGGCTGAGCGCTGAACATTAAGCTGAGACGGGGGAGGGATCAGTACGGCAGCGAGCTTTCCACCTGGGTTACCGTTCGTCCGCTCCGGTTAAGACCGGCGGACCTCCCCAATCTGAGCTGTTCGCTACTCTCACCCGTCGGCTGCGCCTGACGGTCGCAAAGGTGCACTGGTGCCAGCCGCCTCCCGAACTGAGTTAGTGGGCGCAGGAGGCAGTCGCCAAGCCCGCACAGGAACGACCCTGCTTCCGCCCTCCTCCGCGGCTCAGATAGGCCTGTCAAAAGATTTAGCAACGCGCCAAATCTTTTGACACATCCAAGGAAGCGCCTAAACCTATCGTCCAGAAGGAGTTACGCCTGTCAGAAACCAGGACGCCGCTCCAGAGTGCCAAATCTTTTGCGCCGCCCGGTTCGGCGGATTGCCGCTCCCTCAGCCTCAACTTCTTTCCTTGGAGCAGGTTACAGAAATTGCCCCACTTGGCAGGATACTTGACTGTCGATTGGGCTCCATGCCACGCCCCCTGCGTTGGATCCCAGAAGATGGCTCCCTGGTCGAGGTCACCTGCCGCACCGTGCACGGACGCTACCTCCTGTGCCCGAGCCGGAACCTGAACGAGATCGTCGTGGGCATCCTGGCCCGGGCCAAAAGAATGTTTGAGATGAAAATCTGTTCCCTGATCTTTACCTCCAACCACTACCACATGATGCTGTGGGTCCAGGACGCCGAGCAGCTCGCCAACTTCATGGGATACGTGAATTCGAATCTCGCACGGGAAGCGGGCCGGCTGGTTCAGTGGAAGGAGAAGTTCTGGTCCCGGCGATATCGCGCCATCGTGATCAGCGACGAGGAGGGCGCCCAGATGGAGAGGATGAAGTACGTGCTCTCCCATGGCGCGAAGGAGGGCCTCGTGCGCATCCCGGAGGACTGGCCGGGAATCCATGGCCTCCGCTACCTCCTCCACGGCGAGCCCTTGGAAGGCTATTGGTTCGACCGCACCCAGGAGTACGCCGCCCGTCAACGACACGAGGACTTCGACCGTCTCTGCTACGCCACG
>DATFNZ010000161.1:0-22715 GCA_035266085.1 Thermoanaerobaculia bacterium
AGAGACGACCCCAGACGGGTCACGAAGAGGTCTCGGAGGCCTCCCGCGTCGGGGCGTCTCCGAGGCGGAGGAAGCGCTCGCTTTGCTAATCCCTTCAACCGTCACGTCGTTCCGCCGTCCAGGCTCTCGGTGCAGCGCAAACCCGGAACGAACTTCGGGCACGTCGTACTAGTAAGGGCACACCCAGGTCGTGCTCCCGTGGAAGCCCCGGCACGTGCAGGTAAACGTGAGCTGGTCTTCGGTCGTGCAGGGAGTCGTCGATCCTGCCGGCGAGCAGGGAGTTCCGTTGCGGACGATACAGGACTCATACGCATGAGCGGGCTGCACCCCGCCGATCCAGAAGGTGAGGACGAGGACGGCGACGAGGGAGGCGAACAGCAAGGCTCTTTTCATAGGTTCTCCTTTTCCTCAGCATCTCACAAAGGATCTGACCGGGCAATGAAGGTTTCGCTAGCCCGGCCTCCAGCGTGCGAGCGGGCAAAATGAGCGCCGTACCGTCACAAGGGCGCCGAAACGGGAGAACATAGGGCGATGCGGTCGTTCTGGCGATTCCTCCTGTTCTTGCTCCTCTGGACCGCCGGGTGCTGGCTGGTGATCGGCGGGTTGCTTCATCCCGTGCTCCCAGGCGGCTGGCTCACGGTGCTGGCCGCGGCCCTGCTCTGGCTGGCCCCCATCCTGGGCATGATCCGGGGCCGGCGCGGCGCGGCGTATCCGTCGGCATTCAAGCGGCTTTGGCTCGTCCGCCCCTTCTGGTATGCCCAACTCTTCATCCCGCTGCTCGGGGGCGCGGGGTTGGTCGGGATCCTTGTCGGCCTTCCTTTTGGCGCGAGCGGGATCGCCGGCCGGTGGGCACTGGCCGTGGGCGCGGGAATCCTGGCGGTGCTCGGACTGGTGGGCTACCTCAGCACGCGCCGGCTCGTGGTGCGCCGCCTGGATGTCGGCTTCGATCATCTACCCCCGGGGCTCGAAGGGATGCGGATCGTGCAGCTCTCCGACCTCCACGTCGGGCCGCACACCTCACGCCGGCACCTGGCGCGGGTCGTGGCGGCGGTTCGCGATGCCCAGCCCGACCTCCTCGTCTTCACCGGCGACCAGGTGGACGACTACGCCCGCGACGTCGAGCCCTTCGCCGCGGCCTTTCACGGACTCTCCGCGCCGCTGGGCGTGTTCGCCATCCCGGGCAACCACGATGTCTACGCGGGATGGGGGGCGGTTCGTCAGGGCTTGGAAGCGATGGGGATCACGGTGCTGGTGAACCGTGCCGTCCCGCTGGAGCGAAACGGGGATCGATTCTGGCTGGCGGGCACGGGCGATCCCGCGGGCCGCGGCGGCCCCGCCGGACCCGACATCGACCGGACTCTCGCGGCCATTCCGGCGCAGGGTTTCACGGTCGCGCTGGCGCACAATCCCGTGCTCTGGCCGGCGCTGGCGAAGCGCGGCGTCGAGCTGACGCTGAGCGGCCACACCCATTACGGTCAGATCGCGATCCCCTGGCTGGGGTGGAGCCTGGCCACGCCGTTCGTGGAGCATGCCATGGGCGAGCACCGCCAGGGCGGTTCATACCTGTACATCAATCCCGGCACGAACTACTGGGGGATCCCCTTCCGCATCGGCACGCCGCCGGAGGTGACGGTGGTGACCCTGCGTCAGGGCGCCGCTCGTTCCACGGTATGAAGCGGCGGCAGGGCCGCCTCGATCTCCCGCCGGTGCGGCTCGAGCCATGGCGGAAGGATCAGCCGCTCGCCCAGATGCGCCAGATCCTCGTCGACCGTGAAGCCCGGCGTGTCGGTGGCGATCTCGAAGAGCACTCCGCCGGGCTCCTTGAAGTAGACGGAGTGGAACCAGAACCGGTCGATCACGGGCGTGGGCGTCGAGCCGGCCGCCCGGACCCGCCGGGACACCTCGAGCTCCTCGTCGTCGCCGGCGACCCGGAAAGCCACATGGTGGACGGCGCCGGTACCCCAGGACCCCAGGCGCTCTCCCGGCAGCTCGCGAATTTCGAGCCACTTGCCGGAGCCGCCGCCGTCGACGCCGAAGCGATGCCAGACCCCGTCCTCGGCCACGGGCTCGAAGCCGAGGGCGTCGCGCAGAAAGCGGGCGCTCGCGGCCAGATCGCGCTCCCAGAGACGAACCGTGTGGAAGCCCCGGATCTGGTGCCGCTCCGGCACGGTGCTCCCTGGCCAGGGTGTGACCTCCTTCGGCTCGGCCGTCTCGGTCAGGGAGATCTCCAGTCCGTGGGGATCGCGCAGGCGGAGCACCTGCTCGCCGAAACGTTCTTCCGGAGCGTCCCAATCCACGCCGTGCGCCTTCAATCTCTCCGCCCAGAAGTCGAGACTGCCTTCGGGCACCGCGAATCCGACCTCCACCGCCAGCCCCGCCCCCTTGCGCCCCGGAGGCATCTGCGGCCACGGAAAGAAGGTCAGGTCCGTACCGGGATTGCCGTCCGCATCGGCGTAGAAGAGGTGGTACGTGTCGGGCACGTCCTGATTGACGGAGCGCTTGACCAGGCGCAGGCCGAGCACCTCCGTGTAGAAGTCGAAGTTCTCCTGGGCGTTCCCGGAGATGGCCGTGATGTGGTGGATACCGTGAACGGGGCTCATGATGGGCCTACAAGATGGACTGGTCGTCGTTGCCGTTGACCTTGCCGCGAAGGATCTGCTCGACCTGAGCTTCGGTAATGGGTTGGCCCGTAAGTTTGGAGAGGAGCCCGGCGCCGAGCTTCGCCATGCCGCTCAGACCGTCGGTGACGGCAGTCTTCACCCCGTCCGGAGTCGACTCCGAGAGGCCCTGGAGGAAGAGGCCGTTGCTCTGGCCGGCGGAGAAGGACTGCGTCATGCGCGTAAAGGTAGTGGGGTCGCCCCAGATCGTCATCTTGGAATTGCCCAGCGCCTCGCCCAAGGCCTGTGCCAGGGCGATCGCCGACTCCTTGTTCGCGGTAATGGTGGCGATCCGAACCTCGAGCTCGGCCGCGATCTCCTGGTGCTCGGACTTCGCCGCGAGCTCGTTGCGCAGCACGTCGACGCGCTGCTGCTCGACCTCGACCTGCTTCGCCGCCACGTTGACCGGCACCATCTGGACCGCCTGGTCGCCTTCCGCCGCGAGCTTCTTGGCCTCGACGTCGGCCCGCGCCAGTTGGAGCTGGGCCGCCGCCCTGGCTTCCGCCGACTGCCTTTCGGCTTCGGCCGACTTGATGATGCGGTAGGCGTCGACGTCGGCCGCGGTCTGCTGCTCGACCTTCTTCGACTCCGCCTCGGCCTGCTTGCCGATGACGGTCTTGGACTTCTGGCGCTCGGCCTCGGCGGTCACGGCGACGGTCTGGACCGCCTGCTCCTGCTTCTGGCGCTCCGCCTCGGCTTCGAGCCGCGAGGCTTCCGCCGCGGCGCGCTCTTTTTCTTTCTGAGCGATGGTGATCTGCCGTTCGCGCTCGGCGACGTCGACCGCCTGGTTGCGGGCGATCTCAGCCTGCTGTTCCGCCTGAAGACGCTGCTGCTCGGCGACGCCCACTTGTTGCAGGCGGTCCTTCCCGGCGAGCTCGACCGCGCGCTGGCGCTCCTGCTCCGCCACCTCGGACGCAGCCAGGGCCGCCTGGATCTTCTTGTTGCGCTCGGCCTCCGATTCGGCGCGGTTGACCTCCTGCTGGAAGACGAACTTGTCGCGCTGGACGTCCTGCTCCTTGACCTGCTGATCGGACGCACGTTCGATCTTGTTGCGCTCCACCCGCTGAGCCTGGGTGATCTCGGCGATCCGCCGGGCGCCCTGGGCGTCGAAGATGTTGGTGTCCACCTTCAAACGGCCGGGGTCGGTCTGGTCGAGGTGGGAGACGGTGACGGTTTCGAGCGTGAGCCCGTTGTGGCGGAGATCCTCCCGCAGGGCCTCGCGGACCGCGGAGGCGAAGTCGTCACGCTTGGTGTGGAGCTCGTTGAGCGTCATGGTCGCGGCGACGGTCCTGAGAGCGGACACGAGCTTCTCGCCGACCAGCTCGGTAATGGCCACGGGGCTCATGGATTTCGTGCCGAGCGAGGTGGCGGCGGCGATGATCGATTCCTCGTCGCGCTCGACCTTGATGTAGAACTCGGCGTGCACGTCCGCGCGCAGGTTGTCGCCCGTGATCAGGGCGTCCTGGCCGTCCCTCTTGACCTCGAGCCTCATCGTCTCGAGGTTCACGGGGGTTTTCGAATGCAGGGCCGGCACCACGAGAGCGCCGCCATCCATCATCACCTTTCTGCCGCCGACGCCAGTCCTGACGTAGGCCTCGTTGGCTTCCGCCTTGTGATAGAGCCGGGTGAACGTGATGATGGAAGACCCGAGGAGAAACATGACGACGCCGAACACCATGATGATGGACTTGCTCAACCCACCGATCTGGCTGTCGAGAAAGGTCGGGCCGATGATGAATCCGAGGGCGACGACAAGGAGAATCAGGCCTGAACCCGCGCCGCTGCTTTTTTTCGGTGGTTGATATGCCTGGAGCTCTTGACTCATCTGGCTTTCTCCTTTGGATTGCGAACGTGCAAGGATGTATCCGTGAGGTTGTGGCGATGTCCGCCCGTGCCCTCGAGGTTGGATTCCGCGGCATAGAAAAGGTCTCGTGCTTCGTCGTATTCGAACAGAATGACGCTGGTGCCGGAAGGGATGGGAGCTTTCCCCTCCTTGACCCGGCATGAGACTTCCTGCAGATGTCCTTGCGGCCCGTTGACCATGACGGAGCCTTGGCGCTCGGTGATCTGGTACCGGACTCTGCCCACGCAGTCGACGAGGTCCGATTTACGCGTGACCGACGTCTCCGTCGCCGGCAGCAATCGAGCCATGATCCGGGCCGTCCACCGGGTGCCCAAAGTTGCGGCGACGAACGCGACCGCACAGGAGACCGGGAAGAAGGCCCCTGGGGAGCCGAGCACCGGTTCAAGGGCCTGATTCGCAATCCAGCCCGATACCCCCCACAAGACTCCCAGGGCAGAGATGAGCGTCGCAACCGGAACGCGGCCGACCCCCAGGAACAGCAGGGCCTTGGTGAATCCTGACGGTTCCGCGTCGTGGTCGTAGTCCGCGTCGTGGTCCAGATCGTGAGCGAGATCGTGGCCCCCTCCGGCGTCCACGTCGTGATCGACATGGGCGTCGCCGGAGTCGAGTCCTGAGACCCCTTGCACCAGCATGAAGACCGAAGCGCCCACGAACGGCAGCAGAAACACCAGGTTCCACCACTCAAGCAGGTTCTCTAGCAAAGGCTTTGAACCTCCCGTGCGATCGGAGATGCAGGGCTATTTTATCAGGTGGCGGCAGTCCGCGCTCAGGTCTCGGGCGGCGTGGCCAGCAGACCGAGAAGAACGCGCCCAAGCTCCCGGGGGCAGTGCACCTGCGGCATGTGCCCGCACCGCGGCAGAGGATGGAGCCGCGCGTGCGGCAGGAGCGAGGCGAGCCGGCGGCCGTAGTCGAGCGGCAGCACACCGTCCTCCTCGCCCCAGACCAGGTCGACCGGCATCCGGATTTCGGCCGCCTTGGTCTCCAGGAAGTCATCGAGGCTCAGACCGGCGACCAGGCGCGGCGCCGGTCCGGCGGCGATCCTCCGCACCACGGCGTCGAGCTCTTCGTCGGAAGGCGCCGGCAGATAGGGGCCGCGGATCGCCACGACCAAGCGCCGGGCCTCTTCGCGGTCTTTGGGCGCGATCGGCACCTTGAGGGGCGCGAAGATGCCGGAGCTGCTGATGCCGATCACCCGCTCGACCCGCTCGGGATGACGCCAGGAATAGAGGAGCGAGACCCAGCCGCCCAGGGAGCTGCCGATCAGGGTCACCGGCCGGCCCGCGCTCCGCGCGTCGAGGAGGGCGCCGAGGCTGTCAGCGAGGCCGCTCACCGGCAACGGACCCTCCGCCGGGCCGCTCTCGCCGTGGCCGGGGAGGTCGAGAGCGAGCACGTGATAGCGCCGCGCGAGGGCCGGCACGACGGCGTGCCAATCGGCGGCCTGGCTGCCGCTGCCGTGAACGAGCACCACGGTCCTGCCCTCGCCGCCCTCGTTGCCTCCCTCGTTGCCTCCCTCATAATAACGGAGCGGGCCGCGAGGGCCCTCGATCGTGCCCGGCCGCAGGCCTGCGGCCTCCAGGGCTCGGCGGTCCTGTCCCGGCGCGGCCGCCTGGGGCAGGCGGGGCTCGGGAGTTTGGGCGGCGCAGCTCCCCAGCAGGGGCAGCGCGGCGAGTGCCAGGAGCCAGGCGTGACGGTGAGCCATGGAGGCTCAAGTTATCATGGACGGGTTTACTGACTCGGCAGGCCTGGTGAGAGTCCCCCAAATTCCGTTCTGATGGCACAATAGGGTCATGGAAACCTCACGCTCCCAGGAGAATGCCCGGGCGTCCGTCGACGTTGCCCGGGCTCAGGCGTCGCAGGAGGGCAAGCGCGTGGCCGTGGTCTTCGGCGCCGACTGGTGCCCGGACTGCGACGCGTTCAAGAAGGCCCTCGGCCATCGCCTCGTGGCCCCCATCGTCGAGCCCAACTTCGTGATCGTCAAGGTCACCGTGGGCGACCGGAACCGTAACCTCGACCTCATGGAGGAGTACGGCATGAGCGTCGACCACGGCATTCCGGCGGTGGCGATCCTCGATCCGGACGGCTCCGTGGTCGCGTCGCAGCGCGAAGGGGAGTTCCGCAACGCCAGCTCCCTGCTCTCGGTCGCCGAGATCGTCTCTTTCTTCCACCGCTGGGCGCCGGCCCGCTCCCAGGCGGGCTAGCTGCCCAAAGGCCCGGTGCTAGACTCCGCCGGTCTCCACGAGGAGGATCGGTATGGATTGGGATGCGCGCTACGTCGTCTCCCGCTCGCTGACGCTCGAGGTCTCGCCCGCCGGCAAGCTGGTTCTGGCGGGCTCGCTGTCGCGTGTGCCGCAGGTGATGGAGCTCGACGCCCTTCCGGTGCTCCTGGGGTTCGCCGCCAGCGCCACGCCACGAGAGGTTTTCACCCGCCTCCAGCAGGATTGGGAGATCGAAGAAGCCGGCTTCGGGGAGGTCGTGGAGGCGATGTCGGCGCAGCAGTTCCTGACGCCGCTTCAGGGCGACGGCACGGTAGCGGAGAGCCCCGCCCTGACCGACCGGGGATTCGGCTCCGCCCGCCTTCACTTCACGATGCTGAAGGACCTCATCCGCGTGCTGAGCTACCGCTCGGCGATCGAGCGGCACGCCCAGGGGAAGACGGTCGTCGAGATCGGTTGCGGCACGGGTGTTCTCTCGCTGTTCGCCGCCCGGGCGGGCGCCCGCCGGGTGATCGCCATCGAGGAGAGCAAGATCGCCGAGGTCGCCACCAGGATGTTCGCGGCGAACGCCTGTTCGGACGTGATCGATCTGCGGGTCGCCAACAGCCGCAACGTGGAGCTCGACGAGCCGGCCGACCTGATCATCCACGAGATCCTGGGGGTCGATCCCTTCGAGGAGAACCTCCTGCCGGTGCTGGAGGACGCGCGCCGGCGGCTGCTCCGGCCTGGAGGGCGCCTCCTGCCGTACCGTCTGGAGGTCTGCTGCATGGGCATCGAGGTGGAGGAGGCGCAGGGGGCCGACGCGGAACGGATGCTGGCCGAGGCGCGGGAATTCCCAGGGGTTTACGGCCTCGACTTCGAGCCCTTCCTGGCCGCCTTCGAGGAGACTGTCCGCCGCTCCGTTCCAGGGCGCAACTGGATCGGCGGCAAGGCCCGCTTCGAGCCGAAGATCCTCTCGGAGGAGCTCCGGTTCCTCGATCTCGATTTCCGGAGCGACGACCTCAACCTCACCCGGCAGACCTCGACCCTGCCGCTCCGGATCGTCCGCGAAGGGACCCTGGGAGGAGTGGTCCTCTTCTTCCGGGCGCACCTCGACGAGCACAGCCAGCTCACGACCTCGCCGCTCGCTCCGCCGACCCATTGGGGTTGGGATATCCGGACTTTCTCGAAGCGCGTCCCCGTGTCTCCTGGCGCCGAGGTGTCCGTCAAGATCGAGCACGGCCAACAGTCCGGCGTACAGGGACTGAGCGTCGACTTGGCGTAGAAGGCCGCGCCTTCTGATCAGCCCGACATCGCCGCGAGGCCGGGGAATTCGCCGCCGGCGCAGACCCGGTTCCGTCCCTGGGTCTTGGCCCGTCCTGATCGCGGAGAGGGAGAGGTCGGCGGCTATCACTGCTGGGCGGAGTTCTACCTGGCAGGCTACGGCTGGGTCCCGGTCGACGCCACGGAGGCCCGCAAGCATCCTGACAAGAGGGATTACTTCTTCGGCGCTCTCGATCAGGACCGGGTGCAGTTCAACATCGGGCGGGACCTCGTGCTCAATCCCCGGCAGGCCGGCGAGCCCTTGAACTTCTTCATCTACCCCTACGTCGAGGTGAACGGCAAGCCGTTCCAGAAGGTGTCGAAGACCTTCCGGTACAAGGATCAGGGGGAGCCGGTTACGGTGGGAACGGAGTAGTACTCCTTTGTCAGATGAGCGTCTCTCCCCGTGGGGGGCCCTCATCACCCCGGCCCTCTTCTCCCCGCCTCCCACCCGCCGGCCGGGAGAAGAGGGAGAAGTTTGTCTTGGAAGAGCTGTTTCATTCCCCTTCTCTCCCGGTCGGCGGGTGGGAGGCGGGGAGAGAAGGGGGTAGGGGGTTGTGAGGGCCGGCGCCGCAGGGGCCGCGGCAGTTCATAGGCAGTCTGACAAAGTAGAAGTAGGACGGAAGTACAAGTCCTGGGCGCCTATACTTTGAACATGACAAAGGCCGACCTTACCCATCTTACGCTGAAGCTCGAAGGCCTGCTGGAAGCCAGGCGGCTTGAAGCCCTCGCCAATCCCGAAGCGGGAATATCCTGGGAGGAGATGAAGGCTCGCCTCCTCAAGCGAGCGTGCTAGCATTCCCCCCGGTGAGAGCGACCGCCTCTTCCTTCCCCTTTAGCTGGAGCCCTCTATGAAGGTCGCCGTCGTCGGCGGTGGCCCGGCAGGGCTGTACTTCTCCCTGCTGCTCAAGAAAGCGGACCCGTCCCATCAGGTCACCGTCCTCGAGCGCAATCCCCCGGATGCCACGTTCGGCTGGGGCGTGGTCTTCTCGGACCAGACGCTCGGCAACTTCCAGGCCGCCGATCCGGAGACGTTCCAGGAGATCTCCGACAACTTCGCCCGCTGGGACGACATCGACATCCACGCCAAGGGGCGGACGGTCACCTCCGGCGGCCATGGATTCGCCGGCCTTGCCCGGGTCAAGCTGCTCGAGATCCTCCAGCGCCGCGCCGCGGGCCTCGGAGTCGATCTCCGCTTCGGTGTCGAGATCCGCGACGACTCGGACCTGCCCGGCCTGGGACTCGGCGACGCCGACCTCATCGTGGCGGCCGACGGGGTCAACAGCGCCGTCCGCCGGCGGCACGCCGAGGTCTTCCAGCCTGACGTCGTCCTCGGCAAGGCGCGGTTCGTCTGGCTGGGCACCACCAAGCTGTTCGACGCCTTCACCTTCGTCTTCATCGAGAACCTGCACGGGATCTTCCAGGCCCACGCCTACCGGTTCAGCGACCGCCTCTCGGCCTTCATCGTCGAGTGCGACGAGGCCTCCTGGCGCAACGCCGGCTTCGACCGTCTGGACATCGACGGCACCATCGCGGCCTGCGAGGAGATGTTCGGTCCCTGGCTCGAAGGCCACCGGCTGGCCGCCAACATCCCGCCCCACCAGCGCGCGGCGCCCTGGCTCCAGTTCCCACGCGTCCACTGCGCCCGCTGGTGGCACGACAACCTCGTGCTGATCGGCGACGCGGCCCACACCGCCCACTTCTCGATCGGCTCGGGCACCAAGCTGGCCATGGAGGATGCCATCGCCCTGGCGCGCATCGTTCATGGACAGCCGGACCTCCGGCAGGCGCTGCCGGCCTACGAGGAAGAGCGGCGGACCGAGGCGCTGCGGCTCCAGAACGCGGCCCGCAACTCGATGGAGTGGTTCGAGAACGTCCGCCGCTACGCCCGGCTCGACCCGGAGCAGTTCGCCTACAGCCTGCTCACCCGCAGCCAGCGGGTGAGCCACGAGAACCTCCGCCTGCGCGACAGCGCCTACCTCGAAGGGGTCGAGCGCTGGTTCGCCAGCCGGGCCAGCCGTCTGAACCAGGAGACCTCTCATCCGAAGCCGCCGCCGCCGCTCTTCACGCCGTTCACCCTACGGGGGATGACGGTCGAGAACCGGGTCGTCGTCTCGCCCATGGACATGTACAGCGCCGAGGACGGCACGCCGAACGACTTCCATCTCGTCCACCTGGGCGCCCGCGCGCTCGGCGGCGCGGGGCTCATCTTCACGGAGATGACCTGCGTGTCGCCCGAGGCGCGCATCACCCTCGGCTGCACGGGCCTGTACCGAGAGGAGCACGTCGAGGCCTGGCGCCGGGTCACCCGTTTCGTCCACGACTGGAGCCGCTCGAAGATCTGCCTTCAGCTCGGGCACTCCGGAGCCAAGGGCTCCACCCGCCTCATGTGGGAGGGCAACGACGTGCCCCTGGAGGAGGGCGGCTGGCCGGTGATGGCCGCCTCGGCTCAATGCTACAAGCCCGGCATGCAGGTGCCCCGCGAGATGACCCGCGAGGACATGGACCGGGTGCGGGACGAGTTCGTGCGCGCCGCGCGGATGGGGATCGAGGCCGGGTTCGACATGCTGGAGCTGCACTGCGCTCACGGCTACCTGCTCTCGGGATTCATCACGCCGCTCTCGAACCGGCGGACGGACGAGTACGGCGGCTCGCTCGAGAACCGGCTGCGCTTCCCGCTGGAGGTCTTCCGCGCCATCCGCGAGGTCTGGCCCCAGGACCGGCCGATGTCCGTGCGCGTCTCCGCGACGGATTGGGTCGAGGGCGGCGTCGACGGCGCCGACGCCGTCGAGATCGCCCGGGCGTTCCATCTCGCGGGGGTGGACATCGTCCACGTCTCGGCGGGGCAGACGTCGCCCGAGGCCCGGCCCGTCTACGGGCGGATGTTCCAGACGCCGTTCTCCGACCGCATCCGCAACGAGACGGGCATCCCGACGATCGCCGTCGGCAACATCACCGAGCCCGATCAGGTCAACTCGATCATCGCCGCCGGCCGCGCCGACCTCTGCGCCCTGGCCCGGCCCCATCTCGCCGATCCGAACTGGACCCTGCGCGCCGCGGCCCAGCTCGGCTACACCGCGCAACCCTGGCCGGTGCAGTACCTCACGGGCAAGGAGCAGCTCGAGAGGAACCTCGCCCGGCAGCGGCAGGCGGAGCTGCTGGGGACGAGCACGATATGAAGCCCTCACTCTCCCAACCCTCTCTCTCCCCACCTCCCTCCCATCCGCCGGTAGAGAGAGGGCTTAAAGCTCGCTTCAGACAAACCTCTCCCTCTTCTCCCGGCGGCCGGGGGGGAGGCTGGGAGAAGAGGGCCGGGGTGATGAGGGCTCAACGCCACGGTGATCCAGGAGTGTTTCCATGAACAACCGCATCCCCCTCGAAGGCCTCCGCCCCCGGCACTTCGGCTGGAGCGTCGAGGACCGCGTCGCCACCCTCACCCTCAACCGGCCGGAGCGGAAGAACCCGCTCACCTTCGATTCCTACCGCGAGATGGCTGACACCTTTGACCGCCTGCGCCACGTCGAGGAGGTCCGGGCCATCATCCTGACCGGCGCCGGCGACAACTTCTGCTCGGGGGGCGACGTCCACGAGATCATCGGCCCGCTGGTCGAGATGCGCGACGAGAAGCGGATGGACCGCCTCCTCGAATTCACGCGCCTCACCGGCGAGCTGGTGCTGAGGATGCGCGCCTGCCCGCAGCCGATCGTCGCGGCGATCGACGGCGTCTGCGCCGGGGCGGGGGCGATCCTCGCCATGGCGTCCGACCTGCGGCTGGGCACGCCGCGCAGCCGGGTGGCCTTCCTCTTCACGCGTGTAGGGCTCTCCGGGGCGGACATGGGAGCCTGCGCCATCCTGCCGCGGATCATCGGCCAGGGGCGGGCCTCCGAGCTGCTCTACACCGGCCGCTTCATGGAGGCCCCCGAGGCCGAGCGCTGGGGCTTCTACAACCGGATCGTCCCCGCCGAAGCCCTCCTCGCCGAGGCCCGCGACCTCGCCCGGTCGATCGCTCACGGCCCGACCTTCGCCCACGCCATGACCAAGCGCCAGCTCCACCAGGAATGGAACATGGGCGTCGACCAGGCCATCGAGGCCGAGGCGCAGGCGCAGGCCATCTGCATGCAGACCGAGGACTTCGCCCGCGCCTACCGCGCCTTCGCGGCGAAAGAAAAACCCGTTTTCCAAGGGGATTGAAGGGTGCCGGACACCTCTTTCCTATCCTGGCCGTTCTTCGACGAGGCCCACCGGGATCTTGCCCGGGATCTCGATGCCTGGTGCCGGGACCAGATCGCGCCGCTCGCCGAGCACGAGGACGACGACGTGGACGGCGCCTGCCGCGAGCTCGTCAGGCGGCTGGGACAGGGCGGATGGCTGCGCCGGGCCGTGCCGATCGACGGCAACCGCCTCGACGTGCGCTCCCTCTGCCTGATCCGCGAGACGCTCGGCCGCCACTCCGGCCTTGCCGACTTCGCCTTTGCGCTCCAGGGCCTCGGCTCGGGACCGATCTCGCTCTTCGGCTCGCCAGAGCAGCGCGAAACCTGGCTGCCCCGGGTCGCCGAAGGCTTGGCCATCCCAGCTTTCGCCTTGTCCGAGGCGGACGCCGGTTCCGACGTGGGGGCCATGACCACCACCGCCCGCCAGGACGGCGACGGCTGGGTCCTCGACGGCGCCAAGACCTGGATCTCGAACGCCGGCATCGCCGACTTCTACATCGTCTTCTGCCGCCTGCCAAAGATGGGGGAACGGGCCTTCGCCGCCTTCCTGGTGGAGGCGGGGAATCCGGGGCTCCGGATCACGGAGCGGATCGAAGTCCTGGCGCCGCACCCGCTGGGCACGGTCGCACTCGAGAGGTGCCGCGTGCCGGCCGGGGCCCTGGTGGGGGAGGCGGGCAAGGGGCTCAAGGTGGCGCTGGCGACGCTCGACGTCTTCCGTCCCACGGTGGGAGCCGCGGCGCTCGGCTTCGCCCGCCGCGCCCTCGACGAGGCGCTCGGGCACGCGGTGAAGAGGATGGCCTTCGGCAAGCCGCTCGCCGAGCACCAGCTCACGCAGGCACGGCTGGCCGACATGGCCGTCGACGTCGACGCCTCGGCCCTGCTGGTCTACCGCGCTGCCTGGACGCGCGACGCCGGCGCCGAACGGATCACGCGCGAGGCCGCCATGGCCAAGCTTTTCTCCACCGAGGCGGCGCAGAGGGTGATCGACGGCGCCGTACAGCTCCTCGGCGGGCGCGGCGTCGTGGCCGGCGCGCCGGTCGAGCGGCTCTACCGGGAAGTCCGCGCTCTGCGCATCTACGAGGGAACCAGCGAGATCCAGCGCCTCGTCATCGCCGGCCAGATCCTGTCCGGCGGCGGCTCCGGAGGAACGACGAATGGTTGAAAGCGCCCACGTGGACACCTTCTGCCGCGACCATCTGCCGCCGCGCGAGCTGTGGCCGGACCTGGACTACTCGCGCCTGCCCGAGCTCGCCTATCCGCCGCGTCTCAACTGCGCCGCCGAGCTCCTCGACAAGGCCGTCGAGTCCGGCTGGGGAGGCCGCACCGCCATCCACTATCCCGGCGGCCGGTGGACCTACGGCCGGCTGCTGGAGACCGCCAACCGCATCGCCCACGTGCTGGTGGAGGACCTCGGCGTCGTGCCCGGCAACCGCGTCCTCCTGCGCGGCCCCAACACTCCCATGATGGCGGCCTGCTGGTTCGCCGTGCTCAAGGCGGGAGGCGTGGTCGTCTGCACCATGCCGCTGCTGCGGGTGCGCGAGCTGGTCTATATCGCCGACCTGGCGCAAATCCGTCTCGCCCTCACCGACGCCAGGGTGGCGGCAGACTGCGAGCACGCCATGTCCACCACCGGCGAAGGCTTCCCGCGCCAAGGCGCCCGCGTGGTCCACTTCTATGGCGCGAGCCCGGACTCGCTCGAATCGCTGATGGAGCGCAAGCCGGCCTGGTTCGACAACCGCGATACGGCGGCGGACGACACGGCCCTGATCGCCTTCACCTCCGGCACCACCGGCCAGGGCAAGGGCACCCTGCACTTCCATCGCGACGTGATCGCATCCTGCGACTGCTTCCCGCCCTACGTCCTCAAGCCCGAGCCGGACGACGTCTTCTGCGGCTCGCCCCCGCTGGCCTTCACCTTCGGCCTCGGCGGCCTGCTGCTCTTCCCGATGCGCGTGGGCGCCTCCACCCTGCTCCTCGAACAGGCCGCGCCCCCGCAGCTCCTCCAGGGCATTCAGGACCACCGCGCCACCATCTGCTTCACGGCCCCGACGGCCTACCGGGCCATGGCGGGCCTGGCCAAGGGCTTCGACCTGTCGAGCCTCAGGAAGTGCGTCTCGGCCGGCGAGACCCTGCCGAAGCCCACCTTCGAGCTCTGGGAGCAGGCGACCGGCCTCAAGATCATCGACGGCATCGGCTCCACCGAGATGCTCCACATCTTCATCAGCTCCTCGGGAGACGACATCCGTCCCGGCTCCACGGGCAGGGTCGTGCCCGGCTACGAGGCGCGGGTCGTGGACGAAGAGATGAACGAGGTCCCGCCCGGCACCATCGGCCGTCTGGCGGTGAAGGGCCCGACCGGCTGCCGCTACCTCTCCAACCTCGAGCGCCAGCGCGGCTACGTCCAGAACGGCTGGAACCTCACCGGCGACTCCTACGTCATGGACGAGGACGGCTACTTCTGGTACCAGGCCCGCACGGACGACATGATCATCTCCGCCGGCAACAACATCGCCGGCCCCGAGGTCGAATCCGTGCTCCTCGACCATCCCGCCGTCGCCGAGTGCGGAGTCGTGGGAGTGCCCGACGAGGAGCGAGGCCAGATCGTGAAAGCCTTCGTGGTCCTGCGCCCCGGCTTCGATCCCGGCCCCGGCCGGATCAAGGAGCTGCAGGACTACGTCAAGGGAGAGATCGCCCCCTATAAATACCCGCGATCCATCGAGTTCGTCGAAGCCCTGCCCAGAACCGCCACCGGCAAGCTCCAGCGCTTCCGCCTGAGGGAGCAGGAGAAATGAGCGAGATCCTTCAGCCTGAGGGCTGGGCCGTCCCCAAGGGCTACGCCAACGGCATCGCCGCCGAGGGAAGGCTCATCTTCACCGCCGGCCAGATCGGCTGGAACCCCGAGACCTGCCAGTTCGAGACGGACGATTTCGCGGAGCAGACGGCGCAGACGTTGAAGAACGTGGTGGCCGTTCTCCGGGAAGCCGGAGCGGAGCCCCGGCACATCGTGCGGCTGACCTGGTACATCACCGACAAGGCAGCCTATCTGGCGGCGCAACGGGAGATCGGGCGGGCCTACCGGGAGGTGATGGGGCGGCACTTCCCGGCGATGGCAGTGGTGGTCGTGGCGGGGTTGCTGGAGGACCGGGCGAAGGTGGAGATTGAGGGGACGGCGGTGGTGGGGGAGTAGGGGAGCGAGTCCTCCTACGGCTCTGGGAGGAAAGGGTTGACGATTGTGAGGTTTTCGATCCTCTGGCCGTGATTCAGATCCTCGGTCCACAGCCGGTCACAGTGTTCTACTCGGGCTGCCTGGAGGATCAGCGCATCCCAGAACGAGACCCTGAGAGTCGAGGCCAAGCGGATGCCCGCTAGGAGCAGGCCTCCACTGTTCTCCACCACTCGCCAAGCAAGGTACTGCTCGACGATGGCGAGCGCCTCGTCGGGGTCGAGCGGCCGCGGCATCTTGCGCGTTACGGTGACGAAGAACTCCTGTAGCACCTGCACGCTCAGCACTCCCTCCCCAGAGCGCCACAGGTCCGCCACAAGGTCCCGCGCTATGTTGTGCTTGATGCCGGAGTCGCGGTCTTCGGCGTAGACCAGAATGTTGGTGTCAACGAAGACTGGCACGGTCGTGAAGCTCGTCTCTGGAAGGGAGGGACCCGCCGCCGAGGTGGGAGCCCCGTTCGAGACGCTCGAGGGCGGCTCGCTTTGCGGTCTCATAGACCTCGTCCTCGGTCACCAGGCGAGACAGCTCTTCACGCAGTAGTGCCGAGACCGAACGGTTGCGGCGCGCTGCCAGCACCCGCGCCTTGAGGATGAGGTCGTCGTCAAGCGTCAGCGTGATGTTCCGTTGCATTGGCTCCCTTAGCACGCTATTCACGTGCAGCACTCATTTCACGAATCCTAAGCCGGTCTGGAGCCGGGGTCAACCCGCCCGTTTCCCGCTCCCCTTGCGCCTGCCGAGGTTCCCTGCGACAATGCCGCCGTTTCGGAGAGACATGTCGGCGGAGGGGCGGTGGCGGAGCACGATAACGGATACAAGAGGCTTTTCTCGCATCCCGAGATGGTGGCGGACCTGCTCCGCGGCTTCGTCAGGGAGGACTGGGTGCGGGATCTCGACTTCTCCACGCTGGAGAGAGTCTCCGGGAGTTACATCACACCGAAGCTCCGCAGCCGGGAGAGCGACGTGGTCTGGCGGGTCCGCTGGGAGCGGGACCGCTGGCTTTACGTCTACCTCCTGATCGAGTTCCAGTCCACCGTCGATCCATTCATGGCGCTCCGGGTGATGGTCTACGTGGGCCTGCTCTACCAGGACCTCGTCCAGCACCGCCAACTCACCGTCGCGGGCAGGCTGCCGCCCGTTCTGCCGCTGGTTCTCTATAATGGACAGGCGCCCTGGGGCGCCTCCCGGGAGCTCGCCGAGCTGATCGAGCAAGTTCCGGGAGGCTTGGAGCAGTACCAGCCGCAGCTCCGGTACTGCCTTCTGGACGAGGTTCGGATCGCCAGCTCCGATCTGGAGTCGTTGCGGAATCTGGCGGCGGCGCTGTTCCGGCTGGAGCAGAGCCAAGGTCCGGAGGATATCCAGCGGGTCGTCGGGGCCCTGATCGAGTGGCTGCGGGAGCCGGATCTGATGGAGCTGAGGCGGTCGTTCACCACCTGGCTGCTCGAGGTCTTGCTCCCCGCCCGGGTGCCCGGTACCGTGATCCCCCAGGTCACGGATCTTCAGGAGGTAAAGTCGATGCTCGCCGAACGCGTCGTGGAGTGGACCGAACAGTGGAAACAGGAAGGGCTCGAAGAGGGGCTTAAGCAGGGGCTTGAGCGGGGGCTTAAGCAGGGGCGTACACAGGGGCGGACAGAGGGGCGGACAGAAGGGCGGACAGAGGAGCGCAGAGAGGCGCTTCAGACGGCTCGTGGAGTCCTTCTGGGGGAGCTCGAAAGACGCTTCGGCCCTCTGCCCGAGGAAGTGCGACGGCGGGTGGAGGCGATCGATTCGATCAAGGAGATCACCCTTCTGGGCTTTCGCGCCGGAGCAGCCTCCTCGCTCTCCGTTCTCGAGCTGGTTTGAGGGCCTGCCCAGCGTAACCCTCGCCCCTTCCCTGCGTATGAGTGGGAAGCGCGGCTCGATCCGCGCTCTCCACTGGAGGCCCAGCCATGCTCAGACAGATCTCGCGGTTCCTGACCGCCGCCCTCGCGATCGCCTTCCTTGCCAGCCCTGCCGTTGCGGGAGAGTTGGAGGAGAAGAACAAGGCCTTGGCCCGAATCGTCTTCGAGGAGGTTCTGGGCAAGGGCAGGATCGAGGAGAACGAGCCGATCTACTCGCCCAGCTTCGTTGCCCATGGCATGTACAAGGAGTCGGGGCGGGTCGAGGACCGCGAGGCCACGAAGGGGTGGCGGCAAGCCTTTCCGGACCTGAAGATCACCGTGGACAAGATCGTCGCCGAGGGCGAGATGGTCGCCGTCCGGTTCATTGGAGAGGGCACCCACACGGGCTCGGGAAACGGGCTGGCGGCCACGGGGAAGAGCATTCGGGTCGCCGGCATGACCATGTTCCGGATCGTCGACGGGAAGATCACGGAGGAGTGGAGCAGCTTCGACCAGATGGATCTCCTGAGGCAACTGGGCTTGTTGCCAGCCGGCTCAAAGTGACGCCCATCCAAGACGCCCCGTGCGCGCCCGGCTTCAGTCAAGCGCCGGCCACCAGGCCGGGGCGGACGGTTGGCCCTGGTCTGGCGCGGACCTGACCTGAAGGTCGGCCGGTCGGCCCTGAAGGGCGGGGACCTGTCCCCTGGGGCAGACCATCCATGGTGCCGGGCGGTGGGTCGGCCCCGCAGGTCCAACCGTCCACGCCGCGGGGCGGAGGGTTGACGATCCAGGTCAGACTGCCCAAGGGCCTCCGTACCCAGGCTTGAGACCGGCTTCAACCGTCCGCTCTCCACCGTTTGTCTGGCACGAACCAGGTCCAACCGTCCGCCCCGCAGGTCCAACCATCCCCCCTCTACTGACCTGGAGCCGTCGGCACCCAGCAGCGGAGAAGGTCGGCGTATCCGGCCGGGTCGTACAACGGGAAACCTTTCGCTGCCAGAGCGGCGAATTCGCCGTCGCCGGGGAAGCCGTAATAGTCCCCCTCCTTGGGATCCTGAGGCGTGGACGGCAGGGGCTCTCCCCGGTCGAGGCGGCGGATCGCGTCCTTCAACATCTCGACGCCCGGGGGATAGACGCTCAGGATGTGATCCAGGAGCGAGCGGCCGGGGTGCACCGGCACCTCGCCGATGCCGACGATCGGGCCCGTGTCGATCGTGCCGTCCGTGATCCAGTGGAGCGTGGGGCCGATGACGGGATCGCCAGCCACCAGGGCCCGCAGGGTCGCCAGGATGCCCCGGTACCAGGGGAGCCGGCCCGAGTGGAGGTTGAGGGTTCCGAGCGGCGGAATCGCCAGGAAGGGCTCTTTCAGAACGCGCCCGTAGCGGAGGGAGATCGCGAGGTCCGGCGCGAACCGGCGCATGCGGTCGAGGCTCTCCGGCGAGTTGGGGCGGGGCAGGGTCTCGCAGGAAGATCCGAGCTCCGCCGCGATCTGGTCGAAGGTGAGGTAGCGGGCCTCCGAGGGCCGGCCCGCCGCGTCGGCCAGGGGCCAGACGACGGTGGCCGGCAGCGTCGTCTCGAGAGCGCCGAGGACGCGCAGCTCCGGGACCACCGGCTGCGCGCCTCCCACCTTCTCGGAAAGGAAAAGCGCGACCTCGTGCCCGGCGAGGGCGTCGCGCAGGAGGTTGACCCCGATGTTGCCGTGCAGGTCCCGGTTGGCCAGAAGGGCGATGCGCATCGGTCTTCCTCGGGACCAGTTCCTAGGGGCAACTGAAGGCGCTGGTGTCCGACACCGTCTTGGAGAGCTGGTTGACGGGGTTGGAGTAGGTCTTGATGGCCCCCGTCTGCGTGTCGCGGACGCGAACGGTCCAGCCTTGGTTGGTGAGGCCGCTGACGAAGACCCAGTGCTTCGAATTCGGGTTCGTGCTGCAGGCCTTGAGCACCTTGACGCCCAGCTCGAAGTTGTTGGCGCCGAAGAACCACCAGAAGACGGACTCGTCGTTCTCGGTCCTCTGGTCGCCGAAGCTCATCACCTGGGCTGGGCCCTGGGCGGTGGCGGTCTGCCAGTCCACCTTGACCTCGAATCGCCCCGATTGCAGGCAGCCGGTGTTGGCGTCGCGCGTGCAGCCGCCCGCCGGCGCCGCCTGGACCGTCCAGCCGATGTCCTTCATCAGTTGGGTCGTGAGCAGGTCCGCCGGGTTGGCGGTCAGGTTGGGCTCCATGACCTCGTCGGGCGTCAGGGCGGTATCCCAGTGGGAGACGGAGGAGCCGGGCATGGCCGTTGACGGGGCATACATCTGCACGTGCCCTGAAGGATGCCGCCCGGCGGCCAGGCCGGAGCTCGCCGCCTGGACGGCGGTACCGGTCCAGTGGAGGTCCCCGCGGTCCCGCGACGAGGCGGAGCGCTCGGCGTTGCTCATATCCGGCCATTTCTTGCCCGTGCTGTGGTCTTCCAGGAAGGTCATGAAGATGTCGTCGAGCCCCTCGGCCGAGGCGCCGGTGGTGGGATCGACGATCGCGAGGAAGCCCAGGCCATGGGCGATCTCGTGGACGATGACCTGGTAGAAGGAGAGGGTTCCGGCCGGCGTCGCGCCGCCGATCCCGTACCACCAATCGATGCCGGTCAAACAGTTGGGATCGCTGTCGAGCAGGCCGCTGAACTGCGCGGCGATCTCGGGCGACGAGGGCTCGAGATCGGCGCCGCTCAGGGTGTTGGCGAGGGCGGACGGATACCATGTGTCCGTCCGTGGGGAGTTGGGGAAGTTGGCGAAGAAGTTGGTCGGGCCCGCCGAGCCCAGGATGCCTGAGACGGGGGTGCAGGGGAGCGGGTTGATCTGGGCATGGACGGTGATGGGGACGGACGAGGAGAGCCGATTGCTCCAGTAGGCGGCGGCGGCCGTGAAGGCATTGAGGCGCTGCTGCCCGAGGGTGGTGCCGGTGTTGCCGAGGACGGGCGCGCGGGGGGTCGGATCGTTGAACCCCTCGCCCGTACCGTCGGCGTTGAGGATGGTGAGGGTGGCGGCCCCGCCCGCGGCTGCCGTGAGCCAGGGCAGCAGGGATAGGACGCCGATGGCGAGCCCGCGCCTCATGGCTTTTCCTTCTTCTCGACGACGGCCTCGCTGTTGACGGCGAAGCTCGAGCCCGGGCCCAGCTTCAGGGTGCCGTTCGGCATTCTCTGGACCTTGAGCTGGCCGCGCTTGGCCATGGACTCGTCGATGGAAACGGCGAAGGAGAGCTCCTCGAGCTGCTCCTCCGTGGGCTGGACGAGGGTCTTGGTCACGGGATCGATGAAGGCCGTCTGGCCGGCGGCAGCCGCGGGCCCGGCGGCGGGCTCCAGCAGGCGGGCGTCGAGGTCCTGGCAGTTGGTGGCCGACGAGTCCGCCGCGACCGAGCAGACCCGCACGATGTTCTGGTTTGCCGGCTGTCCGAGGGCCATTCCGAGGAACAGAAGAAGGAGAGGGTTCATACTTACCTCCAAACGAATAGACGCATGGTAATGCCTCCCGGCCGGTTCCCCAAGCGCCGGATCACAAGCAGGGGACTTAAGGCCGCGTCCCTCTCCGCCTTTTCTCAGCACCTTATAGATGAGCAGATACAAGCTTATGAGCTCGCCTCACGAGATGACGGATTTGCTGGCCCGGTGGAGGGAGGGGGACCGCGGCGCCCTGGCGGCTCTGACGCCGCTGGTCTATGCCGAGCTGCGCCGCCTGGCCGCCCGAGCGCTGTCGCGGGAACGGCCGGACCACACGCTGCAAGCCACGGCGCTGGTGCACGAAGCCTTCCTGCGTCTTCACGGCGGCCAGCCGGCCGCCTGCCGCGATCGCCTCCACTTCTTCAGCTTGGCGGCCCGGCTGATGCGCCGCATCCTGGTCGATCACGCGCGCTACCTGAAGGCCGCGCGGCGGGGGGACGGCGCCGTGAGGATTTCGCTCGAAGCGGCCGGGGAGCTGCCGGCCGGCGGCGATGCCGTATCCGATCTCCTGGCGCTCGACGCCGCCCTCGGCGAGCTGTCTGCCGTCGGCGTCCGCAAGGCCCGGGTGATCGAGCTGCGGTTCTTCGGCGGCCTGTCGGTAGAGGAGACCGCCGAGGCCCTGGGCGTTTCGGTACCCACCGTCATCCTCGACACCCGGCTTGCCAGGGCCTTCCTCTTCGATCGTCTGACGGCAGGGCCCGGCCGTGCATCCTGAACGCTTCCGGCAGGTCGAACGGCTGTTCGAGGCCGCCGTCGACCGCTCGTCGGACGAGCGGCACGCGATGCTCGCCGCCGTGGCCCTGGACGATCCGGACCTGGCCGCGGAGGTCGAGCGCTTCTTCGCCGCGGACGCGCGGGCCGGCCGCTTCCTCGAGGACGCCGTGGAAGCCGGGGCCGCCGCCCTGGTGCAGGACGAGACGTTGGAGAACGAAACCGGCAGCCGGGTGGGGCCCTACCGGCTGATCCGGGAGCTGGGCCGCGGCGGCATGGGCACGGTCTATCTGGCCGAGCGGGACGACCGGGAGTTCGACCAGCGGGTGGCCGTCAAGCGGCTCCACCGCGGGCTCGAGACCGCGGAGGTCCTGGCCCGCTTCCAGACCGAGCGGCAGATCCTGGCCCGGCTGAGCCATCCGTCCATCGCCCGGCTCTTCGACGGCGGCACGGCGGCCGACGGCCGCCCCTACTTCGTCATGGAGCTGATCGACGGCCGGCCGATCGACGAGCACTGCGATGCGGCAGGCCTGCCGGTCCGGGCGCGCCTGGAGCTCTTCCTCGAGGTGCTCGACGCCGTCCGCGAGGCCCACCGGAACCTCGTCGTCCACCGCGACCTGAAGCCTTCCAACGTGCTCGTCACCGCCGAGGGCCGGCCCAAGCTGCTCGACTTCGGGGTGGCCAAGATCCTCGATCCGGACCTGCCGGGAGGACTGCAAGACGTCACCCGGCTCGGGGCGGCCCATCCCATGACCCTCGCCTACGCCAGCCCGGAGCAGGTCCAGGGCCGGCCGGTGACCACCGGCACCGACGTCTACGCCCTCGGTGTGCTGCTCTACCGGCTGCTCACCGGCGTCCATCCTTACCCGGTGGAAGGGAAGTCCGCCCGGGAGGTCGAGCAACTGATCCTGGAGCACCGCCCCGAGCGGCCGAGCCTGGTGCCTCTGGTATCGGATGGCCTGGCGCGCCAACTGCGCGGCGATCTCGACACGATCGTCCTCGCCGCCCTGGCGAAGGAGCCGGCCGAGCGCTACGGCTCGGTCGAGCGGCTCGCCGAGGACCTGGCCCTGCACCTCCAGGGACGGCCCATCACGTTCCGGCCCACGCCGTGGCGGACGCGGGCCCTCAAGTTCGTCCGCCGGCACCGCTGGGGAGTCGCCGCCGCCGGGGTGATCGCGGTCTTGGGGCTGAGCCTCGCCGGCAGCCTGA
>DATFNZ010000162.1:0-54467 GCA_035266085.1 Thermoanaerobaculia bacterium
ACGAGACGACCAACCGCTGGGGCGCCGACCACGTCTACAAACACCATTCCGCCGCCATCCTGATCTTCTGCTTGATGACTATGCTGGCCTTCAATCTCTTCTACACCTTCTTCTACCGCAACCTTCAGTCCGCCTACCGAATCCGGCACAGCGCTCAGCACGTCGCCCGTTGTCTGGCCAGTGAGATCTACCAGAGCCTGGCGGAAACCCGCGCTCCGCCCGCCTGACTCTCCATCCCAGCGCCTTCCACCCCTTTGGCAACTCGCCTCGGCCTATCCTCCGGCCAAGCCAGGACCCAACTCGTTCTCGACCACCCCTGGGCCTGAAAATCCCCTTCTGCCTCGCAGCACCCCCACCCCCACCGGCCGAGGCACGCTCCAGAGAGCGCCTAATTGGCCGACCCGAAAACGCCCTCCCCCTGGAACAGGGCCCAAAACCAACGACACCAGGCCCCAGACCCACCGAGTGCGGAATCGCTGGCTTAGGGCAGACGAGCTTGACAAAGGTCACGGCAGGCCCTATTCTCTCTACTGGCAGACACGAGACAAGTCTGTCCAAGTTACCAGAGAACGACGAGGGACCTGGCTTTTGGGTGGGTCCCTTTCGTATTTCTGGGGAAAAACCAAGAAAGAGAGTTTAGGAAAATGAAGAACACCGGAAGAGTGAAGTGGTTCAACGACAGCAAGGGTTTTGGTTTCATTACGCCGGAGGACGGACAGAAGGATCTCTTCGTTCACCACTCCGCCATCCAGGGCAGCGGCTTCAAGTCGCTGGCCGAGGGTGACCGCGTCGAGTTCGAGACCGTCCAGGGCAATAAAGGCCCGGCCGCCGAGAACGTCGTCAAGATCAGCGGCTGAACCAAGACTTCACTCGCCGATTCAAGCCGCTCCGGAAACGGGGCGGCTTTTTCGTTTCTGGGCTCCTGTAACATAGCGGCCCATGCCCAACCCCGCTTGGACCATCGACGAGGACATTCGCCGGGCCACAACCCTGCCGGCGGAGGTATACAGCGATCCGCGGTACTTCGAGGCCGCCCGCGAGCGGATCTTCACGCGGAGCTGGCAGATCGTGGCCGATACGGACGCCGTGCGGGTCCCGGGCCAGAACCATCCGTTCACGCTGCTCGAGGGAATGCTCGACGAGCCCCTCCTCCTGACGCGGGACGCAAAAGACGAGCTCCACTGCCTCTCCAACGTCTGCACCCACCGGGGCACCCTCGTCTGCGAGCACCCCGGGGTCGACCCCGTCCTGCGCTGCCGCTACCACGGCCGGCGCTTCGCCCTCGACGGCCGGTTCCTCTCCATGCCCGAGTTCGAGGCGGCTGAGGGGTTCCCCTCGGAGAAAGACAACCTGCCGTGCGTGCCGTTCGGGACTTGGGGCAAGTTCCTCTTCGCCTCGCTCGACCCCGCCTTCCCGCTCGCCGATCTGCTCGCCGGTGTGGACGCCCGAGTCTCCTGGATGCCTCTCGCCCAGGCGACCCTCGACCCCGCCCGCTCGCGGGACTACCTGGTGCGCGCCAACTGGGCCCTCTACTGCGACAACTATCTGGAGGGGTTCCACATCCCCTACGTCCACGCCGCCCTGGCGGACGCCCTCGACTACGGCGAGTACCGCACGGAGCTCTTCCCCTGGGCCAACCTGCAGATCGGAGTCGCGAGCGGCGGCGAGGACACCTTCGACCTCCCGCCATCGTCTCCGGACTACGGCCAGAACATCGCCGGGTACTACTTCTGGCTCTTCCCCAACACGATGCTGAACTTCTACCCCTGGGGGATCTCGGTCAACATCGTCCGCCCCCAGGCGCCGGACCGCACCAAGGTCTCCTTCCTCTCCTACGTCTGGGACTCCTCGCTCCTGGACCGCGGCGCCGGCGCCGGCCTGGATCGCGTCGAGCGGGAGGACGAAGCCGTGGTCGAGAGCGTCCAGCGCGGAGTGCGCTCCCGCCTCTACCATCGCGGCCGCTACTCCCCCACCCGCGAGGGGTGCGTCCATCATTTCCACCGTCTCCTCCAGGGCTTCCTCCAGAACGGGCGGGGCTGAGCTCCCGCTTGGAAAGCCATGGACGGTCTTCACAAATCTTTCGCGGTTTGTGTCCACAATGAGGGATACGCGGCCTCGCTCGAGGTCAGAAAAATCTACGCGGTTCTCTCAGACCCGGACGCCGCCTCTCATCACCTCCTGAGAATCGTGGACGAATCTGGAGAGGATTACCTCTATCCAGAGGACATGTTCGCGCCGATCAAGCTCCCCCGATCTCTTCAAGAAGCTCTCCACCTCGCGGGCTGAGGAATGGCGAACCGGCGGGAAAACCGCCACACTACCCGCCATGGCCACCCCTCTCGCGAAGCCTCTAGACCCCGTCCCCCCATCTCCGACCCTCGTCCGGGGCCTTTCGACGTGGGATGGCACTCTGCTCACCATCGGCTCGATCGTGGGCACGGGGGTCTTCATCACCACGGCGGACATGGCGAGGGTGCTGCCTCATCCGGGGCTGATCCTGCTGGTGTGGCTGGCGGGCGGGCTGCTGACGCTGGCGGGGGCGCTCACCTATGGCGAGCTCGGGGTGCTGTTCCCCAAGGCCGGCGGGCTCTACCACTTCGTCAAAGAGGCCTACGGGCCCAGGATCGGGTTCCTCTACGGCTGGACGGCGTTCCTGGTCATCATGTCTGGCGGCAACGCGGCGATCGCCGTGGCGTTCGGGGAGTACCTGGGGAGCTTCCTGCCGTGGTTCTCCACCGGCCACTTCCTGCTCTCCGTGCCCATCGGCTCCTGGACGTGGACGCTCTCGGGTGGTCAGGTAGCGGCCGTGCTCGCCCTGGTGCTCCTCACGGCCGTCAACCACTTCGGCCTCAAGGAGGGGGCCTGGGTGCAGAACGCGCTGACGGTGCTGAAGATCGGCGCCATCGTGGGCCTGATCGCCATCGGCCTCTTCGCCCGGGCGCCGGTGACCCCCAACCTCTTCGGTCCCGCTGGGCACATCCCCAGCGGGCTGCTGGCCGCTTTCGGAGTGGCGATGATCGCCGCGCTCTGGACCTATGACGGCTGGTACGGCCTGACCTGCTCGGCGGGCGAGATGCGCGATCCCGGCCGCAGCCTGCCGCGGGGGCTGATCCTGGGCACGGCGGCCGTCATGCTCATGTACCTGCTGCTCAACCTGGTCTACGCACGGGCCCTGCCCATTTCGGCCATGGCGGAAACGCCGCGCATCGCCGAGACGGCGGCCTCGGTGCTCTTCGGGCCGGGCGCGGCGCGGCTGGTCTCGCTGGTCGTCCTGGTCTCGGCCTTCGGCTGCCTCTCCTCGACCATCCTCTACAGCTCGCGCATCTACCTCCCCATGGCCGAGGACGGCCTCTTCTTCCGCTCGCTGGCCCGCATCCACCCCGTGTACCGGACGCCCGTACCGAGCCTCTGGGCGCAGACCGCGTGGTCGATCGTCCTCACGGTTTCGGGGACGTACTCGCAGCTCTACACCTACGTCATCTTCGCCTCCGTCCTCTTCCACGCCATGACCGCCGCCGCCGTCTTCATCTTCCGCCGCCGACTGCCGGACGCGCCCCGGCCGTACCGGACGTGGGGGTATCCCGTAGTGCCGGCCCTGTTCATCCTGGCCTGCCTGCTGCTGATCGGGAACACGCTGAAGGAGAGCCCGGTCGAGTCGCTCGTGGGGTTGGGGATCGTGGCGCTTGGGGTGCCGGCGTATGAGATGTTCCGGCGGCGGGGGGTTGTGGGCCGATCCTGACTATCTAGGGAACACACGCAGCAGACCCGTCATCACGAGGTGCAGGGCCTCCTCTTCCGACGCCGTCTCCAGGAGGCGGTGATTCTCCTCGGGCGACAGACCGTTCTGGAGCAGGCGGTCGGCCCCAAGATCGCGGGCGAGGCGCCAGATGCCCTGCAGATCGGGCTCACAAGCGTCGAGACTGACCGGCCAAGGCCTTCCCCGGAAGGGCTGCCAGCTCCGCTCCTCTTCGTAGAGATCGGCGAGCGGCCGGGCGCCGTTCTCCGGCTGGGCGAAAGCGGCTTCGCCGAACCCCTCCGGCCACGGCTCGCCGTCGAGAATGGTTCGCCCCACGGTCAGGGCCGCGCCGCCCAGAAGCCCTACCAGGTAGATCGGCTGGCCCGCCTCGAGGGCGAAGAGAGCCTCCTCGAGAATCCCGGGGTAACGGCCCTGGAAGCTTCTTTCGCGCCCGCCCAGACATATCCGCGCACCGCTCACCGCCGTGAGCCCGTGCCGCAGGCAGGTGAGCCCCCGCGCCCGTAGATACCTCCGGGCCTCCGGATCGATCCGGTCGGGCTCTGCGCCTCGATCCCGAAGTTCTGACGGCAGGCCGGCCTTTTCGATTGCGAGGACGCCGGGAAGCCGTCTCAGAATCTCTTCCGGCACCTCCGTCCGGTCAGGCCAGGGAATAAGATTGAAGATCAGCGGGCGCGGATCATCCTTGCCGGGATACCCAAAAGAATCGAGGGCGGCCCGGCAGACCGCTTCCATTACTCCCTGCTGCCGCCAGTCGTGGCCAAAGGCCAGGACGGCGCCCCTGGCAAGCAGTGCGCTGGTAAGCCGGACTGTCAGACGGTTCATGGCGGCGCTTGTGAAGCCCCTCTGCCTCAGATCGTCGCTCTCCCCTACGGATACTCCGACGCGGAGGCCGATCAAGGGCCGCGCGTTCGTCACGCCGCCATTTCCCATGCCAGCAGGAGGTCCGCAGGCGTGCCGATCTCGGCTTCCACGCTGGCAGCCAGCGCCTTCGCCGCCTCCAGCCGGCCCCGTTGCAGGATGGGTCCGGGATGGCAGATGTATCGCGGCGCCGGCGCCGACTCCAATAGCCGGCAGGCCCGCGCGATCGCCCCCAGGCCTGGCTGCACCGGGATCGTCTGCAGCGACGGCCCTGTCGGCAGCATGCCGAGCTTCTGGAGCTCGAACACCCGGCGCTGGAAGAGAGCGGCCTGAGCGGCCACCCGCAAGCCGGCGTGCAGAATCCGCACGAGGTTGCCGTCGGGAATGCGCACGCAGGGAGCGGCCTCGAAGGGCAGACAGCTCGCCGCATGCACCAGGCCGCCCCGGGCGTCCACCATCACCATGGGCGCGCCGTACTCCTCGGCCCAGTGGACCTCGAGCTTGCACCAAGGGCGCTGGTCGTAGTTGTCGGTCCGGAGGGCCACCAGTACAGAGGTGGCGACTGCGTCCTCCAGCTGCTGGTCCCAGGGGCCGTCGGTGTTCAAATCCCAGGCGTCGTAGAAGCCCTCCAGCCACGTTGTCTGGACGAGCAGGTCGCGCAAGGCGCGGGCGAGGGCAAGGCCGTCCCGCTTGGCGTGGCTGACGAAGAAACGCACCTTCCGCTCCGGCGGCACCTCCGTACCCCGCAGGGCGGCCCGTAGCGCGGCGTGAAGCACCCGAAGCCCCAGCCAGTCGATCCGCTCGGACTCCTCGCCAAGGTCGCGATGGAGCAGGGTCTGATACCTCGCCAGCCCGGGCCGTCCCGGCTGGCGCCGCCAGTCCTCGCTGACCTCTTCTCCCTTAAGGAGGACGAAGAGCTGATGCCGTTTGTCCGTCATGCCGGCCTGGGCGGCGCAGGCCTCCAGCCAGTCGAGGAAGGCGCCATCGGCCATCAGGTCGCGGTCAACCAGGACGACCACTACCGTGTGCAGCGCCTCGTCGAGATACCTTCCGGCGTCCGCTGGAGCCGTCGGCGGAGCGGTGAACCGCCGGAATTCGAGCTCCTCGTCCAGGGGAATGGCGGCCGCCAGGTCCAGCGGCTCCCAGCGCTCGGCCCGGTCCTTGTCCGGGTCTCCGAACAGCGCCAGCTCGAGATCGCGCGCCACCCGGGCCCCCCAGCAGCTCTGGCTGGCGTGACGGCACAGGACGACCCGCACCGGTTTCGCGAACTCCGTTGCTGTCGGCATGGTTCCATTGTATCAGCGTCAGTCATAGCTTCTGCGCAAGAATCTGAAGGGTGGGAAATCGCGACTCTGTTCCGTCTAAGAAGGGAGGGGAGACGATCGTGCGGAAACGGATTCCCGCGCAAGAACACGATATAGAGAAGGTTCTTCCCCCCATTCTTCCGGAGATTTCGCGATGAAGCTCAAGTACTCATGGTTGGCGCTCGCCCTGTCCCTGTCGCTCGTGCTTCCCTGGATTGGTTGCTCTACGGAAGATGATGTAGAAACTGTCGAGGAGACGCCCTCCTCTTCTCAGGGTCTTACTCAGGCAGAGGCCGCAGTTCCCCCGCCGACTATCCATTTAGCCGCCCTGCCCCCTTCAGCGACCATCTCCTATGCAGATTCGGTAGACTGGTTGGAGATGGTGCCGGCTGAGGAACAGGACGATCAGATCCGGGACTGGTCGGTCCTGGGGCTGGCCGGCCTCCTGAAGATCGACACCGAGACGCTGCGGAATTTCTCTTACGACAGGACGCCGATCCGTGATCCATTGTTCACTGACATTGCCACCGAGTCGGTCGGCCCCGGACGGTTCCTGCCGGATGGTTCCGGGACGCTGCACCTCCTCGTACTCCTGAAAGATCCATATGCTGCTCGCACAGTCGGCATGCTGCTGGACGACTACCGGAAGGACGCCGGGAGTGATCCTGAAAAGGTCCGCGTCCACCATTACACGATCGATCACAAAAAGAAGACCGTAAGGGTAGAGACCGGCCCTTCCCGCTTGCCCGGAGACGTCCGGGCTGAGAACGGCTACATCGAGATGGCGGTGCAGGATCTCCCCGCTCTGGAGATCTTCCTCAAGAAGACTCAGCACCTTTCGAAGGTTGAGAACCGTGATGGCACCTTATGGGCAAGTGGCTGGAGTTGGCCCGGCGCTCCGGCCGGCAAGATCACGTCTGAGGACATTGCGGTTCTCCAACAGGGCTACCTTCACGCCAAGAACGGCTTGGATAGCGAGCCAGGCTTCTCATTGGATCCGGGAGAGCCAGTGCAAGACCAAGACCTGCTCTCGTTGTTAAAGGCCGCAGGATACTCGAGAGCGCCGGAGGTTCTCGGTGAGTTAAGAGAACTGATGGAGGCTGCCGAACCCCTGGATGAGGACGATCCCAGATTGCAGGACCTCCAGGCAAGAGCAGACAGACTGGCCAGCCAGGATCCGGAGTTAGCGAAGTTGATCGGGCTCCATCTTAAAGGTGGTCCACCTTATCAAAACGCCCGATACGAGGGCGGAGTCAAGGGGACCGAGGTTGGAATGACTTATTTTTATACTGACTTGGTGGCTAAGGCGTGGCTACTTGACAAGGGCGACGGCGTTCCCACCGGTAAAGTTCCCGGATTCGTCTCAAGTGTAAACTCCATAACGCCCTTGGGACACTGCACAAGTCCCAAACAGGGTCGACTTTGGTTTGGCCTACGGGAAGAAGGCGTCCGAGCCTATGAAGACCGAATCGAACTAGGCAGCCTTACCACTCGACTGTTTAGCCGCGTCGACGATGAGAACAACGTCGGTAAAGAAGTCGAACCCAGCTACAGCTTTGGGCGTGGTATGTGGTGGTGGGATCGCCACTACATTGCGATGGCGGACTACGAGCCCCAGTACCACCGGCTTGATCAACTAATGCGCTGGGGCTCTATTGTCGCTTGGCTTGTTAATCATGGCAAGATCTCACTGCCGGAACCGTCCCGAGAAGAAGAACGGCCAGACCTCAACTTCTTTAATTGGCTTCAAGCGAATCCTGATCTGCGTTGGCATTGGAAGATTCCTGTCGTCTACCCAGCAGGGCTAAATAGCGAGGCCCTCCTGATGATCTTTTCCAGAGCTTATCCAAGCTGCGGAGGCATTCGCTATCTGGCCGGAGGAATATCCGGTCCGGAAAGGGCAAAGATTTCTTCTCTTGAATCCAGTATCCCCAATCTCGAAGCAAATCTTGCTCGGGCCAGAGCTCGGCTTGAGGAAACTCGTTTCTCCACAGCCTACCGCGCTGGAACTATAGCTAGCGAGAAGGTTGCCTGGAGGCTGGACCCTATACGAGACGGAATTACCAAAATTGAGGTGGTTGCCGATGGAAGAAGGGTTTGGTCGCTCTCCGGCCTCAAGGCGTGGGTAGGAGAGAACGTGAAACGCCGCATTTCGCTTGCGGTGGAATCCACGGGGAAGCGGCTCACTCAGCGCGTCACCGTGCAGGGAGTGGAGATGGGCGAGCTCTCCGTGCGCGCAGAGGGGACGGTTGCCACCGTGACTTGGAAGCCCAGTATGCTCGACCGCGCCCGTCGTGCCCTGAGCGCGCTCCAAGAGAAGCTGCCTAGCCAGTCCGTGCAAGAGGCCGCCGCCCAGGCGAAAGGAGCCTCGCTCGTCTATACCGATCCCAGGACCGGCGGGACCTTTCTGCGCGTCGACGGTGCCTCCGAGTCCCGCTGGATGGCGATCGAGCAGGGTGCGAAGAAACCCGGCGCGGAGATGGCCTTCCGACTTGGCAAGCCAGGAGAGCCGGGGACCGAGCCCACGTGGTACACGGCACGGTTCACAGACCCCCCGGTGATCAAAGACGCAACGGGAGCGCCCTCGAAGTGGCTCAATATCGAAACCGGATCCGGCGGCCCTGCTAAGCTCTCAGGTGCTCCGGGTCCCCCCGGGCCTCCCTCCAGTGCCGAGGTCCTGGCAGCCGACTTCGGAGGTGAAGGCCCGAAGAAGGGCCAGCTTTACTTCTACGCCAAGCGTACCGAAACCCTGGCCCGGAGCGACGATCCGGTCTTCGGCCTCCACGGAACTCGGGAAGGGCATGCCCTGCTCGATCCGCGGGCCGCCCAGCAGTGGAAGCGCGCCCGCCAAGCCGCGAAAAGCAGCGGCGATGGGTACGCGCGGCCGATACTCTTGCCGGATTCCAGGGACCTGGGAATGGTGTACGGTGACAGGATCACACTCGTTCCGGAGGGCCATCCCTTCCATGAACGCGTCCAGCAGGCTCTGCGCCATGGCAAAGCCGATGGCGACTCCCTGGTCAAAATCGATGGCCCGCAGGCCTTCCTCGTGGATGGCCAACCGAAGATCCGCCTCGAGCGTTCCTCGGAAACGAAGAGCTCGACCGATCTTCTGGCCTTGCTGCGCCTCCAGATCGACCCGAACAGCCCGCGCGGTCCCCCGACATTCTTCGAGGCAGGCTTGGCTAAGGAAGTGCTGGAAAATGGGAAGATCCCGATGTCACCTACAGGAAAGGAGGTGCAGGTCCACGTGGTGACGGCGCAACTTACGGACGGCACGCCGGAGAGCGCCGACCTCCTCGCCTGGGACCGCGCCGAGTGGACTCAGCCTTCGAATATCTCTTCACCTCCCGTACCCAAAGCTACCCGGACGGTGCGCCTGGTTTATCGATCGAACGACTGTGATCAGGAGACTCATCCTCAGCGCTGCACTGAAGGGCTCTGAGCGTCCATGGCGATCGACATTCCCGCCGGGACGCCTCTCGCCGCCGCCGTACAGGCGGCCCAGGGGCTCCTGGCGGACCGGAAGTACAGAGAAGCATCGGCCGCTTATCGGCAAGCTCTCCAAGAGACAGGGGAAGGTCGCGCGAAAGCGGATTTGCGGCGGGCTCTATGGGAAGAGCACGTGGGCGGGCTCCTCGCACGGGAGGCTTTGAGCGAAGCGGAGAGCACGGCTCGGAGTTACCTCGAAACCGCGCGGCGGGCCGGAGATCCCGAGGGCGAGCTCACCTTGCTCCTGCTGCTCGGGGAGGCCTTCGCGGCCCAGGGAGATTGGCCGGATTGCTTCCAGGTTCTTGCCGAGATCCGGGATCTCCGCAGCCGATCTCCCGAGGTCATGAAGAAAGAGCTTCCCCCGTCCCTGCTCCGCTTGGAGGGACGCGCGGCCCTGGAGCGGGACGACCCGGCAGCGGCCCAAGGGCTGCTGGCGAGAGCTCTCCAAAGTTTTCAGGAGGCAGGGGACACGCGGGCGGCACGAGATGTCGAGCGGGATCTCCAAACCTTGGAGTTGGAGTTGACTGGAGCGAGAGCAGCCGACAGCATTCTTGCTTCTCTCCCGAAGACGACCTCCGAGACCCTTCTCGCGGCTCGCGCTTTACGCCGGAAGGGACGCTATGAAGCTGCAGCGAACCTCCTTGAGCGACGCTTGGAGCGCGACGTGGAGCCGGCCCTGCGCTTCCCCGTTCTGTACGAGATCATTCTCCTGCGGCAACTCCTGGGGGACCAGAGAACGGTGGCCGCCCTCCTACCCCTCCTAAAGGAAGCAGCCGAAACAGCGGGCAACCCCAGAGAGGCGAGGGCTGCCGTCGAACGGATCGCCCAGCGGCCCGGAGACGGCTGGGCCGCGACCGGCGGCACGGACTTCGAAGGCCTCCTTTATGACGCCCAGGCCTTCGTCCGGAACGGCGATCTGGAGGCGGCCGAGAAGGCTCTGATCGAGTTGCGGGGACGTGCCTCCTCCCCACGGTTCGCCGCATACTGGTCCATCGCCGCCGGAGAGCTTGAGTGGGCCCGCGCGCAGGGGGCGACTGGAGTTCAGGGAGCCGCGCGGCAGGCCCTGGGTCATTTCGCGCGGGCGTCGCGACTGGCCGGGGACAGCTCCGAGCCGCACATCAGGGCGGAGGCCCTCCGGCTCGCGGGAAGGGTCCAAGCTCTTATCTTCGCGGACGCGAAGGGTGCCGCGGACCGCTGGATCGAAGCCGCCCGGCTCGACGAACAGGTCGCCCATCTCCAAGAGACCGACGAGATCCGCATCCGCTACCTCGAATCCCACCCAACGGAGCTCGACGAAGTCATTGGCACAACCGCGGCCAGAGTGCCGGTGGAGGGAGGCCAGGCTGCGGCCCAGGTGCTGGCGGCCCTGGAGCTTGCACGGGGGGTCACGTTTCTCTCTCTGGTCCAACCGGCCTCGGCTGTTCGACCTCGTAGCGTCCCGGCTTCCGAGGATCTTCAAGGGTGCTGGGCCTGGTGCCGAGACTTGGGCGCCGACCTCCCGCGGGATATGGCGATGTGGATCCTTCATCCTACCCCCGATCGCCTCTACCAAGCCGTGCTCGGGAATGGCATTCTGCACTGGGTCGCAACGCCAGTGGACCGCTACGAGCTGTCCAATACCCTCTCGGAGTTGCGCACCTCCTGGAGCGGGAAGGATGTTCTGGAAAGCCTCGTCCAGAACCATCCCGACATCCTCCCAGACCGGTTGGGAAAGCTCGCCCGCTGGCTCCGCCTCGACCTCTCTTTGGGCACATTGCCGGCCAAGGTCCGGAGGCTCGCTATCGTGGCCGGGGGCTCCCTGGCGGATATCCCCTTCGCGGCTCTCCCCCTCCCGGGAAGCGCATCTCCTCCCCAGCTCTTGGTCTCCCGGTACGCCCTTTCCTACCTCCCCTGTCTTTCAGCTCAACATCCCCTGGGGCAACGGTCGGCTCGCAACCGGGGGGATGCCGGTCTCCTCGTCCGGCCTCCGGCGGCGGACCTGACGGGGAGTACGGGCAATGGTTTCCACCTTCTCGATCAGAAAGCGGCAACTCCTTCGGGACTCGGGCGCGTCCTCCAGAGTGGCGCCTGCCCCATGGTCCGTATTGACTGCCATGGTTCCTATGACGCAGGAGATGCCCAGGAGTCCTGGCTTGCTCTCTCCACAGAGGACGGCGATGATGGCCATCTGACCGCCCGGCGCCTTCAGTCTCTCCCTTTGCGCTCCTGCGGCACCCTGATCCTGGGTGCTTGCGAATCGGGCATGTCCCAGGAACGCGGACGGGACGAGCGGATCGGCTTCGCTCGCGCCGGGCTGGCCGCGGGGGCTTCTGCCGTTCTGGCGGCTCGATGGGTGGCCGAGGACCAGGTGGCCTCTGCCCTCCTCGACGCGTTCCAGCGCCGGCTCCGTTTTCTGCCACGGGACGAGGCCCTTCGCCTCTCTCAACTGGATCTCCTGCAAGGACGCTGGCGGCCCTCGGCCGGCCCCTCCGTGCCCAACCCTGCCCACCCTGCGCGCTGGGCCTGCTGGAGCCTATGGGGAGACCCCGGGCTCCAGACCTCCGCAGGGTGGATCGTGCGCGCCTTTCGCCGTCTCTTCGCTGGACAGGAGAAGTCCTGATGACATCCCCCGGTCCCCGCGTTTTCATCTCCTACGCTGATCCTGATGACGCCTTCGCCCGCCGTCTTGTCTCCGACCTCACCGTAAGAGGCATCGAGACCTTCTTCGCGCCCAAGGACGTGCAGCCGGGCGAGACCATTCCCGTCCATCTGTCGAGGGGCCTGGAACAGTCCGACTACTTCGTGCTCCTGGTCTCTGCTCACTCCGTGGGCCGGCGCTGGGTCGAGGAGGAGTGGAGCACGGCGCTCTTCAGGGAAATCAATGAGCGGCGAGCTTTTCTCTTCCTCCTTCGCTTGGATGAGACCGTGCCTCCCGGCATCCTCGCGGCCCGCCGCTATCTCGATGCCTTTCGCGACTGGAACAAGGCCGTGGAGCGGCTGATAGAGACCTGGGAGCGCGACTGGCAGAGTCGGCAACGTGCTGTTGACGTTCTTCCTGCTCCCGGGCTACCCGATTCCCCTCAAGATGCGGAGTGGGGCCTCTACATCTTCAACACCTCTCTGTCAGTCGAGCACTTCCTCCGCACCTCACCCCGGCTCTCCTGCCGGCAGCTCCAGGCCCGTGTCCGCACGTCTCTTCAGTTGCAGGACACGGTCAGCATCCTCGACGGCAAGCTTGGTATGCGCTTTTCCTATAGCCTGCTGCGGAAAGGTTTTCCCCTAGAACCGGAACTGCACCTCATAGAGGCGGGAATCGAGGAAGATAGTGTGCTGGATCTTCTGGTTAAGGCGGAGCCGTTCGGCCCAAATCTGCTAGTTCAGCCCGTGGTCTTCCGAGCTCCCGCTGGAGGCCCTTCCCTCACGGAAGCTGTTCAACGCGATCTGCTGCTAAAGGCCTTTGGTCATCTTTTGCCCTGGCCTTCCCGGCGGCGGGGTGCCGCTCCCTAGTATCTATGCAGAGAAGCCCCGCTCCGCCGGACGACTTCGCCGGAGCGGGGCCGAGAAGCATCTCAGAACCTCAACTGCACGCCTCGGAACACTGGAAGAGAGTGCCGCCGTCGCAACGGCAGCAACTCATGCAGTCGCCCGTCAGATCGCATTGGCAGCAGCGTCTTTCCTGGATGGTGCCGGTGTTGCAGGTGGGGCACGCCGGCGTGCACAAGATGGTGGTAGCTACGCTATTTGTGACGCACGTGACTCTCCCAACCTCGCCATTCGGACAATTGCGGTTCAACGCCGTGCAGGTTTCACCCGTGCACTCCACGTAACCGGGGGAATCACAATTTGCCCTGCAGGTGGCCTTCGGACTGATTCCCGAACGCCTCGCGGCGAAAACCGCCCCACTCTGTTGCGTATCGCAAGAGCCGGGGGCCCCGGGCTCACTCAAGATGGCGGCGAGGACCTCGCTCGTGAGAGGGGGCTGTGTCGGCGTCTCGGCGAAGACGGCGGCCGAGACGAAGAGGAGGGCACAGGCGGCGATCCATGCTTTCTTCATCAGCTTATCCTCCTGTTCTGTGTTATGCCAATTTCTGGCAAGCTGATTCTACTCCTCGTTCAAGGACATCGAAAGCCGACGCCAAAACTTTCCCGACATCCTTGCGTATCCGATTGCCGGCAGAGGTGTGCCCTCCAAAGGCCCTCGCTCCCATAGAATCCGGTTCCGTAGGACCGAGGGGAAGTCATCCCGCGGCGCGCGCGCAATAAGTCGGCGCTCCGATGCTGTTCCTGGAAAAGGGACGGCCCAAGCCAGGCCGTCCGATCCCAATCGACTGGAGGTTTTTCTGTGAAACAGATCTCTGTAGCGCTCGCGCTCGGCTCGCTTCTTCTGGCGGGCGGCGCCTTCGCGGCTCCCCAAGAAGCCTACAAGGGCACGGAGAGCAAGAAAGCGGCGGCGGCCCAGGCAGCCGGTAAACCTGACAAGAACGCAAAGAACGACAAGAAGGCAAAGGCCGAGGAGAAGAAGGGCAAGCTCTCCGCCCCGACCTTCGGCGGACTCGAGCTGCGCGGCATCGGCCCGGCCGTGGTCGGCGGCCGCGTGGTCGACGTGGTGGTCGACCCCGTCACCCCCAGCACCTGGTACGTGGCCGCGGCCGCGGCCGGCGTGTGGAAAACCACCAACGCCGGTACCACCTGGGCGCCGATCTTCGAGGGCCAGGGCTCCTACTCCATCGGCTGCCTCGCCATCGATCCCAAGAACCCGCTGGTGATCTGGGTGGGCACGGGCGAGAACAACAGTCAGCGCAGCGTCTCCTATGGCGACGGCCTCTATAAATCCACGGACGGCGGCAAGACCTGGGAGAACGTGGGTCTCAAGAAGTCCGAGCACATCGGCAAGATCGTCATCGACCCGCGCGATTCCAACACCGTCTACGTCGCGGCCCAGGGCCCCCTCTGGGCGCCGGGCGGCGACCGCGGCCTCTACAAGACGACGGACGGCGGCAAGACCTGGAAGCAGGCGCTCGCGATCAGCGAGAACACCGGCGTCTCCGACGTCGCGTTCGATCCCCGCAACCCCGACGTGCTCTACGCCTCCGCCTACCAGCGGCGCCGGCACATCTGGACCCTGGTGGATGGCGGCCCCGAGGCCGGCATCCACAAGTCCACGGACGGCGGCGCCACCTGGAAGAAGCTCTCCGCCGGGCTGCCGCCGGGAGACCTCGGCCGCATCGGCCTCGCCGTCGCGCCCTCGAAGCCGGATACGGTCTACGCCATCGTCGAGGCCGTGGGCAAGGCGGGCGGCTTCTTCCGTTCCACCGACGCCGGCGGGAGCTGGGAGAAACGGAGCGACCACGTCTCCGGCAGCCCCCAGTACTACCAGGAGATCTTCGTCGATCCCGAGGACGCGGACCGCATCTACTCGGTGGACGTCCTGCTCCAGGTGAGCGAGAACGGCGGCGAGACCTTCCGTCCGCTGGGCGAGAAGGACAAGCACGTCGACAACCACGCCGTCTGGATCGACCCCGCCAACCGCGAGCACCTGCTGGTGGGCTGCGACGGCGGCCTCTACGAGACCTGGGACCGCGGCGCCAACTGGGACTTCAAGAGCAACCTGCCGATCTCCCAGTTCTACCGGGTGAGCCTGGACAACGCCCTGCCCTTCTACAACGTCTTCGGCGGCACCCAGGACAACTTCAGCCTGGGCGGCCCCTCGCGGACCAACAACAATCACGGCATCCGCAACTCGGACTGGTTCGTCACCCAGGGCGGCGACGGCTTCCAGACCCAGGTGGACCCACAAGACCCGAACATCGTCTACGCCGAGGCGCAGTACGGCGCCCTGGGCCGCTACGACCGCAAGAGCGGCGAGGTGATCCAGATCCAGCCCCAGCCCGGCAAGGGTGAGCCGGCCCTGCGCTGGAACTGGGACTCACCGCTGATCATCAGCCCGCACTCCCACACCCGGCTCTACTTCGCGGCCAACCGGCTGTTCCGCAGCGACGACCGCGGCGACTCCTGGAAGGCCGTCAGCCCCGACCTCACCCGGCAGATCGACCGCCGCAAGCTCAAGGTCATGGGCAAGGTGTGGAGCGCGGACACGGTGGCCTACAACACCTCGACGTCCTTCTACGGCAACATCGTGGCGCTCACCGAGTCGCCGGCGAAGGAAGGGATGCTCTACGTCGGCACCGACGACGGCCTGATCCAGATCTCCGAGGACGGCGGCGGCACCTGGCACAAGATCGACAAGTTCCCCGGCGTGCCGGACAACACCTACGTCTCGGACCTCGAGACCTCGCCGACCGATCCGAACACCCTCTTCGCGGCGTTCAACAACCATCAGAGCGGCGACTTCAAGCCCTACCTGCTAAGGAGCACCGACCGCGGGAAGACCTGGACCTCGATCACCGGCGACCTGCCCGAGCGCGGCTCGGTGTGGACCGTCGTCCAGGACCACGTCAACCCGAGCCTGCTCTTCACCGGCACCGAGTTCGGCCTCTTCTTCACCCTCGACGGCGGCAAGAAGTGGGTCCAGCTTTCCAGCCTGCCGGTGATCGCCGTGCGCGATCTCGCCATCCACAAGCGGGAAAACGACCTCGTGGCGGCGACCTTCGGCCGCGGCTTCTACATCCTCGACGACTTGACGCCGCTGCGGACAGTGAAGGCCGAGACGCTCGAGCAGGAGGCTGGCCTGTACCCCGTCAAGAAGACCCCGATGTACATCGAGGCCTCGCCCATGGGCGTTCCGGAACGGGGCTTCCTGGGCTCGTCCTTCTACACCGCTCCCAACCCGCCGTTCGGCGCGATCTTCACCTACTACCTGAAGGACGATCTGAAGACCCGCAAGAAGTTGCGCCAGGAGCAGGAGAAGAGCCTGGAGCAGGAAGGCGGCAGCCTCGTCTTTCCCACCTGGGAGGCGCTCCGCGCCGAGGTCCGGGAGGTGGAGCCGTCCATCCTCCTCACGGTCACGGATGAGGAGGGCAACGTCGTCCGCCGCCTGACCGCGCCCGCCAAGGCGGGCTTCCACCGGGTGGCCTGGGACCTCCGCTTCCCGCCCTCCTCGCCGACGCAGCTCGAGTCCGGTCCGCCGGGCCTCTTCGAAAATGGGCCGCAGGGTCCCTTGGCCGCCCCCGGCACGTACAAGGTCACCATGGCCAAGCAGGTGGACGGCGTCGTGACCCCGCTCGGCGAGGCGCAGACGTTCGAGACCGTGCCGCTCGGCATGGCAACCCTGGCGGCGAAGGATCAGGCCGGCCAGCTCGCCTTCCAGCGGAAGACCGCCGCTCTGCAACGGGCCGTCATGGGCGCCACCGAGGCGCTCGGCGAGGCCAAGGAGCGGGTGAAGTACGTGCAGCGCGCGATCCTCGACACCCCGAAGGCCGACCTCAAGCTGAGCCAGCAGGCGCGGGCCCTGGAGCTCCGGCTGCAGGACATCGGCGAGAAGCTCACGGGAGATCCCGTGCTGGGATCGCACAACGAGCCCACCCCGCCGGCCATCGTCGACCGGGTGCAGAACATCATCTTCGGCCACTGGGCCTCCTCCTCCGAGGTGACCCGGACCTTCCAGGACGACTACGCCACCGCGGCGGCCGAGTTCGCCCCCGTGCTGGCGGACCTCCGCCAGGTCATCGGCGTCGACCTCAAGAACCTGGAGGATCAGCTCGAGAGCCTCGGCGCCCCCTGGACGCCGGGCCGTCTCCCGAGCTGGAAGCCGGAGTAGGGGCAACCCTCTTTGGGAAGGGATAGGGGGCGGCATCGGCCGCCCCCGGCAGTTTCAGCGGCAGGACAGTACCCTACGGCAGGATGTTGGAGCTGACCAGGTGCCACTTGCCCCTGAAATCGATGTAGACGTTCCAGATCGTACTGTGGTTGTTGAGGTCACAGCACACGTGGCTGTACTGCCAGGAAGGGTCGGGGTACCCTTGCTTGGGCAGGTAGTCAAAGCAGGTTACCAGGTAATCGCAGTTTGAGACGGCAGGGGCGGGGCGGGTGGCAATAACAACCAAGGCGAACAGCAGGACGATCAGCGTACGCAAAACTTTGGTCATGAATCCTCCAGTAGGGTTCTCTTCATCCATACCGGTGCCAAAGAGAGACGAAAGCGAGTCGAGCGGCCGGTCCTGGGTGCAAGAAAGTCAGCCCTGAAGGTTGATGATGGTGTCCTTCGACCCCGTGCCCTCGCGCCCGTTGCTGTCGGTCACGGTGCAGGAGATGGTATCGGTGAAGCTCGTGGTCTGCCCGGGAGTGGTGCAGTAGTTCAGGGTGAGAGTGGTCGAGTTCCCCCCGACCAACGAGCCGTTCCGCCGCCACTCGTAAAGCGAGTAGGGGGTCACCCCGCCGCTGGCCGTGGCGGTCCAGACCACGTTTTGACAGCTCGAGACGATCGTGACGCTCGCGGGTCCGCTGACGGTGAGCGTAGGCCCGGCAGCCAGAGCTGGAAAGGCGGCCAGGGCCAGGACGACCAGGACGAAGAGCAGAATCGGCTTCCTCATGAGTTCGCTCCTTTCTTCCGTTTTCGGTTGAGACGACCAGCTCAGTATAGTCCCACCAGATCGGACCTTGCTCATTTTCGACTATGAGCCAGAGCACCCAAGATAGCTGCGGAGACAGCGGACCCCTTCGGCGAAACTGGCGGTCTCCGGCAGCAGGGAGAGCACGAGAAAGTCATCCGTCGAGAAGTCGAAGAAATAGCCGGGGTGGACGAGAACTCCGGCGCCGGCAAGGAGCTCCAGGGCCAGCTCCTCGTCGGTCTCCTGGCGGGAGACGCGAAGCACGGCCGCCCAGCCCCCCTCGGGCTCGAGGAGCTCGACTTCCGGAAGGCCCGCCAGAGAAGCGCGGAGCGCGGCGAGGTTTTCGCGAAGCCGGCCGAGGATCGCGGCCCGGATCCGGGGAGCGAGGGCCAGTACGCCCGGGAGAGCCCGCTGCACCGGAGTCGCCACCGAGAGATAGCTGTCGGCCACCAGCTCCAGCGCGGCAACGGTCCGGCGGCGCAGGCCGGAAGGACCGCCGACGCGGATCCAGCCCAGCTTCCAGGAAGGCAGGCCAGCGCTCTTCGAGAGCCCGCCGAGAGAGAAGGAGAGGGCCTCTTGCGATGCTGCCGGACCGGCATGGTGACTTTCGACGAGCGGGTAATCGGCGAAGACCTCGTCCGAGATCAGCGGCAGGCCTCGGGAGGCGCAGAGAGAGGTCACGGCATCCTGCTCCTGGGCCGTGAAGTAGGAGCCGGTCGGGTTTCCTGGATGAACCAAGGCCACAAGCCGCGTGGCCGGAGAGAGGGCGAGCTCCACCGCCTCCGGATCGAGGACGAAGCGAGTCCTGTGCTTCAGAGAAAAGCGACTGAGGACCAGACCGTCCAAAGCCGCCAGGCTGTCCAGGAGAGGATAGGACGGAGCCGCCGTCAGCACCTCGTCGCCGGGATCGGCGAAGAGCTTGAACAGATAGGAGTAGGACTCGCTCGTCGATGCCGTCAGGACGAGATCCTCCGGCGCCACCTGATCGCCCGGCGTCGAGAGTGCCTCGGCCAACGCCTCGCGCGCCTCGGGGATCCCCAGCGGGTGCGGCTGGTACTCCGGGCGTGCCCCGCGGCAGAGCAGCTCGGCCAGCTCTTCCTCCGGATAAGAAAGCCCGACCCGCGTCGGGTTCGTCACCGTGAGGTCGATCGTGCTCAGGCCGCGAGCCGACCGCTCCTCCATCGCCCGAGTCAGGCGGTTCACCGAGTGCTCCCAGGGGAGCCGGCGCGAGAGGCGGAGAGAGTTGTTGGGCACGCGGAAAGTCTAAGATAGATCCGTGGAACGCTTCGAGGACATCCAACAGAAGATCGCGGACATCCAGAAGCTCCGGGACGAGTACGAGTCCGTGCTCGTCACGACCGACCGCCCGGAAGAGCGAATGCGGGCCGAGCGCCAGATCGAGATCGCCAAGCGGCTCCTGTCGCAGTTTCTGGAAGCCTTCCTGCGGATGTGCACTCGCCTTGGGCGTCCGGTGCCAGAATCCGTGCGGGAGCTGGCGGCCGAGCTGCTGGGCGAGGCAGCGCCCGGTCCGGCTCCGGAACCGGAAGCCCCGCCCGAGGTGCCCTCAACCCGGTCCTCTTCCGTTCTGCCGGGCGTGCAGGCGGCGGCGTCCATCCGCTCCCATCTGCAAAGCCAGCCGGTGAGGCTCCTCAACGTCTTCGCGCGGGACGTGTGGGTTTACAGCAGCCCGATCCAGCCGGCGTTGCTCCGGCAGCGGCTGCAGGAGCTCGAGGCTTGGTACAGCCAAGCGGGTGGTCTGGAGCCGGCCAAGGAGATCTCGGATCTCCACGCGACCGTCCAGAGCCTGCGGGCGGTCGAACCGCTCTTCCCCTATCCGGACGTGGCCCAGGGCCTCCGCCGAGCGGTGGCGGCGCTGTAAAGAGGTTCCCGGCAGGCGACCTTGCCTCCCGGCCAGGTTTCCGATACAAGTGTCCGAAATTTCCTGAATACGGACCTTGCGGAGCCATGGCTGACCACGACCACGCCTACAAGCTGCTCTTCTCCCACGCCGAGATGGTGGCCGACCTCCTGCGCGGCTTCGTTCACGAGGACTGGGTCGACGATCTCGACTTCTCCACCTTGGAGAAGGTCGATGCCAGCTTCATCAGCGACGGCCTGCAGGCCAGGGAAGGCGACATCGTCTGGCGCCTGCGCTGGGGCCGAGAACGCTGGCTCTACGTCTATCTCCTGCTGGAGTTTCAGTCGACGGTCGATGCCTTCATGGCGGTCCGGGTCATGACCTATCTGGGCCTGCTCTATCAGGAGCTCATCCGCGAGAAGCTCCTGACGCCCGAGGGCAGACTTCCTCCCGTGTTGCCAATGGTTCTCTATAATGGGGTCCCAGCCTGGGGAGCTGCCCAGGACGTGGCCGAGTTGGTGGGGCCCGTGCCCGGGGGCCTGGACCGTTACCGTCCCCGGTGCCGCTACCTCTTGCTGGACGAGGGCCGGATCGCGGAATCCGAGCTCGCGTCATTGCGCAACTTGGCCGCGGCGCTGTTCCGTCTGGAGACGAGCCGGGGACCGGATGAAGTGCAACGGGTCGTCGCCGCCCTGCTCCAGTGGCTACGAGGGCCGGAGCAGGCGGAGCTTCGACGGGCATTTGGTACCTGGCTGTCGCAGGTGCTGCTGCCGGCGCGGTTGCCCGGCGTCACGGTCCCTGGAGTGATGGATCTCAAGGAGGTCAAATCGATGCTAGCCGAACGCGTCATGGAATGGACCCGTCAGTGGGAACAGGAGGGATTCCAGAAAGGTCTCAAGGAGGCTCGCGAGAAAGATCTTGAAGAGGCGCGCTCCGCCCTTCTAGAGGCCATCGAGCAGCGGTTCGGCCCGATCCCCGAGGTCATTCGTCAACGAATCGCAGCCATGGGCTCACCCCGAGAGATCGTGCTGGCGACGGTTCGCGCCGCAACCGCTCCTTCCCTCGACGCTCTCGGAATCTCTTGATCAGGGAGAAGCGCAGATGGCGACACCCAGCTCAACCTCGATCACGGTGCGGGTGCAGGCGAAGGGCGGCAAGTTCCTGGCGGACGACATCGGCGGCGCGGAGGTGACGATCCACGACGCCCAGACCGGGGAGCGGCTCGGGGGCGGCCTTGCCCTGGGCACCGACTCGGGCAACCTGTCGGACCTGTATTCGTCGAGCGCCTCGCTCAGTGCCATCGTGACGCCTCCGGCATCTCCCGGCGGCACGCCCAGTGTCTGGTGGCTGTCCCCGGATACGGCAACCTCGGGGCTGGTCGCCGGTCTCGAGATCTCCCGGCCGACGCTCCTCGCAATCACTGCCTTCGGCCCCCTCGGCGGTCTCCAGTCGGCCCATCGGGTGACCACGACGCAGTGGATCGTGCCCGGACAGAGCGTGGACCAGGGGCCGGGCAAGTTGACTCGAGCCTAGCCGGGAGATCGCCGCCGGGCCGTGAGGCCCATCTGGACGGCGATCCCCACCACCAGGAGCCCGACGAGCAGCACCCGCGCCAGGGTTGGGGCGGGATGGAAGGCGTCGACGATCAGCCCCGCTCCCGCCAGGGAGGAGAGGAAGATCAGCGCGATCTCGAACAGCTTGACGGCCAGGATGGCGGCGAGGATGCCCGCGACCAAGAAGATCACCACGTCGGCCGTCCGGGGATTCGCCAGGTTCAAGCCCATGAACTGGACTACGGCCCAGCCGCCTACGAAGAAGCCCGCCAAGGCCACGGCGAACCGCTGGAGGAAGATCGCCAGCAGGATGCCCAGCAAGCCGGCCGCGATGGCCAGCACCCACTGCCAGGTCGACGGCGGCCCGGACGGCGCAAGCCACTGGTAGACGGTAAAGAAGCCGACCAGTCCCACGAAGAGCCAGAAGAGGCGGCGCCCCGCGATCAGCAGGGCCACGCCGGCAACGAGGACGAGGATGGGCGCGTTAGGTCCGGTCATGAGGGAGATACGTGAGAAGAGAGCCGGGGTTTTGGCTCAATCCGAGGCCAAAATGCACGTGGCGGCGCCATGGTAGGATTCTGCATTGTGGACGGCACCCGAGCGACGCGATGAAGTTCAGCGAGTTGGTACGGGCTCTGGAAGCCAATGGGTTCAGGCTCGTCAAGCACAAAGGTTCGGTCCGATACTACGGCAAGCCGGGTTTCGACCGTTTGATTCGGGTGGACTACCACGGCTCGCGGGAGGTTCCACGGGGCACTTGCCAAGCCGTCCTCAAGACGGCAGGCATCAGCACGAAGTGAAAGGAGTTGCGATGCTGGATCTCAGCTACTCCCTGGTCATCGAAGCCACCGACGATCCCAATTTCTTCGGGTTCTATTCTCCGGACCTGGAAGGGTTCACCGGCGTCGGGCATTCGATCGAAGATTGCCTCTACAAGGCGAGATGGGGGATGCAGGAGCATGTCGCGCTCCTGGAGGAACAGGATCTACCAGTGCCGCCGAGCGCGGGAAGGCCCACCGTTCTCATCCAGAACGAAGAACGAGCCGCCTGAGGGCCACTCGAATACAGGTTCGCCCCTATTCAACCTTCTACGGGATCACCAGCCGCCGCAGATCCTCGAGGCCGCCCTGGAAGACGTCGAGGTCGAGGGAGCCGGTCACGCCGGGAGCGCCGCCGGTCTCGGAGTATTGCCAGAAAGCCGAGGTCGCCCAGCCGGCCGGCAGGACCGGCGTGGCGACGCCGTACTCCGCGATCCAGAGCGGATAGCCGCCGAATTCCTTCGTTCCCAGGCTGTTCCAGAACGTCCGGTCCGTGTAGAGAAGAGGCGTGACGCCCAGGGCCTGCTGGACGGTCGAGAGCCACTCCTGAATCCCCTGGACGATCTCGCCGGCGCTCTGCCCCTTGGTGACCTCGATGTCCAGGGCCGGCGGCAGGTCGCCGGGGCCGGGTTGGACGGTGTCCAGAAAGAACTCGGCCTGCTGCCGTGGATCGTCGCCGGGCTCGTAGAAATGATAGGCCCCGCGCAGGAGCCCCGCCGCCTTCGCGCCCGCCCAGTTGGCGTGAAACTGGGGATCGACGTAGGTGAGGCCCTCCGTCGCCTTGACGAAGGCGAACGCCTTGCCGTCCTGAGCGACCCGGCCCCAGTCGATGGTGCCCTGGAAATGGCTGACGTCGATCCCTTGCATTGAAGACGACGAAGCCGAAGGCTGTGCGGTCATGCTCCACCCCCTGTGCGGATCGACGGATCCTGGATTTCGGCCGATTGTACCGCCCATCAGGGCGTGGCGCCCGAACTGTCGGATTCTTGCGACGGCTGTCGCGGTCCACGAACACCCTCGCGGCGGGCCTCCCCTGCTCCGGCGGCCGCGCCGTCTGCGCTAAGTTCCGTCTCTGCCTGATTTAGCCTAAGATCCTCAGCGGCGGTCAGCCATGGCACCCGCCTTGCGCTGTCCCACCCTCGAAGCTCAGGAAAACTCCTGGGCGTTTCCTTTGGAGGGAAAGAGTATGACCCGACGGATCCATCGTCTTTCCATGACTTTCGCCGCCGCGCTGTTCTCCCTCGTCGCCGCGTCCTCCGCCCTGGCGCAGAGCGAAGAGAGGGGGGCCACCCTCGAGCTCTTCGGCTCTCGCATCCAGCAGATCGAGGGGCCCAAATTTCACAACGAATCGTACGGCCTGCGGGGCGGGTTCCGCTTCAGCGAGACGTGGGCCCTGGAGGCTTCGGTTTCGCGCCTGGACGAGGACGTGGACGTCTGGTTCGGAGACCTCTCCGCCAAGGCCTACGTCGTCGACACGAGCCACTTCGATCTCTATGCGCTGGGCGGGCCGGGGGTAAACCGGATCTCGGACGGCGACTTCGATGAGGACGAGACCACCGTTCACTTCGGCATCGGCGCCGAGATCCACCTCGGCCAGCAGGCCTACCTGCGCCCCGAGGTGCGCGGCCGCTGGCTGACGGATGATTTGGAATTCGACCGCGGCCTCGCCGACTACTCCCTGGGGATCGGCTGGCGCTTCTGAGCGTTAAGATATAGTGCAGTATGCATGCCTCTGCCAAAGGAGAACACGATGATGAAGAGACTCACCGCACCCAGCCTCCTTTTGGCATCTCTCCTGGTTCCCGCGGCGTTCCTCTCCGCCCCGGCGAAGGCGTCTGCCGACGTCCGCTACTGTTGCACCACCCAGCAGATCCAGTCCTGCGCCGCCGTCGGCGGCACCAGCACCTGCCGTCCCGACAACATCTGCCGGTGCCTGTTCTAGGCAGCACGAGCTAAACCACGACCGGCGGAGGCACGCCGATTCACTCGACCTCGGCCCCCTTTCTCGCGAAGAAGAGGAGGGCTGGGGTTCGGGCGGGCCTGTAGAATGGCCTCATGAGAATCCGCCGAGTCCTGGCCCTGATCCCGCTCGCCTTGCTCCTCGCCGTCACGGCGACCGGGCAGACGCAGCCCCCGACGCCTTCCCCCCTCGTGGAGCGGATCGGCGACCGGGGCTTCCTGCAGGTCGAGGCGCCGAGCTTCTCGAAGCTGCCGCTCAAGGAGAAGCTGCTCGCCTATCACCTGACCCGGGCGGCCATCCAGCTCGACCCCATCTTCTATGACCAGATGTCGTCCTACGGCTTGGCGGCCAAGCGTCTCCTCGGCGCTCTGGCCGAGAAGCCCGAGCGGCTGCCGGAGGAGTCGCGGCAGGCGATCGTCGAGTACGCCAAGCTGTTCCTGGGCAGCGGCGGGAACCACAACGAGACCACGAGCGACAAGTTCGTGCCCGGCTTCTCCTTCGAACAGCTCTCCCGCGCCGCCGAACAGGCGCGGACCCGCGGCGCCCGGCTGGGGACCCGCGAGCAGCTCGCCCGGACGCTGAACGAGCTGCGCACTCCGCTGTTCGATCCCGCGTTCGAGCCCACGATCACGGAGAAGGACCCGCCGGCCGGCCAGGACATCCTCACGGCGTCGAGCAACAACTACTACCAGGGGGTGGCGCTCAAGGACCTGACGGGCTTCGCGGAGAAGAACCCCCTGAACTCACGCCTGGTCAAGAAAGACGGCCGGCTGGTCGAGGAGGTCTACCGGGCCGGGACCCCCGACGGCAAGGTGCCGCCCGGGCTCTACGCCCGCGAGCTCGCCGCCGTCAACCGGGAGCTCGAGGAGGCCGCGCGCCTGGCCGATCCCCAGCAGGCCAAGGTGCTGCGCGCCCTCGTCCATTATCTCCAGACCGGCGACCTCAAGGACTGGCACGACTTCAACGTGCTCTGGATCCAGAACGACGCCACGGTCGACTTCGCCTCCGGCTTCATCGAGGTCTACCGCGACGCCCGGGGCGCCAAGGGCTCGGCCCAGATGGTGGTGGCCGTGGTCGACCAGGATCTCCAGCCCTTCATGCGCAAGCTCGCCGAGAACGCCCCCTATTTCGAGAAGAAGGAGCCCTGGGACGACCGCTTCAAGAAGGTCGACGCCAAGCCGCCGGTCGGCAAGGCGATCGAGACGCTGGTCGCGAGCGGCGACTTCCACGTCACCACGATCGGCGACAACCTCCCCAACGAGCAGGACATCCGCGAGAAGTACGGCACCAAGAGCCTCCTCCTGACCTCCTCGATCGACGCCAGCAACCGGACGCGGGGCGCCAAGCTGGCCGTCGAGTACCAGCCCGACCCGGACGCGGGAGAGCTGTTCGGCAAGTACGGCGTCGAGGCCGACAACCTGCACACGGCGCTGCACGAGATCATCGGCCACGGCTCCGGCAAGATGGCCGTGCCCAACGACCCGCACACCTACCTGCGGGAGCTCTACTCGACGCTCGAGGAGACGCGGGCGGACCTCGTGGCATACTGGAACATCTACGACCCGAAGCTCGCCGACCTCGGGGTGGCCGATGTCCGCGAGGTGGGCCGCGAGCTGTTCCGTCAGGTGGCGCGGGCGGGGCTGACGGCGCTCAAGAACTACCCGACGGGCGACACGGCCGCCGAGGACCACGACCGCGCCCGGCTGCTGGTGGCCAACTACGTGATCGAGGCCGGCGGCTTCGAGCGCGGCCAGCGCAACGGCCACTGGTACATCACGGTCAAGGACTACGACAAGGCGCACGCGGCCGTGGGCAAGCTCCTGGCCGAGGTCATGCGCATCAAGGCCGAGGGGGACTACGACGGCGGCAAAGCCCTGGTCGCCAAGTACGGCACCCGCTTCGACCCGGCCGTGCGCGACGACGTGATCGCCCGCTTCAAGAAGCTCGACATCCCGGTCTACGGCTCCGGCATCTACGCCGACCTGACCCCGGTCAAGGACAAGGCCGGCAAAGTGACCGACGTCACGATCTCCTATCCCCGCGACTTCCTCGCCCAGCAGCTCGCCTGGGCGAAAGAGAACGGCACGCTCGGCTTTTGAGCCGGATCGGCCGGTCCCGAATGAAAACGCTTCTACGCTCCCTGGCGCTCGGCCTGCTGCTGAGCGCCGTTCCGTCCAGCCGTGCCCAGACGCCGCCGCCCGCCGCGCCGCCGGAAGCCGTCATGTCGTTCGAGGACTACGAGCCGAAGTCGACTCTCGTGGTCCCGGAGCACCCGGTCACCCGGGCCCGCTTTCCGTTCATCGACGTCCACAACCATCAGGACTCGGAGGAGATGACGGCCGAGCAGACGGCGAAGCTGGTGCAGGACATGGACGGCCTGAACATGGCCCTGATGGTGAACCTGAGCGGCGGCAGCGGCGAGGACTTCAAGAAGGGCCAGGCCAATCTCGGGGGGCGCTACCCCAAGCGCTTCGTCCAGTTCGCCAACGTCGACTTCTCCAAGATCTCCGAGCCCGATTTCGGCGCGAAGGCGGCGCGGCAGCTCGCGGAGGACGTGAAGAACGGCGCCCGCGGCCTCAAGGTGTTCAAGAACCTGGGGATGTTCGTCCTCGACAAGGACGGCAACCGGGTGCGCACGGACGATCCGCGGATCGATCCGGTGTGGGCCAAGTGCGCCGAGCTGGGCATCCCGGTGCTGATCCACACCGGCGAGCCGTCCCCCTTCTGGCTGCCGTGGGACCGCTTCAACGAGCGCTGGCTGGAGCTCAAGCAGTTCCCCGGCCGCCGCCGCGACTCGCCCAAGTTCGCCTCCTTCGAGGAGACGATCGCCGAGCAGCACAACGTCTTCCGCAAGCACCCGAAGACGATCTTCATCAACGCCCACCTGGGCTGGCTGGGCAACGACCTCGGCCGTCTCGGCAAGCTGATGGACGAAATGCCGAACATGTACACGGAGATCGGCGCCGTGCTCCACGAGTTGGGCCGGCAGCCGCGGGCGGCCCGCGAATTCCTGACCCGCCGCCAGGACCGCGTCCTGTTCGGCAAGGACGTCTGGGCGCCCGAGGAGTACCACACCTACTTCCGGACGCTGGAGACGGCCGACGAGTACTTCCCCTACTACCGCAAGCGCCACGCCTTCTGGAGCCTCTACGGCCTCGACCTGCCGGACGAGGTGCTGAAGAAGATCTACTACAAGAACGCCCTGCGGATCATCCCCGGGCTCGACAAGTCGGCGTTCCCGGACTAGGGCGCGGCGTGGACGGTTCGACCTGCGGGGCGGACGGTTCGACCTCCCTCGTCAACCGTCCGTTCCCGGCGTGGACGGTTCGACCTGCGGCGCAAACCAGCCGACCTGCCCAGTGAACGGTCGGCCCCCCAGGTCAATGGGCCGGCCCCCCAGGTCCGCCCACCACCTCGCAGGGCCAAGGGCCACCAGACCGGGGCGAAACTTCTGCCCCGGATCGGTAAACAGAGCCAGGGCAGGTCAAGCCGGCCACTTCCCAGGGCCGAAGGAGTACGAGCCAGGTCGAACCGTCCACTCCGGGCCTCAGGCCGCCACCGCCTCCTGGTACCTGGGGTGCCGGTCGATGTAGACGCGGACGAACCAGCAGGAGGGGATGACCTTGAGGCCGCGCTCCAGGACATCCTCCAGGGCCTGCTTGACGAGCTCGTCCGCGATGCCCTTGCCGCGCAGCTCGGGCGGGACGTAGGTGTGCCAGAAATTGAGTGTCCCCTCGCCGGCCCGGCCGTATTCGCAGACGGCCTCATGGCCGTCGATCAGGGCGTAGTACTTGCCCGCCTTCTCATCGTGTTTGACGTCGAGATCCATCGCGTCCTCCTCTCGGGTCTACGGAATTCAAGGGGCGTGCCATGGGGGTGCGTCCTGCCTTCGCCGCCAGCCCAGGTCGGGCTCGACTCCCGGAGGAGGGTTCTTCTACGTGGGAGTGTCATGGCGTTGACGACGACCAGGAATCATCGTAAGATCAGAAATATTCATAGAATGAGAGATATAAGAAAGACCGAGCATACTGTCTCGATAGAGACTATGATCAGGACAGGCATTCCGGGAGGAGTTATCTGAGGTTGAAAATGAGCTTTGAGACAGTTGCCAAAGCAGCTCTTGAACTAGGCGTAGTACCTGCCATTGCTATCGCGCTGGTCGTGTACCTTTTTCTGCAGAATAGGCAGTTGCTTCAACAGAAGGTGCGAACCGAAGAACATCTGATGGCTTCCCAGAAGCAGATACTCAGTGACTACCGAGCCCTTCTGGAGCAAGCCTACAGAGCCAGCCCTGAAAAATTTGAAGCGCAAGAGGAAAAACAAGATGCGGTCAGAGATAAAGCACGTCGATGACGATATAGCAATTTTACGGCTTCGGGGTAAAATTACGATCGCTGTAGGTGACATCGTCTTGCGAGAAGACGTACATCGACTATTGTCTCAAGGCAAGAAGGGGATCATTGTGGATTTGAGAGAAGTCACAGCGCTCGATTCTTCAGGTAACGGGGAACTGACTTCAGCCTATACAACGGCGGCTAACAGCGGAGCAAAGTTAGGTCTAATCGTAAAACCAGGAGGAAAGATTTGGGACATTCTTGAAATTACTCAGGTAAAAGACTTTCATAGAATCTTCTCTTCAGAGGAGGAGGCCATTAAGGGGATAAAAAGCGAAGGGTTTTCTGAATTTTATGGATTAAATGTGGATCAAAAATGACTGCATTCCTTGGCGATGAGTACGGGTGACGCAAGGCTTCGTACTGTAACTCCGCATAGAGCGATCTGCTAGACGTCCCGATGAGTGCTCCAGAAAAGCCCCGCATGAGCAACGCCAGGAGCCCAGAATCCGTTACCGCTTCGAGATCAGAAGCGAGCGACGGCCCCCCAGAGGCCAAGAACGGGGTCCGGTCTGCCGGAGTGCCTTGGCGTTGACTATGACCAGGAATCGTCGCAGGATCAGAGGCACTCATAGAATGAGAGGCTTACAGAGGCCGGCTAATACTCCTCGGCAGAGACCATAACCTAGGCATTCCGGAATAAAAGCGCGTAAGGTTAATCTTGAGGTTAGGCGGAGCAATCGATATAAGGAACCCGCCACCTCATGACAATCCCTGCTCGCCTGCCAGTGCTGGCCTTCACCGCCCTGCCCACATTAAGATGCGTTCTGGCAGATCGCGAGTTCTACCGCTGAGCATAGATTCCACGCACGCGCCTACCTTATAGAAGACCGTTCTGGTTGCCTACTGTGGCGCTACTTATTTGATGAGAACAGGCTGCTCGTGGCCACGGACACCATGTACATGGAGTTCGGCAATTACCTCCTTACACTCACCAGTTAGGCAATATGTTGAATATTTACATTGATCAGAAAGATTGGATAGAATTTTCCAAAATTTTCTATGGGCCTGACATGGGGCCCGAGAGTCGGCGGATGGCAGAGTACCTTGAGGAGCAAGTGTGGCGTGGTCGAATCCGATTTCCGGTCGGAGAAATCCATATCATGGAGACCGCAAGAATAGGCAGCCGCCGGCAGCGCGCAGAATTAGCCTCAATATTCTGCAGGTTCAGCGGTGGCTGGTTCCTCGTGAGCAGGCAAGAAAGGACATCTACCGAGATTGACTCTGCGCTACGGACTCGATTAGGATGCGAACCTGCAGGCGGCTCAATTTTTTCTGTCTTTACTCGGGAAATGCTGCTTGCATTTGGCGACTATCCGCTGCTCTCGACATTGCTCGACCGCTCTCCCGAGCAGATCCTAAGCCTTGCGAAAAAAATGGGTCCTTTCCTATCATTAATCTCATACCTTGAATTTGAGGACGAGCATGTTCGACGGCAGGCCATAGAAAGAGTCACAGCCATGAATAGAGAATTGATACGAGGCATGCTAGAGAGGCGGGAGCAGTTGATTGGTTCCTCAAAGGAAATGAGACGGCGCGTCTATTCGGTTACCCTTTTCAGCCAAATGTATGACAAGATTTATGCCTCTGTATTGAGGCTTGGGGGGACGCTGGAATCTCTGCGTTCTCTGACCGCTGAGCAGTTAACAACTATTATCGACGATGTGCCCTGTTTTGACATAGAGTGTCGATTGGCCGTTAAGCTCGAGCAGCAGGCGAAGAAGGTAGAAGAAAACGACGTTTTCGACATAGCGGCACTGACAGCTGCGGTACCATACTTTGATGCTGTGGTAACCGAGTCATTCTGGGTAAATCTTTGCAAGCAGTCTGGTGTCAGCAGCAAGTACAGTGCAAGACTGTTTTCGTCGCTTTTCCAGGTATGTGATTGGCTGAAAAGGGGGAACGCCTAACTCTGGCCTCAAGCGGACGGATACCGCGCTGGCGCGCGGTCCCACTACTTAGTTAGGCCGCAGTGTTAGGCAACACTCGGAATGAAAGCATTAGCTCGATGGGTATCAATCGTCGGCCATCCCTTCGCCATGACCATGGTCATGGTTCTGGGGACGGCACTGCACTTCAGCACCCCACGCGAAGCCCTCCGGACTCTGCTCTTCGTCACTCTGATAGCGCTCTTGCCCGTTGCTGTGCTCATGGTCCGTCAAGTCCGCAGGGGTTCCTGGACCAACGTCGACGCATCCGATCGCGCTGAAAGACCGCTGCTCTTCGCGGTGGGTATCGCCGCTCTGGCGGTACTGCTCGGAGCCATGCTCGTATTTCGGCCAGGATCCTTCCTCATTCGAGGTGTGGCCGGCGTCCTGATCATGCTTGCCGTGTGCGCTGTCGCCACGAGGTGGGTCAAAGTCTCGCTCCACATGGCATTCGGTGCACTCGCCACGACGACGCTCCTGTCTCTCGGCTCACCGGCGGGCTGGGTGCTGCTGGCGGTGATGCCCGGTCTCGCGTGGTCGCGATTGGCCCTCGAGCGCCACAGACCCGCCGAGATTGCTATTGGCTTGCTGGTCGGCATCGCATTCGGCTATGTGATCAACTATCTCTAACGGCTGCAACGCGAATGGTGTGGCAAGCCGGAAATGACGAATTCCTCCGTAGGGGCGGCCCTATGTGGCCGCCCCGGGCGGGGGGCCTCTACGGACCGCCCGCTTTCGAGACCAGAAGCATCTTCTCTTCGATGCGCTGGGGCAGGATCTGGTCGAGCATGGGATCACTCGGATTCCTGGATGTCGTCCATGGATGGATCGAAGCCCCAACGGCCGCGCAGGCCTTGCCGGAATCGTTCCCGTTCCTCAGGGGTCATGTGCTCCAGGCGCTCGGCCATGCGACGGCGGAAGTGGGAGCGGCCGGAACCGCGGAGCCCAAAGCCGCCGAAGAGGATCCGGCACAGCGCCAGAAGCCCCAGCGCTTGCCAGAAGGTGACCTGACGCCAGCCGAACAGCGACGGCACCAACCAGTTCCACAGTTGCTGCACGATTCCGCCGCCGATGGCCATGAAGACCAGCATGCCCAGAATCGCCAGCGGAGCAATGAAAAGCAATCTCTTCCATCTCGGTTTCATGTTCAGTCCCTCACGCTTTCGTGAAGAGGTCGGTGATGCGATTGCGCGCCACGCGAAACAGCCAGCCGGTGACGTGATCGATCGGCATCAGCAGGCGGTTCGCTTCCACCAGCTCGTGGAAGACGTCCTGCAGAATGTCCTCTGCGTCGCGCGGGTCGGGCACGCGCCGGCGAATGAAGTTGCGCAGCCGGTTCTGCTCCCGCTTGACCGTCCTGGCGATCTGCTGGTCCTGTTCGAGTGGCATTCGGTCAAGACTCGCCGCGTTCTTCATCTACGGTTGTAGACGAATGAGGGGGTGCGGATATTGTGGGGAGGCCGTAGATGCGATCCGGCGCCGCCAGGGCATGAATGCCATGCCATTACACATCTTGCCCTCGGGCCGTTTTGCCCTCCGGCGACCTCACCCCTGCCCCTCTCCTCCTGAGGAAGAGGGCCAAATTCGACCCGCGATCCGGCGCCGCCCGGGCATGAATGCCCGGGCTAGGTAAAACAGCCGGCTGAAGCCGACTGAGTCCGCTTCAGGGGGCTCTTTCGAGTAGCCCGGGCATTGATGCCCGGGCGATGTCGGCGTCCTGTTCCTCGCCCCTATGTGCTCGCTTGCCGAGCTGACAGAGCTAAAGGAGAGGGATCTCATGGCAAAACGTTTCGGGACCAGCCATCCCTCTCCTTTAGGAGAGGGACGAGGGTGAGGTTTTCGGAGGGCATGCAGCCTACAAGGGAAAGATCCTTTCAAAACACTCTATCAGCGGGCAAACCGCTCCTGATCGAGAAACAGCAGCTTCGCGGTCCCCTCCTCCACCTCGACCGCCGAGACGCGGGCCGGCGACACCTGGAGGTGGAAGGCGTGGTCGCGGGGGAGCTCCAGCAGCTCGGAGAGGAGGGCGCGGATGCTCCCGCCGTGGGCCACGGCCAGCACGGTCTCCTCGTCTCCGAGCGCGCGGTACCAGTCGAAGACGCGCCTCAGAAGGTCGGCGAAGCTCTCGCCGCCCGGGGGCGCCAGATCCCACCAGCGCTCGCTCCAGGCGTCGAAGCGCTGGCGGTCGGTCTCGTAGACCTCGTTCCAGGATCTGCCGTCCCAATCTCCGAAGGAAACCTCTCGCAGGCGGGGATCGATGATGTGAGCTCCGCCGAGCCGCGCGGCCAGGATGCGGGCGGACTCCACGGCGCGGCGCAGGTCGCTCGAGAAGATGCTGGAGGGCGCGGGGCCCTGCCAGGAGGCGGCGAGGGCCTCGACGTCGCGGGCCCCGAGGGCGGAGAGGGGCAGGTCGGTATGGCCGACGGCCCGCCCTGCGCTCCCCTCGGCTTCGCCATGGCGCACGAGGTAGAGCTTCATGGCAGGCGGGCAGACAGAGCGAGGAGGACGCCGAGCTCGACGAGCTGGTTCGTGGCGCCCAGGCAGTCGCCCGTGATGCCGCCGAGCCGGCGGCGGAAGAAGAGCCCGGCGGCGAGGGTGGCCGCCGCCGCGAAGATCAGCGGCGGCAGGGCCGTCCAGCGCAGGAGCGCGGCGGCGATCAGGATCGTGACGATCGTGCCAGCGGTGAGGCGCGTCCCGCTGACGCCGCCGGCCAGGGCCCGCGCCATGCCGCCCTCGGGACGGGCATACGGGAGTCTCCAGAGCAGGGGCAGGTGGGACCAGCGGCTGAGGACATGGGCGGCGATCAGGGCGGCGGCGGTCCGCGGCGCGGGGAGGAGGGTGATGGCGCCCAGCTTGCCGAGGAGCAGGAGGACGAGGGCGAGGCCGCCGGTGGAGCCGATGCGGCTGTCCTTCATGGCTTCCAGCATGCGTTTCGGATCCCGCCCGGACCGGCTGGCGGCGAGGCCGTCGAAGACGTCCGTCCAGCCGTCCTCGTGCAGGCCGCCCGTCACCCACGCCGCGGCGGCGAGGGCGAGCACGGCTGGCACGGGCTCGGGCCAGAGGAGGGCGGCGAGCTGGTGGACCCCGGCGGCGAGCCCCCCCACGATCAATCCCACGATGGGGAACCAGACGGCCGAGCGCGCCAGCCAATCCTCCTGAAAGCCGTGCAGGCGGGGCGCGGGGAGCCGCGTCAGCAGGGTGAGGGCGGTCCAGAAGAGCCGCACCTCCTGAAGGATCCAGGTCATTGGACGATCCAAATCATTAGTGATCCGACACGCCGGCCTGGGCGAAGGTCGCCATCTCGCGCAGGATGGCCGCCGCGGCCTTGACGATGGGAAAGGCGAGGGCGCTGCCGGTCGCTTCTCCCAGGCGCATGCCGAGGTCCAGCAGGGGCTTGGCGCCCAGGGCCGCGAGGGCGCGGTCGTGCCCGGCCTCGGCCGAGCGGTGGCAGAAGACCAGGGCCGGACGCACGGCCGGGTCGAGGCGCACGGCCGCCAGCGCTCCGACGGTGGAGATGAAGCCGTCGACCAGCACGATCTTGCGGCGGCGGGCCGCTTCGAGGGCGGCGCCGGCGAGCGCCGCGATCTCCAGGCCCCCCACGGCGGCGAGAGCGCGGCGGGGATCCTCGAGGGCGGCCTCGCCATGGAACCGCAGGGCCTTCTCCACCACGGCGCGCTTATGGGCGAGCCGTTCGTCGTCCACGCCGGTGCCCCGCCCCACCGTCTCCTCGGGCGGTGCGCCGGTGAGAGCGGAGAGCAGGGCCGCGGCGGCGGTGGTGTTGCCGATGCCCATCTCGCCCAGCGCGACCGTGTCGGCCCCGGCCGCGTCGGCCCGCTCGACGGCGGCGCGGCCCGCCTCCAGGGCGGCGGCGAGCTCTTCAGGCGTCAGAGCCGGCTCTTCGAGGAAGCTCCGCGAGCCGTGCCGCACCTTGGCGGATACGACGCCGGGCATCTCCGGCAGGTCGGCGTCGACCCCGACGTCGATCACCTCCACCTCCAGGCCGAGGGTGCGGGCGAGCACGGTGATGGCCGCGCCGCCCGACGAGAAGGCCTTCACCATCTGCGCCGTCACCTCGCGAGGGTAGGCGCTGACCCCCTCGCGGGAGATGCCGTGATCGGCGGCGAAGATCAGGATGCGCCCCCGCTCGACCCGCGGCTCCAGGGTGCCGAGGTAGGCCGCCAGGTCGATCGCCAGCGCCTCCAGCCGGCCCAGGGAGCCGGGCGGCTTGACCTTCTGATCCATCTCCTGCCGCGCTCTCTCCTGCCAATCGGTCATTGGGGCGTCTCCCACGTTTTTGCTCGGCCCCTTCGGGGCCGGCCCTCATAACCCCCTACCCCCTTCTCTCCCCTCCTCCCTCCCAACCCCACCGGGAGAGAAGGGGAATGAAGAAGCTCTAAAAGCTCTCTTCGACAAACTCCGACAAACCTCTCCCTCTTCTCCCGGCCGGCGGGGGGGAGGATGGGAGAAGAGGGCCGGGGTGATGAGGGCTCCCACGGCGCGATCGCGCTAATCTGACGAAGCAGGACGCCACTCATCAGGTCTCTCCTAGATGGGGTGAAACCGGCAGGATCATGGCGACTCCGCACCGGGGATGGGGGACGGTCTCGACCGCGATGCCGAACGTCTCGCGGAGGAGGCCGGGGGTGAGGACTTCCTGGGTGGGCCCCTGGGCCACGATGCGGCCCTCGTTCAGGAGCACCGCCCGGTCGGCGTAGAGGGAGGCGAGGTTCAGGTCGTGGAGGCTGAGCACCACGGCGGCCCGGCGCTCGCGCGCCAGCCGGGCGAGGAGGTCGAACAGCTCCACCTGGTGGCGCAGGTCGAGGTGGGCGCCGGGCTCGTCGAGCAGCAGCACCCGGGCATCCTGGGCAAGGGCGCGGGCGAGCAGGGCCCGCCGGCGCTCGCCGCCGGAGAGGGAGTCGAGGTCGCGGCCCTGGAAGTCCTCGAGGTCCACCTGGCGCAGGGCCGTCCGCAGGGCCGCCCGGTCCTCGGCGGAGTACGGCAGGAGCCATCCGCGGTGCGGCACGCGGCCCAGGAGGACGACCTGCTCGACGGTCATCGGCCACGCAATGGCCTCGCTCTGGGGGACGAAGGCGACCTGGCGCCCGAAGCTCCGGCGCGGCAGGCGCCAGACGTCCTCGCCGCCGAGCGTCACCTTGCCCGCGCGCGGCCGCAGGAGCCGCGACAGGGCCCGCAGGGCGGTGCTCTTGCCGGCGCCGTTCGGTCCCAGGAGGGCGGTCACGGTGCCGGGCTCCGCCACCAGGTTGAAGTCATGGAGAACGGTCCGCTCCCCGTACGCGCAGACGATGCGCTCCGCGACCAGATTCATGCCGACCGCCGCCGGAGGAGATAGAGGAAGAACGGCCCGCCCACCAGCGAGGTGACGATGCTGACCGGGATCTCCTGGGGCGAGGCGAGGCCGCGGGCGGCGGCGTCGGCCAGCAGCAGGAGCAGGGCGCCGAACAGGCAGCTCACGGGCAGCAGGCGGCTGTTGCGCCCGCCGGCGATCAGCCGGGCGGCATGGGGGGCCACGAGGCCGACGAAGCCGATGATCCCCGCCGTGGCCACGGCGGCGGCGGTGGTGATGGTGGCGGCGAGCACGATGGCGAAGCGGAAGCCCACCACCGAGAGCCCCAGGCTGCTCGCCGTGTCGTCCCCCAGGGCCAGGGCGTCGAGGGGCCGCGAGAGGAGCCAGAGCAGCACGAGCCCCACCCCGACCATCGGCGCGCCGTAGCCCAGCTCGCGCCAGGTGGCGGTCGAGAACCCGCCCAGGAGCCAGTTGAAGATCACCCCCAGGCTCTGGTCGTTGAGGATCATCAGGAGCGACACCAGCGAGCCGACGATGGTGCTCACCGCGGCCCCCGCCAGCAGCAGGCTCAAGGGGGACGCTCCCCCGCCGCCGCTCCCCCCCAGCAGGTAGACCAGCCCGACGGCGCCCAGCGATCCCAGGAAGGCGGCGAACGGCAGGGCTCCGAGGTCCAGGAGGATCGAGACCGTGGCCCCGAGCGCCGCGCCGCTCGAGGCGCCGATGACGAACGGGTCCGCCAGGGGGTTCAGGAACAGGCCCTGGTAGGCCGTGCCGGCGCCCGCGAGGCCGGCGCCGACGCAGAGGGCCAGGAGCACCCGGGGCAGGCGCAGGTCGAAGAGGATGGTGCGCTCGAGCGACGGGCCCGGGCTGGTCAGGATCGACAGCGTCCGTCCCGCGGGGATGTCCGCGCTCCCCACCGTCAGGCTGAAAGCCGCCGCCAGGGCCACGACCGCGCCCAGCCCGAGGAGGAGGATGGCGAAGCGGCGGCGGCTCATCGGACCGGCTCGGGGAACAGCTCCGGATGGATGGCCTTGGCCACGAGCTCCAGGGCGTCGGCGATCCGCGGCCCGGCCCGCGAGACGATGTCGCCGTCGAGCACCACGACGCGCCCCGTGCGCACCGCCTTGACGCCGGCGAGGCCCGGACGCCGCATCAGGTTCTCGGGAATCACCCGCGAGCCATGCTGCGTCGGCGCCAGGATCACCTCGGGGTCGCGCTTCAGGACGGCCTCCGGGCTGACCTGGACGTAGCCCCCGGAGAGCTCGCCGAAGACGTTGACGCCGCCCGCCACGTCGATCAGCCGGCCGATCAGAGTCCTGCCCGTCGCCGTCATCAGCGGCTGGTCCCATACCTCGTAGAACACCCGCGGCCGGCGCCCCCGGGGCAGCGCGGCCGTGGCCTTCCGGACCCGGTCGACGCGAGCCCCGAGGTCCGCCGTCAGCCGCTTCGCCGCCGCCTCGCGGCCCAGCAGCGTCCCCAGCCGGGTGGCGCCGCTGAACACGTCCTCCAGGGTCTGGGACGGCACGACCTCCACCCGCAGCCCCAGGCGCCGGAGAGCCGCCACGGTGGAGCTCTGGTGCAGGCCGATGGCGATCACCAGGTCCGGCTTCAGGGCGAGCACCCGCTCGAGATCGACGCCGCCGTCCTCCATGCCGCCGATCTTGGGCAGCTTCAGAGCGGCCGCGGGGTAGTTGCAGACCGTGGTGACCCCCACCAGCGCGCCGCCGGCGCCGAGGGCGAAGGCCATCTCGGTCAGCGAGGGCGCCAACGAGACGACGCGCTTCGGGGGAATCGCGGCAGCGGCCCTCTGCGAGACGGCGAGGAGCAATACGAGAGCCACGACGGACCGGAGCCCTGCCCGGGCATCAAGTCGTCCCCCCAATGTAGAGACGCCTTGCAGGCGTCTCCGAGGCGGCGAGGTCGTCGCGAAAGCGGATCTCTCTCGCGGGACGATCTTGCGCAGGAAGACGTCCACCCCGCCACGGAGACGCCTGCAAGGCGTCTCTACATTGGGGGAGGTCGCGAGGAACATTGATGCCCGGGCGGCCGCGGCCCTCATCCCGGCCCGCCCTTCAGGAACAGCGGCAGCCCGCTGACGATCAGCACGGCGCGGTCCGCCCGCGCGGCCACCTGCTGGTTGAGACGGCCCAGCCGGTCGGCGAACTCGCGGCCCAGGGGGCTCATGGCGATCCCCCCCATCCCCACCTCGTTGCTGATCAGCACCAGCGGGCAGGGCGGGTCCGCGAGAACGGCCAGGAACGAATCGACGTTCTCGGTCTGCCCGTGGTGGAGCAGGTTGCCGAGCCACACCGTCAGGCAGTCGACGATGGCGATCTCCGTCTCCGGCGGCAGCCGCCGCAGGGCCGCCGCGAGGTCGAGGGGCTCCTCGATGGTGAAGTAGCGCGCCTCCCGCTCCTCCCGGTGGCGCCGGATGCGCTCCCGCAATTCCTCGTCGAAGGCTTCAGCCGTGGCGACGAACGCGGGACGGGCGTACCGCCCCGCGAGATCGAGCCCGTAGCGGCTCTTGCCGCTACGGGCGCCGCCAGTTATGAACGTGATCATTGAACGTGATCATTGAACGTGATCATTCTTCTAGTTGTAACGGAACCGCAGCCCGAGGAGCGCCACGAAGCCGGGCGACGTGAAGCCGTTGACCTCCTCGTACTCCTTGTCGAAGAGGTTCTGGGCCAGGAAATACGGCTCCAGCCACGGCCGGAGACGGTACTCCAGGGAGAGGTCGACCCGCTGGTAATCGTCCATGTCCGTGCCGTCGGAATCGATGCGGTCCCGCACCGCCACGGCGGAGGCCGTGCTCTTGAGCCCCGTCCAGGGCTCGAACGACGTCAGCAGGGACAGCCGGTGGCGCGGCCGGCGGGCCAGGGGGAGGCCGGTATCCCGGTCCTCGGTGTCGTCATAGGTGTAGGCGGCGTCGATCTCCACGCCGTCCCGAGGCCGCAGCCGCAGGCTGGCCTCGGCGCCCCTGGACTCGGCCCGCCGGACGTTGCCGAAGGTGAAGGTCGTGAGGTCGAAGGAGATGAGGTCCTTGAAACGGTTCTCGAAGACGGTGACGCCGGCGGTGACGGCGCCCTCCCGGAAGCTCCGCTCGAGCCCCAGGTCGAACCCTTCGCTGCTCTCGGGCCGCAGCTCCAGGTTGCCGGCGAAGGGGAAGTACAGCTCGTCGAAGCTCGGTCCCCGGAAACCGGTGCCGAAGCTGCCGTGAAGCTTCCAGTCCCCTTGCCAGAGATAGCTGCCGGTCATGCGGTAGGTCGTCTCCTCGCCGAACTTGGAGTAGCGGTCGTGGCGGGCTCCGGCCGTCAGGTAGAGGCGCTCGCGCCAGGCCCAGTTGTTCTCCACCCAGGCGGAGTCGACGTCCAGCGACTCGTCGTAGCTGCCGACGTTCTCCCCCTGACGGCGCTCCTTCGAGACGCCCACCACCAGGGTGTCGGACGCGCTCAGGCCCCACTCGGACTGGGCGGAGAGCTCGCCGGAGCGGCTGTCCTGGTCGGCGTTGTTGAAGTCGGTGTCGGGGTCCCGTAGCGTGCTCCGGTCGCGTTGGGCGCTGGCGTTGACCCGCAGGTTCCAGCGGTCCGTGACGGGCTGGAAGAGCTGCAGCGAGGCGACCGAGAGCCGCCGCTCCTGCGTGAAGTTGAGGTCGTCCGTGGGCCCCACGCCGAAGGTGAAGCCGTCGAGGGCGCTGTCGGAGTCGGAGTGGCGCAGCACCAGGTCGACGCGGCCGTCCTTCCTGGTGGCCAGGCTGAGGCGTCCCGACACCGTCCGGTCGGAGGCGGGGTCCTTCTCGGTGTTCCCCCGCAGCTCGCTGGCCGCCGACACGCCGTCCGTCCGCCGGTCGGCCACGGAGAGGCTGTAGTCGAAGCGGCCGGCGCCGCCGTCGGCCTGCAGCCGCACGTCGCGGGTGTCGAGGCTGCCCGCCCGGCCGTCGAGCTCGAAGTGGAAGCCGGAGCGCCCCCGGCGGGTGATGATGCTGACCACGCCGCCGATGGCCTCGGAGCCGTAGAGGGTGCTCTGGGGGCCGCGCAGGACCTCGATGCGCTCGACGTTGTCGGCGCGCAGGCTCGAGAAATCGAAGCCGCCGGAGTTGTTGATGACGCGCACGCCGTCGATCAGGACCAGCGTGTGGTTGGAGTTGCCGCCGCGGATGAAGACGCTGGCGACGGTGCCCGGGCCGCCGCTCTGGGCGACGTCGAGGCCGGGCACGGTGCGCAGCAGGTCGGCGACCGAGGTGGCGCCGCGGCGCTCGATCTCCTCGCGGCCGATCACCGTCACCGAGCTGCCGACCGTCTCGGCCTGCGCAGGGACGCGGTTGGCCGTGACGACGATCTCGTCCGAGAACGTGTCCGAGGCGGAATCCGAGAAGTTGTCGCCGGTCTGGGGATCGGGGTCCTGGGCGCGGAGCGCGCCGGCAGGGATCAACAGGGAGAGCAACGGCAGAGCCGTCGCCCAAAGGGCGGTCTTGAACCGGTGAGGCACGTAAAGCTCCTTTTCCCCCCGCGGGGAAAGTGTGAAGCTGCATGCCGGATCGGGTGTCCTGGCTTACGTTCGTCCTACTCGCCGCGCCTTCCCACCGGCTTGACCAACCGGCAGTGGCTCTTGCGGCTTTCGTCCCGATCACAGTCGCGGGGCGGCGGGAGATTGGCACTCCCTTCCCCTGATCCGGCTGCCCTCTGTGAAGAACATCGGCCTTCCGCGCCGGCACGTCGCCGGGGATGGGCCGCTTCCAGTGTGTCAATTCGGGGGTGGGATCGTCAATGGCGGGCTAGACTGCCTCCATGACCCTGCCACGCGGCGCAGCCTCCCTCCTCCTCCTGCTCCTGGCCGCCCCGCCCCTCGCGGCCGGGCGCTCCGTCACCATCGGCATCGTCGGCGACCAGTCCTACAGCACGGACCTCCAGCGGTCCTACGCCGTCCTGGAGCAGGGGGTCGGGGTTCTCGCGGCCGCCAGACCCGACGTCGTCCTCCACGTCGGCGACCTGGTCGAGAGCACCGCCGGCCCCGACGAGATCCGGGCCCGGTTCGAGCAGGCTTCAGGGATTCTCGACCGTCTGCCGGCGCCCTGGTACCTGACGGCGGGCGATCACGACGTCAGCCCGCCCGGCTTCGAGCCCAACTCCTCCGACCGCTCCCGCGAGGCGCTGTTCCAGGAGCTCTACGGCCGGCGGGTGCCCGCCTTTCGCGAGCACCCCTGGTACAGCTTCGACGTCGGAAGCGTTCACTTCGTGTCCCTCTACTCGCATCAGGCCCTGCGCGCCGACCCCCGCTGGGGCGACATCTTTCTGGCGCGCATCCAGAGCGACCAGCTCGCCTGGCTGCGGCGGGACCTCGAATCGCACCGGCGCGCCCGGGCCGTCGTCGTCTTCCTCCATCAGCCGCTCTGGTATCACTGGAGCGGCTGGAAACCGGTGCACGATCTGCTGCGGCGCCACCGGACGGCCGCCGTGGTGGCGGGGCACTTCCACTATGACCAGGACGAGGGAGAGATCGACGGCATCCGCTACCTGGTGGTCGGCACCACCGGCGGCGACACCAAGGCCGGCAGCCGCGACGCGGGCGACGCCCATCACGTGACCCTGCTCCGGCTCTCCGGCCGCCGCCGCGTCGCGGTCGAGCTCCTCCCCGTGGGAGGAGCCGGCCCCCTGCCCCTCACGCCGAGGGAGGACATGGACCGCATCCAGGCCCTCGACGTCCAGCTCGGCAACCTCTGGGACTTCGCTGACAAGAACCGGGTCTATCTGAAGGAAGGCCGCCTCGTCGACGCCTGCGAAGGCGGCCAGCCTGCCCGCGTCCGGCTCGCCGGCCTTGGCAACCCCATCGACCTGCCCCTGGAAGTCGAGGTCGCCTTCAAGAGCGATCCCGCCGGGATCGTCCTCGACTCCCCCGCCTTCGCCGCCGGCCTCTGCGCGGCGGGAGGAGGCTGCTCTCTGCCACCCGCCGCGCGAACCCTGTCCTCGAATTACTCGTCCGTGGACGTTCAGCCCGCCGCCGTCTGGGAAGCCGCCCTGAAACCGGCCGAGGGGACTCCTCCCAAGGCCGGGACGGTGCTGACGTTCGAGCTGCGGACGAGCTTCCGGGGAGCCTCCGGGGAGCTGTTTCTCGAGCGGGAGCTGCGGGTGGCGGTGGCTGGGTGCCCCTAGAAGCCTGCGTGCCAGAACGCCAGCGAGACGCCCCCCTCTGATGGCACCACGTTGTCAGATAGAGGCGTTCGTCCCGTGGGCGCCCTCATCACCCCGGCCCTCTTCTCCCGGCCTCCCCCCCATCCGCCGGGAGAAGAGGGAGAAGTTTGTCTGAGTTTGTCTGCTTCTTCATTCCCCTTCTCTCCCGGCGGCCAGGGAGGGAGGCGGGGAGAGAAGGGGGTAGGGGGTTATGAGGGCCAGCCCCGAAGGGGCCGCGGTATGTGGGGGCAATCTGACAAAGTAGTAGTTTTAGGCGGGATCGGCATGCCTTCCGTCGGCCAGCTCCGGCTGGCACCGGATGGAGCCCTCATCCGCACGGCGGAGACGGGACAGCCTCCCGCGATGTATTTCATGCGATCGGCATTCACCGGACCGACGGCGTCCCGCACCACCCCGGGCGCCACGGCTTCGTAGAGCAGACGGAGAAAGGCCTCCTCGCCAAACTCGGCCTTGGCGGCGGCGAGCGCGCGGCAGAGGCGGATCTCCTCTCGTTCGCGTTCAGCCTCGAGCTTCAGCAGGGGGGCCGCTGCCTTCTCCAGCCGCAGCCACAGGTCGCGGCCGAAGCCGAGAGCGGCGGCTCGCTCCTCGATGGGGCGCCGCGTTTCGCTACGGGGCTCGCCGGCCGGCGGGAAGCCGTCGTTCAGAAGCGAAGCGAAGAGCTCGTCTGGAAAGAAGAGCTCGGGATGCTTCCTGCCGTCGAGGGTATCCGTGATCCCGCTCGTGCCCTCTTCTCCCTCCGCGAAGAGTCCGTCGTCGATTTTGGGAAAGAGCATATGGCTGGCGCTCTGTTCCGCTCTCTGCTCGGCAACGCGTGCCTTCATCGCCTCCGGGTCGAACCTTCGCGCCAGCCGCTCCTCGGCCGTCCAGCGCCAGGCAGGCTTTCCAGGCGGCTCTGCCTTGGCGCCCCCGGATACCGAACCGTACGCCGCCGCGCTGGTAAGCCAGAGCATCGCCGGAAGAACCCCGGCCAGCCACTTCCTCGCGTGTGTTGGCATATCCCTCCCCCATGCCAAAATTCAATCTTTACACCAATGTTGTTGCAGACACGAAAAACCGAGCCTGGGGGGATTCGTGCCCCAGAGCCACGATTTTCGGAGCCTGAAGCCATCCTCGGTCGAGTACTTTATACTGAAAGGCATTAACGGTAGCGAGAGGCCCTGCCTGATCCCTGGGAAGAAGTGGCGTGACGAATCCTTGACACTTCTTGACATCTGCCAAGGCTTTGCAACAAACTATAGGGAACATGGTGGTGGTCAGACCCGAGCAGCGGCTACTTCAGATCGTTGGCGCCAAGAGCGTGTTTCGCCCTCAAGATGTAGCTGAGGAGGGGATCTCTCGAACGGCACTCAGCCGCCTGTCTCAGCAAGGGAAAATCGAGAAAATCGGTCGCGGTCTTTACCGAATCGCAAGCACTGGGGGGGCTACGGAGCATCAAAGCCTCCTGGAAGCCTGTCAACGGGTGCCCAACTCCGTCATCTGCCTGCTCTCAGCCCTCCGCTTTCACAACCTGACGACTCAGAATCCCTTTGAGATCTGGCTCGCCATCGATCGCAAATCCTGGCTCCCCAAGGTCGGTTCCCCTCCTATCAGAGTCGTCCGGTTCTCCGGTCGAGCCCTGACCGAAGGGGTGGAGTCCCATCTCCTACACGGTGTGGCGGTACGTGTCTACTGCCCCGCCAAGACGGTGGCTGACTGCTTCAAGTACCGGAACAAGATCGGGCTGGACGTGGCGATCGAGGCGCTACGAGACTGTGTTCAAAAAAAGCGGTGCTCGTTTGACGACCTCTGGAAATTTGCGAAGACTTGTCGGGTAGCCAACGTCATGCGCGCCTACCTCGAGTCTCTCGGGTGAAATCTTCTCACCCCCAGAACGTCGGAGCCTCCGTCCGACAGAGACTCCTGAATCTAGCCAAAGATCGTGGAGAGGAGTTCCAGTTCGTCCTCACTCGCTTCGCCCTCGAGCGGCTCCTCTATCGGCTCGCCACTACGGAGCACCCGAATCGCTTTCTGCTGAAGGGCGCCCTCCTCTTCGCAGTCTGGAGCCATGACATCTATCGCCCGACTCGGGATCTGGACCTCGCCGCGACAGGTGAGGCCGAGCCGGAGCGCATGGCCGAAGTCTTCCGTGAGCTCTGCCAGGCACCTTCGTCCAGCGATGGATTGAGCTTCGACCCAGCCTCTGTACGAGCAGAAAGGATCCGGGAGATTCATCAGTATCCAGGGGTGAGGGTCGAGCTCGTAGCCCATCTCGCGGGAGCTCGTATACCCCTGCAGGTGGATATTGGATACGGAGATGCCGTCACTCCAAGACCTTGCTTTGTGGACTACCCCACTCTGCTGGACCACCCGGCCCCTCGGCTCAAGGCATATTCTCAAGAAACCTTCGTCGCAGAGAAATTTCAGGCGATGGTCCTCTTCGGGATTGCCAACACGCGGATCAAGGACTTTTATGATCTCTGGGTTCTGGCTACGAGCTTCAACTTCACAGGGTCAGTTCTTTCTCTAGCCATCAGCGCGACTTTTGAACGCCGCCAGACTCTGGTTCCGATCGAGACCCCGGTCGCTCTTACTGCGGAGTTCTCGGGAGATCGACCCAAACAGACAGCTTGGAGGAACTTCATGCAGAGAATCTCCCGAGACGGAGTAGCTCAGATCGAGCTCTCGGAAGTCTGCTCCTTGCTTGAAGGTTTCCTGATGCCTCCAAGCCAAGCGGCAGCTTCGGGAAAGACCTTCGAAGCGGAGTGGACCGTCCCAGGCCCATGGTTGGTCAAGAGATTCTGAACGGTGCCCGAAACGTCACATTCGGCGTGGCTAGCTCGTCTTAAGCATAAGGAGTTGCTTGGCAAGACTTCGCGCGTAATGGCTGACGTTCTTGTCTTCAGCGATCAACTTGAATTCAGGCACGCTGAGTTGCGGCATAAAACTACGAATTTGCTTCGAATCAGCCTTCGGATTCCGACATAGAGCGGCCTTGATGCTGTGCTCTCTCATTACCAGTTTATCGTCCGCCATACGTTGAAGAGCCGACTTGTTGACGAGACTGGCCTTGAAGAACCGGATCACGTCAGGGCGCCGAAGAGCATGAGGTACAGCTTCCAACGCGATGGGGTCACGAACGTTGCAAATGAAGATATCCACGAAGTAGCCATCACGGGCGAGCTTTCTCTGAATGGGCAGCGGGATGTGGCGCATGTCTGTAATATCATTGTCACGTCCATGAACTTTTTTTCGAAAGTCGTCAAAGTACACCTCGAATCGCCGGCCGACTTCAGTCAACTCTTGGCTTTTCTCAGCTTGGATGTTCAAATCCTTGTGCAAAGTTACAAGGGCTTTAAAGAAGGCAGCCTCCAAGAAAAGAGGAACCTGGTAGAAGATCTTGAGAAACTCGAATGAGTGATTCAAGGCCAGAGGTGTACTGGCACTCCGGAGGCGGCTCCGCAGCAACAAGAACATTGCCTTGATGTACGATGGAGGACAGTCTTTGCAAGTAATCTCAACCAACTCGCGAACGACTGTCGCATGGGTCGCGGGAGACAACAAGATCTCCCACCGGTCAGCGGGCTTCAATGAGGACATTCCCAACTCTCGGCAATTGCGCCTCGGGTGCATAGCAAGGAAGGCGGCGATGATGGACCGGTCCTCCTCACCTAACTCTTCCAGCGTTAACTTGGCTTCCTCCAACGAGATTTCTCTCTCGATAACACGCCTAAAGCTCTCCAAGCGCAAACGCCACTTTGCAGGGTCGGCCTTGAGCATATACTTTGCCAGATCCCAGAAGGGTTCCCGGTAATATAAGAAAACCCGAGGGAAGCGTCGCCACAAAATATCCAAAACCCGGTCACGCCTGCCCGAACCAGCGGTATCGTCGAGCTTACTCTCGCATTCCTTAAATCCCTTTCCCAAAAGCCACTGGATCCCATCACTCTGATCCAACTCGTCCTTGCCTAACAGAAGCTTTAATCCGTATTCCAGGTCGCGAATATCGGCCGCATTCGATGCGTAGGGGGAATCTGCGCGAAAACGGACCCCGTTCATGAAGAGACCCTGGCTTCGCGAGAAACCACCCAGCAAATCCGCCAAACGGGTCTCGACCTCCCGCCGCCGGCTCTCCAAGACAAGCCGCATGTTCTCGTCCGTTGAGTTGTCCAGCGCCTGGTCCACGTAGCGAGACCACTCGATCGCCACTTCTTGAAATGCCTCGGTCTTTGCAGGGAAACGCTCGAAGGCGTCCAAAAGGTCGATGCCGATCCCATCCAGATCTACCGGCACGCGGTCCGATGGCCGGAAGGAGCCTGCCAGGTACAAGAGAGCCTTTTGGATGCGGATGAAGTGGGCCTTGAAGCTTGAGGGACCAGAGCCGTCTTCGTCGAAGGTATGGTCTTCCTCGTGATTCTCGCATTCCAGAGCATTTTCTTCGTGCTCAATGTCTTCCAGATCGGGAAGAAGCCGCTCGTCCACCAGTTTGATGGCAATCACCCTCTCATCCCGTCGAATTGTGCTCTGTTCCGAAAAAAGATTTCCTCGTCTGATGGGAAACTTCAGTTGGACGCCAGCGGAATCCTGGAAAACAATTTGGTCGAGGTCGATACCCGAGAACATCCATAGGTCTCCGCCATCAGTCCGCCCGGAACTCGCCATCATCTCCTCCCTTGTAAGAAGGAAGGGATCGAGTCGCAGCAATCCGGTCCTGCCAGGATTAATCACATAGCAGCCACGCTCAAGCCTTGCCCTAGGGCTCATCTGCCATAAGAAGGACTCTGGAAGAAACCCCTTGACGACGCCCACGAGGGACCTGAATTTTCCCTTTGCTAGCGGCGGCCGGGGACGTTCGATCTCCCCTATTACAATTAGCCTGTATGACCCTAACCATAAAAGTGAGCCCAGAATACTATGCAGAAGATCCTCGGTACGCTTAGCGGCGACGGCGCCTCCCGCACTTTTCGCATGGAAAGCCAAGGCAAGCTTGAAAAATGTCATGAAGTGAGGGCTGGGATGTCCTTCCGATAAGGCCCATGTCGAGAGATGCGGGACGAATGTCCTCTTGACCTGGTCACCAGCAGTCACTGTGATCATCTTCGACAACAGCTCGATTCGCTCGCTCAGGGCCTTACCGCTGAGGCCGTTCAGAAGAGGCTTCAGATCAGTGACTTCATGATGGGCAGCATAATCGGCAAGGCAAAGAATAGTCAGGAAACCAAGAACGTTGTCGACGCACCTTCCCACCGCATCCAAGCGCTCTCCGCTATCCGTCTTCTGGGTGATATCGAAAAACGAGCGCGCAATATTGTGGGGAAACCAGAGTTGCACCGAGGCCTCAAGACCCGCCTCGTCCTCAGGCTTATCATGCTCAATTCTGTGGACCCCTGTATCCGAGAACTTAGAGAACCCATAGCTTTGGATCTGGAGATGGGTCTTGACTTTCCGAACGAGTCTAGAAAGACCATCTTCGGTCCTTATGTCCACCGCGTATTTGTCGAAGAGGAAATCGGGGATATCCTCGTCGGCGTAGTCATCAAGTCTGACAGGCAGAACACGGACCGTACGCTCTTTGATTTCCTGAACTAAGTGATTGTTGTACTCTCTCTTGCACCACTCCGAGTCCTTGAAATGCCGGCTGAGGCACACGATTAAATAGCGGCTGCTACTCAGACCCTGTTGGATTTTCTCTGTAATGGTATCGCCGACGTCGATTTGATGCTCATCGAACCAAGCTGAGACCGCCTTCTCTTGCAGACGGCCGACAAGCTCCCGGACTGACAGACCATCTTTCCGAGAATAGCTCAGAAACGCATCGAAGAAGAACCCATCGCCCTTCTCAGATGTCGTCAACTCGTTCAAGCTTTCAGGCGGCATCGCTCATCTCAGTAGTAATCCGAGTAAGCACGAGCCCACAGCTCGAAGCTTCTCCGCACATGGTCATTCTTGAATACATCGCTCTAGCTTAATTCTACCTCCCCTTGGAGAAGGAAGCCAGAGATGCGAGTTGATACCGCTGGATGTCGAAGATAGGCTCTATGCATAGATAAATGGCCATGGTTAATTGTTTGGCACTGACTCTTAGGCAAGAGATGAGAAACAACCTGTGATCTCGTAGGGAGACGTGAACCGGCGCCTTGCGGCGCCGGTCGTCTTCCGGTGATGTGGACCTCTACCGCGAGCCCAGCCGCGACCACGTACGGTGGACAACGGACGATCTGGCCTGCCCGTCGAGCCAGGAAGCGCCGCCGGGGTTGATCACCGGACCGAGGCTGGTCTGGTCGATGGGGCGGCTGCTGGTGATGCCGCTCCAGTTGACGGTGTTGCCCGACTCGAAGCCGTCCATGAACAGCTCGCCGACGATCGTGAAATCGAGCGAGGACGGGTCGCCGGGCTTGAACAGGTCGAGCGTGTGGACGATCCCGCCCGTCGGCGGCTGGTCGGCGTCGAACCAGAAGTTGAACATCGTCGACCAGCGCAGGGCGTTGGCGTTCGGGTTGCTGGCGAACGTGTCGGTGGACCAGGAGATCTCGCCGCCCGACGAGAAGACCGTCCAGTCGGTGGTCGCGTACGGCTCGCCGGAGTGGTGCTCGATGTCCTTGAAGCCGACGTTGGTGAAGTTGGCCGTCGCCGGGAACTCGACGGTGAAGCCGCGGGCGCTGCGGTCGGAGTTCAGGTTGTGGACGGCGTACTCGTAATGCCAGAGGCCGCCGCCCAGGTCGGTGACCTTGCGCGCCACGTGGAAGCGCTCGACGATCGAGCCCGGGACGTCGACCTTGACCAGGGACACGGTCGGGTCCTGCAACGGCCAGGAAAAGATCGCCGGCTGCATTTCGAAGAAGGTGCCGGTCAGCGACAGATTGAAGCTCGGACCGGCGCCGACGGTGACCCGGCGGTGCGAGGCGTTGTTGAGCGCGTTGCCGGAGCCCGCGTCGTCGTTGGCGATGTACTGCGCCTCCGCAAAATAGAGGGCTCCGGGGTTGAGCGCCGAGTCGACGTCCGCCGTGGCCACCTTGACCCGCTGGTCGTAGACCGTGGCGGTCGACCCGCCGCCGCCCGGCGGGAAGGGGAAGAGGCCGCTGGTGGCGTTGACCTCCGAGCGGCGGCCCAGCGGCCGGTTGCCGTTGAGGCTCGAGCCGTAGGGGTCGGTGCAGCCGATGCCGAGCTGGCGGCCGCCGGCCGGCGGCGACACGCAGGACTGCCCCGAGGAGCCGGCGCAGCCGCCGGTGGTCGAGTTGGTCGACACGAACCCGTGCTTCAGCCAGCTCATGCCGATCTGCTCGAAGCGGCCGTTCTTGAGCCGGTACAGGTTCTGGGCGATGACCGGGTGGTCCTCCGACGTGGCTCCGGGGGCGCAGCCGCTCCCCGAGTTGCACCAGTTCAGCGGCGTGTCGCCGCGGTTGCAGGAGGTGGTGCCGATCGAATAGCCGACGAAACCGCCGGAGGAGCCGTAGCTCTGGGTGCCGCTGAGTTGGAACACCGTCACGTCCGGACCGATCAGCGCGTCCGCGGCCTGGGCGGAGCCGCCGGCGTTGGCGAGGATGGCCACCAGGGCGGCGATACAGCAGACCGCGATCAGAGCGCGGCGAATCGAGGCGAAGCGGGGTCCAGGCGTCATGGCTTTGGCTCTCCCTCTGCTTTGGCTTTCTACCGCGTGGTCTGATCCGCCGGCCGGCTGCTGATGATGCCGCTCCAGTCGCCGGTGTTGCCCGCCTCGAAGCCGTCGCTGAACATGTCGCCGACGATCGTGAAATCGATCGAGGACGGGGTCCCCGGCTTGAACAGCTCGAGCGTCTGGACGATCCCGCCGGACGACTCCTGGTCGGCGTCGAACCAGAAGTTGAACATCGTCGACCAGCGCAGGGCGTTGGCGTTCGGGTTGCTGGCAAAGCTGTCGGTGGACCAGGAGAGCTCGCCGCCCGACGAGAAGACCGTCCAGTCGGTGGTCGCGTACGGCTCGCCGGAGTGGTGCTCGATGTCCTTGAAGCCGACGTTGGTGAAGTTGGTCGCCACCGGGAACCGGACGGTGAAGGCGCGGGCGCTGCGGTCCGAGTTCAGGTTGTGGACGGCGTATTCGTAGTGCCAGAGGCCGCCCCCCAGGTCGGTGACTTTGCGCGCCACGTGGAAGCGCTCGATGATCGAGCCCGGGACGTCGACCTTGACCAGGGACACGGTCGGGTCCTGCGCCGGCCAGGCGAAAATGGCCGGCTGCATCTCGAAGAAGGTGCCGGTCATCGTCAGGGGAAAGTTCGGGCTGGCGCCGACGGTGACCCGGCGGTGGGAGGCGTTGTTCAGCGAGTTGCCGGCGGCCGCGTCGTCGCTGGCGATGTACTGCGCCTCCGCCCAGAAAAGGGTGGTGGCAGGGGGGTTGAGCGCCGTGTCGACGTCCGCCGTGGCCACCTTGACCCGCTGGTCGGAGACCGTGGCGGTCGACCCCCCGCCGCTCGGCGAGGCGGGGAAGATCCCCGTGGTGGCGTTGACCTCCGAGCGGCGGCCCAGCGGCCGGCTGCCGTTGAGGCTCGAGCTGTAGGGGTCGGTGCAGCCGATGCCGAGCTGGCGACCGCCGAATGCCGACCCCTGACAGGACTGACCGGAGGCACCGGCACAGCCGCCAACGCTCTGATTGAGCGATGTGAAACCGTGCTTCACCCAGCTCATGCCGATCTGCTCGAAGCGGCCGTTCTTGAGCCGGTAGAGGTTCTGCCCAATGACCGGGTGGTCCTCCGGTCCGGCGCCGGGGGCGCAGGCGCCGCTGCTGCTTGGAGCGCACCAGTTGAGGGGCGTGTCGCCGCGGTTGCAGGAGGTGGTGCCGATCGAGTAACCGACGAAACCGCCGCCGGAGCCGAAGCTCTGAACTCCTGGGAATTGGAATACCGTCACGTCCGGCCCGACGATTGCTTCCGCGGCCTGGGCGGAACCGCCGGCGTTGGCGAGGATGGCCGCCAGGGCGGCAATACAGCAGGCCGCGATCAGGGCGCGGCGCATTGAGATGAAGCGTGGTCCAGTCGTCACGGCTTTTGGCTCTCCCTCTGCTTTGGCTTTCTACCGCGTGGCCTGGCCTGCCGGGCGGCTGCTGATGATGCCGCTCCAGTCGCCGGTGTTGCCCGCCTCGAAGCCGTTGCTGAACATGTCGCCGACGATCGTGAAATCGATCGAGGACGGGGTCCCCGGCTTGAACAGCTCGAGCGTGTGGACGATCCCGCCGGACGACTCCTGGTCGGCGTCGAACCAGAAGTTGAACATCGTCGACCAGCGCAGGGCATTGGCGTTCGGGTTGCTGGCAAAGCTGTCGGTGGACCAGGAGAGCTCGCCGCCCGACGAGAAGACCGACCAGTCGGTGGTGGCGTACGGCTCGCCGGAGTGGTGCTCGATGTCCTTGAAGCCGACGTTGGTGAAATTGGTATCCACCGGAAACTGGACGGTGAAGGCGCGGGCGCTGCGGTCCGAGTTCAGGTTGTGGACGGCATACTCGTAGTGCCAGATGCCGCCCCCCAGGTCGGTGACCTTGCGCGCCACGTGGAAGCGCTCGATGATCGAGCCTGGGACGTCGACCTTGACCAGGGAGACGTTCGGGTCCTGCGCCGGCCAGGCGAAGATCGCCGGCTGCATCTCGAAGAAGTTGCCGGTCATCGTCAGGGGAAAGCTCGGGCTGCCGCCGACGGTGACCCGGCGGTACGAGGCGTTGTTCAGCGAGTTGCCGGCGGCAGCGTCGTCGTTGGCGATGTACTGCGCTTCCGCCCAGTAGAAGGTGGAGGCTGCGGGGTTGAGCGCCGGGTCGACGTCCGCCGTGGCCACCTTGACCCGCTGGTCGGAGACCGTGGCGGTCGACCCGCCGCCCGTTGCCGGGAAGGGGAAGATGCCGGTGGTGGCGTTGACCTCCGAGCGGCGGCCCAGCGGCCGGCTGCCGTTGAGGCTCGAGCCGTAGGGGTCGGTGCAGCCGATGCCGAGCTGGTTGCTGCCGGCCGGCGGCCCGACGCACGACTGCCCCGAGGAGCCGGCGCAGCCGCCGGTGGTCGAGTTGGTCGACAGGAACCCGTGCTTCAGCCAGCTCATGCCGATCTGCTCGAAGCGGCCGTTCTTGAGCCGGTACAGGTTCTGGGCGATGACCGGGTGGTCCCTCGGCGTCGCGCCGGCGGCGCAGCCGCCGGTCTGGTCGCACCAGTTGAGAGGCGTGTCGCCGCGGTTGCAGGAACGGGTGCCGACCGAGTAGCCGGTGAAACCGCCGGCGGAGCCGTAGCTGCCCATGTCGGTGAAGGAGAACACCGTCACGTCCGGCCCGATCAGCGCTTCCGCGGCCTGGGCGGAGCCGCCGGAATTGACGAGGATGGCCGCCAGGGCGGCAATACAGCAGACCGCGATCAGGGCGCGGCGAATTGAGACGAAGCGTGGACCGATCGTCATGGCTTTTAGCTCTCCCTCCCGGGGAAAGACCCTATTCTAGCCGATTGGGGGGGGCTTGGGGTCGATCCGTGGGTCGATCCGTGGGGATCGATCAGGGCGGGGACGGGGCGGCGCCCGCCGCAGCGGCGGCACGAACGGCGTCGAGGTTCTCGCGCGCCGCGACATGGCCGGGCGCCAGGACGAGGGCGCGCTCGAAGCCGGCGATGGCGCCGTTCAGGTCGCCTTCCATGGCCCGGACGAGGCCGGCGTTGTACGCCAGATCCGCCGATTCGGGCAGGCGCGCCAGCCCGCGGTCGAAGGCGGCGCGGGCGGCGGCGAGGTCGCCCGCCCGGGCGGCGAGGACGCCCATCCCCAGGTACGGAGCGGCCTCGTCGGGGGCGGCGGCGATCGCCCGCTCGTAGGCCGTCGCGGCGGCGGCCACGTCGCCCCGGCGCCAGGCGTCCCGCGCCATGAGCTGGTGGACCTCCGCCGGCATTTCCCCCCGGGCGAGCGCCAGCCCGGCGTAGCGCTCGAGCTCGCCGCCGTCGCCGAAGATCATCGACAGCCAGGCGAGCCGCAAAGCCTGCCAGCGTCCGGGCGCCAGCCCCCAGCGCTCGGCCACCTCCAGGTGGCGCCGGGAGGCGAGCAGCCGCTCCCGCTCGGCGGCGGTCATCGTCGCCGTCTCGGCGGTCGGATCGAGGAAGGCCGTGCGCAGCCCGTCGGCGGCGCGGAAGTCGCGCTCGCCCAGGGCGGCGTGGGCGTGGACGAACGCGCTGTGCCCCCAGAACAGGACGACGGCGGCGAGCGCGGCGAGGAACCACCGGCCCGCCGGCAGCAGCCGGCCGCCGCGCTTCAACGCCATCCGCCGCAGCGTCCCGTTCGGCTGCACGGCCAAGCGCGCGGCGACCAGGACGAGATAGGCCAGCACCCCGGCGAGCCCTAGGGACATCAGGAACGGCACCAGGCCGTAGAGCCCGCGGAAGGTGAAGAACGCCGCCACGAAAGCGACGGCGAGCACCGCCTCCTCCCAGCCGGCGAGCGGGAAGCGGCGCGGCTCCGGGTCGGGCACCCGCGGCTTGGCGAACAGGGCGATCGGCCCCGCGCCGTAGTAGAGGGCATCCTTCGGACAGACCGAGACGCAGTCGCCGCACTTCATGCAGCCGGGGTCGACGACCATGCCGTAGTCGTGCACCTCCTGGTGGACGAGCACGTTCGAGGTGCACACCGCCGTGCAGTGGCCGCACCCCTCGCAGGCGTCGGTGACCCGGATGCGCATCGGCGCCACCCGGTCGACGGCGCCGAACAGGGCGCCATAGGGGCAGGCGTAGGTGCAGAAGCCCTTGGCGCCCAGGAAGTAGACGGCGGCGAAGCCGCAGACGAGGAAGGTCAGGACGCCGATCACCCACCCCGGAAAGGTCGCCCAGAAGTGCGGCGTGGTCCACTCGGTCTCGACCCGGGGGAACGAGTCGCCGTGCCACAGCCGCCAGACCGCCGGCCAGAGGAACATGTAGAAGAAGGCGCCGGCCGGCACCCACGCGAGGTAGCGCGAGCGCAGCGGCTGCGGGCGGATGCCGGCCTTCTGGAGGAGCGACCGGCAGAGGTCCTGGAGGGCCACCAGGTGGCAGCCCCAGCCGCAGAACCAGCGGCCGAACACCGCCGTCGCCAGGGCCGCGGCCGCGAAGAAGACCAGCCCGGCGTTGACGATCCCGTCGCGTCCCAGGGCCATCCCCTCCGACGGCTCGACCGGCGTCACCGTGTTCCCGGCGATCAGCCAGTGGGCGATGTGGGCGGCGAAGACGAGATGGACCGCGATCAGCACCCCGATCCGCCAGCGGGTGGCGCGCGAACGGCGGATGGTGGTGGGACGGTCCTGGACTACGGTGAGGGGCACGCGGCGGGATTATATCTCGGAACACTGGCAGGACATGATCACTGCGGCTCCTTCGGAGCCGGCCCTCATAACCCCCTACCCTCTTCTCTCCCAGCCTCCCCCCCGGCCGCCGGGAGAGAAGGGGAATGAAGAAACAACCCTCAAGCCTTTCAGAGGGTGTCTCGAAAGTAGTTCCTGCCCCCACTGTAGAGACGCCTTGCAGGCGTCTCTGGGCAGGCACCATGGCTTTATACCGTCGAGACGCCGGATCGAAGAGGCGCCCCGCGGGAAACCCGTGTTATTCGCGTCGTCCAACCTGCCTCGGAGACGCCTGCAAGGC
>DATFNZ010000163.1:0-5459 GCA_035266085.1 Thermoanaerobaculia bacterium
GCCTTCAGCGCTCCAGCAGAGAACCCTCTCTCTGCTGGAAGTCATCCTCCCGGTGTAGCCAGCAGCGCGCAAGCGCGAGAAGCCTTAACATCATTATTTGCTATAATTTAAGGCTTCACCGTTGGAAGAACTTCGGCTTAAGAGATCTGGCGATTGCCCTAGATGCGAAACCCTTCCCTGTCCCACTGGCGGGCCGCGACGCACAATCAGCCCTTCGCCAAGTAATGGAGGCGTGGTCGAAGGAACCGCACGTCGGTCGATGGTCAGCAGCGGTCTTCTTGCAGTCCCTCGGCTCGCTCGGGAGTTCGAGCTTCTGGGAATCTCACTTTGGTGTGGTTCTCCTTGAGTTGGCGCGAGCAACGGCCGAACGGTTGGGGGTGGGAGCGGAACTGACGGGCGATGATTTGTCCGCCGCCAATTTCCTCAATTCGGTGGGCTTGGAAGCGCTCGCGCACCTGGAGTTGGACGACGCGGTCACCCTGCTGCGGGCGGCCGTCAATATTATCGAGGCGACATACAAGGCTCTGAGCACAGACTCGAGCGACTATCAAGCGAAAACCGAGCTATTGATAAATTTGTCGACGGTTTGGTCTAACTATGGCCAGGCGGTGCGGTGGTCAGGAAAAGAAGCTGGGGAGTTTCTCCGCGCCTTTATAAGATCGCTCCGCTACGCTTATCTTGGCGGTCATCCGCAGAACACGCTGATTGCCCTGACCAATATTATCCACCACAGCTTTCGTCATACAGACGTTCGGCGTTCCATGCGGATGTTGGAGGGTGGGATTCGCATCGCAGACCGTTTCGGCCTGGTGCAACCGACCATAGAAATGCGGCTGCACCTGGCGGGTTTCCACCTCGCGCAACGAGATATGGGCTGCATCCAGCGAGATTGCCGAAGCAGAGCGGCGCGCTGCCGCCGTCTTCGACGAGAAAAACTTGCGGCTTGCGAAGATTCTGAAGGGCCATGCTATTCTCAAACGAGGGAAAATTCTCGATGGTCTGACAACTATTGCTGCGGTAGCGGAGCCGAATCAACCATACTTCTTCCAGGCCGTGTACGAACTCCGCAAATATCTCGAGATCCTGGGAATTCCTCAGCCGGTTCTAATATGGATCCATGTGCCCAAAGACAAAGTTATCGAGTTTTCAGCGATGATCGAAAATACTATCTCCGCTGCGAAAGAAGCGAAGGCTCTACCCTGGAGCGGGCGTCATTGCAGTGCATCTAAGTCCAGCGCGATCGATGAAGAGAACCTCAAGACACTTTTTGTCCTGGGCGTTAAGGAATTCGAAGGAGATCCGATCCGCGCGGCTGACATCGGGCTCCATCTCGCAGGTGGCCTGCTGCGTCGCGGATACTTTTCCGATGCATACTGCTGTGCGAAGAACGTGGTGGCTAACGCCGAAGCGCTCCCTAAGCAAAGAGCCTTCGCGCATACTTTCCTGGCCAGGGCGTGCGCCGAACTCGGAGAGCTTAGCGCGGTCGATCGGCATCTCAAGGAGGCAAAGAAGGCATTCGAGCAGGCGGGTGAGGCACTGCCGCTAGGCATGGTGGAAACCGGGCTGTGGCACGCTATTCAGTCCGGCGCGGTCGCGGCTGGAGTCGAGTGGGCAAGCCGATTTGGCGGCGCCATCCGTGGAAAGCCTGCGCTCGCGAGTCACTGTGTGGAAACAGCGCTGAAAATCGACTCTTGGGGAGAGCCGATGGCGCCAGTCGGTCGCGCCTTTCGCGAAGCTGTGCGAGCGGCGATCGGTTTCGAAGCTCCCCCAAGGAACAACACATCCATACCGGCGGAGCCTTTCCGTCAGTTTGTGGGAACCAGCGCGGAGTTGCGGGCAGCTTTTAATCCCAAAGCTTCCGGCATCATCGCCCAGGGCCAGGAGGCGCTCTCACGGGGCGATGTGGATCAGGCACTGAAACTGCTCGACAGCCTGAAGACCGAGGCTCCGAACGGCCTTCCGGATCACCTTAGTGGGCTCGTGGTCAGCCTGCAAATCCAGGCTCTCGGATCGAAGATTAAGCCTTCAGAGTTGGACAGAGCCATGAACTTTCAGAGGGAGAGGATGTTAAATCATCTGGCGTTTGCTAGCCTCGCCCGGCTTGAATCTTCCCTCGCGCGGCAAGCCATATCGAACGGCGCTCCGCTCTTGGCGGCGGAAATCCTGACTCGGCGCGGATTTGCCAGCGAGCTCTGTCAAGATCCGCGAGCCAAGACCAGCCTCGCATTTTGGGAATCGCTCGTTCCCGAGCTTCGCGGCAAGAGTCCAGCGCCTGGAGAGCGTGGCCGCCTGGCTCGGTTGGCAGTGCTGTACTACGGCACAGCGGAGGCGCGGCTCTTCGATCAAGACCACTGGAACGAGGATGTCGCGCTCATGCTGCCAGAGGACGAGGTCTCCGACATGGACCATAGCGAGTACCTGAGGGTCGTCCGCACAAGCGACGACCTGGCAGAAGTCGATCGGGCGCTGGCCAGCGCGCTTCGTACTCTCAGTCGAGATTTGGCCGCATCGCCAACCGTGGCAGCTGAAATGCGCGGCGAACGCGCCAACTGGCTGCTGCGCATGGGACTATACCCAGAAGCTATCGCGGAATACCAAACTGTGGAGCAGGAATTCCGCGCCGCCAACGATCCCTCGGGTTTCTTTTCCGCCATGGCCGGGCGGGCGCGTGCCCTGAGCAGGGACGGCCAATATCAGGACGCCGTTGCGGTCTTCGAGGAGGCGTTGAAGGAAGCTGGCACCGGGCCTTATAGCGCGAATCTGCTAGTAGGTTTGGCGGCGGCACACTTGTTGGAGGGCACCGAGCGCCGCGCCCCCTCCGATCTGACGCTGATCGCGAAAGCTGTCGAGGTGTATCGGCGGGCAATTGACCAGGCGCCTCTGAGCGATCAGGATCGCGCCAACGCACGCCTGGGTCTGGCTCGCGCGCTTGGCGAGCAAGGAGAGCAAGACGCTGCAGTGGAAGAGTTCGACCGTGCGATTGCTGAACTCGCGCATTTGGCATCACCGGCAGCGAAGGCGCTGATCGAAAACCGCGCGGTGTTTGTGGGAGGCGGATGGCGTTCTCTTGGCCTTCGTTAGCATCTAAAGCAGAAGTTTGGAGGGGACGTTGTCCTTCAGGAGTTGCCCAACACCGAGGCGGCCCTGGACCTTAATCGAGGACTTGGCCCCCTACCGCCCATAAACCCCATCCACCACCTCACTAACCCAAACACTCCGCTCAATCTCCGGATCAAACCCCTTCGACTCCCCCAACCGCCGAGCCCAATCCAGAATCGCCTTCCCCAGCCACTCCTTCGACTCCCGGACCACCACCTCCCCCGCCCGACCCGAGAAGCGCTCCAGCTCGAAGTCGTAGAAGCTGCCGCCGACGTTCCTAAACTCGGCCCCGCCCTCGGTGCCGAAGGCGGCGACTCGGATGACGCAGTCCTTTCCCGCGTGGGCGTTCCAGGAGACGGCGAGGGAGGCGGCGATATCGCCTTCTCCGAGGTCCAGCCAGGCGCTCGCGAAGTCGTCGACGCCGCTCCTTCCCTGGGAGTCCAGACGGCCCAGCGAGAGGCGCTCACCTTGGCGGAAGACGCCTCCTTGGACACGGCGGATCGCGGGATCGTCCAGGAGCCAGAAGGCGAGGTCGATCAGGTGGACGCCGAGGTCCATCAGGGCGCCGCCGCCGGAGAGCTCGGGGTCGAAGCACCAGGGCTTGTCCGGACCGTAGGCGTTGTGGAAGACCAGCTCGAGGCTGAAGACCTTCCCCAGCTCGCCCGCCTGGATGCGGCGCCGCAGCTCGCGAGCGCCTTCCGTGTAGCGGTAGGAGTAGTCGACCCCCAGCAGACGGTCGGCGGACCGGGCGGCTTCCACCATCCTCCGAGCCTCGCGGGCGTTCAAGGCCAGGGGCTTCTGACAGAAGACGGCGAGGCCCCGGTCCAGGGCCGCCAGGGTCTGCGGCGCGTGGAGGGCGTTGGGAGTGGCGATGACGAGGCCGTCGAGGTTCAGCTCTCCGGCCCGCTCGATCAGGCCCTCGAAATCCGAGAAGCGGGCCGCTTGGGGATGGGCGTTGCCCGTCTCCGCCAGCCGGTCCGGGACGGCCTCGCAGAGCGCCGCCACCTCTCCGGCCCCCGCCTCGGCCACGGCCTGGAGGCGCATGGCGCCGATCCAGCCGAGGCCCACGAAGCCGAGACGCGGCGCGCTCAAGCCTGGGCTCCCGGCATCACGACCGACTTGAGGAACCCTTCCGGCCGCTCCTCCGCCGTCGAGAAGGCGCGGTTGATCTCCGTGAGCGGGAAGGTGTGGGTGATGAGCGGCGCCAAGTTGAGCGCGCCCTCGGCCAGCAGCCGGACGCCTTCCTCCATCCCCCGTTTGTAGATCTGGGGGTCGCGCTCGTGGGCGTTGATGACGTCGATCCCCCGCCAGTTCCAGAGCTGCATGTTGACCGTGCGGGGGCCGTCCTGATGGTAGCCGGCCACGATGAGGCGGCCCCGCACCCGGGTCAGCTCGGCGCCGAGGTCGAGCGGCCGCTGCTTGCCCGTGGCCTCGATCACCACGTCCGCCATGTTGCCCCCCGTCGCCGCGCCCACCCGGCCGTGGACGTCGTCCTCATAGGTGAGGGACTCGTCCACGCCGAGAAGCCCGGCCATGTCCGGCGACAGCCGATGACGGGAGACGGTCAGGACCCTGGACGGCCGCGGCGCGCCCGGGGCTCGCAGGAGCTGCAGGATCAGGGAGCCGAGGAACCCGGTGCCGAGGAGCACCACCACGTCCCCCTCCGCCACCCCGGCGCGGCGGGAGACGTTGACGGCGCACGCCACGGGCTCGCCCAGCACCACGCGTCCCGCGAGGGCGGGCGGGAGCGGCACGACGTCGGCGGCCTTCGCAAGGTCGTACTCGGAGTAGGCCCGATAGGAGAGAGCCGTCACCGGATCGCCGGCCGCAAGCCCCGTCACCCCCGGCCCGACCGTCTCGACCGTGCCGAACACCTCATGCCCGGGAGCGCCGGGCGGCATCGGGTACTCGAGACCCTGAAGTCCCTTCCAAGGCCCCATGTCGGAGCCGCACACCCCGCAGCCGAGCACCTTGAGGACGATCTCCCCCTCGCCCGGCGCGGGGGGTTCCATCGAATCGATATCGAAACGGCGAGGTTCGAGCAGGACCGCGGATCGCATGGTGATCTCCTCCGGAGGCGAAAAAACGTGCCGCCGGGGGAGATGCAGATTTTGGGCCGCCCTCATCACCCCGGCCCTCTTCTCCCGACCCCTCCCCCCTCCCGCACCGGGAGAAGAGGGAGAGGTTTGTCTAAGAGGGTGTCTCGAAAGTAGTTCCTGCCCCACTGTAGAGACGCCTTGCAGGCGTCTCTGGGCAGGCACCATGGCTTTATACCGTCGAGACGCCGGATCGAAGAGGCGCCCCGCGGGAAACCCGTGTTATTCGCGTCGTCCAACCTGCCTCGGAGACGCCTGCAAGGC
>DATFNZ010000164.1:0-14504 GCA_035266085.1 Thermoanaerobaculia bacterium
CCCGGAGTACTCGCCCGCCCGCCGGTCCGCCGCCCGCTCGAGCCCCACGGCCTCGACCAGCTCCGCGACCCGCCGCCGCAGCGCCGCCCGCTCGAGCGGCACCTCGCGCAGCCGGGCGCAGTGCGCCAGGTACTCCCGGCCCGTCAGGTGGCCGATGGGGTTGAAGTCCTGCGGCAGATAGCCGATCCGCCGGCGGATTTCCGCGCGAGCCCGCCGCGACGCCGCGTCGAGACCGTCATAGACCCGCCGCCCCGCCGTGGGCTCCAGCCCCAGCACCAGGATCGACAGGAACGTCGTCTTGCCCGCCCCGTTGTGGCCGAGCAGGCCGAACATCCCCCGGTCCAGCTCCAGAGACACGCCCTTGAGCGCCTCCAGGCCGTCCGCGTAGGTCTTGGTGATGTTCGCCATCTCGATCATTTCGGCTCTCGATCCTCTGGATCAGCAGGCGCAGCTCTCCCGGCTAGGGGTGCCGGGGGCATCCCGCGTTCCCAGTCAGGTCTCTCTGGGTTTCTTATACGGATAGTGTATTACAAGTGTCGTACAGTTGGCTAGGCCTAGCCTCACGCGACGGCTCGCCGGCGGATGTCTCTAGGGAGGAGCATCCCAGTGCTGTTATTATGGGCTGGAGGGGGCATTGAGATGATCCTGGCTGATCTCCTTCAGGACCAGAATCCGTGGTGGCGGGACGGCGCGATCCGCCGGGCCCGGGGATACCCCGTCCGGCGGGAGCTCCAGCCGAAGATCCTGAACCGCATCCTCCGTATGGATGACCGGAGGGCGACAGTCCTTCTCGGGCCCCGGCAGGTCGGCAAGACGGTGCTCCTGCTCCAACTGGCGGACGACCTCCTGGCGGAGGGGCTGCCGGCCCAGAACCTCACCTACTTCGACTTCTCGGATGAGCGGATCACGGGCGAGATCATGGCCCACGAGGTGGTCGAGGCGCTGCCGGTGGGGGTGAGCGCCGAATATCCGCGAGTCTTCCTGTTCGACGAGATCCGGAGCGCTCCCAAGTGGGATCTCTGGCTGAAGCGGGCCGTGGATGCCAGGGTCGGCCGGATCGTGGCGACCGATTCGGCGGCCAGGCTCCTGCGCGACGGCACCCAGGAATCCGGTCAGGGCCGGTGGGATGAGATCTACATCGAGGGACTCACCTTTCGCGAGTTCGTGCAGCTCCATGGCGGCCCCGAGCAGGACGTGGAGAAGGTCCTGCGGCTCGCTCCCAACCTTCACGAGCGCTACCTGGCCCTCGGGGGCTTCCCCGAATACGTGCTGAGCGATGACTTCCCTGAAGTCCGTCGGCGGCTGCGGAGCGACATCGCGGAGCGGGCGATCCTGCGCGACCTTTCCGGGCTGGGGGTGGACGTGGAGAGGGTCAAGGATCTCTTCGTCTATCTCCTCCAGGACTCCGGCGCGGAGTTCAACGCCGAGGCCCGGGCGCGGGACCTGGGCGCCGACGCCCGTTCGGTCCGCGACTGGTCCCGTCTCCTGGCCGACACTCTCCTGGTGTCCCCGCTGGACCGTTTCAACCGCAACGCCGCCGCGGGCCTGCGGTCCAAATCCAAGATCTTCGCCGCCGATCCGGGGTTGGTGGCCGCCTTCGCGCCTCTGCCCGTTCAGGACCCCAACGTCCGGGGGAGAGCCTTCGAAGCGGCGGTGTTCCGTCATCTCCGGGAAGCGGCACGGCAGTTGGAGGGGCGGCTGACCTACTTCAGGCACCGGGAGGATCTGGAGATCGACTTCGTCTTCGAGGGGGCCGGGGGTGTCGTCGCGGTCGAGGTGACGAGCGGGCCGCGGCTGAGGGCCGACAAGGCGGAGCGTCTCCGCAGAGCGGCGAAGGAACTGGGGGCGGACCGCCGGCTCCTCATCCATGGCGGCGTCATCGAGGAGACGGCTGAAGGAGTGGAAGCGGTCGCGCTGCAGCGGTTCCTGCTCGACCCGGTCGCCTGTCTCCAAGGAGGTTTTTCGTGAGCGGCTTGATCCCATTGGGCAAGAAAGAGGATCAGAGGCTGGAATTCAAGGGGGCCGAAGCCCTCAAGGAGCCCGAGAAGATCGCCCGTGAGGTGGTGGCGATGCTCAACGCCGAAGGAGGGGACGTGTGGGTCGGGCTGCGGGAGGAAGGGGGACGGGCGGTGGCCGTGGAGCCTGTTTCCGATCCCGGGACCGAGGAGCGGCGGCTCCTGGACTTCCTGGTGGACACGATCGAGCCTCCCGTATCCGGTGGCGAGGTGAGCGTGAAGAGTGTGGATGAAGGGGAGGGCACCGTTTTGCGGATCGTCGTCAGTCCGAACCCGGCCCGTAAACCCTACGCTTTCCTGAGAAAGGGTGGACGGCATTTCGTGATTCGGGTGGGCGACCGGATCAGGCCGATGGCGAGGGAGGAGATCTTTTTCCGCGGGCCACAGGTCAACCGCGAAGCCTTGGAGCGAGCCGAAGCCAAGGTGCTTGAAGAGCGGAACTCAGTCCTCAAGGCTGGTGCCGAGCGTTTCTGGCTGAGCATGGAGCCTGCTGCTCTGGTCTCCCTGGATATCCAGAATCCACGCTATGAAGAGTTCCTCCAGGATCCACGCAGGACCCAAAACCGTCCGTCGGGCTGGAACTTTTCCAGGTTCGAGTACAGGCCACGAATTCTCCCGGGAAAGCTCGTCACCGATCCTAAGGAGCTCCTAGAGGTGGAGATCCGCAGAGATGGCGGCCTGGTATTTTCAGCGCCTCTGAAATCGCTCCACTGGAGGGGAAATCCGAACCAAATCTGGCCACCGGTTCTCCTGGAGTATGTCGTATCTACCTTCCGGATTGCTCGTTCAATCTATGGGGAGCATCTTCAGCCCAAGGACGCAGTCGTTACCGATCTCGCGATCTCGGGTCTGAAAGGGTGGGAGCTGCGGCCAGGAATGCCCGGGGCGTGGCACAGATCCTGGGTAGCTTTTGACGCCGACGATTTCGTCTTGGTCCAGCCCCTTGCCTTCCCCTTTGAGGAGATCGAGGCGGCGCCTGACCGCTGTGGCTATCGTCTGATCGAGCGTATCTACGAGGCGTTCGGGTTCCGGAGAGAGAGCATTCCACTTTTCGATCCCGCCACCGGGCGGCTGGTCCTGCCTGAATAGGGGCGTCGTTCCGTTCCCCTCGCGAGGGGCGTCGTTCCCCTCACGAGGGGCGCTCTCCCCTTTCGGGGGGCATCGTTCCCCTCGCGAGGGGCGCTCTCCCCTCACGAGGGGCATCGTCCCCCTCACGAGGGGCGCCATTCCCCCCGCGAGGGGAGCACGCCCCTCCGGAGGGGCGCTCTTCCCCTCACGAGGGGCGTCATCCCCCTCGCGAGGGGAATCGTCACGGACCGGTCGTCACACCGGCGAGCAGCTCCCGCATCCGCGCTTCCCGATAGCCGAAGATCGCCCTGAGATCCCGGGCCACCAGCAGCCGGTCCGCCAGCCATCCGAAGGGCACGGCGTAGCGGACGTGGTCTTCCATGATCGTCCCGTCCCCATCCTCCTCGAAGGTGTGCTCATGGATCCAGAGGCGGTAGGGGCCGCGGATCTGCTCGTCCACGAAGCGGCGGGGCGGCTCCCAGGCGGTGATCCGGGTCCGCCAGCGGATCGGGATGCCGTGCAGGCGGAGACGGTACTCGATCAGCGCCCCCTGACGCATCTCGATGGGCGGCGGTGTGAGGATCCGGAAGTGGAGCCAGGGCGGGGTGATCGCCTGAAGGTTGCCGGCATCGGCGAAGAACTCGAACACCTCGCGCCGCGGCCGGGGCAAACGGACACGGGTGCGGAGCTCGTAAACCTTCATCCGGCTCCGGCGGCCAGGAAGGCGGCCCGGAGCCGTTCCATCCGCTCGCGGTTGACGCCGAAGTCCTTGCGGCCCAGGCGGGAGGCGGAGCGGAAATGGATCTGCTTCGCCCCGTCGTCGAAAAGGATCTCGACGTCGTCGACGAAACGGAACAGCCGGGAGCGGCACTCCGCTTTCAGGTAGCCGGGCTCCTCCTGGACGATCCGGGTCCGCGGGTAGTCGCGTAATACCTGAAGCATCTTCTGCCGGGCCTGGGCCAGGGTCCCCGCGTAGGGGATCGGGTCCATGCGTTTCGAGGACCCTTCCGGCGCCTGGGTGGAGACGCAGTTCGGGTTTTTGGGACAGGGCGCGAGACGGCTCGGGGAAGCGGCCATGGGCGCATCTTAACGGAGTCTTGGGGGCGGACCGCGCCTGCTCTATGATCGTCGGCCCTGACCAAGGAAGGTGCACATGACCTCGATTCACGACCTCCCGACCCCGGCGCTGCTGCTGGACCTCGACGTCCTGGAGCGGAACCTCCACCGCATGTCCGAGCGGGCCGCCGGCTTCGGGGTGGCGATGCGTCCGCACATCAAGACCCACAAGTCGCCCGAGGTCGCCGGGCTCCAGAAGGCCCTGGGGATCACCGGCGTGACGGTCTCCACCCTCTACGAGGCGCGGGTCTTCGCCGACCACGGCTACGACGACGCGACCTGGGCCTTCCCCGTGATCCTCACCCGGCTGGACGAGGTCCGGGAGCTGGCGGAACGGATGACCCTGCGGCTCGTGGCCGATTCGCCGGAGGCGGTCGAGGCCCTGGAAGGGCTGGGGCTTCCCCTGCACGTCTGGCTCAAGGTGGACTGCGGCTACCATCGCGCCGGGGTCGATCCCGAGTCGCCCCTGGCCGTCGAGCTCGCCCGGCGGCTTGCCGGATCGGCCACGCTGATCTTCGACGGCCTGCTCACCCACTCCGGGCACGCCTACGACGCGCGGAGCCGGGAGGCGGCCGCCGCCGTCGCCGAGCAGGAGCGCAGCGTCATGGTGGGCTTCGCCGGGCGGCTGCGGGAGGCGGGCATCGAGGTGCCGGGGGTCAGCATCGGCTCCACTCCCGCGATGTCGACCGTGGAGCGCCTGGACGGCGTCACGGAGGTGCGGCCGGGCAACTACTGCTTCCACGACTTCAGCCAGGTGGCGATCGGCTCGTGCGCCGTGCGGGACTGCGCCGTGACGGTGCTGTCGAGCGTCGTCTCCTGCCGTCCTGGGGACAGCCGGTCGGTGGTCGACGCGGGGGCGCTGGCGCTGTCCAAGGACCCTGGGCCGGGGGCCACGATGGGGGAGGTGTTCGCCGACTACGAGGCGGGGGCCCTCGACGCCGAGGCGCGGCTGGTCTCCCTGTCGCAGGAGCATGGCATCCTGAGCGCTCCCCGGCCCGTGGGATCGCGGGTGCGCATCCTGCCCAACCACTCCTGCCTGACGGCGGCGCAGTTCGACGAGTACGCGGTGGTCCGCGGCGAAGAGGTGGTGGACCGCTGGAAGATCTGGCGGGGCCGGTAATCCCCGGTCCCGAAGGAGAAGACGATGCTGACGCTGGACGCCGAGACCCGGGGCGAGCTGTGGCGCCGCCTGGCCGAGGCCATCGAGAGATATGCGGCGGAGGTCGGGGAGGCGCGGGTGGCGCCGGAGCTCGACTTCGAGGAGATCCGGCGGGCGCTGGCGCCGTTCGACTTCGAGCGGCCGGTGCCGCCCTTCGAGGCGCTCGACTTCGCGGTCGGGGGTCTGTGGAAATGGCAGGTGCACACGCCCCATCCGCGCTACTTCGGGCTGTTCAACCCCGCCCCCGCGACCATGGGCATCGCCGCCGACGCGCTGGTGGCGGCCTTCAACCCGCAGCTCGCGGCCTGGAGCCACAGCCCGCTGGCGGCGGAGGTCGAGCAGCACCTGATCCGGGCGCTCGCGGGGCGCTTCGGCTTCGATCCGGCGCGGGCCGAGGGCACCTTCACCTCGGGCGGCGCCGAGGCGAACCATACGGCCCTCTCGACGGCGGTCACCCGCGCCTTCCCCGAGGTCGGCCGCCGCGGGATGATGGCGCTGCGCAGCCAGCCCGTGCTCTACGTGTCGCCGCAGGCCCATCACTCGTTCCTCAAGGCGGCCCGCCTCGCCGGGCTCGGCACCGAGGCGGTGCGGGAGGTGAGGGTGGACTCCCGCCTGCGCATGATCCCTGAGGATCTGGCCGACCGCATCCGCGAGGACCGCGAGGCGGGGCTGGCGCCCTTCATGGTCGTCGCCACCGTGGGCTCGACGAGCGCGGGCGTGGTCGATCCGGTCGCCGACCTCGCGCGGGTGGCGGACGAGGAGGGCGGGCTCTGGCTGCACGTCGACGCGGCGTGGGGCGGGGCCGCGGCCCTGGTGCCGGAGCTGCGGCCCCTGCTCGAGGGGACGGCCCGCGCCAGCTCCATCACCTTCGACGCCCACAAGTGGCTGTCGGTGCCCATGGGCGCGGGCATGTACATCACCCGCCACCCCGGCATCCTGGAGCGGACCTTCCGGGTGGCCGCGGGCTACATGCCCCGCGACGGCGCCGCCCTGCCGGTGGCGGACCCCTACGCCCACTCGATGCAGTGGTCGCGCCGGTTCATCGGCCTCAAGGTCTTCCTGTCGCTGGCCGTCGCCGGCTGGGCGGGGTACGAGGAATCGATCCGCCGGCAGGTCGCCCTGGGCAACCGGCTGCGCGAGCGGCTCCGGGAGGAGGGCTGGGTCCTGGTGAACGACACCCCCCTGCCCGTGGTCTGCTTCGTGGACTCGGGGCCCGACGGGCGCTCGGCGGCGTTTCTGGAGCGCGTGGCGGCGGCCGTGGTCGCCTCGGGCGAGGCGTGGCTCAGCACCGCCGTGCTGGGGGAGGTGGGGCCGGCCCTGCGCGCCTGCATCACCAACCACCGGACGGCGCCCGAGGACGTCGACGCCCTCGTCGCGGCGCTGGGCAGGGCGCGGGCGGCGGCCGTATGACCCTATGTTAAGCTCCCCTTGGCCGGGGAGTTGGAGGCCGGGTGAGGGGAATGTCCCACATTCGTCGTTCCCGGCACTTAAGAGGAAGAGCGATTCCGTCCGACTGGTGACTCAAATGCCCACGGGCAGAAAATTCATCGAACCAAGGAGAGACCTCCAATGAGTTGGGAAGACAAAGAAGACACCACGATCTACAAGGTGGTCATGAACCACGAAGAGCAGTATTCGATCTGGCCGGCCCACCGCGAGAACCCCCTCGGCTGGACCGACGTCGGCAAGAGCGGCCCGAAGCAGGAGTGCCTGGACTACATCAAGGAAGTCTGGACCGACATGCGTCCCCTCTCGCTCCGCAAGAAGATGGAAGAGATGGAGCGCAACCGGCAGACGGGCCAGGAAGCCAACTGATCCCATCGTGAGACCGAGCGGCAATCCTGCAGAGCGGTGGCTGGCCTACCGCGAGGTGAACCCCCGTGCGCGGATGCGGATGTTCTGCTTCCCCTACGCGGGGGGCGGCGCCTCCATCTACCGCGGCTGGGGGGCTTTGCTGCCCGCCGACATCGAGGTCTGCCCCGTGCAGTTCCCCGGCCGGGAGAGCCGGATGCGCGACAAGCCGTTCGACCGCAGCGGGCCCATGGTCCAGGCGGCGGTGGAAGCGCTGCAGCCTTACATGAACCTGCCGTTCGTGTTCTTCGGGCACAGCATGGGCGCGATGCTCGGCTTCGAGGTGTCGCGCGAGCTCCGCCGGCGCGGGCAGGCCCAGCCTCTCCACCTGTTCGTCTCCGGACGCCGGGCGCCGCAGATGCCCGCCCGCGAGGAGCCGATCTACGATCTGCCCGAGCCGGAGTTCCTGGTCAAGCTGAAGGAGCTCAACGGCACGCCGGAAGAGGTGCTGCAGCACGCGGAGCTCATGAACCTCCTCATCCCCATCCTGCGGGCCGACTTCGCCGTCAACGAGACTTACCCCTACACCGAAGAGGAGCCCTTCGACTTCGGGATCTCCGCCTTCGGCGGCCTCGGCGACGAGGACGTCACCCGCGAGGACGTGGCGGCCTGGCAGGACCACACGCGAGGCCGCTTCAGGATGCGCATGCTGCCGGGGGACCACTTCTTCATTCACGGCTCCAAGGACCTCGTCCTCGAGGCCGTATCGCGCGACCTGGCCGAGATCGCGTCCACGGCGCTCCCCCGCACCTGGTGAGCGGTTTCCCTCCTCGCTCCCCTGGCGCGGGCCTGGAGCTGAGGCCGGGCGAGATCGACGTCTGGTCCATCCGTCTCGATCCCTCCCCCGAGCAGGTGGAGCGTCTGGGCCGCTGCCTCGCCCCGGAAGAATGGGAGCGGGCGAACCGCTTCCGCTTCGACAAGCACCGGCGGCAGTACGTGGTGGGGCGGGGAGCCCTGCGCACGCTGCTCGCCGCCTACACCGGCACCCGGCCGGAGCGGGTCGGGTTCTCCTACGGCCCCCGCGGCAAGCCCTTCCTGGCGCCGCCGCTCGACGCCGGCGGCCTGCAGTTCAACCTCTCCAACTCCGATGAGCTGGCCCTGGCGGGCTTCGTGCTCGGCCGCGAGATCGGCGTCGACGTCGAGCTCCTGCGCCAGATGCCGGACTGCGAGCAGATCTCGGAGCGCTTCTTCTCGGAGAGCGAGCGGCAGGTGCTGCGCGGCCTCCCCGCTCCCAAGGAGGAGGCCTTTTTCAACTGCTGGACACGCAAGGAGGCCTACCTCAAGGCGGTGGGGGAGGGGCTCGCGGCCCCCCTCGATTCCTTCGACGTCACCCTCGCGCCGGGAGAGCCGCCGCGCATGCTCACCCTCGAAGGCGACGCCGAGCGGGCCGCCCGCTGGGTCTTCCGCCACCTCCGCCCCGCCGACGGCTACCTGGGCGCTCTCGCCATCGAGGGCGGGGAGTGGGAGGTGAGGACGTGGAGCTTCGAGGAGTGACGGAGGGTTATCATCCCCCCATGGACCGCTTCACCCGCTACGCCTGGATCACCCTCGCCTACAACGTCGCCGTCGTCCTCTGGGGAGCGATCGTGCGGGCCACCGGCTCCGGCGCCGGGTGCGGCAGCCACTGGCCGCTGTGCAACGGCGTGATGGTGCCGCGGGCGCCCAGCGTCGCGACGGTCATCGAGTTTTCCCACCGGTTGACCAGCGGCGTCGCCCTCATGCTGGTGGTTGGACTCGTGGTGTGGGCCTTCCGGGGCCGGCCGCGAGGTCATGCGGCCCGGAAGGCGGCGGTGATCTCTCTGCTCTTCATCCTCAGCGAGGCCGCCGTCGGAGCGGGGCTGGTGCTCTTCGAGATGGTGGCGGACAACCAGTCCATGGCTCGGGCCCTGTTCATGGCCACCCATCTGCTCAATACCTTCCTCCTTCTCGCGGCCCTCACCCTGACCGCCCACTTCGCGGCCGGCGGGGCGCCGTTCCGCCTGCGCGGCCAGGGGCTCCTCGGCGGCGGCCTCGTCCTGGGTGTCGTCGGCCTGCTGCTCTCCGGCGTCAGCGGCGCCATCGCCGCCCTGGGAGACACGCTGTTCCCGGCCACTTCGCTCGCCCATGCCCTGGAGCAGGACCTCTCGCCGACGGCCCACCTGCTGATCCGGCTGCGGCTGTTCCATCCCGGCATCGCCATCGCGGCCGGGGTGCTCGCGGTGTACCTGTCTTTGCGTCTGCTGAAGAGCCGGCTGGGAGAGGAGACCTCCCGGTTCGCCTGGTGGACGGGCGGTCTCGTCTTCCTCCAGATCCTGGCCGGGGCGGTGAACGTGCTGCTGCTGGCGCCGGTCTGGATGCAGGTCCTCCACCTGCTCCTGGCGGACGTGCTGTGGATCGCCTACCTGCGGCTCGGCGCCTCGGCCCTGGCGGTCCTCGGCTCGGAGGGGATGGCCGGCGAGCTCTACCCGAAGGTCCCGCCCCGTCCCTTGCCTTCCTGAAAGGCCCTGGCTCCCGCGGCGGGCTCGCCGGAGGCCAGAGTCTCGGCGCCGAGCCCGGCTTCGAGCTTCAGGCCTTCCTCGAGCGGCCGTCCGAGCCCTTCATAGACCGCCCGGCGGTCGTTGCACAGGCAGGTGGGAGGGAAGGCGGCGATGGCGTGGGCCATCTCCAGGGCCCGGCGCAGCACCTGCCCCTGGGCGACCACCTCGCTCACCAGCCCCATCGCCCGGGCCTCGTGGGCGCGCACGGGGCGGCCGGTGAGGATCATGTCCAGGGCCCGGCCGAGCCCGACGATGCGGGGTAGGCGCTGGGTGCCGCCGTCGATCAGGGGGACGCCGAAGCGCCGCTCGAAGCAGCCGAAGACGGCCGTCTCGTCGGCGACCCGCAGGTCGCACCAGCAGGCGAGCTCGAGGCCGCCGGCCACGCAGTACCCTGAGACGGCGGCGATCGTGGGCTTGGAGACGGCGAGGCGGGTGAAGCCGAGCGGGCCATGCTCGCTCAGGGCATCTTCGGCCAGGGCTTCGAGGTCCCGGAGATCGGCGCCGGCGGAGAACACCTCGTCGCCGCCGGTGAGGATGCCGACCCGCGCCTCCGGGTCGCGGTCGAAAGCGCGCCAGACCTCCCGCAGGGTGCGGGCGGTGCGGGCGTCGATCGCGTTGCGGGCGGACGGGCGGTGAATCCGGAAGATGCGGACGGGGCCTTCGGCGGTGACGACGACCGGGGCTTCCAAGGCCTACAGCACCGTCTCGCGCACGACCTCGTCGACGGTCGTCATGCCCTCGCGGATCTTCTGCAGGCCGCTGCCGCGCAGCGTCATCATGCCGGCCTGGACGGCCTTCTGGCGCAGCTCGAAGGCGCTGGCGCCGGAGAGGATCATCTCGCGCATGTCGTCGTCGATCTCCAGCACCTCGTAGAGGCCGACGCGGCCCTTGTAGCCGGTGTTGCTGCAGCGGTCGCAGCCGCGCCCCTTGAACAGCTTGAGCGTGCGCGACTCGTGCTCCGAGAATCCGGCCTGGACGAGGGCCGGGGCCGGCACCTCCAGCGGCTCCTTGCAGAAGGTGCAGGTGCGGCGCACCAGGCGCTGGGCCACGATCATGTGCACCGAGGTCGCCACCAGGAAGGGCTCGATGCCCATGTTCATCAGGCGGCTGATCGAGGAGGGGGCGTCGTTGGTGTGCAGCGTCGAGAGCACGAGGTGGCCCGTCATGGCGGCCTTGACCGCCACCTCGGCGGTCTCGAAGTCGCGGATCTCGCCCACCAGGATGATGTTCGGGTCCTGGCGCAGGAACGAGCGCAGCGCCGCCGCGAAGTTGAGGCCGATCTGCTCCCGCGTCTGGACCTGGTTGATGCCGGCGAGGTTGAACTCGACGGGGTCCTCGGCGGTCATGATGTTGACCTCGGGCGTGTTGATGCGCTGCAGGGCCGAGTAGAGCGTGTTCGTCTTGCCCGAGCCCGTGGGGCCGGTGACCAGCACCATGCCGTACGGCTTCAGGATGGCGTACTCGAACTTGCGCAGCGACTCCGCCTCGAAGCCCAGCTTCGCCATGTCGAGCATGAGCTTGTCCTTGTCGAGCAAGCGCATGACGATCTTTTCGCCGAACAGCGTGGGCAGCACGGAGACGCGGTAGTCGAGGTCCTTGGTCTTGCCGGAGATCTTGGTCTTGATCTTGATGCGCCCGTCCTGCGGCAGCCGCTTCTCGGCGATGTCGAGCCTCGCCATGATCTTGCAGCGGCTGGTGATGGCCTCCTTGAGCTTCAGGGGCGGGTGCATCATCTCGTAGAGGATGCCGTCGATCCGGTAGCGGACCCGGTACTCCTTCTCGTAAGGCTCGATGTGGATGTCCGAGGCGCCGCGCTTGATGGCGTCCGTCAGGATCAGGTTGACCAGCTTGACCACCGGCGCCTGCTCCGACTCCTCCTCCAGGGTCGCGAGGTCGAGGTCCTCCTCCTCCTCCAGGACCTCCAGGTCGCTCCCCGACTCCTCCGACAGGTCCTCCATGACCTTCTTCAGCTCGATGGCGTGGGTCGAGCCGTAGTAGCGGTCGATGGAGATGCGGATCCCCGTCTCCGACGCCACGACCGGCTCGACCTTGTAGCCGGTCATGAACTTCACGTCGTCCATCGCGAAGACGTTGGTCGGATCGATCATCGCCACCGTGATCGTGGCGCCCGCCTTGGCGACCGGCAGGATGGTGTACTTGCGGGCGATGTCGGCCGGGATGATCTTGATGACGGCGTCGTCGATCTCCATGCCGTTGAGATCGACCGAGGGGACCTTGAAGTGCTGCGAGAGGGATTCGACGAGCTGCTTCTCGCTCATGTACCCGAGCTTGACCAGGTTGGTGCCGAGACGGCCGCCCTGGTCCTTCTGGAGCGCCAGAGCCTCGTTGAGCTGCGCTTGGCTGACGCGGTTGGTTCGCACCAGCAGCTCCCCGAGCTTGTCAGGGAGGTTCGCTTGTTGTGCCTGCGGCCGGCGTACGGCTTCCGGGGGTGGTGCCATGCGAATCACCTCTCGGGCCGGATACGGCCCGTCCATCGGGTGGGAGAGAGCTCCCTGTGAGTCTGAAACGTAGCGCAGTCTACCAGCCGGTGGGAAAGGGGGTCAACGCACTGGCCCATGGGAATTTGGCTATTGCCTCACCAGCTCTGCCGCCCGCTCCGCCACGCGGCGCGGCGGGATCTCCAGCAGGCAGGCCTTGGCCTCGTCGAGCCGCTGGTAGCAGAAGCTGCACGCCAGCCGCTTGTAGAGGGCGCGCTCCGGAGCGCCGTAGGGGCCATGGCGGTCCGGATCGGTGGGGCCCATCAGCATGAGCACCGGGGTACCCAGGGCCTGGGCCAGGTGGGTGGGGCCGGTGTCGCCGCCGAGCATCAGGCGCGCCCGGCGGATCAGGGCGGCGAGCGTCGGCAGGTCCGGGGCCGGCACCGTCCGGACGGCGCCCCCGCCGGCCGCCTCGACCCCGGCCGCCAGCTCCTCCTCGCCGCGGGCCGCCGCCACCCAGGTCGGCAAGCCCGTGCGCTCATGAAGGAGCCGCGCCGCCTCTCCCCACCAGGCCGGAGGGTAGCGCTTGTTGGCCCAGCCGGCCCCGGGATGGAGGAGGACGTACGGCGTCGGCGTTCCCGCCTCCGCCGCCGGCTCCTCCCGGAACAGCTTCTCCGGGCCGAAGTCCGCCGGCTCCGGGGGGATTTCCAGGCCATCCAGGAGCGAGAGCATGCGGTCCACGGCGTGCGTCCCCCGGGGCACCACCGGCTGGCTGATCCAGAGGGCGGAGGACGGCTCGCGGCGATGGCGCCGGGCGAAGCCGATCCGCCGGTCAGCCAGGGTAAGGGCGGAGATCACGCCGGCCTTGTGGTTCCCCATCAGGTCGAGCACCACCTCGGGGGCGAACCGGTCGAGGGCCGAGAAGAAGCTGCCCAGCTCGCGGATTCCCCCGGCGGAGAGCCGGCGCCACTGGCGCAGCCGCACCGGAATGAGCTCGTCCAGGTCCGGATGACCCGCGAGCACCGGCGCCATCCCTTCTTCGATAACCCAGCCGATCTTTGCCTCAGGAAGATGACGCCGTAGAGCCGTGAGTACCGGCAAGGCATGGATGACGTCGCCTAGCGCGCTGGTGCGGACGATGAGGATCCTCAATGTTCCCCCTCTCCCGGTCGGGGGGAGGGAGGCCGGGAGAGGGGGCTAGGGGGTGAGGGAAGCGCCTTCACCTTCGAGATCAGATCGCTCGTCGCATGATCCTTCGGATCTCCCACCAGGGCCGTGCGGCCGCCGTAGGCGCGGACGGTCTCGTACTCGGGCACCCGTTCGGGAGAGCCGTAATCGGTTCCCTTGCAGTGGACGTCCGGTTTCAGGTCCGCCAGCAGGGGAGCGGGGGAGTCGCCCTCGAAGACCACCACGAAATCCACCGGCTCCAGGGCCGCCAGCAGCTCGGCCCGCTCGGCGGCGGGCACGACCGGCCGGCCGGGGCCCTTCAAGCGCGCGACCGACGGGTCGTCGTTGATGGCTACGATCAGCGCGTCCCCCTCGGCCCGGGCGTCGCGGAGATAGCGCAGATGCCCGACGTGCAGCAGATCGAAGTGACCGTTGGCGAAGGCGACCTTCTTGCCCCGGGCCTTCAGCTCCGCGAGCCGCTGGCGCAGCTCGGGCACGGTCAGGATCAGCCCCATCGCAGCTCCTCCAGGGGGCGGCGGTCGGTCTCGATCGCCCGCTTGAGCTCCTCGGGGGAGCAGGTGGCCGTGCCCATCTTCATCACCACGACGCCGCCCGCGTAGTTGGCGAGCAGCGCCGCCTCCACGGGGTCCGCCCCGGCGGCGAGGGCGAGCGCGAACGTGCCGATCACCGTATCGCCGGCGCCCGTGACGTCCGCCACCTGGTCGGTGCCCGAGACCGGCAGATGGGCCGAGGCGCCGGGCTGGAACAGGCTCATCCCCCGGCTGCCCCGGGTGATCAGGAGGAACCGGGCTCGCAGCCTCTCGCGCAGCCGGCGGCCGGCCTCCTCCAGGCGGTCCGGATCGTCATGGTCCGTATCGTGATCAATCGTGGAGCCGAGCAGCGTTTCGGCCTCCTCCTCGTTGGGGGTGGCGCCGTCCAGCCCGGCGAATTCGTCCAGCCGGTAGCGGCTGTCGGCGAGCAGCATCGCTTCTTCGCCGAGAGTGGCGCGCACCCGGGGGAGCATCCCCGGCTCGACGGCGCCGTAGCCGTAGTCCGAGAGGATTGCCACCCGCGCCTCGCCGGCCCAGCGCTCCAGGAGGCTGGAGAAGAGTCCGCGCTCGCCGTCCGTCAGCTCGAGCGTCTCCTCGATGTCGTAGCGCACGATCTGCTGCTT